>JAZRVO010000012.1:0-402623 GCA_045599185.1 Treponemataceae bacterium | reverse complement strand
TACTTCATCAAGAACTGTCCCGGCTACTGCGGAGCCTATTGGTGAAAGATAAAATAACACATTTTTTTCTTCAATAAAATAAATTGAAATTTTCCCATTTGCAGTTCCAGTATTAGCAATTTTATTGCACCTATAAGTTTTCAAAACTCTATCATAAACGGCATGAGAAAAAGTGATGATACATATATCTGCAATTTTCTCGTGATTTCCATAGATTTTTTCAGGAGTAATCAATGCTTCAGATTTATCATCAAATGACTTTTCTATACTCATATGTTTTTCCCTAAGTAATGACGAAAATAGCGCATAGGAACTTTTCCATCCACCCGATTAGCTTCTTGATGCATAATTACTGCTTTTTCCCAGAATGTTCGTACAGGCTTTGTTATAAAAACTGGAAAGCTAACACTTTCAAACAATTTAGGATATTCTTGAGCAATAAAACTTGAAATCTTTTTTGTTTCACAAGGAGTCCATGCTGCTAACGGACCAATTTCAAGTTTTACAGAATCTTTAACATATTCGTTTCTGAACGAAGAAGGATATTGAATATAAATAGCACACATATAAATCCTTTTCCACTAGAGCAGGTGGTAAATTTCTCTTTCTGGCAGTATTCAAAATAGCTGCATCTATATTTTTTCTTTCATTTTGTAAAAACTTACGCATTTTCATCACCCCCGAAATTTGCAATATCTTTTATGCATTCATAAATCCATGATGTAACGTACTGTGTTTCTTTCAGAATTAACAATATGTCTTGTTTTGAAAACTGTTGCCTGATTGTTTCTTTTACCTGTTCGTTAAAATTTTCCTGGTCCAAGGATTTTAAAGCCTGTACAAGGGTATTAGACTTATCTGACAGAGTTGAAATCATTTTATTGTTTGTATGTTTAAATTCTAATTTCGTTCCATTTATATCATATTCCCGATATGGTCCATCACTAAGATATACATAATGTACTGGAACTTGTGTTGAAAGTTTTAATTTATTTAGGGCAGTATTTCCAGTAGGGGAAATATGCCAGGAAAATTTTTTTGCCAATTGAATGGCAATGTCATCAATTGGAATAGCAACAAATTCCTGCAAAAAATCAGAATATTCAGGTTTGGAGTAAAGTCCGTCAATTTCTCTTTTAATGAGATGCTCTTTTTCCAAGCGGGATAATATAACTTTCACACTTTTATAGGCACCAAGATCAGTAAAATCTTTAATACTGAACAGCGAATTCTGAGGAAGATTTATAATTCGATTTTTAATGGCTGATGAAATATTGCACATATTGTTACCAAAATTATATAGTTTTGGTAACAATATGTAAAGCAAGTATTTTTTATCATTCCCAGCCATCATCACGACTTCTGTCTTTTTTTTCGAACCTGAGTAATTTCTTCTTTGATTTCTTTGGTTTTCTTAATCTGGTTTATGGTCTTAGCTTTCATTCTTTTTTCGATGTACTCACCTAAGTTCTTGCAGTAATTTTTCTTCATGTCTTCACCGACACTGATTATTTCATCAGGTGTCTTTTTCCAGAACGTTTTGACAAAATATTCTGCCTTGTGAAGCCAGGAACCAAACTTGTGGCCTAAACAATTAAACCAATAACAAAGGCCTTGCCCATCACCTTTAGCTGCCATAAGTCTTGCATCATCAAAGTTTATGTCATCTGCAAAATCGTAATAATTTGATGCAGTTGAATCCCGCAATAATTCAACTCTATGGGTGATTCTGGATGCTTCTTCAAGTTTCTAGTCTGCCAGTTTTTCTTTCGCTTCAAGAAGCCCTTTCTACTTCTCCACCAGTCCGTTATAAGAAATAATCCCGCCAATCTCAATTACATTTGTATAACCAAAATCAATCAACTTCTGGCAGCTTTCTTTAGATCGTCTTCCAGAACGGCAGTAAACATAAATGGTCTGAGACTTATTTTTAAGAAGTTTCTCCGCATCCTACTTTGTAAAAGTTTCGTTTGTAAGCTGAAGGGTCCCTGGAATATGGCCGCCAGCAAACTCTTCAGGAGTTCTTACATCAAGAAGAATAAAATCCTTTTCGCTTGCCATAAGTTTTAAGCCTTCTTCCATGGAAACAGATTTAAATGTATTCACTTTAACCTCCTTTGATTTGGTTTCTTTTGCGTTACAAGAAGTGAGAACGAGAGTTAGAATTAAAATGAGTAATACGATTTTTTTCATAAAAAGTTTGGTGCCTTTTGAATATTATACCATGGATGGAAAAATATATTATCTCAATTAATATTTTTCAAGTCTACATAATTTTTATAATCTGCATAAAGGTCATTTTTCTGCTATAATAATGATATCACAAAACGGGAGAACATCATGGCCAAATCAAAATCACCTAAATCCACATCAGCCACCCTTGGTTTTGAACAGCAGATTTGGGATGCAGCATGTGAGTTATGGGGACACATTCCCGCTGCAGATTACCGCAAAATCTTTACAGGGCTTATCTTCTTAAAATACATTTCCACAGCCTTTGAAAAAAAATACAACGAACTTGTTGCAGAAGGTGACGGCTTTGAAGACGACACGGACGCATATGAAGCAGAAAACATATTATTTGTTCCGCCAGAAGCCCGCTGGTCAGAAATTGCAAGCAATGATAATGATAAGTGTTTAGAAAAATTTGAATCAGGAAATTTACATTCAAATGTAATTATAAATTTTGTTATTTTATATAGATTATTACAGAAGGAATTCTTCTTATTGACAGAATATACAAAAGAGATTGATAAATTACAAAATAGCAAATAGATTATTAAAATTGAAAATTTTAATTCAGTTACAAAAACAGTAACAGAATAGATATATGTCTATGAAAATGAAATATTAATCTCTATTCGTGATACTTTGTTACCAAAGTTGATGAACGAGGAGATTGAGGTATAAGGAGAGAAATAATATTATGATTGTTCAAGACACTACTGAATGTTCACCATTTACTCCAACTGATGATATAAGCCAAGGAACAATAATTAAGTTTTTAAATGCTTCAGAAGAAGATCGTTATGGAATAATTGTTACTGGTGATTGTGACATTGATAAAGAGAAATTTGGTGAATTTCTATCATATTGTAGTATTTTTACTTTGAAATACTATATAGAAAATTTTTATATTCCCAAAAAATGTAAATCTGAAATTAAAGGAAAACTTAGCTCATTAAAAAAAGAAATTATTAAGTGCCTGCAAGTATCAGAATTATCAGATGATGCATTCATGCACATCTTTAGCTATACAGATGATGAACTTAATAAAAATATTAAGAATAAAAATTTAATAAAACAAGTCAAAGATATACAACCAGTATTAAATAAAGAGGATTTTACAATTTCTGATTTAAAAATATTAAGTATTAAAAATTTTAATGAAGTCAGTAAATTTCCTGGAGACAAGTTTTACTTCACAAATTTACCAGATCCAGAAATAACAAGTAAAGGATTTGTAATTAATTTAAGGAGAATAAAAGAAATAGATATAAAAAAAATTGATAAAACATATCAAAATAATCAATCAACTTGTTTTGCAATTGCAAAATTAGATCCACCATATAAACAAAATATGACGAGGGCATTGGGTTCAATGTTTTCTGATATCGGATTACCGACAGAATATGAAAATCAAAGAGACGAAGTTATAAGTAGTTTATCCAAGGAGTTATTAAAATGAAAAAATTAGTTTTTACAGAACAATCTATACTTGCTTTTATTGAAAGTCTCAACGAAGAAAATTTTGCTAAAAATGATTATTATAATTCATCAAATTTTATAACATTGAATTATGATGATTTTACTATTTTTTTAACAACAAACAAAAAAGATTCTAATATTGAAAATATACCATTCATCATAGTTGAGCCAGAGATATTGCAGGAAACTTCAAAGATAGAAGGAATTCAGACACTGTTTTACACAATACACAGAACAGTTGTTCAAGTACTTCAACATAAAGGAACATCTTTTAAATCACCATCACTTATTTATACAAATGGTAATAAATTAGTATTAAAGTCATATGATATTAGACATTTGTTTATGACTATAAATACTGAACACACCAATAATTTTCATGTTTTCAAAATTGCTGATAGTAGAGAAAGTATTGAAGATGTTAAAGTTGATACAACAATATGTAAAGTCATAGAGCCATTAAGAACTGATATATTAAAAAAATACAAAATTGAAATTGAAAAAAAAGAAATTAAAGATTTTGATTATAACTATAATTTAAATACAGTTTACGATTCTGACGAACAAAATTATTTCACATTTGAGCAATGGGTTAATAAATTATCACCAAGACAAACGGCATTTTTTAATAAAAATGATAAGAATTCTCTAAAACTTATTGGCCCTGCTGGTACTGGAAAAACTCTTGTTATGGAGTTAAAGGCTATTGATATTTTAAAAAATAGAAATCCTACAGCTAGAATCTTATTTACATGCCACAGTTGGGCTGTAGCATGCCAAGTAAGCGACTTTATTGATACAGTTGCTCCTGAAATATCAAATAAAATTGAAATTGCACCATTGTTAGAGTTAGCTAAGGAACATGTTGTATTAAATAATAAAGAAATCGTAATGTTGGGAAATGATAGTTATGAAGGAAAGTATGGACAAATTATGTTACTTTCTGAAGTTATACAGAAATTTCTAAGAACCGATTGGATCGTTTATAGAAATCAATGTACTCCTAATTTTATTGAACAATTGGAAGATATTTCTTTTGTCAATAATAATTATACTTGGGAAATTATGACAGAAATTTCTTGTGTAATCGGTGCGAATGGAATTATGCCAGGTAAAACCTCATTAACTAAATATCTCAAAATTAAACGATATGATTCGTGGATGACTCATCTTTCGAATGACAATGAAAAAGAAGTTATATTTAGAATATATGAGCGATACATGAAAGAATTATTTGATAGTAAAAATATTACTTCTGATCAAGTTATAAATGATTATATAAATTATCTTTCAACTTATAATTGGTATTATGAGAGAACAGAAAAAGGATATGATTATATTTTTGTTGATGAAATGCAATTGTTTAACGATCAAGAAAGAATGGCCTTAGTTTATCTTTCTAGAAACTCGGAAGAGTATCCCAAAATTATAATGGCTATGGATCCTAAGCAATCCGTAGATGAAGTATACAGTGATCTAGGAATAACAGAAATTCTAAATAAATCAAATCCTGAAACAGATGCTTCTATGGGAAATACAAAATACTTTAGTTTGGATATTGCTTATCGTTACACAAAAGAGATATTAAATTTCTTGAAACATATAGATGCATCATATCCACAACTGGAAGTTGGCCATGAATGGAATAACAAAATTTCTGGACTGAAATCTAGTAAAATGAAAACAGGGCCTCTACCATGTTTATATACATTCGATTCAGAAAAAGAAGAAGTAAAAAAAGCAATCCAGTTAGCAGAGGAATTTTCAAATAGGGGACAACAAACTATTATTTTGTCTTTACAGGAAGATTTATTTAGTATTTTACAGAAGGAAACAACAGACACCAACAAGTTTAAGCAGATTCTCTCAAAACGTGAAGTTGCATTGTTAAAATATACAAAAAAGAAAATTTTAATAAGTGAACCTAATTATGTTATTGGTTTGCAATTTGATGTAGTTATTTTAATTGGTTGTTATAGCATTTACAACAAATATGATAACAACAAAAGTTATTATCAAAGAAGGTTTTTATCTGATTTGTATCTTGGGGCAAGTCGAGCTAAATCAAATCTGATTCTAACAAGAAATCAGAATATGGCAGATTTTCCGGAATTTCTTGATAATGCAATTAACAATAAACTTATAATGCAAAACTAAAGCCCAGCGTTGTGGGCGGCGATTGAACGGGCAAACAAGGTTGCCTTGCAGAAGCGATGTTTTTTTCCGCTTAAAATTAAATCGAAAACAAAACTCGATAGAGAAGCGCAGCTTTCCCCTCCTTCATTAAAATATCAATTACGGAGTGTATTTTATGATTCCAGATTATCAAACTTGTATGTTGCCGCTGTTGAAATATGCTGCGGATAATAAAGAACATAAACTTTCTGATGCGGTAGAGGATTTGTCTAATCAGTTTGGGCTTACTATGGAAGAACGGAATGAACTTTTGCCTTCAAAAACTCAGGATGTAATTTCCAATCGCATTGGGTGGGCCAGAACTTATATGAAGAAGGCTGGTTTGTTGGAAGATACTCGCCGTGGTGTTTTTAAAATCACTGAACGAGGTCAGACGGTTCTTGCTGAAAATCTGGAACGGCTCTCTACCAAATATCTTCGCAGATTTGAAGAATTTAACGAGTTCCAGAAAAAGCATAATGAAAAAGATTCGAAAGATGAAAATGAGGCTATTTCAGAAGCAACTCCAGAAGAAATGCTTGAAGCTGGCTACACAAAACTTTCTGAAAATCTGGTTGATGATATTCTTGTAAATATTTCCAAATGTTCGCCTTCTTTCTTTGAGCATCTTGTGGTTGATCTGCTTGTTCACATGGGATACGGCGGTTCTTTTTCTGAAGCTGCGCAGGTTGTTGGAAAAAGTGGTGATGAAGGCATTGATGGAATTATCAAGGAAGATAAACTTGGCTTGGACACCATTTATATTCAGGCTAAACGCTGGAAAGGTGTAGTCGGTCGTCCTGAGATTCAGAAATTTGCAGGAGCTTTGCTTGGTCAGAAGGCTTCCAAAGGCGTGTTCATTACAACAAGTTCATTTGCCAGAGATGCCGAAGAATATGCTGCCAGCGTAGACAGAAAAGTTGTCCTCATCGATGGCCAGAAACTTGCCAGTCTTATGATTGAACACAATGTTGGAATAAGCACTGTAAGAACTTTTGAAATTAAGCGGATTGATAGTGATTATTTTGAGGAGTAGTTTTTTTACTTTCCCCATACCGAAAAAATTCTACAAATATTCAATTCAGTACACCTCAACCTTATAAGTTGTATATTTTTCCAATTCAGTCTATTATATAAGTATGATAATACGAGAAAACTGGCTTAAAAAAATCCGGCCGTTCTATGAAAATGAACTTGTTAAGGTTTTAATAGGCATTCGTCGCTGCGGTAAATCTGTAATTCTTAAACAGATTACTGATGAAATTACTGCTGACGATGGGCATAAAATTTTCGTCAATTTTGAAGATTTGCAGTTTTCTTCATTAAAAGATGAACTTTCTCTTTATGAATATGTTAAAAACCATATTGTTGATGACAAAAAGTATTATTTATTTTTTGATGAAATCCAGAACGTTGAACATTTTGAAAAAGCCATAAACTCATTCCGTCTTTTGAATACCAGCATTTTTATTACCGGTTCCAATGCTAAACTTTTGTCAGGAGAGCTGGCAACTGTTCTCAGCGGTCGCTATGTTTCATTTAAAATTCTTCCGTTCAGTTTTTCTGAAGCTCTGGAAATTCAGGGAATCAAAAATGCTGACGATAAAGCTCTTATGGATTATATCCGCTGGGGAGGAATGCCTCAAAGATTTTCCATGCACAATGATGACGAACTGAAAATTTTTCTTTCTGATTTATATGATTCCATTGTTCTTAAAGATATTATTGCCCGTTACAAGATTCAGAACATAGACCTGTTGAACAAGATTTTTGCATATCTTTCTATTAATATGTCCCAGATTTTTTCTGGGACTTCTATTGTAAACTTTCTTAAATCTGAAAAACGAGATTGCTCTAAGGAATCTTTGTACAACTATCTTTCTTTTATAACAAATTCCTGCGTAATGAACAAAGCTCCTCGTTATGACATCCAGGGCAAAAAAGTTCTTTCTACGCTGGAAAAATATTATCTTACAGACATTAGTTTTGCCAGAATTCATTCTCAAAAGATTGATATTGGTGCCAGTTTGGAAAATATAGTTTATAATGAATTATTGGTTCGTGGTTATGAAGTTCATATCGGTATTCTTAAAAATGCTGAAATTGATTTCATTGCAACCAAGGGAAATGAAAAACTTTACTTCCAGGTCTGCTATCTTCTTGCAACTGAAGAAACTGTTCAACGGGAATTTGGAGCATACAACAGTGTTCGAGATAACTATCCAAAGTATGTTCTGTCTCTTGATAAGTTTGATTTTTCCCAAAATGGAATTATCCATAAAAACTTGATTGAGTGGTTACTGGAGAAATAAGCAATGACGCTTTTGCCAGACTAACAGCTGTAAAATATTTTTATTCATCTTGGCAAATCCGCCAGCATAAATCTCATAACAAACCTCCCTGCATTTGCAGGGAGGTTTGTTTATGCCCGAATGCCTTTTTGAAAAAACGTCAGTTCTTTTGCAAAATCTTTCCAAGCCATTTAAACGCAGAAACTTAGAACCGTTTTTCCACCTATTTTACTACCACCACTTTCCACATTTCTGCTGATTTTTCCGCACAGCCATTTTTGTAATTTCAAATGGCTGTTATTTTTAATCATGTAAATTCATTCTGTATTCATAAAAAAATTAAATTTTCAAAATAGAATTTCTTTGACAACTAACATATTTGCATACTAGAATAATAGCTGGAGGAAAGATGAAAAAAAGATTACTCGTATTAACAGTTTTAACTTTGTCATGTGGATTTTTGTTCACATCGTGTAACAAAAAGTCAGATTCAGCTTCAGCAGCGAAAATTCCAGTAACATTTGCCGGTACAGAAGCCGCTACAACAGGTCAAAGCCGAATGATGCAGGCTGTTGCAGACAGACTTAATGAAACTGGACGTTTCAATGCGACCGTTCAGGTAGCAGGTGCTCTTTCCGGAGACACAGATGCACTTGTAACACAGGCCAAACTCGGCATTTCACTTGTTGTTCCAAGCGACCCGGGACGTCTTGCAAGCCAGTTTAAGATTCCAGATCTTAACATTCTTATGGCTCCATACATCCTTACAGATCCAGCAGCACTTAAAAAACTGCCAGATACAGCACTTTTCAAGGAATGGCAGGCAGAACTGGAAAAACAGGGCATTGTTTACATTACAAACATGTACAATGGATTCAGGTGTTTCTACACAACAACACCAGTAAACAGCGTTGCAGACCTTTCTGGTCTCAGAATCCGCGGATTTGGTAACGCAATTGGAAACAACCTTGCAAAATATCTTGGATTTGCAAACATCGGTATTTCTTGGGGTGAAGTTTTCCCTGGAATCCAGTCAAAAACCCTTGACGGTTGCGAAGTTCAGGTTGCTACGGCAGACGGTGCACGCCTTTATGAAGTTGCGAAATACCTTGCAATGACCAAGCACTACATGCTTCAGTCTGCATTTGTTTGTTCTTCAACTTTCTACAACAGCATGTCAGAATCTGACAGAGCCCTCTTCACAAAAATCATGAGGGAAGCTGCCGTTGAATATGGTGCAATCATCGAATCTGAAGAATCGAAATACTATGAAAACATGAAAAACAACGGTGTAACAATCGCTGATGTTGACATTGCCGAATTCCAGAATGCTATTGATGGCCTTTACAAAAATAACGACCTTGGATTCTCTGCAGGACTTAAAGACCGTTTGTTTAAAGAACTTGCAGACTAATTACAGCTGAATAATTTAATCTTACAGACCTGCATTAAATTATTTAGTGCAGGTTTTTTTTTGACCATTCATTTTCAAAAAGGAGGATATATGAAAAAAATTTATGAATATTTTTGCAAGGCAGAAACGGCATTTTGCTTCGTAGGATTCATTTTTCTTGTAATTCTGGTTTTTGCTTCTGCAATTTTAAGATTTTTAAGAATTTCCATGTCATGGAACATTGACCTTGCCATGCTTCTTCTTGCCTGGACGGCATTTCTTGGTGCCGACATTGCATGGAGAAACGGACAGCTTATTGGAATTGATATAGTTACACGATTCTTTCCAAAAAAACTTCAGAAAATAATTTTAATTCTCGTTTACGCAATTATTTTAGCAACAACTATTATTATTTGTATTTATGGTGCAAGACTTGTATGGGTAGAAAGATTAAGAACTTATCAATCTATGCCTATTCCCTACTCTTTAGTTAGCTTAAGTTTAGTTGTATCCACTTTCTCAATGTCAATTTCAACAGTTGTAAAAATTAAGGATTGCATTGTTCACTTTAATGAAATTGAAAAAAATGTGGAGGAAGTATGAGTCTTCTTTTAATTTGTTTTGTTCTTTTTCTTGCTTTAGGAATGCCGATTGCATTTGTTATTGGCATTGCAGGTTTTGCATATTTTTTAAGCCAGCCAATCCTTCCGTTTGAAGCCGGCGTTCAGATGATTGTGCTTCAAAGTCAGTCGTTTGCGTTCCTTGCCGTTCCATTCTTTATTTTTGCCGGAAACCTTATGAACGTTTCTGGAATTACAGACCAGCTTTTAAGCCTTGCCCGCCTTTTAACCCGCAGAATGTACGGCGGTACAGCTCAAATTTCTGTTGTAATGTCTACATTGATGGGCGGCGTTTCAGGTTCGGCCACAGCTGATGCGGCAATGGAAACCCGAATTCTTGGTCCTGAAATGATGAAGCGCGGCTATACAAAAGGCTATATTTGTTCCGTAAACTGCCTTACAGCCCTTATTACGGCTACAATTCCGCCTAGCCTTGGTTTAATTATTTTCGGTTTTGTCGGCGAAGTTTCAATTGGACGTCTTTTTGCCGCTGGTATTGTTCCCGGCATTTTAATGATGGCCTTCCTTATGGGAACAACTTCCATTACCAGCCGTATCCGTAAATTTGATCCGCCAAACGCCGATGCACCTAAACTTACAATCAAAGAACTTTTAGAAAATCTGAAAGTTTCTATCTGGGCTCTGTTCTTCCCGATTATCCTTATTGTAGGAATCAGATTCGGTTTGTTTACACCTTCAGAATCCGGTGCTTTTGCAGTAGTTTACGCACTTGTTGTTGGTAAATTTGTTTATAAAAAGCTTACTTGGGAAAATTTCAAGGAAGCACTTATTACAACATTAAAAGACAATGGTGCAATCATGCTGATTATTGCCATGTCAGGTCCTTTCAGCTATGCAATTACATGGGTAAAACTTCCGGCAGCATTAAGTGCGTTTATCTTTGGAATTACAGAAAATCCGCAGATTTTAACACTCATCATGCTGGGATTCCTTTTCCTTACAGGTATGTTTGTTGACAGTAACGTAAACTTCCTTTTGCTTACACCTATTTTCCTTCCAATGGTAACAAGCGTAGGAATGGATCCTGTTCACTTTGGCGTTTTGATGGCAACAATCGTAACCCTCGGCGTTATGACACCGCCAATCGGTTCGGCGCTTTATACTGTATGCGGCATTATCAAATGTCCGCCGGAAGAATACACAAAAGAAAGTTTACCTTTCCTTATTGCCATTCTTATTGAACTTGCAATCCTTGTATTCTGTCCAAAACTCGTTCTGTTTATTCCAAACCTTATTTTTGGCGTAGCAGGCTAAAGCAAAAAGGTATGCAGAAGCTTAAAACTTATGCGTGCCGTGTTTGTAGTTTGCGCTAAACCATAAACAAAAAAGCCCCTGAAATTGAACTTGTCGTTTAACTTCAGGGGCTTTTTTATTGCATGTAAAAATTGAAAGAAAAAAACGTTAATTCATTCCTAAAATCTTTTTAAGGTCTTTAAGCGCAGGTGCTTTTGAATCTTTTTCAGAAATTTGGTTAAGGTTGCTGATATCAATGGCAATAGGCCATTCAATGCCAAGTTCCGGGTCAAGCGGACAAAGTGCCGTTCCCGGCATTCCCGGCGCCCATTCGTTGTCAAAAAAATACAAATATTCCGTATCTTCCAGTGCCTGAAAACCGTTACATACGCCCTGCGGAACAAAAACCTGAACGCCGGGTGTTATGTGTACTGTTTGAACTGCGCCAAAAGTCTTGCTGTCTGGTCTTGTATCAACATACGCGCCAAAAACAGAACCGTAAGCCACAGTTACCAGCTTGGACATTGCTTCGCCGTGCAGACCGCGAACAGCACCTTTTTTGGTTCTGGTTAAATTAATCTGTTTCCATCCCGTTACCGATGCCGGCAAAACTTCTCCGTATACACTTCCGCGAAACAGTTCGCGCACCGTTCCCCGGTCGTCAGTTATCATTTTTGCGCTGATAATTTTTAAGCCTTCAATTTTAGAATCTTTGGCTTCAAAAGGCTCAATATTCAAACTCATTTTATTCTCCGTATGCTTTCGATAAATGAAAAACCTGCAGTTAATTTAATCACATTATTTGCATTCTTCCAAACACTTGCATTATGTATAGTTCTGCTAAATTATTTCGGCTCATTCCAATAATCCATAAGCAGCTCTGAACTTACATCAAATCCTTTAATCGCTGATAATCCGTTAAAAGATTGTAAACCCCGTCTTCAGAAAGAACGCCACGTTTCAATTCAGCAGGAAGTTTTCCGGCAGAATCGGCTTCAAAATCCCTGCGCCACAAATCCGATTCATAATAAGCAGCCAGTTCTTCTACTTCCGGAATAACTGCCTTAAAATTTTCCAAAGCTAAATCCAAAGAAGCAAGCGCTTCAAGTGCCCTGTCAAATTTTCCTTCCATTAACATTATTCTGTTTACCGCATTCAACCTGCTACCCTAGCCTTTTTGCAAACCGTAAATTTATTTTACGGCAGCTAGCCTGTCGCAAACTTCCAAAAGTTCGTATTTGTTCTGGTCTAAAACCTTTTTGTCTTCCGGGTGAATTTTTGCCAGCACTTCTTCGCTGTCTTTAACCATACTCATAAAAAAATCGTAGGAAACCGGATCGTTTTCGCGGGCATTGTCTAAAATTGCCTTGTTTTCCGGGCTAAGGTTTTCAAAAGGAACGGTAAGCGCATAAGCCGCTGCCGCATTTAAAATTGTTTCGTACTTTTTATAGGCAGCATCACCTTTAAAGCCGTATCTGGTCAAAACTTCGCTGCAATTTTTAAGATAATTTGCATCGTCTTTATCAAGCTGCTTCAAATCGCTTTCTATTTTTTCAACATTTTTAATAACGGCCTTACATTCTTTGCTGCTAATGCCAAGCTTTGCATTGCTTTGCGCAAAAACCAAAACGCCTGAAGCCAAAACCAGTAAAACTGCAAACAATTTCTTCATAAAGTTCCTCTTTCAATTTTGCGCCAGCGCACTAAAACGCAAAAACGCAATGTTTTCTTCTATATAATAGGTGCAAATTTAAGTTTTTTCAAATAGTTGAACAAAAAAAGAACCGCATTTTTACCTGCAAAGCCGCAAGCTGAAAAAAAACCTGCCGAATTTTGCAGAATGTAAACAATTGTAAAATCCGCACGGGCGTGCGCCAAATTATATTAACCCTAAACTTGCCAATGCCGAATAAACCAGTAGAATACGATTAAGAAAATAAAAAAACTGAACTGGCGGCAAGCCGTAACAAGAAAAACATTTTTTAAGGACAAAGCATGGAAAACCTCTCACCAGCAAAGAAAAATCTTTCACTCGCGCTAAAATTAGTTGTTTTTGTTTCTGCTGTGGCAGGAACAATTTTAAGCGCCTACGCCGGGCGCAATTCGTTTATGGGCGGAAAATCGGTATTCATGTATTTTACGATTCAGTCCAACATAAGCCTTGCAGCAATTTGCGCGGCAGAATTTGCATTTTTTCTGCTGAACAGAAAATTAAGTGCTTTGTGGCATCTTGTAAAATTCGTTGGAACAATTTCAATTACGCTTACGGGTATTGTTTTCTGCTTTGTGCTGGCACCAACACTTGGCAACGAAGCCTGGAACATTCAGAATGTTTTAACCCACGTGGTTGTGCCGCTTTTCTGCGTAATCGATTTTTTCCTGATAGCGGAAGAAAGCCAGCTGAAAAAACGCCACGTGTTTTTCGTAATAATTCCGCCAGTAATTTACGCAGTTTATGCAGGCATCGGTTTTGCATGCAACTGGCAGTTTGCAGAAAACACAAATTATCCGTACTTTTTCCTCAACTGGGGCAGCCCGGCCGGTGCGTTCGGCTTTTCAAATGAACTGCCTTTTATGGGCTGCGTCTGGTGGATTCTTGCCCTGCTGATTTTTCTTATGGCAGTTGGCCTGCTGTACCTTTGGGTGCTAAAACTACTGAGGCGCAAAACCAGTGCTTAGCAAAAAGCCTGTTTTTGTGCTGCAATTTTCAGGCGTTAAGGCAAATTAAACACAAAATTGAAAGTTAAGAAGGCTTGAGATATGATAAAAATTCAATTTGAACAAAACAGAAGTGCCGCTTATGACGGCGAAAAACTTGTTGGCCACTGCGATTTTGAAATTGACGGCAATGTGTGGGTTGCAAACCACACCGTTGTTGACCAGGAATACGGTGGTCAGGGAATTGCCAAAAAACTTTTGCACTGTCTTGTGGAAAACGCCGTTAAGCAGAACGTAAAAGTTCAACCCGTATGTTCTTACGTTGCAAGGGAATTTGAAAAAGACCCGGATTTTTACAAACCGGTTATTTAATAAATTTCCGCCGGAAAATCATTAAATTGGATTTGTACGGAATCAGCGAGGCAAACGTTTTCCGGCAGGCAGGCTAAAAAAAACCGCGCGTTACAGCAAAAAGCTGCGGAATGGCACAAAACGTGTAAATGAACTAAAATGTTAGAAATTTTTAAATTCTAAAAAGGTTTGCAAATTGCAGGTTAAAAACATTGTAAAACGGTATTTCCTATTTATTCTCGGGCTGTTTTTTACCGGACTTGGGGTTGCCTTTGCACGGCACAGTGCACTGGGCGTTTCGCCAATTTCTTCCGTAGCAAACGTTTTAAGCATTCGCTTTACTTTTTTTAGCCTTGGCAACTGGCTTATACTGTGGAACTGCGTTTTGATTTTGGGGCAGATTCTTGTTTTGCGCAGGGATTTTAAAATTTACCAGCTGCTGCAAATTCCGCTTTCCGTGCTTTTCGGATATTTTACCGACTTTGGAATGTGGATTGTTCATTTTATACCTGCAACAAATTACGCCGTTCAGTTTGCACTTCTTTTATGCGGAATTCTGGTAATTGCATTTGGCGTTTCGCTTACCGTTATTGCCAACGTAATAATGAATTCCGGCGAAGCCATTGTAAAAGCCGTAAGCGACAAATGGAATTTTGAATTTGGCAACGTAAAAGTATTTTTCGACATCAGCTGCGTAACAATTTCGGTATTGCTTTCGCTTTTGCTTTTCAATTTGAAAATTGTCGGCACTCGCGAAGGCACAATAATCACGGCACTTTGCACAGGTTTTGCGGTGAAAAAAATAACAAAGCTCATAAAGCCCGCGTGCACTGCCTTTATCAATTCTGCAAACTGAACGAACGGCAAAATTAACACGCGCCGGAATTTTAAAACGGGGAAAACATGGAAAACAAAATCAAAATGCTTCATCACATTTCGCTTAAAAGCACGCCGGAAAAATTTCCGCAGGTTCTTCATTTTTACAGGGACATTCTGGGACTGGAAGTTTTCTGCCAGTGGAACAACGGCGTTTTGCTGAAAACCGGTGACAGTTTTCTGGAAATTTTCAACAACGCCGAAAACGAATGGAGCGACGGCAATATCCGGCATTTTGCACTTGCCGTTGATGATGTTGACCAGTGGGCAAAAACCGTAAGCGATGCAGGTTTTGAAGTTTACATGGGGCCTAAAGACATTTGCTTCGATTCCAGCCCCCAGTTTAAGGCGCGCGTTGCTTTTTGCAAGGGGCCGCTGGACGAATCCGTAGAATTTTTCTGCGAAAATAAATTTGTCATTAACGAAAAATCTACCATTGAAGAAAGAATTGAAAATTTGATTTTTGCCCGCGAATATTGCGGAATTTTACAGCAGAACATAAAAGCCGCAAGGAAAATTTATTTATTCTGCATTATTATGGGCTTAATTATCACAGGCGTCGGCGTGCTTGTGCAAGGCAAGCTTTCCATGATTCTGGGTTCTGCATATACGCTTGCAACGATTTTTCTTTTTATTTTTGCAAAAAAAGAATACATACGCCGCTTTACGAAAAACTATAAAAAGAATATTGAAACTGCGCAAAACCACACCGGCATAAAACTGAACTATGAAAACACAACCGAAATAGCATTTAAATACAATTCAATTGAAGTAAAAGACATTTCGGGCAAAAATTCGGTTTTTGAAATGAAAGATTTTGTGCGCATAATTGACCACGAAACAAAATACATTCTGGAATTTGCCGAAGGGCGCATGATTTTTATTAAAAAAGAAAATTTTGAAAACAAAGAACAGCTTTTGGCGCTGATAAACCAGAATACGCCGCCAGCCGCGCCAGCAGTTTAGGCTTTTTTCAGTTTCCTTACCTTTTATGTGCCCCAAAATTGAAAATTAAACACTCAAGCTAATTTGGGGCACGGGCAAATTAACTCCGCAAAAAACGCTGCAAGCCGCTGCAAAACACCGCAGTTTGCAACGCTTTTTTATTTTCTTCCATTATGGTACACTTTTGCCATGAATATTCACAATATGCAGGTTCTTCAGGAACTTTCTAAAAAAAATGGTCCTTTATGTGTTGGATTGGATACTGACCCGTCTTATATTCCCCAGAATATTTTGGCTCAATATGCAAGTGCCCCGGAAGCTGTTTTAGCCTATAACAAAGCAATTATTGAAAGAGTGGCATCAGATAAATCTGCATGCTGTTTTAAAGTTCAAATTGCATATTACGAAGCCATGGGCATTGAAGGCCTTAAGGTTTATGCAGAAACATTGAAACTTGTAAAGCAATCAGGCCTTATCGCCATTTCCGATATTAAGCGCGGCGACATTGGTGCAACTTCTGACGCTTATGCAAAAGCCCACTTTAAAGGCGACTTTGAAACCGACATCATTACCGTAAACCCGTACATGGGGTTTGACACTTTAGTCCCTTTTACAAAATATTCAAATCCGGAAAACGGCGGCAAAGGTGCTTTTGTTCTTTTGTGCACTTCAAACCCGGGCATGGTAGACATTGAACATCAGGAACTGAAAAACGGCGGCCTGCTTTTGGAAAAAGTTGGCGATGAAATTGCAAGAATCGGTTTGCAGTTTAAGGAATTTTACCCGGAACAGACCTGCGGAATTTTTGGCGCGGTTGTCGGCGCAACGCAGGAACAGGATGCCCGTTACCTTAGGGACAAATACAAGGAAACTTTCTTCCTTATTCCGGGCTACGGCGCACAGGGCGGCGCTGCAAGAATTGCCGCAACTTTGCTAGACCACGCCGGCGGTGCAGTAAACTCAAGCCGCGGCATTCTTTGCGCCTATAAAAAAGACGCCAGCCTTGAAGGCAAAGTTCTTACAATGAACGACATTGCAGATTCTGCGGCAAAAGCCAGCATTGCTTCTAAAGAAGATCTTTTGGCCGCCAAAGCAAGCCTTTAACTATTCCAGTTTTTTTTAAGAATTTTGTCATGCTGCTTACTGCCCAAAGCGAAAAAGCCCGGCATAACAATTTTTGCTGTTTTTTTTACCAAGCCCAGAAGCCTTTTTGTTTTTCTGGGCTTGTTTTTAACTGCGCCAAGAATTTTTAAAAGATTTTAGCGCGGTTATTTTTCAAATTTAGCCCAATTCAGGAAGTTTTTATGTGCAACGAAAATATGATTTCTTTGGGAAAAGCCGACGTAAGCGAACTGAAACAGATTCAGGAAAATGTGTTTCTGCTTAAACTGCTTTTGCCGCCACAAACAGCCCGCAGCGCAAAACCGGCACCGGGGCAGTTTTACATGCTTAAACGCGTGCCAAGCAGCACTTTTCTGTTCCGCCCAATAAGCGTTTTCAGTTCAACTGCCCAAAACAACGGCAGCGTTTTGGTTGAATTCTTAATTTTGCAAAAAGGCAAAGGAACAAACGAACTGTGCAACGTAAACACAAGCACGCAGGTTGAATTGTTCGGGCCGCTGGGCAACGGATTTGAAGCCCCGGCAGGCGGTGCAAAAACCGCAATTATTGGCGGTGGAATTGGCGTTGCGCCAGTTGCAGGTTTTGCCAGCACGCTGCCGCCCAAAAGTTACGATTTTTTTGCATGCTTCAAAACCGGCTCTTACGGGCTGGAAAATGTAAAGGCTTCTAAACTTTCTGTAAGCACCGACGACGGCACTTGCGGAACAAAGGGAATGCTGCCGGATATTTTTGGTGAAAGCGATGCAAAAAAATACGACGTGGTTTATGCCTGCGGGCCAACCCCAATGCTTAAATACGTTCAGAAAGTTTGCAATGCCAGCGGTACAAAATGCTATTTAAGCCTTGAATCGCGGATGGCATGCGGAATGGGTGCCTGCCTAGGCTGCACCATAAGCACAACAGGCGGCAATAAACGCTGCTGCAAGGACGGCCCGGTTTTTGACGGCGCAGAAGTTATTTTTTAAGGAAAAATTATGAGCGATTTATCAGTAAATATTTGCGGCATAGATTTTGCAAATCCGCTTATTGCGGCAAGCGGCACTTTTGGTTACGGCAGTGAATATTCGCCGCTGTTTGACACCAGCTGTTTCGGCGGAATATGTTCAAAAGGCCTTACCCTTGACCCCAAACCGGGCAACAAAGGCACGCGCTTGCAGGAATGTGCAGCAGGCTTAATCAATTCCATCGGCCTTGAAAATCCCGGCATTCCACACTTTATAGAAAATGAACTGCCGCAGATGCTTAAATTAAAACCGGTAAGCATTGCAAACCTTTCCGGCTCTTCAATTGAAACCTATACAAAAGGCGCAGAGCTTCTGGAAAAAACCGCCGTGCAGATGATTGAACTGAACATCAGCTGCCCGAACGTAAAGGCAGGCGGCATGGCTTTTGGTTTGGACTGCAAGACGGCTGCCGAAGTTACTGCCGCCGTACGCGCCAAAACTACAAAACCGTTAATTGTAAAACTTTCACCCAACGCAGCAGACATTAGCGCAATTGCACTTAGCGTTGCCGAAGCCGGTGCAGATGCCGTAAGCATGATTAACACGGTGCAGGCACTTGCCATAAATATTGAAAGCGGAAAGCCTGTTTTTGACAACATTTTTGCAGGCTATTCTGGCCCGGCTGTAAAACCGATTGCCCTGCGCATGGTTTACCAGACGGCGAAAGCCTTTGGCCAGCTGCCGGAAAACAAACGCATTCCGATTATAGGACTTGGCGGAATTGCAGCATGGCAGGACGCCGTTGAATTCATTATGGTCGGTGCAAGCGCATTGCAGATTGGTACTGCAACTTTTGCAAATCCACTTTGCGCACAGCAGATTCTGGAAGGACTGGACGCTTTTATGGCACGCAAAAATTATGCAAAAATTGCCGATTTTTGCGGCTGCGCACTTCAGCTGTAAACTTGCAACTTTTTTGCAAGCACGCGCTGTAAAATAAATGCCTTTCAAAAGCCGCCTGCGCCCGTTTTGCCTTGCATTGGGGCACGGTAAAAACTTCGCTTAACAATTTTGGAGGAAAACGATGAGAAAAGATTTTGGCGCAAAACCATGGATTTACCCGGAACCAGTTTTAATTGTTGCCGCCTATGACGAAAACGGCAAGCCGAACGCAATGAACGCGGCCTGGGGCGGAATTGCCGATGACACGCAGGTTTCTGTATGCCTTAGCCCGGAACATAAAACCGTTAAAAACATTCTGGCAAGCAAGGCTTTTACTTTAAGCATTGGCGATGCCCAAAACCTTGTTGCCTGCGATTACGTTGGCATTGCAAGCGGCAACGATACGCCGGATAAAATGGAAAAAACCGGCTGGCATTTCTGCAAGGCCGCAAACGTAAATGCGCCGTTAATTGAAGAACTGCCCTTTACCCTTGAATGCAAGCTGATAAGCTATGACGAAAAAACCTGCCGCTGCTGGGGCGAAATTATAAACCTTAGCGTTGACGAAAAAATTTTGACAGCCGACGGCAAAATTGACATGCAGAAATTTGAACCCCTAATTTATGACCCGTGCAATCATTTTTACTTTAAGTTTGGCGAAATTGCAGGCAAAGCCTTTAGCGACGGCTTAAAACTGAAATAACAAAAAAAACCAAAACTGAAAGCATAACCGCCCTGAAAGATTGTGGAAAACTTTTTTAATTCTTTCAGGGCGGTTTTGTTTTTTACAGCGAATAATAAACTGAAAAAAAGTGCAGGACTGAACCACCCAAAACGAAAAGGTGCCAGACGCAATGCGTCCATTTGATTTTTTTAAGGGCGTAAAAAATAATTCCTATCGTGTACACTATTCCGCCGGCAATTAAAAACTTTACGCATAAAGGGTTTACGCCGGCCTGCAAAGGCTTCCAGAAAAAGCAGATTAGCCAGCCCATTACAAGATAACTGACGGCAGAAAAGGCGCGCATTTTGCTGCCGAAAATTGCATAAAAAACTATGCCCAGCACGGTTAAAAACCACACCGCGCCAAACAGCCACCAGCCGCCACAACCGCGCAGCACGCCAAGGCAAAAAGGCGTATAAGTGCCCGAAATCAGCAGGTAAATTGAAGAATGGTCGAAAATGCCGAAGATTTTTTTTACGTGGTAAGGCGTTAATGCGTGGTAAAGGGTGCTCATCAAATAAAGAATTATAAGCGTGCTGCCAAAAATTGCAGAACCAGTTATATAAAAGCCTTTCTGGGTGCCTGGCGCGTAAAAAACAGCGCGCACAACAAGCAAAACCAAAGCCGCAATGCCCAAACCAGTGCCAATTCCGTGGCTGACGCTGTTAAAAATTTCTTCGCCAATTGAATAGCGTTTTGGTATCAGTGCTTCGGCCTGGCGGCGGTTCTGTTTTTCCAGTTTCCGCTGATATTTTAACGATTCGTCTGCAAGTTTTTGGGCTGTCTGCTGTTTTACAGCCTTAATTTTGCTTTTACTTTCGCTTTTTATCTGCCTAATCTGTTCTTTCGATTCAGTTTTTATGCTTTTTATAATGCTGTCTGCCATTTTAAAATCCTCTTTGTTTTTTAGACAAATGCCGCGTGTTTTAGTTGCAGGTTTGCCCACCGCCGCGCAGACAAAATGAAAAACCTGCGCCAAAATTTCACGCCGTTTAACTTCCGTTCAGCAAAGCGAATTTGTAAAAAGTGCTTCCGCAATAAAAAAAGTCCTGAAAAATTCAGGACTTTTTTTGCTTTTTTTAGCTTGCAACGCGGCTTGCACCTGCACCCTGCTTAAACGGATCTATGCACTGGCAGGTTGGCTTATAATCTTTCAAAAAATCTTTGTCGTTTATAAGTTTTACAAAATTGTCAAACAAAAAGCTTGTGTCCAAAGGGCCGCTGCATGCTTCCGGGTGAAACTGCACGCTGAATGCCGGAAATTTGGTATAGGTAATGCCCTCGCAAGTGCCGTCGTTGGTGTTAACAAAACTTAAAAAAGCACCTTCGGGCAAAGTCTGGTTTTTAACCGCGTAACCGTGGTTCTGGCTTGAAATGTAAACGCGGCCGCTTGATAAATCCTTTACCGGCTGGTTTGCACCACGGTGGCCGTACTTTAATTTTTCAGTTTGTGCACCGCTTGCCAGCGCCAAAAGCTGATGCCCAAGACAAATGCCGAAAATCGGCAGGCGGGCATTTATAAGTTTTTTAATTTCTTCAATAATCGTAACGTTTTCTGCCGGGTCGCCAGGGCCGTTGCTAAGCATTACACCGTTTGGATTAAGTGCAAGGATTTCTTCTGCCGTTGCACCTGCACCAACAGTAATAACTTCAAGCCCGCGTTTCAGCAATTCCCGGCGAATATTTGCCTTTGCTCCAAAATCCCACAGAACCACTTTTTTACCCTTTCCGTCTTTCATGGCAAGTTCCGGGTTATACTGTTTTGTACCGTCGGCTTTTACGGGAACAAACCTGTACTGGGCGCATTCGGTAAACACGGTCTGGGCATCTTCTTCAATCTGCACGGCAGAACATGTAACAGATTCTACGGCTTTTTCAATTTTGTAGGCTTTTATTTTGTCTAAAAGAAGTTTTTTTTCGGCTTCGTTATTAAGGGCAGCAAAATTTTTTAAGGCTTCTTCGCTGTCACCGGCAATTATCATGCCGTTCATTACGCCGGATTCGCGCAGAACTTTTGTAAGGCAGCGCGTATCAATACTGGAGATGCCGATTACATTTTGATTTTTCAGGAAAGTTTCTAAGTCGTATTCATTACGGAAGTTTGACGGAGATTCGCAGCCGGAACGTACAATGTAGCCGCGTACATGGCTTTTGGCGCTTTCAAAATCTTTGGAAATTACGCCATAATTGCCGATTAACGGAAAAGTCTGGCAAACAATCTGGCCAAAATAGCTTGGGTCTGTTAATGTTTCAAGATAGCCGTTCATGCCGGTGGTAAAAACAGCTTCGCCAATTACACAACCAGTTGCACCAAATGCCTGGCCTTCAAAAACAAGTCCATTTGCGAGGACTAAACACGCTTTAGCAGAATCTTTCATACTAAAGCCAAAATATAACGATTTTTTCAGTTTTTTTCAATTGTTTCTTCGTGTAAAAACGGTGAAAAATAAAAAAGTTCCGAATTTTACAATTTTAACGAAAAGTTCAGCAAAACCGCCGGTTTTTGCAGGTTTTCAAGCTTTAAAAAAAACGTTTTTTACGGTAAATTGCCTGCATGGAATTTTTAAAAGTTGAAGATTTAAGCTTTGCATACGAAAATGAAAACGTCGAAAATTACAAAGCCGTAAACAATGTTTCTTTTGAAATAAACGAAGGCGAATACGTGGCAATTACCGGAACAAACGGCAGCGGTAAAAGCACTTTAGCACGCCTTATCTGCGGCCTTTTGCCGGTACAAGGCGGCAAAATTTACGGCACAGCCTATAAAGATGAAAATTTTTTCAAAACTTTCACAATTTCGCAATATGAAGGAAAAGCAGAAACCGGCGAAAAACAGAAAGGCACTGGCCTTTCAAATGAATTTGAAGGATTTTGCCATGTGCCCAGCGGAATGGTTATGCAAGACCCGAAAGACCAGATTGTCGCAAGCATTTTAAAGCGCGACACGGTTTTTGGCCCGCAAAACCTGCATTATTCGCCTGAAGAATGTGAAAAACGTGCCGAAATGGCGCTGGATTTGTGCGGCATTCTGGAACTTGCCGGGCGTAAAAGCGGCAGCCTTTCTGGCGGACAAAAACAGAAACTGGCACTGGCCGGTATTCTTGCACTAAGTCCCAGCCTGCTGGTTCTTGACGAAGCTTTGTCCATGATAGACCCGAAAGGCCGTGAAGAAATTTTGCAATTTGCCGACAGCTGGCACGCAAAAGGCGGAACGGTTTTAAGCATAAGCCACAACCGGCAGGAAGTAGAAAAAGCAGAACGGGTTATTTTTTTGCGCAGCGGCACACTTGAATTTGACGGTGCAACTGAAGAATTTTTGCAGAACAATGACTTTTTTAAAACCGACTACCATTTGCCCGATGGCTGTTTTGCAGAAAAAACTGGACAGGCTGAAAAAAGCGGTGCGGATCAAACCGGCGAAACCGTTCTGCAGTTCAAGAACATTTCCTTTGCCTACCCGGAACAGCAGAAGATTTTTACGGATTTCAGCCTTTCAATTAAACAGGGCAGCCTGTGTGCCTTAATGGGGCCTTCGGGCTGCGGCAAAAGCACCCTTTTTGAAATTGCGGCCGGGCTTTTGCAGGCTGAAAACGGTGAAATTCTTGCAAAAAGCCGCCCGGTGCTGGCTTTGCAGGACTGCGTAAACGCACTTTTTGAAGAATTTGCCGCTGACGACGTTGCCTACGGGCCGCGAAAACAGGGGTTAAAAGGCAAAGCCCTTAAAAACTGCGTAAAAAACGCAATGGAAAGTGCGGCCATTCCGTTTGAAACATTTGCTGACAAACCGATTAGAACTTTAAGCGGCGGACAGAAACGCAAAGTGGCACTGGCAGGCATAATTGCCCTTAACGCTGATATTTTCCTTTTTGATGAACCGACCGCAGGACTTGATCCCCAAAGTTGCAGCGCGGTTTTTAAAATGTTCAGGCTTTTGTGCGCACAAGGAAAAACCGTAGTGTTTTCTACGCACCGAAGCGAAGAAGCCGCCGCCGCCGACAGAAAAATTGTTATAAAAAACGGCAATATAATGGAAGATACTTGCAATTTTGCACTTCCTGCGGTTAAAAACGGCGGCACAGCCAGTAACCAAACCGGCAGCAGCTTAAAAATTCAGCAGCCTTTTGAAGAAGCTGCAATCTTGCAGAATTTTTCAACAAGCGGCATGGGCTTTTACTGCAAAAAAGAAACCCTTGCGCACAAACTGCCGCCCCTTGCCAAATGGCTGATTATGCTTGGATTTATGACGTGCAACCTTGTTTTAAAAAACCTTCAGCTGCTAACCGTTATTTGCGGCGCGGCGCTTTTTTACGCGTGCCTTGCAAAATTTCCGGTAAAAAAACTTATAAAAAGTTTCTTTGCCGTTTTGCCGTGGCTGTGCTTTTTCTTCCTTTTCCAGCTGGCATTTTTTCCGGCCGACGCAGGCGACACAGTTTTGTGGCAAAAAGCCTTTGTCTGCGTAACCAGCACAAAAATTGAACTGAGTCTTCGGACGATTCTGCATTTTTTAACCGCCCTTTTCTGCCTTTCGGTTTTTATGTATTCGGCCGATGAACCAGACATTCTGGACGGAATGAACGCTCTTTTGAAACCTTTTGCACTTTTCGGGCTTCCGGTTCAGCACGTTTCGCTTGGAATGAGTACGATTTTCAGATTTGTTCCTCTTTTAATGGAAGAAGCTGCTTCGATTATTAAGCCCCAGCTTGTACGAAGCGGCGGCGATTTTAAACCGGCAGAAAAAGAAAAAAAGGCGAAAAAAGCTGAAAAATCCGGCAAAAAACGAAAGCCGGGTTTTATGGCAAAAGTAAAAAGCCTTATCCCTATTTTTGTTCCGCTGATTATACGCACCTTAAAACGCGCCGAAACCTTTGCCGAGGCTTTGGAAGCAAGGTACTATCACTAGAATTGTGGAGGATTTATGAACGAATTTAAGTTTTGCCCCAATTGCGGCAGTACGAAAATTAAAACGATTGAAGGCATAAAGTGGCAGTGCGACGAATGCAGCTACAAGCTTTACCACAACACCGCCGCCGCCGTGGCACTTTTCCTGCACTGTAAGGGCAAGCTGCTGGCTTTTACCCGCACCAAAGAACCGGGCAAAGGCAAATACGGTTTGCCCGGCGGTTTTGTAAACCCTGCAGAAAGTTTAGAAGAAGCCTGCAGGCGTGAATGTTTTGAAGAAGTTGGAATTGTACCGGAAAAAATTGAATATCTGACTAGTTTTCCAAATGTTTACCCGTACAAGGGCGTTGTTTACAACACCTGCGACGCTTTTTACTCAGCAAGTTTTGCAGGCACGGCCGAAGAACTTTTGGCAAAGGTTAAGCCGCAGGATGGTGAAGCCGAAAACTGCCGCCTGATTGAAATTGAAAAAATAGACGCAAACAATTTTCCGTTTGAATCACACAAAAAGGCTTTTGCGCTGTTTAAGGCAAAAATGAATAAATAAAACACGCAAAATGCAGATTTTTTAAGGTTTACCAACTTTGCTACTAGACATAAAAACGCATTTTTGGTAATATTTTCACATCAATTGGCGTCGTACCCAAGTGGTAAGGGACCGGTCTGCAAAACCGTCATGCAGCAGTTCGAATCTGCTCGACGCCTTAAAGCACAAAGTTAAAAGCTTTGTGCTTTTTTGTTTTAAACCGCCAATGTGAAAAATCCTTCCACAACCGGGCGATTTTACAATTTACAAAAGCCTTGCAAATTGTAAATTGCTTCACTTTTAAAAAAACAAAAAGCCGGATTCTGCGCACTAAAATCCTGCAAAATCCGGCTTTCGGTCAAAGTTCTAAAATCAGTTTTCTAAAGCTTCCACTTTTTCAGCAGTTCGCTTGCTTCATTGCAATCCTGCGTGCTTGCAAATTCCAAATAAATTACGCCTTTGCTGTTGGTAACGGCTTTCAGCATGTTATCCGGCACATAACTTTTTTCGTCATCGTCACTTTTTTCGTAATTAAACGAAGGAAAAGAGACAAAATCTTCTTTTAAATACAAATTGCCGCAAGCTATAAGCCCGTTCTGGTAAACACCGTTGCGTTTTTGCAAAAGCGTATCCTGAACAACAATTTTCACTGCAAGGGCGGCACACGCGCCCAAAATTGCCTGCACCATAATTTCAAAACGCACAAAAAACAAAAGGCCAATTATAATAAGGCACAAAAGCAAAAGCGGAATAAACTTTTTGCTTGCGGTTTGAGTAAGCGGCTTCTGGCATTCGCCCAAAATTGCCAGCTGTTTTTTTATTTGCCCAAAACCGCTAAAAGCAAAAACCGTCGCCAGTGCCAGCGCACACACAGGAATTAAAATATACAAAGTTTCTTGATTCATAAAAACAATTTTAACCTTTGCGCAGATTTATTGCAAACGCCACCAGCAAAAAATCATCATTTGTAAGCCAGAAAAAAATTCAAATGGCACAGGCAATTGCTGATAAATACTGTAGTTTTGCGAAAGCAAAAACTATGGCTTGTGCTTACACCAAGTGGCAGTAACAGATAATTCAAATGGCACAGGCAATCGCTGATAAATACCGTAGTTTTGCGAAAGCAAAACTATGGCTTGTGCTTACACCAAGTGGCAGCAACAGATAATTCAAATGGCACAAGATGTTGAGCGAAAGGCGAAAATTTTATATGCTAAAGCGTTATGCAACAAGATTTTGACTTTGTAATTATTGGTGCCGGTGCTGCCGGTTTAACAGCCGCCCAGTACGGCGCACGCGCCAACCTTAAAACCGCAGTTATCGAATCCAGCACAAAAGGCGGACAGGCCCTTTTAATAAACGAACTGGAAAATTATCCCGGCATTTTTCCGGCAGTAAACGGCTTTGAATTTTCCCAGACCATGCACAAACAGGCGCAGGCATTTGGTGCCCAGTTTTTTTCGGGCAAGGTTCAGTCAATTGACAAGTGCAAGGGGCTTTTTGTAATAAAAACCGAAAAAGACCAGTTTACGGCCAAGGCACTGCTTGTTGCCACAGGCGCAAAACACCGCAATTTAGGCATACCCGGCGAAGCAGAACTTACCGGACGCGGCGTAAGTTACTGCGCCACCTGTGACGGCCCTTTTTTCAGGAACAAACCGATGGTTGTAATTGGCGGCGGCGATGCAGCCTGCGATGAAGCCAGCTTTTTGGCCAATTTAAGCGACTGCGTTTACCTTGTTCACCGCCGGGACACACTGCGCGCCCAGGCCGCAGTAGCAGAACGCGCCCTAAAAAATCCCCACATCAAGCCACTTTTTAATAAAGTGCCCGTAAAAATAGAAGGCAACGGCAAAGTTGAATCAATTCTGCTGAAAGACACCCGGACAGGCGAAGAAACACGTTTAGAAACTGCGGCCGTTTTTATTTTTGTAGGAATGGAACCGCAGAACGAACTTATTGAAATGGCGCGCCGGGATGCAGGCGGTTACATTATAACTGACGAAAACATGATGACTTCAATTGCCGGTTTGTTTTGCGCAGGCGATTTGCGCGCCAAACCATTCAGGCAGGTTGTTACGGCCGCGGCCGACGGTGCTTATGCAGCCCGCGGTGCAGAACTTTATATTCAGCAGACAAAATAGAATGAAAAAAAACCGATATTCAGCTTTTTTAATTTTTTGCCTTTTCAGTTTTTCGCTTTTTGGGTGTAAAGCCCGGTTGAGACAAAACGCCGCAAGCCCTTCTTCCATTCAATTGAATGAAGAAAATGCCGGCCAGAACACAGAAGAACTGGCGCAAAAAGCCCGGGAAGATCAGAATCTGGACTTTTGGAGCGATTACCCGGCAGAAATTCTTGCCGCAGAAATTGCAAACCGGATGAGTGACGAAGAACTTCTGGCGCAAATGTTCATGTTTGGCTGGGCGGGCGCAGAACCAAGCAAACTGGTTACTTACTGGGTTGAACAGCGGAATATCGGCAGCATTAAAATTTTCGGCTGGAACACGGACGACGTGGAACTTGTTGCCAAAAACATCACAACCTTGCAGCAAAAATCAATGAACGGCCGATTCCGCATTCCGCTTTACGTTGCAACCGACCAGGAAGGCGGCTGGATTCGCCACGTGAAGGGCACAACCAGCGACACGCCGGGAAACCTAGCAATCGGTGCAAGCGCTTATCCGCAGGACGCTTTTTACACCGGCTATTACATTTCCAAGGAATTAAGGGCTTTGGGCATTAACATGAACTTTGCCCCGGCCGTAGACCTTTACACCAACCACGATTCTTCCGTAATCGGCCCCCGTTCTTTTGGTGAAAATGCTGAACAGGTGGCAATTTTGGCAAACGCTTTTGTGGCAGGCAGCTTAAAAGCCGGTGTTTTACCAACGGCAAAGCACTTCCCCGGCCACGGCGACACGGATCTGGATTCTCACGGGAAATTGCCGGTTATTGACATTGACCGGGAAACCCTTTTTAACCGGGAACTTTTTCCATTTGAAAAGCTTATAAACGGCGGCATTCCGGCAATAATGACCGGGCACCTTGCATTTCCCCAGATTACCCACAATGAAGAACCGGCTTCGCTTTCAAAAACTTTCATAAAAACCATTCTGCGCCAGAATCTTGGATTTGAAGGGCTTGTTATAAGCGACGACATGATGATGAACGGCGCGACAACTTTTGCAGGCGGCTTGTCCGAAGCTTTTACGCTGGCAATCGATGCCGGAAACAACATTCTGTGTTCCAGCACAACGCCGCAAATAAACGCCGCCTTGTGGACAAGCAACCTTGAAAAAATGCGTACAATGCCAGCGTTCCGCCGCACGGTTCAGCATTCTGCCGAACTGGTTTTGCGCACAAAAATGGAATATTTTAAAGGCGAAAATTTTGTACCGATTTTTCCGGAAATTGAAAAAATTTCGGAACTTGTGCCCGACAGGGACGGCACGAAATTTTTCATGGAACAGGCATGCCGTTCCATGACTTTGTACAAAAAAGGCAATTTCCCTATTCTGCCGAACGAAGCAGGCAAAGTGCTTTTTGTGGCGCAGTTTCAGGAATTTTTTGACGAGGGAATAAAAAAATATCCCGGCGCAGAACTGATGTACGTAAAATACACGCCAAACGTCGCAGAACGGCTTGCCGCCCAGACACGATTGCAGAACATTGCAAATAATTACGACACAATCATTTATCTTGTGCCAAACCAGGCTTCGGCAGAAGTTGCAAAGGCTTTAAAAGGTACAAAGGCAAAAGTAATTGTGGTTTCGGCTTTATCGCCGGTGCCGGTTATGCAGGGTTTTGAATGGGCAAATTCAATTTTAATGTGCTACAGCTATTCGGATTTTTCGTTTAGGGCGGCATTTGCGGCAATTGCAGGCGATTATGTGCCCCAGGGCGTTTTGCCACTTTTTTACCAGAACCCGGAAAGCCAGAATTTCAGCTTGAACTAGAAAAAAAATGAAAGAAAACAAAAAAACGAACGAATTTTGCAGCGCGGAAAACCAGAATGTTTTTACACTGGAAAACATAAACGAAAGAAACTTAAATAAGGCCGCCGCTTTTATAAAAAATTACGAAAAAATGGCGATGGGCTTATCCGGTCAGTTTGTAGAAACCTTAACCCTGCTAAAAAAAGGCCGGATACTTTCCGCCCGCCGTATAATGGCAAACCTTTACATGGTAAAAAAACATCAGGAAATTTACGGACTTTTTGCTTCATGCCCGGGCGGCACGCTTTTTCACTGCTTTCCGGCCTTGTGGCAAACCGGCATCTTTGCGCCATGCATCACAATTCCAGGCGATACTGATTTTTTTGAAAATGCCGTTTTTTCCGGCGAAGAAGATTTTTTGCCTTTAAAGCGGCTTTTGCAGCCGGTTTTTGAAAAAAATCAGGTTTACGGCATGATTGGCGAAGCAAAAAGCACCAGCATGTTTGCTTCCATTTTTGATAAAAAACCAAGCTGCCACCGCACTTATTTTTTTATGGAACAGCTGAACCGGGCAAAGGATGAAAAAATTTTTATGGAACAGAAACTTTACGATTGCGTTCAGTTTTGTCCCTGTTCACCGGAAAACCGTGACCAGCTTTACCTGCTGCAAAAAGGCTACGAAATAGAAGAAGTTCTTCCGCCCTGTTCCGAACACGAGCCCGAAAGTTGCCTGAAAAACCTTGAAGTTGCCCTAAAAAAACAGCAGGTTTTTGCCATTTATTTTGCAGGCGAAGCAATTGCAAAAACCGGAACAAATGCCCAGGGCTTTAACCACTGCCAGATTGGCGGCGTTTACACTTTGCCAAATTACCGCGGAAAAGGGCTTGCCGGGTTTGGCATTTACAGGCTTTGCACCATTTTAAACGAACAGAAAAAAAAGCCGGTGCTTTTTGTAAAAACCCAAAACCTGCCGGCGCAGAAAGCCTACATAAAGGCAGGCTTTGCGTTTACCGGCAAAATAAACATTTTTTACTTTTAGGCACAATGCTGCATTTTTTCCCCGTTTGCGGCGCATTTCAGTTTGCAAGTACCATGCCCCAGTTTGGCGGCACTTTTAAACTGATGCAGCCGCCGTTTACTGAATAACTTTCACCGTCAAGCAGGTTACGGAAAATGCCGCCAGCACCCTTAACCGGCACTGTTATTTCTGCAAAGCCATCATTCAGGTTAAAAACGGCAATTGCACATTTGTCACCAAGCTGGCGTTTAAAAGCAAACTGTTCGTTTTTAACCAGCAGTTCTTCGTAAGTGCCGTAAATTAAGGCCGGCGTGTTTTTGCGGATGGCGGCAAAGCGTTTTATGCTTTCAGCAAGCCCCTTAACCGGCGCATTTGCACTAATCTGGTTCAAGTTTATAGCCTGCCGCACGTTTTCGTCGCGGCCGCCGGTTTTTACGCCTTCAACGCCAAATTCACTGCCGTAATAAACCGAAGGAATGCCCGGCATTGTAAAAAGCATTAAATAAAGTGGAAAAAGATGGGCTTTTTTGCCGATTTTTGACGCAACACGGTCAACGTCGTGGTTGTCGGCAAAATTGAAAAGGTGCAAATCCCGGTAAATGCCGCCGTTCCCGCTCTGCCGCTTAAAAGCGTAGGCAATTTCAAAATAATTTTTATCGTTTAAGCTGGAATAAAGACCTTTATAGCATTCGTAATTGGTGGCGCTGTCAAGCATCGCTTCGTTTGCAATTTCTGTGTATGTGCCGTGAATCATTTCACCTAAAAGCCAGATGTCGCTTTTAACGTCACGGCAGGCAGCAGACATTTCTGCAAGAAACTGCCGGTCTATCATGTAAGCCACATCAAGACGAATGCCGTCAATCTTGAAATTTTCAATCCAGAAACGGGCGGCATCAATCAAATGCTGCTTTACCGCAGGGTTCTGCAAATTAAGCTGAACCAAATCAAGGCAGCCTTCCCAGCCGCGATAAGTAAAACCGTCGTTAAAATGGTTGTTCTGGCTAAAATCAAGATAAAACCAGTCTTTATAAGGCGAATTCTGCCCGTTTTTCTTAACGTCGGCAAAAGCCCAGAAACTGCGGCCAACGTGATTAAACACGCCGTCAACCACAACCTTTATTCCCCAGCCGTGCATTTTTTCAACAAGCCGGGCAAAATCAGCATTTGTGCCAAGGCGGCGGTCTACCCAAAAGTAATCCGCGGTGTCGTAGCCGTGGTAACCCGATTCAAAAAGCGGGCCAAAATAAACCGCGTTTGCACCAAGCTGGCAAATGTGGTCTATCCACTGGTCGTTAATTGCGGCAAGCCGGTTTTGCGGCGGGTTTTGGGTAAAAAAATCGTGGCGGCCGGGACTGGGGTTGGCGTAAAGCGCACCGCAAAAGCCCAGCGGGTAAATTGAATAAAAAAAAGTATCGCAAAAATTGTCAGTAGTTGTCATTTTCAAATTTCCTTTTTGATTTTTAAAAACAAACTAAAAGCGCGCATTTTTGTTTGCTTTTTCAAAAATCTTTCTATTTCTTAAGCAGAATTCCATCAGGCAAAATTTTTCCTGTAAGCGGCAAAAACCGTTTTGCCCAATAATGAGAAAAAAAATTCGCCTGTAAGTTGAATTGGTTACGCCGTTTTAAGCGTAAATGCCGTGCATAAACTGATGCACAAGCGCGTGGCTAAAATCCGGGGAAAGTTCAAGGCTGCCTTTAAGCCACAAATTAACCGCTGCCATCAGCTGGGAGCAGAAAAGCCAGCCCAAAAGCATTTCCTTATTTTTTACGTTTTTATGCACCGAAGAAATTTTATAGAAAACTTCGGTAAAAAAATCGTTAAACTCGCCTGTAAGCGGCTGGGCAATTTGTGACGTCTTGGAATCCGGCGGAGAAATTAAAACGCTTCCAAACAGCAGGGCAAAATCCCGGTTCTGCGTCATGCTTTCAAAAACGCCGTTACTTATCCGCGTTAAAAGCGCGTAAACGTCTTTTTCGTATTCGTCCGGCACAGGGTTGTATGTGCCCCACTGGCGCAGGTTCTGGTTTAACGATCCCAAAAAGGTTTTCAGTATCTCTTCCAGCAATCCGTCTTTGCTTTTGAAAAAATAATAAAGTGTAGGTTTGGTAATCTGGGCACTTTCGCAAATTTCTGCAATGCCAACAGAATCAAAGCCTTTTTGCGCAAAAAGAGATAATGCGTTTTGTAAAATTACTTCCTTGCTGGTTGTCTTTTCCATGTGCTTAGTTATATACCTACCGGTATATAAAGTCAAGCGGATTTTTTATTTTTGAAAGTGCGCTCTGTCACGCAGAACTTGTTCAAAAAGGAGCGCAGTTTTTGCATATACCAAGCAATAATTAGAGACAAAAGGATCAGCCTAAATAAAAAAGAAAAAGCCGTAAGCTGAACAAGATGCAGAAACTTCGTAAACAGTGCCTGCGTCTTGCCCGGCCTTTGGTATTTAAAATTTGTCACAAAATAAAAAAGCCTAAAAGCAGTTTTCTGCTTTCAGGCTAAAAGTGATTGCAATACGACTGTTTTTTTTCAGTTATAGAAACAACCCAAAACTAGCGTTTAATTGTCGAAATTTTTGTTCCTTCCAGAGAAAGGTCATACATCAAGCCTTTCTGGTCAAGAATGAATGCTTCAACCGGCTGATCGTTCTGGTAGTTTGTGTCAACTTCTGCACCAACACCAAAGGCAAGAACGGCAACGCTTGCATCAACGCCAGCTTTCCAGCCGTCGCTGTTTACAAATTTGTTGTAAGCTTCTTTTGTGTTGAAAAGATAGATAACGGTTTTTTTCTGGCCGCCAAGCTGCCAGCCGACAGAAGCGGAAACTGTGCTGTAATATCCAACAGTTTTTCCGCCACGCAGAAGGGCACCTTCGCCGTATTCACCGCCAATCCCAACACCTGCTTTGTAAACTTCCGGAAAAACCAGAATTCCGTAAGCTCTTTTTACTTTGTCTGCACCAACTTTAGTTTTCAATGTTTCTAAAGCAACTTTTACCCCTGCATCAATCTGTTCTGCCGATTTAGCAAAAAGCTGGCTTGATGCGCCAACCAGAATCATTGCACAGGCAATTAAAAATACTTTTTTAGCTTTGTTAGGTTTGCAAAATGTCATAAAAAATCTCCTTTTATTTATGAAAATTGTGTTTCAACCAAAACTTGCAGTTATTTGCAGCCTTCAACATAATGTGAAGAAGTAGGCAAATTGAAAACACACATACCGGCAAAAGGTAACAGAATTCTGAAAGTTCGTTTACAGAACAAACTAACCTTTTACATTTAAAAACCAACTGCCACCCGGCACACGAAAGCCACATTGAAAAAATGTGCATAATTTGGTAAATTCTTACATTATGGTTATTTCTTCTATTGACTTAAAAAACGGAAAAGTTGTTCAGCTTAAAAACGGAAAGGACCTGGTTCTGGAACGTGAAGACGCTGACGCATTGATTACAGATTTTAACTTTTACGGCGAAGTTGCAATTATTGACCTTGATGCCGCACTGGGAAACATAAACGAAAAAGGTGAAACCGCCAACACGGCTCTTTTAAAAAGCCTGCTGCGCAAAGGCAACGTGCGCACCGGCGGCGGCGTACGCAGCGTAAAGCGCGCAAAGGAACTTATAAGCCTTGGTGCAGAAAAAGTAATTATCGGCTCTTCTGCGTGGGCAAGTGCCGAAGAACAGAAGACCGGCGCAATTTTGAATACAGCCTTTTTGGATGAACTTGCTGAAGCAATCGGCAAAGAACGCATTATTATTTCTGTTGATGCCATTAACGGCGTTATTGCCGTAAAAGGCTGGACGGAAACTGCCGGAATAAGTCTTTTGGACGGAGCAAAAGCCGCAGAAAAATATGCAAGCGAACTGCTTTTTACCTGCGTAGAAAAAGAAGGCTGCATGCAGGGCACTGACATGGAACAGGTAAAGGCACTGCGCGAAGCCGTAAAATGCCGCATCGTTGTTGCAGGCGGCGTAAGCACTGTTGAAGAAATTACGCAGATTGAAAAAATCGGCTGCGATGTTCAGCTGGGCATGGCACTTTACACCGGTAAGGTTGCATTAAAAGATTCTTTTATAAGCTGCTTAAACTGGCAGAAAGTTGCAGAAGAAAGCAAGGGCTTGATGCCGGTTATTGCACAGGCTACCAGCGGCGAAGTTTTGATGACTGGGTTTGCAAATACAGAAGCCTTTGAAAAAACCATCGATACAAAAAAACTTACCTTTTACAGCCGCAGCCGGAATACGCTTTGGACAAAAGGCGAAACATCGGGCAATTATCTGGAAGTAAAAAAACTGCGCGTAGACTGCGACCGTGACGCAGTGCTTGCAACGGTTGTTCCCCACGGACCGACATGCCACACAGGCGCATGGTCTTGCTTCCAGTCCAACAGCGACCGGCCGTATTCCATGGAATTTCTTTACGAAATCATAAGCGAACGCTTTGCAAATCCGCGCCCGGGTTCTTACACGGCAACGCTTACACCGGAACGCGTGCGTGAAAAAATTATGGAAGAGGCTGAAGAATTAACCGACGAGGCCGAAACCCGCGAAGACGTTATCTGGGAATTTGCCGATTTGTTCTATTTCCTTTCCGTTTTAATGTATCAGGAAAAAGTTACGTGGCAGGATATTCTGGACGAACTGGACAAACGCCATAAAAAATAACGAATGTGACAAGGCTTGCTGAAATTTAAGCCTTGGTTTGGCATTTTTGCGTTTTTTATAAACTTTATGAAGCGCAAAATAACAAAAAAGCCTTTCACCGTAAAAAATGAAAGGCTTTTTTTATAAGCGGAAATGAGTAAAAAACCGGCACTAGCCGCATTTTTCCTATTTTTCTTCAAGAGTTGCTTCGTAGTTAACAATCCAGCGTTTCAGCGGACTAAGCCAGTCGTAATCGTTTACGCCTTCAAGTAAAAGCTGTTCAAATAAATAATTCAAATGCTCGTTTATGGCCTTGCGGTCTGCATCTCCAATTTTTGGCGCATAACTGAACATTGCGTTTATAAAATTGACGGAATCCTGCACCGAAAACTCGCCGGAAAGAACAAACTGCATCATGTAAAGTGCCGAAGCAATGCAGTTTACGCTGTGCTGTTTGATATAAAGCACGGTTTCAGCAATTTCAACCGCACCTTTATAAAGCACATCGTTGTACAAGTTTTTTTCTTTCTGACTGAAATTTTCCTGATTAAAAATGCGCTTAAAATACGTGCAGGTTAAAACCATAATGCTTACGTGCAGGCTTGGCACGCAAAGATAATGCGGGTCAAGAACCTTAAGCCAGAAAAATTTTCCGCTTGCAAGCCCTTTGGGCCGCCGGGTTGTAGACATTCTGAAACGGTAAAAATCCGCGGCCTGAATATAGCATTCGTTTATAAGGTCAAAATAATCGTTGAAAATTTTAACGGCGTTTTTTTTGCAGCGTTTGGTAACAAGGGTCAGCGGCCGCACCCAAAAGTTGATGAAATCAAGATAAACGTCAATTTTTTCCGGGCAGAAAGGCACTTTCTGATCCAGAGGATGGTCTACGCTTATAATTTTAATTTTGCTAAGCCTCAGCTTGCGCTTAAACTGAAGCCAGAAAAAATCCTTTATAACCGTCCGCAAATACCTGAAAAGATGCGGCCATGTACTTGGATGAAAAAGTACAAAAAAATATGGCGGCGCAACAGAAAGTTTGGATAAATCGTAAATTTTGTGCAGTTCGTTTTTGTCTTTTTGCAGTTTATTCAAATTGAAAAATTTTCCTTTTGACAATTTTCTCTGCTAGTATGGGCTAAAACCGTTTTTTTTTCAAGTTTACAACGTTACAGCAAAGCAAAAGCGCGCTAACGCTTAAAGCAGGTTCGCCCTTTTTTTATGTTGCAGCGAATTTTAAAACAAAAACGCACCAGACGGTGCGCTTTTGTAAAAACCATAAACTATTTAAGGGTGGCAGCTTCTTCTTTAGAAGTTTTAACCCAGTACTGGCTTCGTCCAATCGGTCCGATTGAACCCTTCATTTCCAGCGTGTCTTTTTTATATTTTCCGCCGTCGGCTGCGTGGTAGGTCATTGCGCAAGTATACATTGAACCGTTGCCCGGATCGATGATATTGCCTTTGCCCCATTTGCCGGAACCAAGTTGTTTAAGATTAAAAATAAACGGTGTGTTTACAACCGTCATCTGGTTTACTTTGCCCGAAACCGGGAAACCCTTGTAGCTGTCCTTGCAGTCCTTTGCAATTGTGGCATCGTCCTGTCCCGGCACGTGAACAATTTTTCCGTAAAGAACATCGTTTTCAACGTAAATATTCCAAATTGCAGTAGTTTTGCCGGTTTCTTCGTCAACACTCAGCCAGTAACCTTCGCACGGGTCGGCAGCAAAACAAACACCGGCTGCAATAAACAATGCACAAAGCATTGCAGCAAATTTCTTCATAAAAACCTCCAAAATTCAGTTGAACAATGATACCACGACTTTTGGCCAGTTAAAAGCCGTTTTTGCAGAACAGGCAGACGTATTATCATGCAGAAAGCACGCTTTTGTCTCAGCTAGTACACCCTGCCCTGCAAAACTGAAACAAAAAAAAGCAGCAACGCTAAAAAAAGTTTGCTGCTTTTTTTAAGAATTTATATATCCCAAAAATCAACGATTTTTAGAAATACTTCAAATTTTTTTATTCAATTACCTGCAAAACAACATTGTCAATGCAAATCTGGTGCGGTTTGGTTATGCGCTTGCCGTTTATTGCACCCATTGAAAAAGTCAAAATCGTATTTGCATCATCCGGGTATGTCATTTCAAAATCGCACACAACGGTCTGATAATTTTCATTAATTTCAACAGTTGGCGCACCGTTGTAAGGCGTCCAGTCTTCGTTGCCGTGCTTGGCCTTCCACAAAGCACCGTCGCGCTGCAAGGCATATTTAATTTCTCTCTTAATGTCGCTTTTTACGTCAAAAGTTAAGCGGTATTTTTTGCCTTTCTGCAAATACACATTGTTCTGCTTCAGCTGAATTTTCCAGTCGTCAGTAGTAGTGTCGATGATTGTAATTGCCGCAGCTTCTGCATTTTTCCTGCCTGCTTTGTCGCTGCCAAGGCTGTCAATTCCAAGCTCGTTGCCAGGGTTGTAGGTGTACAATTCCCAGCCAGCTGTACCAGCAGAAAATTTGCCGTTTTGAACAAGGGCATCTTCACCAATAACAACGTTGTCAATTATATAAGTACCTTTCTGCGTAAAAGCCATTTTCAGGCTTGCCGTTCCCTTGATATTTCCGGTAGAAAAATTGCCGCGATACTGGCTGCCCTGTTTTGCAAGCGGAACTTGGATGCCGGCAACGGTTACAGAAATGTTATCGCCGTTTCCGCTTGGGCAATCGAAAGCAAAACGGTAATTGCTGTTAGAAGCAAGGGGAATGCCGTTCTGCGTAAGGGTCAAATTATCGTTAACTTCCGCTTTAAACTGGCGAACATTTTTTACGTTCGTAACGCTTACTTTAGATTTTGCGCCCTTTTCAACTTCCCAGTATTTCATGCGGCCATTGCCACGGTCAAAAGTTCCGTTGTAAACATAGTTGCCGTCACTTAAAGCAGTGCGGGTTTTGCCGCTGTTTTCGGCCTTGCCAAGTTTTTCAAGGCGAATGTTGGTTAAAGTTATCTGCGCAGTTGAATTTGTAGCACCCATATTAAAATCAATGCGTGCATTTTTATCAGATTTTTCGCTCATTACAAATTCGTAGGCAAAATTCTGCTTTTTGTCCGTCAGGTTCACACCAATATCGCCAAAATACCTAATCCATCCCCGGTCTGGGGCAGTTAAACCAACTTTCATTGTGCGCGCTTTTTCTGCAAAAGCGTCAAAACTTAAGCGGTATTTATAACCTTCTTCAAGCGGTACGTCGCCCTGCACCAGCTGAATTGAATATTCCTGTGTTCCGGCATTTTTAGTGCTAATTACAATCTGGCTGTTCTGAATTTTGGCGCTGCCGTTTCCGCCACCCTGGGTCATAAAAATCCAGCCACTGTCATCGTCAAGTTTTTCAGCTTTAGCAAAATTGCCGTTTCTGAAATAGTTGCCGTCACTTTCACTTTGCCTGAAAGTTTCTTTTTTTTCAGTTTTGGTTACGTTTTCGTCGTAGACATTTTTCTGGTAAACGCGAACGTAATCAACAACCATCTGTGCTTCTTTTTCAAATTTGGTGTTTTTGTCAGGGTTACCCGGCCAGTCGCCGCCAACAGCAACATTCAGGATAAGGTAAAATTCCTGATCGTAAGGAGCAGGAAAAGTAATCGGGTCTTCGCTGCCTTTTTTGGTAAACCAGTCGTCGGCACTGCCGTATTGTTCGCCGTCTACATAAAAATTGATTTTGCCGGGAAGCCATTCAACTGCAAAAGTATGAAATTCATCTGCAAAATTGTCTTTGGCTTTTGCTTTCGCGGTAAACTGGGTTTGCGTATGCGGTTCGCCGTAGTGCAAAGTGCCGTAATTGGTGTCAATTGCATCGCCCAAAACTTCCATAACGTCAATTTCGCCGCATTTCGGCCACTGACCGTACAGGCTTTCGTTTACCGGCATCATCCAGAATGCTGGCAAAAAGCCTTTGCCTTTCGGCACTTTTATGCGGGCTTCGGCAATTCCGTATTTAAAGCCGAATTTGCCCAAAGTATTTATGCGGCCGGAAGTATATTTTGAACCGTTTTTGCTTGGCTGAATAATCAGATTTCCGTTTTTAACATAAACAGCCTTGTCGCTTGCAATGTATTCCTGCAATTCGTTGTTAACCCATCCCGGTTCATGAATTTCAAAACCCCACTTGGCTTTATCCAGATGTTTCTGGTCAAAGTTGTCTTCAAATTTCAATTCGTAGCCATCGTAATTCAGTTTCTGGCCAAAACAAACAGAAAGGCTGGCCAAAAACATAGCTGAAAGAATAAAAAATCGTGATTTTTTCAAAGTTTTTCCTCCGTTTCGGCTAATTCTAAATGTGAAAGAAAGGAAGATATATCGTTTTTTTTATATTTGTGTCAAATATTTTGGAATTTATTCAAAGATGGAGTAAAATATAGGCATGAATGATTTGAATGACAGCAAAGACAAAAAGGAAGAAAATACCCAGACCGGCGTTAAAACAGAACTTACGAAAACTCTGTTCAAACAGAAGGAAGAAGAATTTTTTCATTCGCGGTACAACAACGAGCTGTTTTTTTACGCGGCAATAAAAAACGGGGACGAAGAACTTGTGAAAAAATACATGACGCCGCTGAACGAGGCAAAAAACATGGGGCAGCTTTCAGACCGGCCGATAAACAACATGCGATACCACTTTATAATTTCCGTTGCGCTGATTACCCGTTTTTGCCTTGAAGCCGGAATGCCTTTTGAAACGGCCTACACTTTAAGCGATCTGTACATTCAGAAAGCCGACAAGTGCCATAATCTGGAAGGGATTTTGGATTTGCACGAAAGGTTTGTTTTTGATTTTACCCGGCGGATGCAGCAGATAAAGCCGATAAAAACTTCCAAAACTTTAAGCCTTGCCTTTGAATACATTCAGCAGAAACTGCACACAAATTTCAGCGAAAAAGACGTGGCCGCTTATGCAAAGGTAAGCAGCCCTTACCTTTCTACGCTTTTTAAAAAGCAGACCGGCCAGAGCCTGAAAGAATACATAAACAGCAAAAAAATTGAAGAAGCAAAAGACCTGCTGCGTTTTTCGGACCAGAGTTTTGTGGACATAAGCAACAGTTTGTGCTTCTGTTCCCATTCTCATTTTATTGCGGTTTTTAAAAAACACACCGGCCTTACGCCAAAAGAATACCGGGAAACTTACTACGGCAAAAAATTTGACAAACTGTAAGCAGCCAACCATTTCTTCAGTTTTTGGCTTAAATTTACTGGCACAAATCGCGTACAATCTGGCTTGCAATTATCAGCCCTGCCACCGACGGCACGAACGCAATACTTGCAGGCGCAACCTTACCGGTTTTTGGGTCTGGGGCGGCGTTTTTGCGCACTTTCGGTTCTTCAGTTGAATAAACGCATTTTACGCCGGTAATTTTTCGTTTTTTCAATTCGTGGCGCATTACCCGTGCCAGCGGACATACGCTGGTTTTGGAAATGTCTGCAACCGCAAACTTTGTAGGATCCAGTTTGTTACCGGCACCCATGCTGCTGATTATCGGCTTGCCGCTTTTTTTTGCCTGCACAATGATTTCAATTTTTGCAGTAACCGTATCAACCGCATCAACTACATAATCGTATTGAGAAAAATCAAATTCGCCGCTGGTTTGCGGCAGGTAAAAGCATTTTTTTGCGCTCACTTTTGCATTCGGGTTAATTGAAAGTATGCGGTCTTTCATGACTTCAACTTTTGGCATACCGACGGTTTGCGTTGTAGCAATAATCTGCCGGTTAATGTTGCTGAAACTTACAGTATCGTTATCAACCAGAACAAAACTGCCGATTCCGCTGCGCGCCAAAGATTCTGCAACGTAGCCGCCAACACCACCAACGCCAAAAATTGCAACCGTAGAATCATGCAATTTTGCCATTGCGTCACTTCCAAGCAGAAGTTCGGTACGGGTAAAAATGTTTTCTATATTTTCCATTGCCTGTTGCCTAGCAGATTTTTTTTACCGAGTCCCGTTCAATGAAATCGGCAGGAACGCGGATGCAGTCATTTACCGGCACGCCAATCAGCTGGTTCATCAGTATTTCTTCAGAAAGTTCTGCAATTAAATTGCGGTTCTGGCTGAAAGTGGTCAGCGCCGGCTGGTAAAATTCTGAAAAAGTTTCATCGTCAAACCCCACGAAAGAAATGTCTTCGGGCACACGGATTCCAAGGCTTTTACAGTAATTCATCGCACCAATTGCCATGTTGTCGTTGGAAGCGAAAACCGCCGTAATGTCAGAATCACGGTTTAAAAGGTTTTTCATTGCGTTCGCGCCAACTTCCCTTGTCCACAACGAACAGCGTTCAATGTTTTTTTCTTCAAGCTTCAAATTGTGTTTTGCCAGCGCACGGCGCAACCCTGCAAGGCGTTCTTCTGCGGCCTGGCTGTATTCGTTGGAAGAACCTGCGATATAGGCAATTTTGGTGTGACCGTTTTTAATTAAAAACTCGCCGGCCTCAAAACCGGCACTTTCGTTGTCGGTAATTACCGCCGGTATGCCTGGTACCAAATCGTTGGTAGAAACGCACGGTATGCCGGATTTAGCAAGTTCTATGATTTTGGAATAATCGTCCAGAGGGTTTATTATTACAACCGCGTCAACATTGCGCAGCTTGCAATGTTCCACGTAAGAATTCACTTTTGTATCACCAAAGGAAGTTGAAATGAAAATTAAATCATAGCCGGAAGCTTCAACTTCGGAACGGAATTTTGTAAGTACGCCGCCAAACAAAGGGTGTTCAAAACCGCGCTGCATATACAAATCTTCAAAAATAATTCCAATTAAGTACGACTTTTTTGTGCTAAGGGCGCGCGCGGTCATGTTCGGGCTGTAACCCATTTCTTCTGCCGAGTCCAGTATTTTTTTACGGGTTTCAGGGCTTAATCCGCCCGTGCCGTTTAACGCTTTAGAAACAGTTGGGGCACTGTACCCGGTTTTTTTTGCAATGTCATAAATGGTTATCATTGGCATTACCTTACAAAAGAAAAACAATAAATTGAGCACATTTAGTGCCGGTTTGCAACAATTTTAAGAAATTTAAATATTTGCCTTGCAGGTAAAGAAAATGTAACAGAAAAGAAATTTGAAAGACCCGAAAAAAAAGCCTTCTAATTTGAGGCTGTAAAATTTCATCTTATTATCTTATACGTTTTCTTTCCCTTTTCAGTTCACAAAAAGAAAGAAATAAAAATTGCCCAGTTATATAGAAGAAAACCGACGTTTTGAACTGTATTTATTTTCAAGCTAAGCAAAAAATAAAAAAGCACTGGTTCTGCAAGATTTTTCTATCCGCAGAACCAGCTGAAATAATCGAAACAGCGTTTCAGATTATTCTTTAACACCACCCATTGTGATACCACTAATGATGAACCGTGACATGAATGCGTAGAAAATCAAGATTGGCAGCAATGAAATTGCAACACCAAGGTAGATTGAACCGTATTCTGTGCGGTAAATATCACCACGCAGTGTCTGAACCAACATTGGCAATGTGTATTTTTTCTGGTCAGAGAGCAATACAAACGGTGTCATGAAGTTGTTCCAAGAACCAACGAATGAAAAGATTGACTGAGTTGCAACAGCCGGAATCATGATAGGCATGATAACAGTATTGAAAATGCGGAATTCACCTGCACCGTCGATACGACCGGCGTCAATCAATTCAAAAGAAAGAATTGATTCCATGTACTGCTTCATAAACAGAACAGAACCCGCTGACGCGATTGAAGGAACAATCAACGGAATGAAACTGTTTGTAAGGTGAAGTCTTGCCATAAACTGGTAAAAACCGATGAATGACAAAGTACCAGGAAGCATGATTACAGTAAGAATAAATGCCCACAGGAACTTTCTTCCCTTGAACTTGTATACGTGGATTGCGTATGCAGTTAAAGAAGAAAAGTAAACGCTCAAAATTGTAGAGAAGAACGCAATAACGGCACTGTTACCAAAACCCTGCCAAATCTGAAAGTTTCTGTTTGTAAGGTTTTTCCAGTTCTGTATTGTGTTTGTTCCAGGAATCAGTGAAATACCTTCGTTAATCTGTGCGTTTGTACGTGTGGCGTTAATAAGCATCAAATAAATTGGAACGATAGCCAAAAGTGCAAAGAACACCATCAAAATATATACTACGGCTCTTTTAAGAGTCATTGACATTTTATATTCCATTTTATTCCTCCACGTACTTGCGTCTTGGTTCGCGTTCTTTTACAAGCCAGTTGATGAAAGTAGCAAGACCAATTGTAATAATAAACATTGCAATAGCAACCGCAGCAGCATAAGAATAGTTAGTTACGCCCTGGAAACCCATATTGTATAAGTACAGTGCCATTGAGCGAATCTTAAAGTCCGGTTCTCCATGCATACCGGTCAACAGGAATGGAATTTCGAACAGCTGCATACCACCAATCATTGATGTAGTCAAAAGATACCACATCATTGGGCGAAGCAATGGTAATGTAACATAGCGTGTCTGCTGACTTGCATTTGCACCGTCAACAACAGCAGCTTCGTACAAAGAAGGTGAAATACTTGTGATACCAGCCATAAGCATAATCAAAGTATGACCACACCACATCCACCACTGAATGAAAGAAACGATACCGCGTGATACGTTCGGCATACGGAAGAAGTTAAATCCCTGCTGAACCATCTGACCGTCAAGTTCTACAGTGTTCCAGATATTCAAAGTCTGTGTAAGGAACTGGTTAACAGGACCAATTGGATAAGCAAACAAACTGCGGAACAAAACGGCAATAGAAGCTGTTGTCAGCAAGTTAGGCATGTAGAAAATAGCTCTGAATATGCCTTTTCCTTTGATTTTAAGACGAATATCTGTAAACCAAATTGCAAACAAAAGAGCAATTCCAAGCTGAGGTGCAAAGTTGAAACCCCACATAATGAAAGTGTTACCAACAGAACCCCAGAAGAAGTTGTCTGTAAGAAGTTTTTTAAAGTTAGCAAGACCTACAAAATCAAAATCTGTTTTCAGTCCCTGCAAGTTTCCAAAAGCAAGGGAAAAGGTATAGATAATTGGCCATAACTGAAACAACGCATATATGATAACAAACGGGAGAACAAAATAAAGTCCTGCCCTGTTTGTTTTGGCCTCAATTGCTGACGGTTTTTTCATGTTTCCTCCAAAGGAAAAAGTACAATAAAAAAGTGCAGCAAGAAAAATCTTAGCTGCACTTTTTGTCTAATCAATCAAACTGATTCAGTGAATGAATTAGAAACCAAGCTGTGAGCTAACCTGTGTTTTGAAGTCAGCAATTGCCTGTTCTTTTGTTTTTTCACCGTTCATGTAAGCAGTTGTTGCTTCACTCCACAAGCTTTCAATTGCCTGGTCTGTTCCCTGTGTAAGTTTACCGTTAACAGTTGCAGCCATTGAAGCAAATTCTGCATAGTGGTTCTGTCCAGCCAAGTATGGTTCGCTGAAGCTGTCTTTAACTTTGTTTACAACGTTTTTGTTAGAAACAACGTCACCAGTATTTGTAGCCCACTGTTCAAGGAATGTGTCATCTGAAGCAAGGTATTTGATGAGTTCTTTTGCAGCGTTAGGATTTTTTGTTCCTTTGTATGCACCTACCCATGTACCACCCCAGCGGTAACCGATAGGACCAGCACACATTGCCCATTTACCAGCAGCGTCTGGAGCGTTTGTTTTAAGAACGTAGTGGAGACCCCAAGTTGGCAAGAAATAAGCAAATACTTCTTTCAAGTTACCAGATTCATCACGGAAGTCGCCTTTCATACCAGCGTACCAACCTTCTGACCACTGACCTACACGACCTTCGTAACCTTTGTCGTGGAATGTTTTACACATATCAAGGTAGTCTTCCATAGCTGGGTCGATAACCAGTTTACCGTTTACAATCCAAGGATCTTTGCGTGAAGATGCGTAAGGTTTGAAAAGGTCACCTGTTGTAGATACGAAGTAGCAGTTTCCGTTTGATTTTGATTTAAGAAGAGCAGCTGTATCAAGACAAGTATTCCAGTCTTTTACGTATTCCTGAACTTTTGCAGGATCGTCTGTTCCGAGGTACTTTTTAGCAACGTCACGGTTGTAGAACAAAGCACCTGGTGTTACCTGCCAAGAAAGGCCGTAAACTTTACCATTGTATGTACCAACTTCTGCTGGGTAAGCATACATTTTGTCTTTAACTTCGTTGTAAACGTCTGTCAAGTCAAGCAAAAGACCTGATTCAATGTATTTGCGAACGAATGCATCTTCAAGAGCGAAAACGTCAGGACAGCCTGAACCTGAAGCCAAAACCGGGTCAAGTTTGTTAGGGAACTGATCGGTTGGTGTCAATGAATATGAAATTTCATATTTGCCAGCAAAGCGAGAATCTTTCTGGAAATAATCTTTAATCATTCCGTCCAATTCGTCAGTGAAAGACCATACAACAATTTTGTTGTCTTTGTCTGCGCCACCTTTAGCTGCTGGTGCATCTTTTTTTGCACATCCTGTAAATGCCATTGATAACAACGCAACTGCTGCTACCACTGAAATAATTTTTTTCATACGAACCTCCTTACAATTTACATATGAAAAATTTTTATAATTCTGAAACTGCTTTAGCAAAAAACAGTAAAAATCAGCCTTATAACAAGCAACGGGTTTGTTTAAGAAGTTTGAAACGTCTTGGCAACCGGTTGCCAAGAATTAGAATAAGTTGCTTTGGATTATTTGTCAAACTTTTTTTTAAGAATTTTTAATCTTTTTTTAATATTTTTAATGTAAACCGATTTAAAATATTAAGAAATTTTAATAAATTCTAACATATTAGTATATAACAGCGAATTTTTATCATTCAGCATGAAAATAAAAAAAACGCCGCCTTTAATTTCTTGAAAAACAGCACCGGAAGACATTGAATAAAACCACCGTTTTCAATAGAATGAAACCTCGGTATGAAAAATTATACTGAAAAAAAACATTATTTATGCGTTAATCAATGGAGATTTACTGGTTTTTATTAGTAGGTCTCCATTTTTTTTAAATTTTTCAGTTTTGCACGGCTATTCAAAGCAGCACTAAATTTGCAAAACCGCCGTAAAAAACGGCAAAAAAAATAGAACAGATTGCTTCGCTAATGCGGTTTTTATATTTACAGGAGAAAAAAAATGCCACTTAACAAAAATATCCACAAAGTTATGGTCATCGGTTCCGGTCCAATCATCATCGGGCAGGCAGCAGAATTTGACTACGCAGGCAGCCAGGCCTGTAAGGCGCTTAAAGAACAGGGTCTTGAAGTTGTTCTGGTAAACTCTAACCCGGCCACGCTTATGACCGACCATGCAATGGCAGACCAGATTTACATTGAACCTTTAAATATAGAAACAATTGAACGCATCATCATAAAGGAAAAACCCGATTCAATTCTTTCATCGCTGGGCGGACAGACAGGCCTTACCCTTTGCATGGAACTTGCCAAAAGCGGTTTTCTGGCAGAACACGGCGTACGGCTTTTGGGCGCAAATCCTGAAACAATAGACAAGGCCGAAGACCGCCAGATGTTCAAGGATACAATGGAAAGCATCGGTGAACCCTGCATTCCTTCAAAAGTTGTTACAACTTACGAAGACGCATACGATTTTGTAAAGAACCAGATTGGCTATCCTGCAATCATCCGTCCGGCATTCACTTTGGGCGGTACAGGCGGAGGCATTGTTCACAACGACGAAGAAATGGACGAAATTGCCCACAACGGCCTTCACCGTTCGCCAATTCACCAGATTCTTGTAGAAAAATGCATAAGCGGCTGGAAGGAAGTTGAATTTGAAGTAATGCGTGACAGCGCCGGCAACGTTCTGACCGTATGTTCCATGGAAAACTTTGACCCGGTTGGCGTGCACACCGGCGACAGCATCGTCATTGCGCCGACAGTTACGCTAAGCGACAAGGAATACCAGATGCTGCGCTCCGCCGCGCTTAACATTATTTCTTCACTTGGAATGGAAGGCGGCTGTAACTGCCAGTTTGCACTGAACCCGGATACATTTGAATACGCCGTAATTGAAGTAAACCCGCGCGTAAGCCGTTCATCGGCACTTGCTTCTAAAGCGACCGGCTACCCGATTGCCAAAGTTGCAACCCTTATTGCCATCGGTTACACGCTGGACGAAATTCCTAACGCAGTTACCAAAAAAACCGCCGCCTGCTTTGAGCCGGTTTTAGACTACGTTGTTGTAAAAATGCCAAAATTCCCGTTTGAAAAATTCGTTTATGCCAAGCGCGACCTTGGCACGCAGATGAAGGCAACCGGCGAAGTTATGGCAATAGGCCACAATTTTGAAACCGCAATCATGAAGGCGGCGCGCGGTGCAGAAGTTGGCGTGCAGTCGCTTAACCTGCCCGTATTTGAAGAACTGGACGATGCTGAAATTGAAAAGCGCGTAGGCCAGTGTACCGACCAGCGCATTTTTGCAATTTTTCAGGCAATAAAACGCAGCATACTTACAGTTGAACAGATTCACGACATTACCAAAATTGACCTATGGTTTCTGGCAAAACTGCAAAACCTTGCCGAAACGGAAAAACGCCTTGCCGCGCTTAAAGCCGAATCTAAGGAACTTAGTCTTGACCTTTATAAAGAAGCAAAATCTTACGGCTACCCGGACAAAGTAATTGAAAAGCTTACCGGGCAGAAAATTACCGGTGCCGCAGGAATTTTGAAAGAAGCCAAACAGGCAGAACAGCTTTTGGCACAGGGAAAAGTTGCCCACATAAATGCAGGCTTCAAAATGGTTGATACCTGCGCCGGCGAATTCAATGCCGAAACACCTTATTTCTATTCAAGCTACGACAAGGAAAACGAAGCCCGCATCTTCCTTGACCAGAAAAATGCCGTAGACCTTGGCGATTCAATAAACACGGCTGCCGACACCCTTGCCCGGCTTGCCAGAGAAACCGGCAATGCAGAACTTAAAGACGCTGCAAACAACGTTCTTAAAATTGCCGCAAAAAAAGAAAACGTAAAGTCAAAAGGTACAATCATCGTTCTGGGTTCTGGCCCAATCCGCATCGGTCAGGGCATTGAATTTGACTACGCTTCGGTTCAGTGCGTTTGGGCGCTTAAAAAGCTTGGCTACGAAGTTGTAACAATCAACAACAACCCTGAAACCGTTTCTACCGACTTTGACACTTCTGACCGCCTTTATTTTGAACCCCTTACGCCGGAAGACGTAATGAGCGTAATTCACACCGAAAACCCCATTGGCGTTGTAGTTGCCTTCGGCGGCGGAACGGCGATTAAACTGGCAAATTTCCTTGCCGATCAGGGAATCCGCATTCTTGGAACAAGCGCCGATGCAATTGACCTTGCCGAAGACCGTGAACGCTTTGACGCACTGTGCGAAAAACTGCACATTCTCCGTCCCCAGGGGCTTACCGTTCTTACCGAAGCCGAAGCCCTTGAAGCAACCGCAAAACTGGGTTACCCGGTACTGCTGCGTCCAAGCTACGTTCTGGGCGGCCAGAACATGATTATTGCATTCAATGATGACGACGTAAAAGAATACATGAAAATCATTCTTGCCCAGGGCATTCAGAACCCGATTTTGATTGACCAGTACAAAATGGGTACGGAACTTGAAGTTGATGCAATCTGCGACGGCGAGGATATTCTCATACCGGGAATAATGGAACACATTGAAAGAACCGGTATCCATTCGGGCGACAGCATTGCGGTTTACCCAAGCTGGAACCTGAACGACATTCTGCGCGAAAAAATCGTAAACCAGAGCCGTGAACTTGCCCTTGCACTTGGAACAAAAGGCCTTGTAAACATTCAGTACTTAATTTACAACAACGAACTTTACATAATTGAAGTTAACCCTCGTTCTAGCCGCACCGTGCCTTACATAAGCAAGGTAACCAACGTACCGATGGTAGAACTTGCCGTGCGTGCAATGCTTGGCGAAAACGTGCGCAACATGGGCTATGGTACGGGGCTTTACAAGCTGCCGCCGTATTATGCCGTAAAAGTGCCGGTTTTCAGCTTTGAAAAACTGATGGACGTAGACACCCACTTAGGTCCGGAAATGAAATCTACCGGCGAAGTTTTGGGCATTGCAGCAACACGGGAAGAAGCTATTTTTAAAGGACTTATCGGTGCCGGTTACAACATGAAGCGAAGCGGCGGCGTACTTTTCAGCGTGCGCAAAACAGACCGATACGAAATTCCCGACCTTGCACGTAAGTTTTACGACATGGGTTTCAAGCTTTATGCAACCGAAGGCAACGCAGAAACCCTGCGGGATTTTGGAATGGAAGTTGAAGTTGTAAACAAAATCCGTGAAAACGAAAAAGACAACATTCTTACCCTTTTGGACAGCGGAAAAATTGACTACGTTATTTCAACTTCTGCTAAAGGCCGCGACCCCCACGCCGACAGCGTGCGCATGCGCCGCCACGCAGTAGAACGCGACATTCCGTGCCTGACCGCAATTGATACGGCAAACGCAATTGCCGACTGCCTGATGAGCAAATACAGTGCCAAGAACATTGAACTGATTGACATTAACAAACTGCGCACTGCAAAACAGACCGTTAAATTTACCAAAATGTCTGCAACGGGCAACGACTTTATTATTGTTGATACCCGTGAACAGTACATTAACAACCCGGGCGGCCTTGCCGTGCGTTTGTGCAACCGCCGCGACGGCATTGGTGCCGACAGCCTTGTTCTGGTGGGAAAAACTGACAAAGCCGACGCAAGCATGAGGTTCTTCAATCAGGACGGTACGGAAGGACAGATGGCCGGTAACGCACTGCGCGCCGTTGCCAAATACCTTTACGACTTCAACATTGAAGGAATTGCCGACAAGCACAACAAGCACGAAACGACGGCACAAATTTCAATTAAAACCCAGGCCGGCATAAAGAACATTACTATTTACAAGCTTGCAGGAAAAACCAACACCGTAACCGTAAACATGGGTTACGCAGATTTTGCCCCGGACAAAATACCGACAACCTTAAAGGCGGGCGAAATTAACGTTGCAGGAAAAACCTATCAGGGCGTAATCAACCAGAACCTGAAAGTGGACGGAACTGACTACAAGGTTTCCCTTGTAAGTTTCGGTAACCCGCACTGCGTAGTTTTCTGCGATTTTGTAGACAAAGTGCCGCTTGAACACATCGGGCCGCTTTTTGAACATCACGAAGCATTTCCGAAAAGAATAAATACGGAATTTGTCCGCGTAGTTGGGCCGACGGAACTGAAAATGCGCACGTGGGAACGTGGAAACGGCGAAACCCTTGCCTGCGGAACCGGTGCATGTGCCGCGGTTGTTGCAGCCGTGTTAAACGGACACTGCCCGATGAACCAGAGCATTACCGTAAAAGTACGCGGCGGCGAACTTATTGTAAAATACACCGGCGAAACGGTTTACCTTACGGGTACTACAAACCTTTGCTACACCGGCGACGTAGAAATTTAAACCGCAGCAAAAACTGAAAAAAATAAAAAAGCCGAAGGCAATTGAAACGCATTTTAAGAACGCGTCAATTACTTTCGGCTTTTTCATTGTTTGGGGGCTGATAACAAAACAGCACGTTATCAAACACCGCCATCAGCCGCCGCAAAACACGCAGGGCAAGGCAAACTGAAGATTGAAGCTTGAAACTTTGCCGTGTTTACGTTTTGCAGAACCTTGACAAAAAAAACAAAAACCCGGCTTTGTTTTGCAGAACATGCAGAACGAAAAACCAGACGGAAATCTTTCTACCATTCAGCAAATTGCCGGGGTTAGCAATATTTTGCCTTTTTCTGCAAACTTCAAAATCTGCAGAAACTTTTATCTTTTCAGCTTATTACGGCTTTTAGCGCGGCCTTTTGGGCGGCAATAACCCTGTCGCACCATGCATCAAAGGCCGGGTCTTCAATCTGGCATTCCGGATGAGACAGCACGTATTCAATTGTGCGCCTTACGCCCTGGTCAAAGCGGGTGGTTGCCGCAAAGCCCGGCACGGCACGCTTTAATTTTGAATTGTCAAAAACAACAGAACATGCCTTGTCACCAAGCAGGCTGCCTGTAAAATCGTAGTCGCTGCATGCGGCCAGAAAACTTGAAGCCACGTAAATCGGTTTCAATTCCACGTTAAGAGCCCTTGCAATGCAGGCGTAAATCTGGTTCCATGTTAAGGTTTCGTCGGAAGTAATGTTGAAACTTTCGCCAATGGCGTGGGCATTCGCCATTAAGCCGGCGAATGCTTTTGCAAAATCGCTGTTGTGGGTCATCGTCCACAGGCTGTTGCCGTCACCGTGAATAATCACTTCCTTTCCTTCCAGCATTCGCTTAATTACGCTGTAACTGCCATTTGCACCGTGCACGCCCAGGGGAACGGAACGTTCGTCGTAAGTGTGGCTTGGACGGATTATTGTTACCGGAAAACCTTCGGAACGGTATTTGTTCATTAAGAAATTTTCGCATTCAATTTTGTTGCGGCTGTACTGCCACAACGGGTTTGCCAAAGGCGTAGCTTCGTTTATTAAATAATTGGACAGCGGTTTCTGGTAAGCCGAAGCTGAACTTATAAACATGTACTGCTGGCAGTGACCGCTAAAAAGCCGGTAATCACGTTCAACCTGTTCCGGCGTAAATGCAATAAAATCGCACACCACATCAAAATCCAAACCGGCAAGTGCGCTTTTTGCGGCGGTTTCGTCGTTAATGTCAAGGCAAAGGCTTGCAACGTTTTTAGGCAGGCTATGGTTGCGGTTGCCGCGGTTAAGCACGGTAAGCTGCCATTCCGGGTTTGCGGAAACAAGTTTGGTAATGGCCGTACTGATTGTGCCCGTACCGCCAATAAATAAAGCTTTCATAAGCGCCTCCGCCTTTAAGTATAGGGGCGAAACTTAAAAGCCGGCAACTTTTTGAAAGGTTAATTTTGTAAAATAACCGCTTTAAGGCAGTCAGGTGCCGGGCAAACTGAAGAAAATTTAAAAAACTTAAAAGGACAAATCCTGCCGGAAAAAACGTGAAAAGCAGCTGAAAAATTCTTTCAAAACTGAAAGTTTCCTCTTTTCCACAACTGCAAAAAGTTTTCCACAGGCTGAAAAAACTGTGGAAAACTGTACAATTCGTTTAACGGCAACAAAATGCACGAATTTATATTTTACATAAAATTTATAAAAAAAGCTAACATTTGTTTATTTTGCGCCGAAGGGCAATGGGCTTTTTTGCCACTTTTGCCGATAAACAAAGTACCATGAAAAAGCTTCCACATGTTCTTGTTTTGTTTGTTTTAGTTTTGCTTATTACCGCAGTGTTAATGATTGCCGGCGTTCAGGATCTGTTTGCTTCCCCTGCCGATTTTGACAATGCCTATTCGGTGAACCAGACAGAACAGACTTATGGACCGGTTACGGAACAGGAAGCAATGGTAATTATTGCACGGGAAGAACAGCAGCGCGAAATTGATTCGGTTCTGCCCGATGACGTACTTACAGCCCATATCGTAAACAACTACCAGCCGGTTATGATGAACAACGACATCATGGCTTTTTACGGTCATCCGAATGCAAAATCAATGGGAATTATCGGTCAGCATTCGCTGGAAGATTTGGAACCGCTGCTGCTTGACTGGGCAGCAGAATATGATGCAGTTAACGGAAGCCGCGGAACAGTGCCTGCCCTTTATTTAATTTTCGGTACATGCTGGCCTGAAGGCGAAATTGGTTACCTTAATTCTTCAATTATTGAAAAATACATTGCCTTTGCTGCCGAACGCGGCTGGCTGGTATTTTTAGACCACCAGATTGGTAAATATTCAGTTGATTATGCAGTAAAAAGGCTTTTGCCGTGGCTTAAATACGACAACGTTCACCTTGCCCTAGACCCGGAATGGCGAACCACAAAACCGATGCAGGAAATTGGCTGGGTTACTGCGGACGAAGTAAACATGGCACAGCAGATGATTGAAGACTACATTGTTGAAAACAATCTGCCGGGCAAACGGATGCTGGTGATTCACCAGTTCAAGCCGTGGATGATAAGCAACCGTTCCAAAGTACGAAGCAATTTTGAACGCGTAAACCTTGTGCACTGCGCCGACGGTTTTGGTACGCCGGCACAAAAAAAAGGTTCTTACGGTGCAAATGCAGAAGCAACCAACATTCCGCTGAAATCATTCAAGCTGTTCAGCAAGCCGGCAATTGCAGGCGCCGGTTACGACACCCCGATGATGACGCCGGAAGAAGTTCTGGCACTGGAACCGCGCCCGGTTTTTATAATGATTCAGTAAAAACAAAGTAAAAGCCCCGGAACTGATTCGGGGCTTTTTTATGGGCGGAGTGTCTTTAGTGACGCTAAAGACACTTGTTTAGTACCACTAAACAAAACCTAAAAAATGGCTTGGGGGCGAAAAATCGGCCGGTTGGGTGAAAAATTTTTTCTTGTAATACTATGTAAAAACTGCCCTAAATAATTGAAAAATCGTTATATCTTCAATAAAATAAAACGATTTTTTGTTTTTGGGGGCAAATGTGCAATATACAAAAGAAGAAGTTATCGACTTTATCGAATCTGAGGGCGTGCGTTTCATTCGCCTTGCCTTTTGTGACGTTTACGGAAACCAGAAAAACATAGCCATCGTTCCTGAACAATTGCAGCGCGCATTTGAAGAAGGCATTCCTTTTGACGGTTCTTCTGTAAGGGGCTTTACCGATGAATGCAATTCTGACCTTTTCTTATTCCCAATTCCTTCAACATTAACCACCCTGCCATGGCGCTCTGCTTCCGGCAAGGTTGTGCGCATGTTCTGCGACATCAAGCACAGCGACGGTACGCCGTTTGTAAAATCAAGCCGCTACATTCTTGAAAACGCCGTAGCAAAAGCCAAAGAAATGGGCGTTTCTGTTGATTTCGGCGTAGAATGCGGTTTCTACCTTTTTCAGACTGACGAAAAAGGTCAGCCTACGCGCATTCCTTTTGACACTGCCGGATATTTAGACGTTGCCCCTGCCGATAAAGGCGAAAACATCCGCCGTGAAATTACGCTTACATTAAAAGAAATGGACATTTATCCGAAAAGCTCGCATCACGACAAGGGCCCGGGGCAGAACGGCATAGACTTTAAGCATTCAAGTGCAATTTTGGCCGCCGACAACACCATGAATTTTATAACCGTTGTAAATGCAATTGCCAGCCGCAACGGCCTGTACGCCGATTTTTCGCCAAAACCGCTGGAAAAACAGAACGGAAACAATTTTCACATAACAATGGCCGTAAAGCAGTCCGGCGACATTCCGTGCCAGGAATATTTTATGGCAGGAATACTGCACCACATTAAGGAAATTACCGCATTCCTTAACCCTACTGAAGATTCCTACAAGCGCCTAAGAAGCGTGGATTCGCTTTTTTACATCAGCTGGGGACACGAAAACCGTTCAACACTTATACGCATTCCTTCTGCTGCCAAAAACAGTGAACGCTTTGAACTGCGCTCGCCAGACCCGAGTGCAAACCCGTATCTGGCCTTTGCCCTTTTAATTTACGCAGGCCTTGACGGTATTAAAAACAAAATAAAGCTGCCGGAAAGCATTGAAGAAAACCTGCACGTGGCATCGGTAAAAGTAACAAGCAAGCTTGAAACTTTGCCACAAAGCCTTAAAGAAGCCGTAGAAATTGCAAAACAAAGCCCGTTCGTAAACGAAGTTTTGCCGAAACCGTGGATTGAATTGCTGGAAATTTAGGAAACATTCTGAAATGACACCATTAAAAAGCCGCAGAAAAATTATGGTTGTTACGGAAAGCCAAAGTTTTTTTGACAATGTAACAGGCATTTTACCCAAAAGCGATTTTTTTCCGATTTTTCATGCAACATCAGGCGGCGATGCCAGACGCAAGCTGCTGGAGCTGCCCGTTGACATTTTGATTGTTGATTCGCCTTTAAGTGACGAACACGGTACGATTTTTGCCCAGAGTTTTGCCGACAGCAACATGGGCATTCTTCTGCTGGTTAAGGCAGATATGTACGACAGCGTTGCGTGCCAGGTTGAAGAAGACGGCATAGTTACCCTGCCCAAGCCCAATTCGCCTGAAATGTTTTACACCGCGGTGCGGATGCTTTCGGCAATGACTTTCAGGCTGCAAAAACTGGAAACACAGAACAAGACATTGCAGGAAAAAATGGCAGACATCCGTTCCGTAAACAAGGCAAAATGGATTTTGATTGAAAACCTTAAGATGACGGAAGCCGATGCACACCGCTACATAGAAAAACGCGCCATGGATGCACGCATAAGCCGGAAAGAAATTGCAGAAGAAATTATCCGTTCCTACGACAAGTAGCAGGAAAAGGCAAAGGCTTTTAACGCTGAACGGCTGGCACCGGATAACTGGCGATGGGCTGCAAAACTGGTCTGGCGTGCAGCCCTTTACTGCGGCCGCATTCAGCTGAAAAAAAACAAAAGGCTTTTCACTTTGTAAAACTTTTTGCAGAAAAGTAAAAACTGCCGTTCAGGATTCCAGCTTTTTTCGTCAGCCCGGAATAAGAGACAATTTCATAACTCCTGCTGCTGCCAAAACTTAAACCGGCTAAAAAAATGCAGGTAATTTTCAAAAATCCTTTCAATCCGGCATTCCGCTATATTTTTCAATTATTTTTGCGCCAAAAAAGCCGGCTTTAGCCTGCTGATTGTTGTTTTTAGGCTAATAAATTGCTATACTAAAATAATCCCCGCTGAGAACTCAGCCCATATTTAACATGGAGAAACAGCATGTATACCATTCTTGAAAAACGGCAACTTTCTGCCGATGTTTATTATTTCAAGGTAAATGCACCAGACATTGCCCGCAACCGCAAGGCCGGTCAGTTTGTATTGGTGCAGCTTGATATCGAATATGGCGAACGCGTTCCTTTGACAATTGCCGACGCAAACGCACAGGAAGGCTGGATTGCCCTGGTTTTTCAGGCAGTTGGCGCCACAACTTTCAAACTTTCACAGAAAAACAAAGGCGATTCTATCGCAGCAATTCTTGGACCATTGGGCAACCCTACCCACATCGAAAAGAAAGACGGTCCGGTTGTAGTTGTTGGCGGTGGTATTGGCGTAGCACCGTGTTACCCTATCGTAAAAGCACACAAAGAACTGGGCAATAAAGTAATTATGATTATTGCTGCCCGTACAAAAGACCTTTTAATCTTCGTTGACGAAATGAAAGCAGTTGCAGACGAAGTTATCATCATGACAGACGACGGTTCAGCAGGCCGTCAGGGCGTTTCAACCGTTCCGTTAAAGGAAGCCTGCGAATCACAGTGTCCGCCAGCTGAAGTTGTAGCAATCGGACCGCCAATCATGATGAAATTCTGTGCCCTTACAACAAAAGAATACAAGGTACCAACAACCGTTTCGCTCAACACAATCATGATTGACGGAACAGGAATGTGCGGCGGATGCCGTGTTTCTGTTGGCGGCCAGACCAAGTTTGTATGCGTAGACGGTCCTGAATTTGACGGTCACGCAGTAGACTGGGACAACATGATGATGCGTATGAAGTCTTTTAAAGAACGTGAAACAGAAGATTTCCATAAATGCAAAATGCAGGCACAAGCTGATGCCCTTGCAACAGGAGCAAAATAATGTCTGAATATATTTCTTTTGAACAACTTGCAAAAAGTGCAAATGAAGAATTTGCAAAAATCAATGGAAAAACTTTAAGCCCAAAAGACCGCATGGCAATTCCACAGCAGATTATGCCTACCGGCGAACCAAAAGCACGCGCCCGCCAGATGAGCGAAGTTGCACTGGGCTATACAAAAGAACAGGCAATTGTAGAAGCAAACCGCTGTTTGCAGTGCAAAAACCAGCCGTGCGTTAACGGCTGTCCTGTAAACGTTCCAATTCCACAGTTCATTGCAGAAGTTGCCAAAGGCGAATTCAAAAAAGCCGTTGACATCATCAAGACAACAAACCTTCTGCCTGCAATCTGCGGCCGCGTTTGCCCGCAGGAAAAACAGTGCCAGGGACTTTGTACAGTTGGAAAAACCTACAAAGATGCTGAAAAAGCAGTTTCAATCGGACGTTTGGAACGCTTTGTTGCTGACTATGAACGCGAAAACAACCTTCAGACCGTACCGGCTGTAGCAGCCGAAACAGGCAAAAAAGTTGCAATCATCGGTTCTGGTCCTGCCGGTCTTACAGTTGCTGCCGACGTTCGCCGCGCCGGTCATTCAGTAACAATTTTTGAAGCATTCCACAAAGCCGGCGGCGTTATGATTTACGGTATTCCTGAATTCCGTCTGCCAAAAGCCATTGTTGCAAAAGAAATTGACATGCTCAAACAGATGGGCGTTGAATTCAAAACAAACTTTCTGGTTGGACGCACAGGAACTTTGCCGCAGCTTTTGAAAGAACAGGGCTACGATGCCGCCTTTATCGGTACCGGCGCAGGTCTTCCAAAATTCATGGGTATTGAAGGAGAAAACTTCATCGGCGTATTCAGTGCAAACGAATATTTGACACGTGCCAACCTTATGAAAGCCTACGATACAGAAAAAGCATGCACGCCGCTGTACAAGGCAAAACACGTAGTTGTAGTTGGCGGCGGAAACGTTGCAATGGACGCAGCACGCATGGGTTACCGTTTGGGCGCAGAACAGGTTGACGTTGTTTACCGCCGTACACGCAACGAAATGCCTGCTCGCCGTGAAGAAATTGCACACGCAGAAGAAGAAGGCGTAAACTTCAGATTCCTTGAAAACCCGGTTAAAATTCTGGGCGACGAAACAGGCCGCGTAAAAGGCGTAGAAGTATTAAGCTACGAACTTGGTGAACCTGATGCTTCTGGCCGCCGCAGCCCGGTTGCAGTTGCCGACAGCGAACACGTAATTGACTGCGATGCAGTAATTGTTGCTTTGGGTAACGGTTCTAACCCGCTTATGGTAAAAACCACACCTGGTTTGAACGCAGACGCAAAAGGACACATTACGGTAAACGAAACAGATCAAACCAGCATTGAAGGCGTTTGGGCTGGCGGTGACATCGTTTTGGGTGCAGCAACAGTTATTCTTGCCATGGGCGAAGGCCGTACAGCAGCAGCAAGCATCAACGAATACCTGAAGAATAAATAAGAAGAAAACTGAAAAATATTTCAGTTTTTTCTAAAAACAAAAAGGCTGTCTTAACCGGGCAGCCTTTTTGTTTCCAGTTTAAAATTTTTTAAGTTTGTTTAAATTTATCGTTCAAAATGAAAAATACAGAAACACGGAAAAAAAACGCAGTTTTTCAGCTTGCAAAAAAACACTTTATTTTTGCCCTTTTTCGCCTTGCTGCAAATTGTACACTTGTCCTGCTGTTTTTATGCAAAAACAAATTGCCTGCAAACATTGCGGCAGCTTTTTCTGCCCTTGCCGCCGCAACAGAAATTTCAATATTTCTTTTAATTTTTGCAAAAACCTTTACCCGCAAAAAAAACATCAATTTTCCCCACTACATGATATTCGTTCTTGAAGCAGGCGTACTTGCAAGCCTTGTAAATTATTTTTCTGGCGGCAGTTTTAAAAGCACGCTTTTTATTGCCGGTGCAACCGCAGTTGTGTCGGCTTTCTATTTTTTCACCTTTCTTTTAAAGCAGAAAATTGCAGAAAAATAACCAGTGTAGCCACGCCAAACCTAAACGCGCACAGCTTCTGGCATTCAAACTGAAAAAAAAAGACGGTTGCGGCTTTTGCGTGCTTTGTGCTATTGTTTACAGCATGAAAACAAAAAAATTACTTGCAATCCTTGCATTGCTTTCTGTTTTAAGCCTTGGCTTCTGCCAGGATGCCCTTACCATGTACCGCAACGGCCGCAGTTTTGAAAGCGCCGGTCTTAGTGAAGCCGCAAATACATCTTTCAGCAATGCCGTAGAAACATGCCGCGCAGAACTTGCACTGAATCCGCGGAACATCGAATCATACGTGGTAATGTGCTGGTCGCTGTACCGCATGGGCAGATACAACGACGTTGTTACCGAATCCCTCAATGCACTGAAAATTAACCCGAACGAAATGCGCATCATCGAAAATTTGGGAGAAACATACTTTTACCTTGAAAAATATTCAGAATCAATTCGAAATCTGGAAAAATACGTAGACGCAATGCCGAACGGAGACCGCGCAGGCACGGCTTACTTCTTTTTAGGCGAAATTTACCGCATAACAGGCAAACCCAACCATGCAGACATTGCCTACACCCACGCCGTTAAAAAAGAACCTTCTAACGCGCTGTGGTGGTACCGCTGCGGCCTTGCCCGCGAAAAAGCCGGAAATAAAGAAAGCGCCAAGGCAGCTTTTCAGGCGGCGGTAAGATTACGGGCAAATTACACCGAAGCCCAGCAGGCACTTAACCGTTTAAGCTGAATTTTAACCGACCAAGGGCTTTCTCGCATGCCAAGCGGCAGGCGCGTGCTGACTGATTAGTTTGCCAATTCCACTGATTTTGGCACGCGGAGGAGTTTTGAGAAGGCAAAATGCCTGCATTCAAAAAAAAGTTGGATTAACCTGTACTTGCCATAGATTCCGAAACAAGTTTGAAAAGACAGTTTATCGTTTAAATGAAAAGCAGCAGTTAATTTGTGCGGTTTTAAAACCGGCAAACAGAACTGCTGCTTTTTTATTTTTTTTCAAATTTTTGCCGCAACAATTTTTCTGCAAGAAAATAATTTTTGCGATGACATTTCACTCATAATTCGATAAAATAATCTGTTATGCAAAATCAAACTTCTGCCCAGCCAAACCCGTTTAATCCCCTTATCGTTCAAAGCGACCGCACCCTTTTGCTGGACGTGCATTCGCCTTTAGCCGAAGACTGCCGCAACGCCCTTATACCTTTTGCAGAACTTGAACGTTCTCCGGAACATTTGCACACTTACCGCATTACGCCACTTTCACTTTGGAACGCAGCAAGTGCAGGCTTTACAGGCGAAGACGCGCTTAAAGTGCTGGACAGTTTTTCACGCTTCCCGGTGCCACAGGCCGTAAGTTTCTGGATTACGGACACTTGCGGAAAATTCGGCAAGCTGCGCCTTTTTCAGATTATGACACAGGAAAACAGCGGAACAGCCGGAAACGAAAAGGCGGAAAATAAAACAGACGACGATTTTGCAGATTATTTGTGCCTTGAATGTGCAAGCGAAGCAATTTTTAAGGAACTTGCCGCGGCAAAACAGCTTACAGACCTTCTTTTTGTAAACAAGGCTTTTAAAAATACTTTCTGGGTGCGCCTTATTGACCGCGGAACAGTTAAACAGAAACTTTTGCAGCTTGGCTGGCCGGTTAAAGACGAAGTGCCGCTTAAAGACGGCGAAAAACTGGAATTTGAACTGCGCGACACCTGTAAAAGCGGCAGGGAATTTGCCGTGCGCGATTACCAGAAAAATGCCGCAGCCGCACTGGTTGGAGACAAAGGACCTGGTACAGGTTTTGGCACGATAGTTTTGCCATGCGGTGCCGGAAAAACCATTGTAGGAATGCAGATAATGAGTCTTTTGCAAACCAGCACGCTGGTTGTTACAACAAATATTTCTGCCGTGCACCAGTGGATAGCCGAACTTTTGGACAAAACCACGCTTTTGCCGGAACAGATTGGCGAATATACCGGCGAACAGAAAATCATAAAACCGGTTACAGTTGCAACCTATCAGGTTTTAACATGGCGCGCAGGCCAGGAAGACAACTACCCCCACTTCAAGATTTTCCGGGAACGAGCCTGGGGACTGATAATTTACGACGAAGTACACCTTTTGCCTGCGCCGGTTTTCAGAATAACTGCCGAACTGCAAACCGTGCGCCGGGTTGGTTTAACCGCAACACTGGTGCGCGAAGACGGCTGCGAAGGCCACGTTTTCAGCCTTGTAGGCCCCAAACGCTTTGACGTGCCATGGAAAGAACTGGAAAGTTCCGGCTGGATTGCCGAAGCCGAATGCGTGGAACTGCGCATAAACCTTCCTGAAAACAAGGAAATTGAATACGCCGTGGCAAACCAGCGGCAAAAACACAAAATTGCCAGCGACAACGCCGACAAGCTGCCGATTGCAAAAACAATCTGTTCAATTTTCCCCGAAGACAAAATACTGATTATTGGCCAGTACATTGAACAGCTGGAAAAAATTGCCAAAGATTTGAACGTGCCGCTTATAACCGGCAAAACGCCAAATGCCGAACGCGACCGCATTTATGCCGCCTTCAAAAGCGGCGAAAACCGGGTAATTGTTGTAAGCAAAGTTGCCAATTTCGCCATCGACCTGCCGGATGCTTCCATTGCGATACAAATTTCAGGAACATTTGGAAGCCGGCAGGAAGAAGCCCAGCGCCTTGGACGCATTCTGCGCCCCAAACAGCGCAAGGCACGCTTTTTTACCCTTATAACGGCAAACACGGTTGAAGAAGAATTCGGAAGCCACCGCCAGAAATTTCTGGCAGAACAGGGGTACGATTACCGCATTTTAAAATACACCGATGACGAGCAGCTGAAAGCAGACGTTCTGGAAGAAAACCAAGCATAAAAAAAGGAAAGTATGGAAAGAAACAACCAGCAGGTTCAGGAAATTATTGCCTGGCGCGAATCACTTACGCTGATGAACGACAACCATTTTTTTGAACTGATAAGAATGTATCTGGGCGAAATAAAAACGCCTTACAACAAGCAGAAACTTCTGGAAGAATTAAGTGCCTTTTTGCGCAGGCCGGAAAACGTGCAGAACATTCTTAAACTGCTTTCGCCAAACGACATTTTGATTTTAAGTGCTGTAAAATATCTTGCCAGACCAACGCAGGAAAAACTTTCACATTTTTTTATGGCGGATTTTACCTTTGCAGACCTGTACGAACGAATTTTGAACCTTGAAGAAAGGCTTTTAATTTACAGAAAAATTGAAAACCGCAAAAGCTATTTTGCAATTACGCCCCAGCTTAAAGCGCATCTTGAACCATTTTTAAGTTTTTCATCCCTTCTGCCTGATTTTGCAGAAGAGAACGCAAAAAAAACCGCCGCCCCGGGAACAGCAAATCTGCCTGAAAAAACGCCGGACGCCCTGCCCCAGCCAACTTCCATGCTGCTGGCAGCAATTTTTTCATTTTTCTTTCACGAAGAAGACCTTTGCAAGGCCGACGGTACTTTTAAAAAACGCTGTACAAGCCTTTTGAACGCGGCTTTCAGTTTTACCGCCACAAAAGAAGGCTTTGCCTATTTCATGCTTCTGTTTGAAGGCTTAAAAAACCTTCAGCTTATAAGACAGAATCTTTCTGAAATTTCGTGCAGGCTTATGCGGTGGGAAAATTTCTGCAAGCTGGACGATTTTTCCCAGATTTGTTACGTGGTTGCAGCAAGCTGCGGCCCGTGCAGCCCGGCAGTTTTGCAGCGCAACGCCCAGCTTATAATGACAATTCTGCTACAAATACCGGCCGAAGGTTTTTCCAAACGCGTGCTTAACCGCAGCGTGGTTTTAAACCGTGAAAACGCCCAGGAAGAAGGCGACATTGTCCTTAAAAAAAGCCGTCTTGCAGAACTTTTGATGGAACCTGCCAAAAATCCGGGCGGCTCTGCAGCTTCAACTGAAAACGAAATTAGCGCGGTAAAAATTGTAGAACAGATTACAAAAAGCGGCCTTTTAACAGAAGAAAACGGCGCGTGGGTATGTTCGCCGCTGGTTGAAAACTATAAAAAAACTTGCGGTTTTGCCGCGGCCGCTGACACAAGCCCAAAACCCGCCTTAACAATTGACGCTGATTTTTCTGCGTGCATTTTAAATATGCCGGGGCTTGCAGACCTTTTGCCTTTAATGCGCTTTTTAAAAATTGAAAATTTTGACGCAGTGCCCCATTTTGAAATAAGCAAAAAAACGTGCGGCCGCGCCTTTGACAGCGGTCTTGATGCCGGCACGATAAAAGCCCAAATTGAGGAATGCGCCAGCCACAGAATAAGCCAGAGCCTTGATTTTAGCCTGAACCAGTGGTTTGAAAATTACAACAGCGCATTTTTGTACCGCGGCTATGTGCTGAAAGCGGCCAGCGAAAAAAAAGTTTTCATTGAAAATAACGAAAAGCTAAAGCCTTACATAAACGCCGTTTTAGGCGAAGGCATTTATCTGCTTGATTTTTTTGATGACGAGGAAGCAAAAAAAATAATTGAAGAAAGCGGACTGGATTTTGTAGGCGCAATTAAAACCGTTAGCAGCGACACGCCGGGTAAAAGTTTTGCAAAACTTTCGCCAAAAGGTCAGGCTTTGCACGCCCAAACCGCAAAAACAAGCGCCCAAATTTTTGCCAATTCGGCAGAAACGGCAAAAAGCGGAAACGAAGGAAACCAAGAGCAGACTGTCTGTACGAAAAAAGAACGGGATGAAGTTTTGCAGGGCTTTTTGGACGCGATTGAAGGTGCAGATTTTTCGGCAGAACAGAAAGACGGCCTTGCACTGCGCGTAAAACGCAAGATTGTGGTAAACCCAAGCCAGCTGCGAGCCGAATCGGTGCGTTTTGAACGGGTTGAAGCAAGCGGAATGGATTATTCGGGAAAAGTGCACGTAATTGAACACGCAATAAGCAACGGAAGCCTGATTGAACTTTTGTACGATGGAATGTCCCAGCCAATTGTGGGCGAACCTTTAAGCCTGGAAAAAACAAACGGCGATGCAATAATTCATTTGCGCCTTGTTCCTTCCAGCGAAGAAAAAACTTATTCGGTCAGCAAGGCAAACCTTGTAAAACGCATACGCGGTTCAATTTTTAAAATGACAGAATTTTAGGGTGTCTACTTTCCCCGGCACGATTTTAGCGCCGGAGAAAGTACGATTTCTTAACCTGAATAACAGGGTTATTCGTTTGCACTGTTGTGCAGCGCACTTACAATTTCGCCAATGTACATTGTGTGCATGTCGTCGTCTGCGTAAAATGCCGGCGCAAGGCCGGAATCGATAAAGGTGCTTTTATCAAATGGCATTGCGCTTAATTTTCTGCAAATTACAGCCAGCTTGCCCTGCGAAAAATATGGCGTGCCTTCTGTTTTTGCAACGGTTAAACCCTGTTTGGCAATTTTGTCTTCGGTGCGGCCGCTTACCGAGCCGAAATATTTGTAAGTTTCGGCGTATTTTTCGTGGTTAAAAAACGTAAGGCTAAAAGTTTCGGCGCTGTCAATAAATTCTTTTGTGTAGCGGCTGTTGCGGATGAAAAGAAATACAACATTTTTGTTCCACAAAACGCCTACGCCGCCCCAGCTGGCCGTTAAGGCGTTTACCTTGCCGTCTTTTTCTGCTGCAACCAAAGCCCAGTCCTTGTTTATCAAGTCAAAGGGATTTTTATTAATTTCGTTCGGGTTTATTTTTTCAAATTCCATTTTCTTCTCCATAAAAAGTCAGTTTTAAATGTGCGGTTTTTAGCGTACTTGCAGCGCAAACTTAAAGCAGATAAAAAATTATCGTTTCAGCGGTTTTTATTCTGTTTCAAATAAAATTTGCATAAACGCCAAAAAAAGCTGCCTTGAAAGCAAAGCAGCCTTTTATCCGTTAAGTTAATTTACTGTTTTTCGCGTGAAACCATAGAAACCGGCTGTCCGGTTGCGTCAATTGCATCGCGCCACAAAGAACCTTCCGGATTTACGTGGTTGCGCTGCATTGTTACAAGCTGAATTGGCAGGTGCACGAATTTGTCGTGAACAAGACCAATCAAAAGCTTGGTTTTACCGGCCATTGCAGCGTGAACGGCGTTGTTTCCAAGGCGTTCACAGTAAATGGAATCCACAGCAACAGCAGGTGCTGAACGAATCTGGTAGCTTGGGTCCATATATTTCAGGTTAATGTGGATTTTTTCCTGTTTGAAATATTCAGTAATTCTGTCGCGAAGATAAGTACCAATGTCGCCAAGTTTAATGTTGCCCGAAGCGTCTTTTTCGCCGGTTGCCTTCAAAAGTTCCTGACCTGCACCTTCTGCAACAATTACAACCGCGTGGTTGCGTTCCAGAATGCGCTGTTTAAGTGCCGGAAGGAAGCCGTTGTCTCCGTCCAAATCGAAAGGAACTTCCGGAATAAGACAGAAGTTTACTTCGTGGCTGGCAAGCGCTGTAGAAGTAGCAATAAATCCAGATTCGCGGCCCATCAATTTTACAAGACCGATACCGTTTATCTGGGAATGGGCTTCCATGTGGGCTGCTGCCACGGCTTCAGTTGCCTTTACAACGGCAGTATCAAAACCAAATGATTTCTGAATGAACATCAAATCGTTGTCTACAGTTTTCGGAATGCCGACAACTGTAATTTTAGAACCGCGACGTTCAATTTCTTCTGCAATTTCCAGCGAACCGCGCTGAGTACCGTCGCCGCCAACAATAAAAAGCATGTTAATGTTAAGGCGTTCAATTGCATCAACAATGTCTATAACCCGGTCGCCACAGCCACGGCTTGTTCCCAAATAAGAACCACCGGTTTTGTGAATGTCGTCAACCTTATCCGGGTTCAAATCCACAACGTCAAAACCGTATTCGTTCAAAAAGCCTTTATAGCCGTAGCGAATGCCTGAAATGCGGCGCACGCCGTAACGGTTCCACAAACAGCGTACAACTGCACGGATAACGTCGTTTAAGCCCGGGCACAAACCGCCGCAGGTACAAATGGCAGCATGAACGTGTTTAGGGTTAAAATAAATCAATTCACGCGGACCGGCTTTTTCTATAAGGTTTGCCTTGTAAGCTTCAACTTCAACTTCAGAATCATCGTCATAAACATCGATGTTATAACGAATAAACTCTGTATCGCGCACGTAGTTTGCAATAAAGTCGCCAACTTCGTTAGAAAGTTTAATAGGTGACGGAACCTTGCATGGTCCCAGAGTGTCTATTGAAAAATCTAATTTTCCTTTCATGCCGCACCTCTAATGTATTTTTTTGCTTTTTGCAGTTTTGCCGCAAAAGTGAACCGGATAAACGGAACATCTGAATATCAGGAATTCCTGTTTTATGCCGGAAAGACAATCCGGCACAAAACATCTTATTTCAAAAATAATTCCGAAAATTGCAAAATTCGGAACAGATTTGAAAAACAGTTCACCTAAATGTACACCCAAAACGTCCTTTCCTCAAGACCACAGCCGCAGCCGAAACCTGCCGAAAATTCCCTCTGCAACTAAAAAATTGCAGGCAACCGCCACAAAGCACGTAAAAGTATGAAACCTTGCCTTCAATTTAAGGCTTTGCAAACTTTAACTGAAAAATAAAAACGGCTGGATTTTCGTGGCATTTTTAAAAATTGGTCAAACTTCAAGTTTTAAATACTTGCCTGAAAATGCAGGATAATTTTATAAAAGGCAATCGTAGGCAGGCACGGACACGAAAAAAATACGCCGTGCGTATGAACAAGTCTTTTTTTCGGGGCAGGGATTGCCTGCGGTTGCTTTTTTTTATAAATTTTCCAAACTCGTCATTCGCCGTAATAATTGAATTTCAGGTGCATATATTTCATTTATTTGCAAATACTTACTGTATTTAATGCAAAAATATGCTATATTTGCCGTGTATGAAATCTTCACCAGTTTACACAGAAATTTATCACGATGATTATATTGTTGTTCTTAACAAGGCGTCTGGAATTTTAACGGCACAGGACCGGTACGACACGGATGCCCCCCGGCTGGATACTGCAGCAAAGGAAGAATTCGGTAAATTGTACGCAGTTCACCGCATTGATAAAGATACTTCTGGGGCGGTCGTTTACGCACGCAACGCCGAAGCCCACAAAGCCCTTTCCATGGCTTTTGAACAGCGCAAGGTTGAAAAAATATACCACGCCCTTGTGTGGGGACGGCCGCTTTGGGAAGAGACCAGCAGCAATAAACGCCTGCTTGTAAATGGTGACCAGCGTCACAGAACCGTAATCAGCCGGAACGGAAAAGATTCAATTACGTATTTTAAAAACCTTGGCAGCTGCGGCCCTTATTCATGGGTTGAAGCGCGGCCAAAAACCGGGCGCACCCACCAGATAAGATGCCACTTGCAGGATATGGGACTGAGCATTGTTTGTGACCCGCTTTACAGCGGCAACCAGAAACCTGTGCGCCTTAGCGATCTGAAACGTTCGTGGCACGGCGACGTTTACGAAGAACGGCCGCTTTTAAACCGGCTGGCGCTCCACGCATGGAAAATTACCCTGCCGCATCCGGAAACAGGCGAAATGGTGACTTTTACCGCGCCTTATTCCAAAGATTTGGAAGCAACGCGAAACCAGCTTGCAAAACTTTTTAAAACCAACCCGTTGGCCGAAAATTAAACTAAATACCGATTATGAAAAAGTTTTTTAACATTTTCGCAGTTTTAAGCATTTTCTCTTTTTGTGCCAGCGCCGATGATTTTTTGTACACAATTGAACCTTTCGGCATGATACGGTTTGGGCAGATAAATGAGTATGTTTTTGATTATTTGCCGGACGACACGCGCCACAAGCTGAGCATGCTTAACTGGGAACTTCAGCCTGAAAAAGTTTTTGGAGGAAGAATCAGCGGTGCGTTTAACGAATGGGAACTGCGCTGGATGGCTTTGGGTGGAATTGAAGGCAAAAGCGGCCTGATGTACGATTTTGACTACGAAAACGGCGACGATAAAGCCACAAAATATTCCCAGCACCCAAACAAGCTTACAAAAAATACCGAAGTTGCAGGCGAAGTTTCCTACGCTTTTGATTTTGGCGATTATTTTGCAATTACGCCATTTTCCGGCTTCAATTACAAAATGCACCAGTTTGAAGCATGGGACGGTTATACCCAGTATGCACGCGGAAAAAATTACTGGGAAGAAACCCTGCCCAAAGACGAACTTTACGGACGGGTGGTAAGTTACAGGCACGAAATGTGGTATCCTACGGTAGGAATGCGCATTGGCGGAAATATTTACGATTTCATCAATTTTGAATCTTCATTCAGTGCCGCGCCTTACGTATGGGGAAAATCGAAAGACAGACACTGGCTTCGCGACCTTGAAATTAACGATAATCTTAAAAACGGCATCGGTTTTTTTGGCGACATAAAAGTTTCAGTTTCGTTCTTAAAGCGGCATTCAATAAGCGTTTTTGCAAGTGCCGAAAACGTGCAGAACCTGACCGGCAGCACAACATACACAAACACAAAAAACAATGCCAGTACCACCTACAGTGCAAAAGACGGCGTACTGGGCGGTTCCAGCTACAATGCCTATTCCTTTGGAATTTCCTACAAGCTTAGCATCTGGTAAAAAAACGGCAATTTTTGCACTTTATTCATTTTGCCCCTGCAACGTGAATAATTTTAAAAAGTGTAAACACTGCCATTTTTACCACAAATAAAAACCAACTCTAACCGGCATTATATTTTATTCTCACTTTCTGAATCCGCCGCTGGTTCTGCTGTTCAACAACAAAAACAGCCTTGTTCCACCGCAAAAGATCACCGGCGGCTGGCAAAAAACCAAACTGTTCCAGCATCCAGCCTGCAAGGGTTTTGTAAAATTCGCTTTCCAAATTTAAGCCCAGAATATTGTTTACATCGCTTAAAAGCATATCGCCGGGCAGTCGCAGTTCGTTTTTATTTATAAACTCAATACGGTTTTCCGGCGCAATGTTATTTTTGTCGTATTCATCGCTAAGGCGGCCAAAAACAGCCCCAAGCACGTCGTCCAAAGTAACAATGCCGCTGTTGCAGCCGTTTTCGTCAACAGCAATGGCAAAATTCTGTTTCTGCTCAATTAACAGATGAAGCAAATCTGCTGCACTTTTCGTTTCCGGCACAAAGCACGGTTCGTGCATAATTTCGCCTAAACTGAAATTTTCGCCCTTTTCGCTGCAAAACAGCAGGTCCTTGTAATGCACAAGTCCGCAGATACCGTCCAAATCGTTTTTATAAACCGGCAGACGGGAAAAACCGCTGTCCTTAAAAAGTGCAACGCATTGCAGGTAATTTGAATTAAGCGGCAAAGCCTTTATGCGCGGCCGTTCGGTCATAATCTGATGCACGTGCAGGTCCGTAAATTCAAATATTTTGTGCATCAGTTCTTTTTCGCCGCTTTCCAAAGTTCCTTCCTGGTTACCAATGTCAACAAGCATTTTTAGTTCTTCTTCGGTAACAAGGGGCAGGTTTTCGTTGAAAAATTTAGAAGCTACAATTTCTGCAAGCTGCGTAATTTTTGCAAAAGCCACAACAAACGGAAAAAGAAGAATTTCGACTATGCGGATAAACGGTGCTAAAGTCTGGGCACATTCAACCGGGCTGTTTGCCGCAACGGTTTTCGGCACAATTTCAGAAAACAGAAGGACAAAAATGGTCATTATAACCGTGGCAATCCCTACACCGCTTTCGCCAATAATGCTTATTGCAAGGCTTACCGCCAGCGAAGACGCAAAGTTGTTTACAAGGTTTATGCCGATTAGCACGGAACTTAAAAGCCGGGTGTTGTCTGCCTTAAGTTTGGCAATAAGCTTACTTCGCCTGCGTTTTTCCTTGCAAAGCTGCTGAACTTTTAAATTGCTTAAGGACATAAAAGCCGTTTCGCTTGAAGCAAAAAGCGCAGAAAGAAAAAGAAGACCGGCCAGAGGCAGAACTTTTTGAAGAATTATCAGAAACCTTTCCATTTATTCCACCTGCTTTAGCCTTTTTACAAGAACCTTGCTTACCCGGCGGCCGTCCAATCCTGTAACCAGAAAACTGTAGCCGTTTTCTTCAATTTCAAGGCCAACCCAAGGCAGGTTGCCATATTTTTCGGAAATAAAGCCTCCAAGTGTATCAAAAAACTCGCTTTCAAACTGAACACCCAAAAGTTCACTCAACTCGCTAAGGCGCATTGTGCCTTCTATTTCGGTTTCAGTTTCGTTTATGCGCTGCATAAGCGGTTTTTCTTCGCCGGTTCGCTCGTCGCTTACGTTGCCAAAAATTTCTGTCGTAAGGTCTTCTACCGTTACAAGCCCGGAAGTTTGTGAATATTCGTCAATTATGATGGCGATGCTTTGCTTGTTTTCTTCAAAAATTTTCCTGATTGTTGAAATGCGCCGGTTTTCCAGAATGTAAAGCGGCGCGCGCAGAATGTCTTTAACTGAAAAATCCGCGCTGTTCTGATTTGTGGTGTAAAAAAGCAAATCCTTTAAGTACACAAAACCGCAAATATGGTCCAAATCGTTTTCGTATACCGGAAATTTTGAAAAACCCGTTGATTTGGAAAAATCCAGAATTTCGTCAAAACTTGCATCAATTGAAACGGCCTTTATGTTGGTTCGCGGTATCATTATTTCTTTCGCGTTCAAGTCGCTGAATTTGAAAACCTGCCGCAGCATTGTTTTTTCGGCGCTTTCAATTACACCTTCGGCTTCGCCTGCATCAATTATGGTTTTTATTTCTTCTTCAGTAAAACTTACGTTTTTTTGCCTGCCGTTTGCACCAAAAAAACCGGCTGCAAAATTGCCGAATCTTGTAAAAATGCGCACAACCGGGGCAAAAATTCTGTTTATAAAAGTTAAAAACGGGGCAAAGATTGTTGCCACTTTTTCGGGGTGGGCGCTGGCAATGGTTTTGGGCGTAATTTCGCCAAAAATAAGCAGAAAAACGGTGGCAATAACGGTGGCAACTTCAACCCCGCGCGCACCAAAAAGCTGCATACAAATTGCCGTAAGCATTGCCGTAATGCCAATGTTCACAATGTTGTTGCCCAAAAGCAGCGAATTAAGCAGTTCCGTTTTTTTGTCCAGAAGTTTGCCTACTTTTTGTGCGCCTGCGTCTTTTTTCTTTCGCAAAACGCGAATCCGCAGCTTGTTGATTGCAAGGAAAGCACTTTCAGATGCGGAAAAAATCATTGAAAGAATTATGAAAACTGTAATGAGTATTATTTGTAAAATCAGCGTGCCAGAATCGGTGTTTGCCATGAATTATAAAAAATTTGAAAAATGTAAAATAAAACGATGCGCTAAAAACAAGACGCAATAACGCTTAAAGCCTTGTTTTTAGCGTTTTTACGGTTTGCAGTAAACCGCAAATTAAACTGCGGCACAAACAGCTGGCTGCTAAAACCGTTAAAACCAATTTTTTTACAACCAGCCTGAAAAACTTAAAAAGCCTTTTTATGCCGTAAATTGAATCAAAACAGAATGCGCTTGTTTTTAATTTTCCGCATTACTGAAGCATTGAATCAGGATTGTCAAAATCGGCTTCTTTCAAAGATTCGATTGTCTGTGCAATGCCTTCAACTGCTTCGCCTTCCGGGTAAATTTCCAAAGCTTTCTGCAAATAGACCAAAATCTGGTCGCGCGAAACGTTTGAAGTTACAAGACCGCTTGCAAAAGAAACATAGGCCGACATGTAATAGGCTTCCTGCTTGTAAACAGGTTCCAGAATGTCGCCTTCTGCAACTTCCAGAAAAGCTTTTACAGCCTGGTCTGCATTGCCGGTGCGCATTGCGTTTTCGGCCTTTGCATACGTGCCAATCAGAACATATTTTCCAAGTAGTCCGGTTTTGTTTTCCGGGTCAAGGCTTGGCACTTCAAGAATTGCATCAACAAGCGTACCCTGATCTTCTACAGGAATAAGGTCAAACAGTTCGTCCAGAACTTCTACCTTTTTAGTTCCGCTTGATTTTTCAAGTTTTTCCTTAAGTTCAGCAATTTTTGCATTTTTGCCTTTTTCGGCTTCAAACTTTGCAACCATTGCATCAACGCTCTGCATGTCTTCGGCGTAAGGCAGTGTTGCATAAGGCACGCCTTCGCTGTCAAGCAGAATGAACGACGGAAGTGCCTGAATGTTGAAAGCCATGGCAAGGCTGTACAAATCGTCCAGCTTTTCTTCAGAAATTTTATCTTCGTCAATCGGCATGTCCAGATGACACAGCACGTAATTTTTGCTTACTTTTTTTGCAAATTCATCGGTTTCAAGCATTCCCGGTTTGTCGCTGTCACCGCTGAACAGTGTTTCACTAATCTGATCCCAGTCAACGCCGGTAAAAGCCACCAGCAGTTCTTTCTTGCTTTCCTTGGCCGCATTCAGTGCAGCGTCGTAATCGTCAATCCATTCAGCCTTTGCGCTGGAATTGAAATGCAGCGCACCGAAAATGCCGCCCAAAGCAACTACAAGCGCGGTTGGAATTGCAATGAAAGGTGCCTTGCTTTTCTTTTTTGTTTCAGCCTGAACCGGTTCGGCAGCCTGTACATTTACAGCATTTCCTGCGGCGTTTTCAGCTGCGGCCGATTCTGCAATCTGTGTGGTTTCGTTTTCTTCCACTAATTTCTCCTTTTAACCGGCACAAAAACAGCATTTTTGCACCGGCCGTAAAATGCGGCTTTTAGGCCGAATATCGAGTTTATGAAAAATGTTAAAAAACAGCCTTTCGACAGTCCCTGCCACAAAAAAAAACGTTCGCCCTTCGGTCGTGACGAGTTTTTTCGTATCCGTGCCTGTCTGCGGCTGTTTTTATCATAATTATATAGATCTCATTTGGCCTTTTATATAAAAATCAAAGTTGAACCTTTTAATTCGTTCAATTTGAAAAAATAAAAAACCGCAGCACCCGTTATGGATGCCCAAACAGCAAGCGCGCTGCACAAAGGCAACGCGCCATTTTTTTTAGTTGAAATATCTAACGCCTGCTGCAAAAATATTCTGGCAGCGGTTTCCGTCAATATTTTTAATCAGTTCATTTGAACTTCCGTCAGCGTTTATGCCAATTGTACGTTCGCTGTGACCCATTTTACCCAGAACACGTCCGTCAGGGCTTGTCAAACCTTCAATTGCATACATTGAACCGTTCGGGTTGTCTGGTTCAGTCATTACCGGCATTGAATTTTCGTCAACATACTGAGTGAAAACCTGACCTTTTTCAAAAAGTTCCTTTGCAAGTTTTTCTTCAATTATGATGCGGCCCTCGCCGTGGCTGATTGGTACAAGATGGTTTTGCGGCTGCAAAACGGTTGGGTCTAGTGCCCACGGGCTTGTTGCCGAAACCATGCGTGTGCGTGCAACACGGCTGATGTGGCGGCCAATGCGGTTAAATGTCAGGGTTGGCATTTCTTCGCTTGGGCTTAAAATTTTACCGTAGGGAACAAGGCCGGTTTTAATTAAAGCCTGGAAACCGTTACAGATACCCAGAACAAGTCCCTTGCGCTGGTCTAAAAGTTCCATTACGCCGTCTGCAATGCGGCTTTCGCGCAGTGCGTTGGCAATAAACTTGCCGGAACCGTCAGGTTCGTCACCGGCAGAAAAACCGCCGGGAAGTGCAAGAATCTGGGCATTTTTCAGTTTTTGCTGAAGCTGTGCCAGAGATTCTTCAAGTGCTTTTGGCGTGTTGTTGCGGAAAAGGAAAATTTCCGGGTCGCCGCCTGCAAGGGCAAAAGCGCGTGCCATGTCGTATTCGCAGTTTGTGCCAGGGAAAACCGGCAGAAGAATGTGCGGTTTTTTGCTGGCTTTTGAAGAAATTTCAAAAGTCTTGCGTTTTTCTTCCAAACTTGAATGAACTTTTACCGCGTATTCGGGCAGTTTCTGGCTGCAATAAGCATCTGCGTTTTCAATGCGCGAACCGGCTGTTACAGGCGGGAATACTTCTGAAAGTGTTTCTTCCCATACTTTTTCTGCTTCTGCCAAAGCAATTTCTGCTTTTTTAACAAGTATTTTTGCTTCTGCAATTGTGCTGCCCAAAACAAATGGCTTAACCGGGCTTTCGGCAAATGATTTTTCAAAAGCGGCACAATTTTCTTCTGCAACTTCGGCAATAATAGTTCCGTACATTGGAATGAACAGAAGCCAGCTTGTGCAGGTGCGTCCGGCGTTTGCAAGAATTTCGCCGCGTGTACCGGCTGCGGCCTTAATTTTTTCGTAACATCCGGCATCAAAGGCAAAACCAATTCTGTTACCGAATGACATTTTTGTTACGGCTTCGGCAATACCGCCTGCGCCAACAGAATAAAGGGCGTTCAGTTTTTGTGCCTTAACCTGTTCATACAAGGTCTGGCTTGTTTTTGCAAAAGCGTCAAAGTCCGGGCAAAGTTTTTCATCGTAATTACACGGCAAAAGGTAAACTTTGCTGCCGGCTTTTTTAAATGCGCCGCTGCTCATTGTGCGTGCGTCGTCAATTGTTACGGCAAAAGAAACCAATGTTGGCGGTACGTTAAGGTCTGCAAAAGTACCAGACATACTGTCTTTGCCGCCGATTGCAGCAGTTTTCATTGCTGTCTGTGCCGTCAATGCGCCCAAAAGTGCGGCGGCAGGTTTTCCCCAGGCTTCGCTTGAAGATGTTCTTTCAAAATATTCCTGGAACGTTAAGCGGCAGCTGTTAGGGTTGCCACCAAGTGCGCTGATGCGTGCCAGAGACTGAAGAACGGCAGACTGTGCACCGTGATATGGAGACCACTGGGCAACACGCGGGTCGTAACCGAATGTCATCAGGCTGGCTGTGTTTGTTTCGTATGGCGGAAGTACTGGAATTTTTGCTGCACAGCCGCTTTCAGGTGTGCTCTGGTATTTTCCGCCCATAGGGAAGATTACGGTGCTAGAACCGATTGAACCGTCAAAGCGTTCGCTTAAGCCGCGCTGGGAACAGGTAGCAAGGTCTGCCATGTTTTTAAGCCATGCTGTTTTTAGCTTGCTGCCGGGCTGTGTATCAGCGGCTGAATCGCTGCAACCGCAAGGCGTGTTCAAAACTTCGGCAACAGCCTGCAGCGGGCTTGCCAACGGAGATTCATCCCGGTTTGGTTCTGTAATGTGCACTTTGCATGAACGGCTTGCGCCTGCCGTATCAAGGAATGCACGGTCAATGTCAACGATTTTTTTACCGCGCCATGTCATTACAAGGCGGTTCGTATCTGTTACTTTGGCAATTTCTACTGCGTTAAGGTTTTCGTTCGCGGCGGCTTCAATTAAGGCTGCAACATCTTTCTGGCGAACAACAACAGCCATGCGTTCCTGACTTTCGCTGATGGCAAGTTCAGTACCGTTAAGGCCTTCGTATTTTTTCGGAACTGCATCAAGATTGATGTCCAGACCGGGCGCAAGTTCGCCAACGGCAACCGAAACACCACCTGCACCGAAGTCGTTACAGCGGCGAATCATTGCGTCAACAGCCTTGTTGCGGAAAAGGCGCTGGATTTTGCGTTCTTCTACGGCGTTACCTTTCTGAACTTCTGCGGCAGCTGTAGAAACTGATTTTACGTTGTGTGCTTTTGAAGAACCTGTTGCACCGCCAATACCGTCGCGGCCGGTACCGCCACCAATAAGAACAACGCAGTCACCGGCATCTGGTGTTTCGCGTTTTACGCAGTCTGCCGGAACGGCGGCGATAACTGCACCAAGTTCCATGCGTTTTGCTTCAAAGCCCGGGTGGTACATTTCCGCAACCTGACCAGTTGTAAGGCCAATCTGGTTGCCGTAAGAACTGAAGCCCTGTGCGGCTTCGCGGGTAAGTTTTATTTGCGGTAATTTGCCCTGACGGGTTTTTTCAAGCGGTACGGTTGGGTCAGCTGCACCGGTTACGCGCAAAGACTGGTAAACCCATGCACGGCCGCTTAACGGGTCGCGGATTGCACCGCCGATACAGGTAGCAGCACCACCGAACGGTTCAATTTCTGTCGGGTGGTTGTGGGTTTCGTTTTTAAACTGCAAAAGCCATTTTTCAGTTTTTGTACTTTTTGCACCGCCGGCGCTTCCTTCAGAATAGTCTGCAAGGTCAACGTCAATAAAAACTGAACAGGCGTTGATTTCTTCCGAAAGTTCAATGTCGTCCAGCTTTCCGTGTTTTTTCAAATATTTTGCGCCAATACAAGCCATGTCCATTAAAGTTAAAGGCTTGGCATTTGCACTTCCGGCTTTGGCGCGTTCGCCGTAAAGTTCATCGCGGATTGATTTGTATTCTTCAAGCGAAGCGTAAACGGCTTCGTTTATTCCGCCTGCACTTTTGTCAACGGCAATTTCGTCAAGAACCGTGTTGAAAGTTGTATGGCGGCAGTGGTCGCTCCAGTAAGTGTCCAGTACGCGAATTTCTGTTTCGCTTGGATCGCGGCCTTCGCTGATAAAATATTTCTGAGCAAAGGCAATGTCTGCGCTGTCCATGGCAAGCCCCATGGTCTGGCGCATCTGTTCCAGCCCGGCAGCATCAAGTTTGTTGAATCCTTCAAAAACAGGAATGTCACCCGGCTGGGTAATCTGCATTTTAAGTGTCTGCGGAATGTCAGGAGAAGCAAGGCGCGAATCCACAGGGTTAATCAAATATTTCTGAATTTTTTCTGCATCGGCAGGGCTAACATTGCCAGAAAGAATAACCATTTTTGCGCATCTTACAGCCGGTTTTTCCTTGTTCAGGCTTAAAGCGCTGGTTAAAAGTGAAATACACTGTTCTGCACTGTCGGAACGCTGGTCGTATTGACCGGGCAAATATTCCCAGATAATTACAGTATCAGCCTCGTTTAAAGGAATATGCTCAAAATAAAGCATATCGCTCTGTGGCTCTGAAAAAATTCGTTCAGCCGCAGTTTTTGCAGTCTGCTGGTCAACGTTTTCAATGTCATATCTGTTAAGATAGCGTACAGCTGTTACGCTTTTAACACCCAAAAAGCCTGTGATTTCAGTAAAAATGCGACGGGCTTCATTTTCAAAACCGTTTTTTCTTTCTATATATAGGCGAAACATTTGAAAAGTATAAGAAGATTTTACAAAAAATACAATGCTTTACACTTTTTAGCCTGTTATAATTTTTACTCGTTTATGATAAACTTTTAAAAGTAAGGCAATTTTTAGCCATTCTTATAAATAAAAGCTTTTATAAAAAACCGGAACTTTTTTCCGGTAAATTTCGGCTTTGGAGGTAACGTATAATGGAAGAAATTTTAACGCTTTTAAAGGACAATGCCCGGCTTTCCGCCGAAGACATTGCAGCCATGACAAAAAAAACTGCTGCCGAAGTAAAAGCCGCCATAAAAAAACTTGAAGACGACGGAACTATTTTAAAATATTCAGCAATATGCAACCCGGAAAAAGACCCGGACAGCAAAAACAAGGTGCAGGCTGTAATACAGATTCAGGTTACGCCGGAACGGGAACACGGATTTGACGGTATTGCCGACAGAATCTGGCGTTTCCCGCAGGTAAAATCCCTTTACCTGATGAGCGGCGGCTACGATTTGCAGGTTGTAATTGAAGGAGAAAGCCTGCAGGACGTAAGCCTTTTTGTTGCACGCAAGCTTTCTACACTTGAAGGCGTACGCAGCACAAAAACCACATTTGTTTTGAAAACTTACAAAGAAAACGAGATTGTTTACGTTGACGAGAAAAAAGACCGTCGCGAAGGAGTTAGCGCATAATGAATACACGAACTGACAGATTTTCAGAAAAAATGCAGACAATTCCACCGTCTGCAATACGCAAATTTTTTGACCTTTGCATTGGTCACGACGACATCATTTCCCTTGGTGTAGGCGAACCTGATTTTCCTACCCCGTGGGCAATGCGTGAAGAAGCTTTTTACCACCTTGAACAGGGTCACACTTCCTACACTTCAAACTGGGGCTTAACCGAATTAAGGGAAGAAATTGCCAAATATTTAACAAAATACGATTTGCACTACGACCCGGCAAAAGAAATTCTTATTACCATTGGCGTAAGCGAAGCAATAGATGCTGTTATGCGCGCAATTTTAAACCCCGGCGACGAAATTATAGTTTGCGAACCATGCTACGTAAGCTACCAGCCTTTGGCCGAACTTTGCGATGCCAAAATCGTGCGCCTTGATACAAGCAAAACCGGCTTCTATCCAACTGCCGAAGAAGTTGAAAAAATGATTACGCCTAAAACCAAGGTTTTAATGCTCTGTTCACCTTCAAACCCTACCGGCAGAATGTGCCCCAAAGAAGAACTGGCAAAAATTGCAGAAGTTTGCGTAAAGCACCAGATTTGGGTTTTCAGCGACGAAGTTTACTGCGAACTTGTTTATGACAATAACAGGCACTGTTCAATTGCTTCAATGCCCGGCATGAAAGATTATGCCGTTGTTCTTAACGGGTTCAGCAAGGCTTTTGCAATGACAGGCTGGCGCATCGGTTACGTTGCATGCCCGGCAGATCTTATGGCACAGGTGCACAAACTGCACCAGTACAGCACAATCTGTGCCCCAATTATGAGCCAGTACGCCGCACTTGAAGGGCTTAGAAACTGTGCAAACGAAGTTGAAAAAATGCGCTTAAGCTATCAGCAGCGCCGCAATTTAATGAGTTCGCGTTTTGCAGAAATAGGCTTGCCGGCCTGTGAACCGGACGGCGCTTTTTACTACTTTGTAGACATCCGCTCTTCAGGGCTTTCTTCTGAAGAATTTGCCGCAAAACTGATAAAAGAATACAACGTTGCCGTTGTACCGGGCACTGCCTTTGGTGTAGGCGGCGAAGGTTTCATCCGCTGCTGTTACGCAACAGACATTAACAAAATAAAAGAAGCCTTAAACCGCATTGAAAAAATGATGAATGATTTGAAGGCCGGAAAATAACAGAAAAACTGCCTTGTGGAAAACTTTGCAGGTTTTCCACAGGTGATGCGATTTTTCCACAAATAAAAAAGCCGTTTAATTTTCTGCAGGCGTTGCATTGTACGCCTGTTGAAAATTAAACGGGTTTTTTATTTTTAAGTATTTTACGGCTGCAAAACACTGGCTAAACCTTAAAGCGTTTTACCAGTCCTTCCATCAAACCGATGTTTTCTTTTGTTTCCTGCGCCATGTTAGAAACACCCTGCGCCGCATTGTTAATCTGCACGGCACCGGCACCCATTTCGTCCATACTGCCGCTTACAGTCTGCGCAATTTGGGTCATCTGCTGCATGGCATCGTTTGTTTTCTGGTTGGTTTCTTTCATAACCTGGGTCATGTCCTTAACTTCGGCGGTAGCTTCGTTAATAACCTTAAGCGCATCCAGAACAGATTTTGATGCTTCGTTCTGTTCAACCATTGCGCCGCCCATTTCCTTAACCAGATTGTCCGTATCGCTAAGCTTGGCAGTAATTGTACTAAATGCCTGCTTGCTGCTAAGCGAAGATGCAACAACCTGATTGATTGTAGACGTAATATCCTTCATCTGCTGACCGATGATGTGGCTTTGCTTGCTTGCGTTTTCTGCAAGGGCGCGAATTTCATCTGCAACAACGCTGAAGCCTGAACCAGCGTCACCGGCATGGGCGGCTTCGATAGCAGCGTTCATTGCCAGAAGGTTGGTCTGGCTTGCAATGCGCGCAATTACCGAGTTAGCTTCTATCAAAAGCCGCGACTGTTCAGCCATCTGCTGAATTTTCTTGTTTGCTTCAGTCTGAATATTCTGACCTTCGGTGGTTACTTTGCCAAGTTCGGTAAACTCGCCGGACATTTTTTCCATTGACTGGGTAACGGCAGCAATATTACCAAGCATTTCTTCTATGCTTGCAGAAGACTGTGCCAGTCCCTGACTCTGTTCGTCAATTGAACTGATTAAGGCATCGCTTGCCTGATTTGCCGACTGCAATTCGGCATTGGCAGCATCAATAGCCTTGCTCTGGTTGTTGGCCATGTGGCGCACGCTTTCAATGTTTGCCATAATCTGGCTGATTGCACTGGCACTTTCTACAGAAGATTCGCCCAACCGTTCGCCGATAACTTCAAGCTTGTTCTGGGTGTCTTTCATATCTTTTATAAGCTGCTGCTGCTTGCCCAAAAACATGTTAATGTCGTCGCAAAGGCGGCCAAATTCGTTGTTGGCGTGGAATGCAATGCGGTAAGTCAAATCGGCTTCTTCCGTATCGTCGGCAAGTGCGTGAATTGCCCCTGATGCAAGTTTAAGCGGCTTAAAAATGAAAATCTGCTGAACAAGGGCAATCAGAACGTTCAGGATTATACAGGCTACAATAATTGCCGGAATTAAAACCGCCATCAATATGCCGCGTACTTTTTTAATGTGCTTAAGGCTTTGACCGAAAAAGAACATACCTTTTATGTTTTCAAAGCTGTCAACAGGCATATAAGCCGAAATGTAATCAACATTATTTATAACGTTATGGCCGTAAAAAATTTCATTTTCATCGTAGGTGATTTTCGTAATGTTATCGTTATTAAGCTTTGTTCCAATTGCACGGGAATAATCATCCAGAACAATTGTTGTAGCAACACGTTCATCGTCAATGAAAATTGTCATTTCACAGTCAAAAAGGCTTCTGTAATAGTCAACGGTGCTTTCGTCGCTCAGGATTTTTTCTATAAGCAGATAGCCCTCTACCCCGTTTTTAGTTTTAAAGTGATTAATGGCTAAGGAAGTAACCCTGTCTTCAAAAACTGCATATTTAACAATAGGGAAACGGGTAATACTGGTTTTGAAAAATTCGCTGTCTTTAAAATACGTACTTGGCAAATTGCCAACATGGGTATTATGCCAGATTGTGCCGTCTGGTTTTAAAACATAGGTATTTGTAGCATTAGCAGAACGGGTTGCTGTATTCAAAATGCGCACAACCCTGGTTGAATTGCCTATATCCATTGCATCCAGAAAATCATCGGAAGTACTTGTACCAAGGCACTGGTTATAAAGAATGCTCATAACACGGCTCTGATCCTGGTTAAAGGCCCGCACATGGTTTTCCAGAAGTTCTGCAAAATAATTTTCCAGTCCGCTGGTAACAGCCTGGCTTGCCAGAAAACACAAAGCAAAAATAAATACAACAAATCCGGCAATAACAAACGAAGTAATGATTTTTACAACTGACTTTTTCTTTCCCATGCCAACGGCATCCATTACTTTCACTTTTTTGCCTTTCGATTTAGCCATAATTCCACCTGTAAATATGCGAATATAAAATATTTTACACCATTCAATTCAAATTAGCAAAAACATAATTGCACAACAATTATCTATTTTACAAATTGAATAATTCAAAAACCGGCGGTTTTTCCGTTATTCCGCTTTTTCCGGCTTGCCTTCATCCTTTGAAAAATTTTCTATTGATTTCTGGAATTTTTTAAGAATGTAGAAAAAGGCGTTTATGTCCGTATCACTGAAATCGGCAAAAAGCTTTTGCAGCGTTGCATTATGATGCGGCAAAAAACCTTCAGCATAAATGCGGGCTTTTGGCGTAAGCTTTACCAAAATTGAATTGTTTCTGCCCTGCTCAAATTCAACGAAACCCATTTTTTCAAGGTCGCCTGCAATGCGCTTAACATTCTGCCTGCTGCAGCAAAGACTTTTGCCAAGTTCCGTCAGCGTAGGCGTTTTTTCGCCAAAGCGGATAAGCATTAAAACCGACATAAACTGCCTGGTGCTTAATTCACCCTGAATTTTGTCAAAAGCGGTAGAAAGCTGGTTGTGAAGAATTAAAAACGAAGTAAAAATGCAGTCGCTTTTACTTTGCCGGTTGTTTTCTGCCAGTTCAAACAGTTCACTCATTCAATGCCTGCCTTTTTTTGTAAATTTTGCTGAAAAATTAAAGCCGTAACATCTTACGGTTTTCTATTGTAATATATTACGGCATTTTTCTGCGGCTGACAAGTTTTAAATTGTAATTTATTTGCTAGAACTTAATGCAGAATTTTACAGTTTTTTTTCGTCACGAACTAGATTCTTTTTGGGAACAAATTAGATGCTGAACCAAGTTCAGCATGACAAAGTATCATTCCGAACTTGGTTCGGAATCTGTGCTTTTATTGCTTTTTATAAATTTTTCAAACTAGCCATTCGTTCGTGCTAAACGATATTTTCAAATTTACTGCAAAAGCAGGTTCTGCAATTCGGCGGCGGAACCGGCAAAACGGGTAAAGCCAAACTGCCTTAAATAGCTTTCGTCCCTAAAGCCCCAAAGCACGCCAATTGAATCAATACAGGCATTTTGAGCGGTAAAAAAATCTACGTCGCTGTCGCCAACATAAACGGCCTGTTCTTTTTCAATTTTCAGGTTCTGCAAAATTGCGTTAACCCCGGCCGGATCCGGCTTTTTGGGCAAATCTTCAAACGCGCCCTGGGCAAAATCAAGCAGGCCTGCAAAATAGGCTTCGTTAAGCAAAATCATTGCATCGTGGGGCTTGTTTGTGTTAACGGCAATTTTTACACCGGCTTTTTTAAGGTTCTGCATAAGTTCAATTATGCCGTCGTAAGGCCTGGTTTTGCCGTTTACATTTGAATTGTAAATTTTCTTGTAATCTTCATAAACGGCCTGAAGAATTTCCTGACTGACACCGGGCGGCAGGGCGCGGCTAACCAGTTTAAGTGCACCGTTACCGACAAAACTTCTTACCTCATGCAAAGTGCGCGGCACAAACCCGTGCAAAGACAAAGCCGCATTCAGGTTGTCTGCCAAATCTTCCAGCGTGTTAAGCACCGTGCCGTCCATATCAAAAATTACAAGTCTGTACATAATTCTCCAGTTCCGTTTAAATGCAAAAAGCAAAGGCGCAGCTAATTTTTTACCCAACCTTTGCCGTTTTTAAATTGTAGTAAACATTAAAAATAAAGGCTTTAAAAATTGAATTTTTAAAGCCTTCGTCAAAAAAAATACGGTGTTTTACGCCCTTCTGCTATTTCGCCTTAAAACACGCATACAATTTTCTTCTTTATAAACGTCCCTAAACAGAACGAATGTCTTCCAAAGTGCCGCCAACATTAAAAATCATTGCCGACAAATCTTCCGTGCTTACGCCGGTAACTTTAATGGTAACTTTTCTAAAGTTGTCATCGGCGGCATCAGAAGTTACAAGGGAAACAATATTGCCGTTTTTCTGCGCAATTGCATCTACCAGTTTAGACAGAACGCCCGGGTGTTCGTCCAGAACCATTGCCGCGCGCAAAGCATGGGTTTTGGCACTGAACATTTTTATGAACGATGCAAAAAGGTCAGTTTCGGTAACAATGCCCACCAGAATGTCGTCTTTAACAACAACAAGGCTACCAATGTTGTAGCTTGTCATCAGCTGAGCCGCATCTTCTACCGGAGTATCAATGCCGGTGGTTTTAACGTTTTTAACCATAATTTTTTCAATTTTCAGCTTGGAAAGCAGATAGCCAACTTCGTACATGTCAAGGCTGGTTGCCTGACTTGGAGACGCTTTCTGAAGGTCGTTTGCAGTGATAATGCCAACAAGCGCGCCGCCTTTGTCTACAACCGGCAGTTTAGAAACCTTGTTTTTGCGCATCAGTTCCTTTGCTTCAAGAACACTTGCATCAGGGTTTATGGTGAAAGGATTTTCTTTCATTACGTCTTTTACAAACATTTCAGCCTCCTAAATATGCAGCCTTAACCGCATCGTCTTTAATAAGGTCTTTTGCCAAACCGCTTTTAGAAATTGAACCGGTTTCCAGAATGTAGCCGCGGTTTGCAATTGACAAAGCCTTATACGCATTCTGTTCAACCAGAAGAATTGTCGTTCCCTTACCATCATCGCTGATTTTCTGCACGATGTCAAAAATTTCATCAACAAGAATCGGTGCAAGCCCCATGCTCGGTTCGTCCAGAAGCAGAAGCTTCGGCTTGCTCATCAGGGCGCGGGCCATTGCAAGCATCTGCTGTTCGCCGCCGGAAAGAGTACCGCTTAACTGGTTTATTCTTTCTTTTAAACGCGGAAAAAGTTCAAAGCACCATTCAAGGTCGCGTTTTATGCCTTCCTTGTCGTGCCGGGTGTAAGCGCCCATTACAAGGTTTTCCTTTACGGACATGTCGGCAAAAACACGGCGGCCTTCCGGCACCTGTATAAGCCCGCGCTGAACTATTTTATCAGCGCTTAAATTTGTAATGTCTTCGCCTTCAAATGTAATGGTGCCGCTTACTTTTTTTAGCAAATTGCTGATTGAATGCAAGGTGGTTGTTTTGCCTGCACCGTTAGACCCAATCAGCGTAATAATTTCACCCTGTTCAACGTTAAAGGAAATGCCCTGCAAGGCTTTAATTGCGCCATAACTTACAACAAGGTCTTTTACTTCAAGCATGCTCAATTTATGCCTCCTTTGCTTCTTCGTAACCGGAACCCAGATAGGCTTTAATTACTTCTTCGTTTGACTGAATTTCTGCCGGTACGCCGCTTGCAATAACGCGCCCGTAGTTTAAAACCAGCAGGCGTTCGCAAATGCCCATAACAAGCTTCATGTCGTGTTCAATAAGCAGAACCGTTAAATTGAATTTTTTGCGGATTTCGCTGATCATGTGCATCAGTTCTTCGGTTTCCTGACCGTTCATGCCGGCAGCCGGTTCGTCCAGAAGCAGAAGCTTAGGCTTGCTTGCCAGTGCGCGGCAAATTTCCAGCTTGCGCTGTTCGCCGTAAGGCAGGTTTTTGGCAAGTTCGTCTATTTTATTTTCCAGATGAAAAAGTTCCAGAAGCTGCACGGTTTTTGTATGCATGTGTTCTTCGTCGCTGCGGAACTTTTTGGTGCGGAAAAGAACGTCAAAAGGGTTTACGCTGCGTGTCTGGTGCAGGGCAATTTTAATGTTTTCGCCTACCGTAAGATTGCCGAAAAGACGAATGTTCTGAAAGGTGCGTGCAATGCCGATGCGGTTCAGTTCGGCAGGACTTTTTTTGTTGGTTACCAAAAGTTCGTCATTGCGGTCTACAAAAGTAATTGTGCCGCTTGTAGGCTTGTAAATGCCGCTAAGCATGTTGAATACGGTTGTTTTTCCGGCACCGTTTGGCCCGATTAAACCGATAAGTTCACCTTCAAAAAGTTCAAGGTTAAAATCGCTAACGGCACGCAAACCGCCAAAAACAATACCAATATCTTTTGCGCGTAAAAGCAGTTCGCTCATTTTTTACCTTCTTTCTGTTTGTTTTTGCCGGTAATTTTTGCCCAAAAACCGGGAATTGCATCAAAAGTCTTTACAAAACTCAGTTCTTTTGTGCCCAAAAGTCCCTGCGGCCGGTAAAGCATTACAAAAATAAGGATTACCGGATAAATCAGCAAACGGTAATCGCGCAGGAAGCGGAGCATTTCCTGAAGGATTGTAAGGCCGAATGCTGCGACAATGCCGCCCGTAATGCTGCCCATGCCGCCTAAAACAACGTAAATCAAATGGTTAATTGAATTGTTGAACGAGCCTAAATCCGGTTTTACAAAGCCGATGAACGGTGCATAAAGTGCGCCACCAATGCCGCCGATGAAAGCCGCAATTACAAAGCCAATCATTTTGTACTTAAAAACGCTTATGCCGTTGCTGTTGGCGGCAATTTCGTCTTCGCGCACGGCAAGTATTGAACGGCCGTAAGTTGAACGCAGGAAATTCTGCAAGAACACAACAATCAAAATAAGCGAGCCCGCGATTGTAAAATAGGCAATTGCAGGACCGTGATCCAGGCTGGTGGTAAAAACCGTACTGAACTGAATGCCGTTAGGGCCGCCTGTAAAGTTTTTAAGGTTTACAAGGCAGATGCGGATGATTTCGCCGAACGCCAGAGTAACGATTGCAAGGTAATCACCTTCCAGCTTTAAGGTTGGAAAACCGATTAAAAAGCCGAAGAATGCTGCAATAATTCCGGCTAAAAGAATGCTTACCGGCAGCGGAATACCGGCGTTTGATGTAAGCAGAATTACGGAATAGGCGCCGATTGCCTGAAAACCAGCCTGTCCCAAAGAAAGCTGGCCGGTAATGCCGCAGACAACGTTTACGCTTATTGCCATAATTGCGTTAATTGCACCAAGCGTTATAATCTGGGCAGTGTACGCATTGATTACGGGAAAGCCGACCGGCAAATCAATCAGCAATGCCGGAACAAGCAGCAAAACCAGCGCTACAACAGTTAAAATCAGCGTACTTCTGGCAAATTTATTTGATTTCAATTTACTTTCCATATTTACACCCTTAAACCTTAACAACACGTTTTTTGCCAAGCAAACCAGCCGGTTTTACAAGCAAAATTAAAATCAAAATACAGTAAGAAATTGCGTCTGCGTACTGTGAATATTTGAAATATGCCTTGGTCATGGTTTCGGCAATGCCCAGGATAATGCCGCCAAGCATTGCGCCCGGCACAGAACCGATGCCGCCAAGAACGGCAGCAACGAAGGCCTTTAAGCCCGGTATATAACCCATGAACGGGTCTACCTGCGGATAAGCCGTTGCGTACAGCACGCCGCCTGCACCGGCTAAAATTGAACCGATTACAAAAGTTGTGGCAATAGTTCTGTTTACGTTTACGCCCATAAGGCTTGCAGCGCCCATGTCAAAACTGACGGCGCGCATTGCACGGCCGGTTTTTGTATAGTTAATTACATAGTTCAAAATAAGCATCAGCACCGCAGAAGAAATTATTACAACCAGCTGAATGTTGGAAACAGAAACAAGCCCTGCCGGATAGCTTGCAGTTGAAAAGGTAAAAACTTTTGTTTCCATTGTAGGAAACTGACGCGGGTTTGGCCCTACAAACGGCAGAACACGCATAACGTTCTGCAAAATCAATTCAACGGCAATTGCCGTAATAAGCGAATTTAAGCGCGGAGCATTGCGCAAAGGCCGGTACGCGCAGCGTTCAATTACAAGGCTTAAAAGCGAACATACCACCATTGCGGCCAGAAACGCACACGCCAGCCCGAAAGGCGTAGTGCCAAGCCGCATAAGAACAAAATAACCGGTATATGCGCCCACCATCATAACATCGCCGTGGGCAAAGTTAATAAGTTTTACAATACCATAAACCATGGTATAACCAAGTGCTATCAATGCATAGATACTGCCCAACGAAAGACCGTTAACCAGCTGTTTCAAAAACGTATCCAACACATCCTCCCAAAACGCGCTTATCTCTATGTACAAACTGAAATTGTGTAAGCTTACCTTAAATTTAAAAAACAAAAAAGGGGGCGGTAGCATTACTATCACGCACCGCACCCCTTTGTGCAAACTGTAAAAAAGCTGCCAAAAATCAGCAGGCTTTCTGTATGTTGCTAATAATTACTGAATGTCAACAGTTGCAGCATAAACAGCAGTAAGTTTGCCGTCTACGCGTGCAGTTTTAAGCATAACAGCCGATTTAACCGGGTTATGTTTTGCATCAAAAGTCATGTGACCTGTTACATAGTCAGCGTTTGTTGCTTCAATTGCATCGCGAACTTTAACAACGTCTGTTGTGCCGGCTGCAAGAATTGCATCTTTAACCATGTAAACACTGTCGTAACCAAGGGCTGCAAAAGCGTTTGGCGACTTGTTGTATTTAGCCTTGAAAGAAGCTACAAATTTCTGAACGGCCGGACTGTCGCTGTCTTCTGCATAGTGGTTAGAATAATAACCGTTAAGAACTTCATCACCGGCGTTTTCGTTTGTAAAACCGTCCCATCCGTCTGCGCCAACAATCGGCACTGTAATGCCCTGTGCGCGAAGCTGCTTTGCAATCAGTGCAACAGTTCCGTAATAGTCAGGAAGATATACAACGTCCGGGCTTGCAGCCTTAATTTTTGTAAGCTGGGCGTTAAAGTCTTTGTCGCCTGTGCTGTAAGATTCCTTAGAAACAATCTTTCCGCCCATTTTTGTAAATTCTTCAACAAAGTTGTCTGTCAAACCAACAGAATAGTCATTACCGATGTCGTAAAGAATTGCTGCGTTTCTTGTTGCAAGATTTTCGTATGCAAACTTACCGCCAACGCGACCCTGGAACGGGTCAATAAAACAGGCGCGGAAAATGTAATCACCAGCTTCTGTTACGGCAGTTGCAGTTGCAGCAGGTGCAATCTGAATGATTTTCTGTGACTGGGCAAGATTTGTAATTGCAATTGTACAACCAGAAGTTAACGAACCGATCACGATTTTTACCTTGTCGTTAGTAACAAGTTTTTTGTAGGCGTTTACAGATTTTGCAGGGTCGCCTTCATCATCTTCGCAAATAAACTGAAGCATCTGGCCGTTAACACCACCGGCAGCGTTAATTTCTTCAATGGCAAGGTCAATACCGTTCTTGCATTCAACACCATAAACAGCAACATTGCCGGAAAGCGGTGCTACACCACCAATTTTAATTGTGTTTTCTGTTTTTTTTGCACAACCAGTAAACGAAGCAACAAAAAGTGCCAAAGCGCAAAAAACAACATACTTTGATAAGTTTTTCATAGTAACCTCCAACTTGCAAAAATAATACAAAAATCGTTTTTGTTTGTATACGGAATTCTTGTAAAAATCAGCACTATTCTTAATTTTTCTGCAAAAAATTAAGCCGTACTTAACACACAAAAAAAAGCAGAAAACCGTGAAAGCATAAAAAAACTGCCGTTCAATCCGGCAGTTTTCAAACCATTCAGCAATCTGCTTATTTTTGCAAAAGTACAAAAGAATAAAAATAAGTTTTGTTTGCAGAATAATCAGTTTTGGTGATTGTTGGACGCATGTAAGAATAAGAGAAGAATCCCTTTTCCTTGGTAAAAGAAATGATGCGTTCGCGAACAGCCTTAATGGCTTCATCTTCATCGTAAGTAAAACGGTTAGTAACGTAAATGAAACGTGCTTCACCCAGCATTTCCGTATATTCAATATTGATTGTGTAACCGTCATTCGGCTCAGAAATCAGCACTGTAAGCGGAACATTTCCCTGACGGTCCTGAGCGCTTACACCAACCAAGGCAACAAACAGAAAAGCAATGGCAATGATAAATTTCTTCATAAAATACCCCTCAAATATTACATTACCGGTAATCGGCAATTAGCAATTGTAAAATATCTAAAAACTCCACCCCAAAGCGTCTTAGATTTCCTTAGATTATAATGCTTTTAATTAAAAGTCAAATTAAAATGACGAATACGGCAAAATTTCGTCAATTTCAAGCAAAAATTCCAATTGTGCTACATATTTACCGTTGCGAATACTTATTAACGGCGCTTCGCTAAGTAAAACCCTGCCCGTAATTTCCTTCGGCTTGTTTTTTACAATGCCGCGCGCATAGTTCCGCAGGGCGTTTTTAGCAGCTTCGGCACAGGCAGCCTTAAACCCTTCGTCGCCTTCATAAATTGAAGCCACGCCTGTACCGCGAATCTGCGGGTGATAAATGCTCTGCCAGTGCCTGCGGTAAAGCATCATTTCGTCGGTACGGTCATAGCTGACCCAGCACGAAAAAAAACTTTCGTCAACTTTATAGCCGGAAAAAGTTATGCGCGGATCGCCTATTTTTACAGTGTTTACGGACTGAAAATCGAAAAACTCTTCCACACCCCTAAGCTTGTCAGATGGCGTGTAGGAAAAACTCCAGCCGTACAAAATTCCTTCCAGAATGAATGGTACCGACTGGCGCAAATGGCTGATAGGCAGGCTGAAAACGCCGTTCACGCTTTCGTCTACTTTTTCTTCCAGCCCCGGAATTCCTTCAGTTAACGTAAAAACTTGAAATTTAACCTGCTGCTGTCCCGGCAAAACCTGCGCCCCAGCAAGCTGAAAAACACACAGAAACAGCAGAATGAAAACTGCCCTGCAACGGCCACACCTGCCGCCTGCCGCAAATGTAAAAATCGGTTCTATAAGTTTTTCCATACCTTTATCGGGTTAATTCCCATTCTGACAATAAAATAAAACCAGGCAAAAACAAAACCTGCCAAATGCGTAACATGCGCCACATTGCCGTTCAAACCGAAAATCTGGCTTGCAAGGGCAATTATTGCATAAATTAAAACCAGCATTGGTGCCGGTACAGGTATAACACCCATAATATACACAACGTTACGCGGAAACATTACCGCATAAGCCAGAAGCAGCGAATAAATTGCACCGGAAGCGCCGACAAGGCGAATGTAAAACAGCATTATGTTTCCGTTCATGCCGCCAAAATAATAAACCGCAAAGGAAAAAATACCGCAGAACACGCCGCTAAGCAGATAAAGCAGCATAAATTCCCTGCTGCCCAGTCCGCGTTCTACCGGCATTCCAAAGCAAAAAAGCGCCAGCATATTCAGCAGAACATGTTCCAGCGAACCATGCATGAACATGTAAGTAAAAAACTGCCAGTAAGCATGTTTTTTAACGATATAAAGAACATTCAGGCTTAAAAGCGACTGCAAATTCGTAAAATTCCTGCAAAGAAGGAAAATAACGAAATTAACGCATATTAACCCCAATGTAAAATTACTGTAAGAATATTTAAACGGTTTATGAATTATCGATTTTAAAGACATTTACGCGCCTTAGTTCTGGTCCGCAGGTTGTTTTCTGTGTGCCGAATAAATTGTTGTCTTGTTGCGCCCGGTATTTTTTGAAACGTACAGGGCAGCGTCGGCATCTTCAACAAGTTTGTTTGCAGTTGTGGTACGTTTTGCAGTAAATTCTTTCAGCCCAATTGAAATCGTAACGTGAATTTTTTTGCCTTCAAATTCAAGTTCGCGGTTTGCAATTGTAGTGCGTATTTTTTCTGCAATTTCAAAAGCACTGTCTTTTTTAATGTCGCTTAAAAGAACCACGAATTCTTCGCCGCCGTAACGCGCAACCAAATCGTCTGCACGCACGCACTGCTTAATCATGGAAGCAACTTCAATAAGAACCATGTCGCCGCAGGCATGGCCATAGGTATCGTTGAACAATTTGAAATGGTCAATATCAAGCATAAAAACGCAAAGCGGCTGGTCGTTTATAATGGCGTTGTCAACAGATTCAATAAGCTTGGAAAAGAAAAAATGCTTCAGTTTTAAGTGGGTCATCATGTCGGTTGAAGCCATGTCAACCAGCGCAGAGTTGTTGATTGCAAGAGAAGCAAGGGAAGCAATGTTAAGAATCTGCTCTTTTTCGTAATCGCTGTATGCACTGCCGTCGCCCAAATCAATACGTTCGCCCAAAACAAGAATGCCGTTAAGACGCTTTTTGGCAACGAGCGGAACGATTAGCGACGGAGACAAACCGGCAAGGAAACTTATGTCTTTTGCGCCGTCCTTCAGTATTTCAGCCATTTCTTCATAACTGTAGGAAAGGTTTGTGCTTTCAAGCAAATTGATAAGGCGGTGATGAGCGTTTATGCTGTAATCCACATCCGGGTTTAACAACATACCCGTATAATTTGAACCAAGCGTAAAATACTGACTGTTAATGTCCGGCTTTGTAAACAAGGCAGCACTTAAAGTACGCATCTGGCACATGCAAATGTAAAGTATTGATTCGATTACTTTATTGTATTCCAGAACAGACGAAAAACTCTTTGAAATCTCTAAAAGCTGTTTCAAATCGTAAATCTGCTTTTCGTAGTATGAGACGTCTTTTACCTGCTGGTTTGTTTCAACTTCCAATAAAGTATAATCCATATTCTACTCTTTATCGGTAAAAACGACGTAATTCTTCATAAATTCCGTAAACTTTTGCCAGTAAATGAATTGACTTTCCAAAAGCCGGCTGCGGTTTCGGTTGCGCGTTGAATAAAGCATCATCTTTACGTTTGTAATCAAATCAGGACTGCCTTTTTTCGTATCGGCAAACATATCGTTTATATTGTTGCACAGACGCAGAATCTTCGTCATGTCGTCCTGCAGCATGTTTTTTGCATGCGCATTTATGGCAGCCATCCGCTTTGTAAGCTGGTCGGTTGCGTTCTGGCTGCTTTTACTGTTGGCAGCCATTCTGAAAATCGAAGAAAGGTCGTTTTCGCTGTTATTTTCAAAAGATTTTTCAAACTGGCTTATCCGTTCAGCAATTCCGCTGCAATGAAAAACATTTGCGCCAAAAGACTGCTGAATGTTCGCATTACTGAACAAACCTTCAACAACAATGTCGTTCAAAAGCTCCATAATTTCCTGCGACATGTAATAATGAACAAAACTTTTCAAAATCTGCAAAGGTGTTGTCCACATGAACATCTGCGTACAGGTTTTCTGCAAGGTTGCATTCGTTTCGTTGTTGTAGGAAGAAACTTCCAGCAGGTCTTTGCCGTTGAAAATTTCATGCATGCCTTCACGCAGGCGGTCGTCTTTCAGCTCGCTTACAATGCGCTGTGTATCGGCGGCGAACATCTGGCGGCAGCGGTTTATGTAGGTCTGCAAATATTCGTGTTCATACTTGTTAACGGCAGGCTTGTAATCCGGGTCGTTTTTTATAACACACAGCAGTTTTAAAATTACGTCGCTGTTGATGTAGCGCGTTAAAATTACGGAAATCTTTTTAAGGCTTTCGGTATAGGCATTGCTTTCTTCTTCAGTAAGGGGCGCAGCCTTGACGTGTTCTGCCAAAAGCAGGAAAGCCTTGTAAATTGAACCGGTCAAAACAAAACCGTCCAAAACGTAATACAGATCCAAAAGCCGCTGTTCCAGAACCACAAGGTTAACCGGGCGCAGCATCGGCATTCCCTTTAAAGTTGCAAGTCCGTATTCGGGGGCAAATTCCTGAATGAATTTTTCGTAGGCAAAACTGCAAATGTCATAAAACTGGTACAGCCTTGAAATTACAATGTCAATCTGTTCCATCTGCTTGGAATTCTGAATGCCTTTTATAAATGCATTCAGCGTAGCATTCTGTGCATCCACTTCCTTCTTTTCTGTTTCAGCACTGCGCATGGCTTCCTTGCGCACGTTGTAGTCCAGCTTTTTCAGGTTTGTGCATACTTCAGTTGAAAAACCGGTAGAAAGCAGCAGTTCGATGTAGTTTGCAGAAACATTGTTTGTAGTATTAAGAATCGTCTGTTCCAGAACCTTGCAGATTTTTTCAGAATTCTGGTGCAGCATAATCAGCGATTCTGGAAACGGTGCAAGAATCTGGTGGTTTTTATAAAAAACAGGCGTCATCGCCTTTAATTCAGCTTCTATTTTACGAATATTGTGCTTTTTTGATACATCAGAGCTTGAACTGCCCAAAATAATGCTAAAAAAATCAGAAATACTGCTAAAAAACGACATATCTCATATTTTAACTCTATAAAGCCATAAATGCAAACGCAAATCTTTCCAAAAAAAGTGAATTATTCAGAAAGACCGGGCTTTTTGCAGTTTTTATATGAACCACTAACATATAAAGGCGTCAAATACTTTGTGATAGTCTTCTTTTGTGCAGGAAGAAACAATCTGGGCGCGCATCTGGGCACCATTTTCCAGACCTTTTGAATAGGCACAGAACCTTTTTCGCATTTCGCGGCAGGCAGGCAGTTCGCCAATTTTATCAGCCAGAATATCCAGTTCAGCCAAACCGGCCTTTATACGTTCGCTTGCCGGGGTTTTGTATACTTCGCCCGTAAGCAAATAACGCCGGGTTTCTTCAAAAATGAACGGACTGCCCATTGCACCGCGTGCAAACATTACGCCGTCAACGCCGGTCTGCTTAATTGTCTGCAAAACGTCGTCCGGCGTAAAAATGTCGCCGCTCGCAAAAACAGGCACCCGGCCTGCTACAAAATCAACCAGCTGCGAAAGGTATTCTTTTTTTGCCTTGCCTTCGTAACCCTGGGCACGGGTGCGCGGATGCAGGGTGATTGCCTGCGCCCCGGCGTTCAATGCCGCTTCTGCCGCCTGCATAAAAGTAATATGGGAATCGTCCCAGCCGGAACGGATTTTTACCGTAACCGGCACCGTCACGGCTTCGGCAACGGCCTTTGTAATTGCATAAAGGCGGTCAGGATCGCGGGTAAGGCTGGAACCGGCACCGGTTTTTACGATTTTTGGCACGGGACAGCCGGCGTTTATGTCGATTACTTCGCAGCCGGTTCTTTCTACCACCAGCCGGGCGGCATTTGCCATTGTTTCCGGGTTTCCGCCAAAAATCTGCACTGCGTAACTGGTTTCGTTTTCTGCACGTTCAAGCAGAATGTTGGTTTTGCCGGATTCGCGGATAAGTGCTTCGGTTGAAACCATTTCGGTATAGGCAAAATTTGCACCGCCCCTGCGGCACAGATACCTGAAGGCGCAATCGGAATAACCTGCAACCGGCGCAAGGAACAGATTTCCTTCCAGCTGAAGGCTGCCGATTTTTACCGGATGATAATATTCGTTGTACTGGTTTTCTGCTGAATTTTCCATATCTATGCTTCCGGCAGACGGAAAAATTTGCAGCTGTTCTTCCACAGCTGGTCAGCAAGTTCTTCCTCGTCCTTGTCCAGAAGTTCTGACAGGAACTGCAAGGTAGAAACCGTATAGGCAGGCATGTTTCGCTTGCCCTTGTACTGGGCCGGAACCATAAACGGACTTTCTGATTCAATCAGGATGCGGTCCAAAGGCAGTTTAAGTGCCGTTTCGTGCAGGTTGCGCGTATTGCGGTAAGTAATGTTACCGGCAAAAGAATAGTACACGTTCAGATCGAGAGATTTTTCTGCATATTCAGCGTCTTCCGAATAGCAGTGAAAAACAGCACCTGCGTCCGGTATGTATTCGGAAAGAATTTCCAGCACGTCGCTGCCTGCATCACGGTTGTGAATGATTACAGGCATGTTGTACTGCTGTGCAAGCTGAAGCTGGGTAATGAAAAGTTCGGTCTGGGTACGCTTGTTGCCGAATTTTTTATAATAGTCCAGGCCTGTTTCGCCTAATGCCACTACGTTTGGCAATTTAAGGGCGCTTTCTACGGTCTGCACCCAGTCTTTACCCGGGTTAGTTACTTCCGAAGGAGCAACGCCTACTGCGTGGTAAATACCCGAAACGAATTTCAAATTGTCATATACTTTAGAAAATTCGTGCAGGCTGTTGCAGATGCTTACAATGCGGTTAACTTGTGCTTTTTTAGCTTCCTGAATAACACGAAGCTGGGCTAACGGGTCGTCGTAAATAAGCCCGATATGAGCGTGAGTATCAAAAATTTGCATGTTTCTTCCAAAAAGATAAAAAGATGTTAGAACAAATAGACTTGCCTGCGGCAAAGGGGCTTTTCTGTTAAGCCATAAACTTTTTTATGTTCTTTCCGACAATCTTAACACAGGAAAATTGAATCGTCAATTAAATGAAAAATACTGAAAACGGCTCTGGAAATTATGCAAACCGGAAAAATTTTCTCTTTTTTTCAATTTTAAAACCCTTCTGCGCCCTTTGCCTTGTTTGACAGCTGGCGCAGAAAAGTGATATTATAGAAGAAATTTGGGTGGGTGCTTTGAGTTATTTAAAAATAGAAATTAACAAAAAAATGCGCCACGTTTTTAGGGAGTGGTAGGGTGTCTCAGACACGCAGATACAAACGCGCAGAGAAAAACTTTGTGCAGATGGTTTTTAAATTTTTTGCTTCAATTGGCACTGGAATAGGCAGAGGATTTGCCGGTTTTTTTAAAGCCGGAAACCGCAAGCTTACGATAATGATTGTGCCTCATTCGCAGAGTAAAGTTCTAAACTTTCAGACTTCGATTTTTTCACTGGTTTTTGCCTTTCTGATTTTAGGCGGAATCGGTCTTTCTTTCTTATGGTTCAATAAATCTTCAATTTCGGCAAATGCAGAAATTGCACGCCTGCAGAACGAAAACCGCGCAGCACGCGCCGGCCTTGACGAACTGCGCGACGAAAATACAAACCTTCTGCAGGCTGCCCAGAAATTCGAAAATTCACTTTCAAACACACTTTCGCTTTTGGGTGTTGAACAGCAGAACAAAAAAGCAACCGGCAGCGGTCAGAACGGCGACCTTGCTTCAATGTTCAATTTTACGGAAAACAGCGGCAACATTGTTGCCGAAAGCGCCGACATAAAGCAGCTTGCAAGCTATCTTGAAAGTGCCGTAAGCCCGATTGAAGAAATAGGTAAAATGCTTCAGGAACAGGGCACGCTTTTTGCCGACATTCCAAGCGTACACCCGTTAAAAGGCGGAATCGGTCACGTTTCAATGGCGTTTGGCCATAACCTGCACCCGATTACCGGACAGTGGTACATTCACAAGGGAATGGACTTTTCTACTTACCATTCGGGCGACCCTATCATTTCAACTGCAAACGGACAGGTTGTACAGGTAAACTACGACCCGGGTTTGGGAAACTACATAATCGTAAAGCACAAGCACGGTTTTTATACACGCTACGGCCACATGAGCAGGACAATTGCAAAAAAAGGTCAGTTCGTTTCTCAGGGCGACACAATCGGCCTGATTGGCAACACCGGCGTTTCTACCGGTCCGCACCTGCACTACGAAGTTCACATCGGTTCTGAAATTGTAGACCCGGCGCAGTACGTAAACGTAGTTTTTACAAAGTAGCTTTTTAAAATTGCCGTAGGAACGGCTTGAAACTTAAAATTACAGGCTGGCTTAAAAGATTTTTAACCGGCATTTTTAATTGAATTTATGGCTGGAACTTTTCATTTGGACGACATTTCAATAAACACAATAGTTGGCGCCGGTTCATCGGTAAAAGGCAATTTCTTTTCCGAAGGCTTTACCCGCATTGACGGCGACATTGACGGAAAACTGGAAGTTGCCGGACGCGTAATTATTGGTGCTGGTGCGCGCATTAAGGGAGACCTGATTGCAACTTCTGCAAACGTGTACGGCGTGGTAAACGGCGACATTTTAGCCCCGGAAAGCGTACATATTTTTTCAAAAGCAATGGTTTTGGGCGACGTTGTTACCAGAAAACTTTGCGTAGAGGATGACGTGCTTTTGAACGGGCAATGTATTTCCCTAAGCAACGAAGAAAGCTTTTTGCTGGAACAGAAACGCTGGCTTGATGAAAAAGCCATTGCCGGTAAAACCTTTCAGTTGCGCAGCAATGACTAGCCTTTATGAACAATCTTGACCCGCTTAATTCCGGACTGTATTTTTCTGCTGCAAACCAGGCAGCCCAATTAAACAAGGAAAAAGAAACTTCTGCAAAAAAAACAAACGGCAGCAGGCGCGTTTTTTCTGACTTTTTGAAAACTGCTGAAAATTCCGATGCCGCCGAAACAAATGACATTCCGCCGGAAATTGCAAAACTAAGCTATGCAAAGGCAATAGAAACACTTCTGGATTCGGTTTATTCAAGCGGCAGCGTGCTTAGCAAAAAACAGACCATGGAAGAAGTGCAGAACTACAAGCGGGCGGTTAAAAATTTTGTAAATTTTGTGGTAAAAAACTGCTACGAAGTAGAAAGCTACCAGACTAGCAAGTCCACGGCAATGGTAAGGCGCAAACGGCCGAAGCAGTTTTATCTTGTGGAAGTAATTGACAAAAAGCTGGACAAGCTTGCAACGGAAGTTTTGATAAACCAGCGCAACCAGCTTGCGTTTCTGGCAAAAATAGAAGAAATTAACGGACTTTTGATAGACTTAAAAAGCTAGAGGTTTTTTATGAGTGATTTTTTTGACGGCAATATAGATGAAAAAAACGAAGATCTTTCGCTGCTGGAAGATTCGGTTTACGAAGAAGCCGAAAACAGCGAAAATTACGTCTTCCCTGATCCGCTTTACCGCACAAAACTGGAATATTCCAGCGAAGGGCTTTATGTTACCGTTGCCGACAACACAAAGCTTGAAGCCGGTGACTACGTAATTGTGCCTACGCGCTACGGCAAGGATCTGGCGCTGGTTATGGGCAAAACGAACTGCCCCATTGGTATAAAGCCGGATGACGTTGTTTACGTTGACCGCAAGGCAAACGAAGCAGACATTGAAAAAGCAAAGGATTTGCGCCAGAAAGAAGAAAGCGCATTCAAGATTTTTCAGGAAAAAGTTGAAGCACATCATCTTGAAATGAAGCTTATTGCAACCCATTACCTTTTTGAAGAACCTAAAGTGCTTTTCTTTTTCAGTGCCGAAAACCGCGTAGACTTTAGGGAACTGGTAAAAGATTTGGTTTCTGTGTTCAAAATGCGCATTGAACTGCGCCAGATTGGCGTACGCGACGAATCGCGTATTACAGGCGGTTTGGGCATTTGCGGGCGGCCGTACTGCTGCCACGCCGTTTCCGACCGCCTGCGCCCAGTTTCAATCCGCATGGCAAAAGACCAGAACCTTTCCCTTAATTCCATGAAAATAAGCGGACAGTGCGGACGGCTTTTATGCTGCCTTTCCTACGAACACGAATGGTATAACGAAGCACGCCAGAATTTGCCAAACGAAGGCATAAAGTTCCATTACGATGATACGAATTTCAGGGTAATTGAAGTAAACCCTTTAACCACAATGATTAAAATGATTGGCGATGACGGGCGCATACTGGAAATGCCTGTTTCGCGTATGAAAAACATTGACGGCCGCTGGCGCATTATAAACTAGAAGAAAAAAACCGCCAGTTTATTAGACAAAAGCGCGCACAACGCTTAAAACTTAGCATTCGCATTTTTAAGTGCTTGCAAGTGAACATAAAAAAGCACCGGCAATTTGTAAAAAAGCAAAATGCCGGTGCTTTTTATTTGCCCTGCGCAGCGAATTTTTTCAATATTGCCGCCGGGCTATAGCTTTCAAATAAAAAAATGCAATACAAACAGCTTTACAGGCTTGCCAAATCTTCTTCAATAAGGCTTAAACGCTGGTTCAGCTGGGCAATCGTTTTTTCAATGCGGTGCTTTTCTTTTTCAAGCACGGATTTTTTATCAACTTCTTCGGCTTTTTTCTTCATAAAGGAACGCACAGTTTCGGCACTTTTACCGGCCAGAAGCTCTTCTTCCGCTTCGGCACGCTTGCCCTGGGGCAAACTGGCCACCAGTTTCATGTTGTCAAAACCCATTGCCGGGTTTGGCGCTACGGCAGCAACCTTGCGCACCGATTTATCCGTGTTGCGCGGCAGCTGGAGGACACGGTCAAGATAATCTTCGTAGCGGATGCCGGCTTCCTGACACAGGGAGTAAGCCTTGTTAAGCTTCTCGCCGAATTCAATCATCAGGCGGCCGTTTACTTCAAGGTAATTTTTCCTTATTTCTTCGGTTAAGGCTTCAAGTTCCGGCGCATTTTCAAGCCCCAGCACGTAAACGCCCTGCTCTTCTGCCTTTGCCAAAAGCGAATGAAAAAGCGCCCAGAAATCGTTGGTATGACTGCGGCTGGCACATTTTGCAAGCGGGTTTCGTTCCGTCATCAAATGGTGAGTGTATTCGTGAATTGCCGTGTAAATAAGCTGGTTGTCGCTTTTAAAATTCTTTGTGTGCAGAAGAATTTCGTGGTTGTCCGGCGTGTAAAGCCCGTTTACTTTTTTGCTTTCCTTGCCGGTAAAAGTTACGGTAAAATCAAGCTCGCTGTCTTCAATTTTCAGCAGAAGTTCCTTTATCTGGTCCTGGTTCATTTTTTTCCTCAGTTTATTAAAAATATTTCAATTTTAGTGAATTATTCAGAATGCTTTTTTTGCCGAATCGTACAAAGGTAATCGGAATTTTTACAAAATGCCGGCTGCGTTAATTTTCAGCTTGAAAACTTTACAGTTCGTTCATGGCGGCCAAAAGCAATGTTACGGCACTGGTGCAGGCAGTTTCGGTGCGAAGAATGCGGCGGCCAAGACTGCACGGCAAAAAGCCCAGACGGTAAAAAAGTTCCCGTTCCTTCTGTGTCCAGCCGCGTTCGCTGCCAATGGCCGCAACAATTTTTTTGCCCTCAAAGCAGCGCATTGCCGCAAAATCCGACAAATTGCACACAGGCTTTACGTTGTCCAGCAAAACCGGTACAATGTCGCACTTTTTAAGGTCATCCACAATTGTGCATAAGTCAGAAGAATTGTGGATAACTTCCTGCTTTTGGGCGCATTTATCCACAAGAGTTTCTGCCACCTGTGGAAAACTTGAAACACCTTTCAGTTTTTCCTCAAGGGGTTTGCCGCTTTCAAAGCTTAAAGCGGCCAGACATTCCTTCAGTGAATCGTGCATGAAAAGTTCCGGTACGCGGGTGGTTTTTGCCTGGGCGGCACCGTCTACAAGGCCTTCAAAAGCCGCGCCACGGTCCAGCAGCGTAGACTGCCTGTAGGATTTTTCGCCAAGTTCCGTGCCCGTTAAATGCACCTGGGCAACACCAAGGCTAGAAACATCGCGAAGAAGGCGCTTTAACTGAATAGGCCGGGGAAATCCGACAATCAGCTGAATGTTAAAAAGCGGCGGTTCTTCTGTTTGCGGATTGAACGAAAAATAAAGGCCGGTTTCGTTTACAGCGGTAATTGTTGCAATGCCGCTTTTGCCGTTTATAACGCCGGCTTCAAAAGTATCGCCTGCGCCTTTGTGCAAAACGCCTTTAATGTGTTTGGCACGCTCGTCACGCGGGTTCAGCGGTTTATCTATTTCATCTGCTGAAAAAAGTACAATATTCACGGCAAAAGTATAGCAAAAAAGAAAAAACAAAAAAAGCAGAAAGCCAGTGCATGTTTTGCAAAGACCTCCTGCTTTTTCACGTGTTTTTCTTTTCTTTCAGTTTTTTTAGCAAAAATAACTAAGCGTCGACTTCTTCACTGTCATTTTGCTTTGTAATAACGTTAAGTTTTTCTGCAACTTCCTGAAGTTTTGCCGCCGCACTGCTGACGTTTTCTGTTGTGGCACTGAAATTTTCAACGCCGGCAGAAATCTGCTTAAGCGTAATAAGAATCTGGCTTGAAGCATAAGTTTGCTGCTGAATGGTTGTTGTTATTTCTTCAGCGGCCTGGGCTGTAATTTCTGCGCCGGACTTAATGCTTGCAAAGCGTTCTTCAAGTTCCTTTGCTGTTTTAACGCCTTCGGCAACTTTAACAGTTCCGCTTTCAGAAGCAAGAATGAGGGAATCTGAAGAATGCTGGATTGCTGAAATGCGGTCTTTAATTTCTTTGGTACTGTCAATAATTCCGTCTGCCAGCCGCCTAATTTCCGAAGCAACGATGTGAAAGTTTTTACCGGCCTCGCCTGCACTTGCGGCTTCAAGCTCTGCATTAAACGCAATAATTTTTGCCTGATCGGCAACACTGGTAATCATGGTAACAATGTCCCAGATGTTGTCAATTTCCTTGGAAAGTTCCTTAATGCCGTCAATCGTTTCCTTGTTGGCTTCAGAAATTTCGTAAAGCTTGTCTACGTTTACGTTAAGGGCACTGGCACCGTCAGCAACATCGCTGCTGGTTTTTTGTGCAACAGAAGTAACGCCCTGAATTTTTTCTGCAATGTTTTCTGAAAGATTGTTTGTATCTTCCATTGTAGCAACAATTTCCTTGACGGCCGCAGACTGGTCCTGGGAAGTTGCAGAGGTTTCTTTTGCAACGACGACCAGATTCTGAGTTTCGTCCATAAGTTCTTCACCCAAAGCTTTTTCTTTTGCAGCAGTTATGTTTGCATTGTAAACGTTAAAGCCTGCACTAACAAGAATAAGGATTGCCGTTATTACAAGAATAATTATTCCCCATGTAAAATGCTTCTTTACAAAATCGTTGCGTTCACCTTGAACGACAATGTACCACGGCGTGCCAGGTATTTTACCAATGCAGAAATATTCGGAAAACGAACTGATAACCTTCGTTTCACCGTCGTTAACAAAACCTTCAAAATTCCGGTCTTTTACGGTTAAGTTTATTTCATCAAAAATATTGGAATCGTTAATTTTATTTTTGTCCGCATAATGGGTAACGTAGCGGCCGTCGGCAGTAACAATGTTCATTGAAGAAGACGGAGAAACCTGTATGTTGCCAAGGCTGATCGAAAGTTTTTCCAAATCCATGTCGAACCCTACAACGCCAACTGCCGTGCCGCGTTCATTGTAAACTGCCCTGGAAAGTGAAATGCATTTTGTATCGCTGCGTGCATTAACATAAATGTCGCTGCCAAAAATCTGGCCTTTTGATTCCAGTGCGCCCGAATACCACGGGCGCGAAGTTTGGTCAAAAGTGGCAGGGGCTTTCCAGTCGTCGCTCATTACAAGATAGCCGCCTTTTGAAAGCGGCTTAATGCTTGAAAAATAGTAAGCCAGCACCGTTTCGTTTTTGGCAGCCGCAGATTTTACAAGCATGGAAAGGGACGATGGAGCCTGCGTAAGGGCTGCAATATCTGAAATCATGTCAAGATTGGTAATTTCTACATCAAGCGTGCGCAGAATCTGTTTTTCAACGCGTTCAATACCCTTGCCGGTGGCATTGGTAACAATTTCATCAATAAGCTTGTTAATCATTATGGTATAAGAAGTTATTGTAAAAACTGCCACAATTAGCAAAGGTAAAACAACTTTTATAAATTGCTTTGCACTTATGTTAATAAGTTTTTTCATTGAAAAAATCCTCCTCTAATTCAACAAAAAGCACGTTTCAGCAAAGTGAAATATAAATCATTTTACCATGAGAATTTATTTTAGACTTGCATTATTTTTGTAAAAATTAAAAAGAAAAAGTTTGCCAGAAAAATGAAAAAAATTGAAAAATACAGATAAAATACGATGGGACAAGAAATTTAAAACGAGGCGTAAAATAAAAAAAGCTGCCTAAAGATTAAGCAGCTTTTATGGAGATGAGGGGACTTGAACCCCTTACCTCTTGCATGCCATGCAAGCGCTCTAGCCAGATGAGCTACACCCCCAAAGTCATATGTCATTCTAAAAAAATAAGGAAAATTGGTCAACCGGCAAAAAGGTGTTTTTGCCCCGATTTTTGAAAAATCTTGGCAAAAACTACCATTTTTTCTGCTTACATTTGCTGGCGGTGGGCTTCGTAAAGAAGAATTCCTGCCGCAACAGAAACATTCAGGCTGTCAAGCTTTCCGCAGGTTGGAATAGAAAGGATAGCGTCGCATTTTTCTTTCAAAAGGCGGCTTATGCCCGAACCTTCGCTACCCATTACAATTGCAACCTTGCCTTTAAGCGAAGTTTCACTTAAGGCACTGCCGCCTGCATCTGCGCCATAAATCCAGAACCCGGCTTCTTTCAAAAGTTCAACCGTGCGGTTCAAATTATTCACTACTGCCTGGGGAACCCATGCCGCAGCCCCGGCGCTGCTTCGCAAAATAACATCACTTTCGCTTGCACCCCGGTGTTCCGGCAATACCAAAAGGTCGGCGGCAAACTGGTCGCAGGAACGGATTACAGCACCTACGTTGTGAGGATCCGTAACGCTGTCAAGAATGACAACCAGCGCATTTTCTTTTTTCTTCAGGGCGGCTAAAACACCGTCAAACTGAACGAAATTCTGAGCCTGTTTCTGAAGGCCGTCAATAACAAGAACAAGGCCGCGGTGATTCTGCGCAGTTTCTTCAAGGTTAGCACAAAGGCTGTCAAGCTGAGCCATTGTTACTTCTTTTGCAGGAATGTTGCGTTTTCTGGCATCTTCCAGAATTTTTTTAACGCGCGGGCCTGGTTTCGCATATTCCAGATGCGGTTTTGCACCGTCTGCCGTACAAAGCGGCGAACGCAGCATTTCTTCTACCGCATGAAAACCGGTGATAACTTGCATAGTTTTTCCCTTTTAGCGGCCACAGCACTGCTTGTATTTTTTTCCGCTTCCGCACGGACATTTTTCATTGCGTCCGATTTTGCGACCTTCGCGAAGAACAGTTTCCGGCTTGATGATGCCTTCTACATAAAGCCATTTGCCGTCAAACTTTTTAAAACCGGCCATTTCGTGGTGCAATTCGCGAATGCCTTTGCGTGTTGTGTAAGACGCAGTAAATTCAACCGTACCTTCGTCATCGTTTTCAGTACCCTTCTCTGTGCGCAGAATTGTCAGGCCGTGCCATGTAGATTCTTCGCTCCATTTACGGGTTTCTTCCATATCAATGTCGTTTTCTTCACCGTTGCGCTTGCAGCTTGCAACAATGTAATCAATATCGTGTACAACGTAAGCTGTGTAACGGCTGCGCATCAAAGCTTCGGCAGTTGGTGCGTCTTTTGTTCCTTTAATAATTGGTTCACAACATTCATCATAAGCTTTATTTGAACCACAAGGGCAAAGTTTCTTTTCCATAATCTGTTACCTCCCAGCGCAAAGTGCGCGTATTTGAACGATTTTAACATAAAGAAAAAAATAAATACAACTGGTAAGGCAGTTCTTTATAAAACTCTTTTGCTGAAGAATTTAAAAACTGCGCTTGGGCAATAAAAAACCTGCACAACTTGCCTTGCTTTCTCAAATTGTACAGGTTCTTTTGCTTCTTAAAAAATTTCTATAAAAATTACAGCGGCAAATCAATTTTTGAAATAAAACCGCGCTTTTCGCGTTCTTCTGCAATCTTGTCAAACATGTTCATGCAGTTAGAAAGCTTGATGTCGTAAAGTTTCGGAATAAGGTTTGCTTTCGTATCAATTTCAAGGCGCTGCTGCTGGCGTTCGTCTACAAACATAAAAACGCAAATTATGCCGCCATCGCTGTTTTCGCGCTTTAAGCACAGAATTGCATCGCTTTTAAAGCGGAAACCTTTTATGTTAAGTGCCATCTGCCTTATAAGTTCGTAGTCTAAAGGAATTTTGCGCTGCGGATCTAAAGTAATGGTAAAGTGGCTTAAACTGATGTCGTCAATTGCTTCGTTAAAAGTTTCACCGTTGTATTCGAAGCCGACGTTGCAGCTGGCAAAACATACGGCGCGTACGCTTTTGCGGCGGCCTTTTGCACCGCATTCCTGAAGAACTTTTATTGCTTCCATATAATTATGGTTACGGTCAAAATCAACTTCAATATAGCCGCAGTTAATGCCAATATTTCCGTTAAAAACAGATTTTAATTCAGCAACCTGTTCTTCTACAACTTTTTTATTGTACATTACGCCAATGCCAACATCCGGGTAAGCAGCGTGCAGTTTTTCAATAAAAAGTTCCCACGGCACATCCGGCGAAATCGGCGTTGCGTCAACGTTGAAAATAAACAGAACGTCTTTAAAATACTGTATGAAAATTTCTATGCGGTCCGGTAAAGACATGCTCATGTCTTTCAGCATGAAATAGCATTCAAAACCTTCGCCCAAAAAATATTCGCAAAAATTTTCGGGAAAAACAGAAATGTTAGGCATTACAAAAAAAACTTTGCGGCCTGCCAGAATCTGGCTTTCAACGGAACTGGCATCAGCAGCAACAGGTGCAGAAGTGTTTTTCTCTTGATCCATATCGAAGAATTATAAAAGAAAAAAACCGTTCTGTGAATTAAAAAGTGACATATCTTTGTAAATTTTTAAGGGTAAATGTTGCCGCAGAAAAAAATTATGGGTAATTTAAATTTATACGGCGAAAAAAACGCTGCCCATCATGCATTTTAATTTTAGGAGAAAATAAAGCTATGGCAAAATACCAGTTTCAAACAGAAGTAAACCAGCTTTTGACACTGATTATTCATTCAATGTATTCAAACAAAGACATTTTCCTGCGCGAAATTGTTTCAAATGCTTCGGATGCACTGGACAAATTGAAATATCTTACGGTTTCTGACGAAGCCTATAAAGGCGTTGCCTTTGACCCACGCATTGACATTTCCTTTGACGAAGAAACAAAAGTGCTGGTTGTTAAAGATACCGGTATTGGTATGAACAAAGACGACCTTGTTGCAAACCTTGGTACAATTGCACGTTCTGGCACAAAAGCCTTTATTGAAAAACTTGAAAGCGATGCAAAAAAAGATTCTGCCTTAATCGGTCAGTTTGGCGTAGGCTTTTATTCGGCATTCATGGTTGCTTCTAAAATTGACGTTTACACAAAAAAAGCCGCCGGTTCAGAAATTTTCCGCTGGACAAGCGACGGTACAAACAGCTACGAACTTGAAGAAGTTGCTGCTGACAGCGAAGAAGCAAAAAAATATGGTCTTGATGCCGGTCACGGTACGGCAATTGTAATGTACCTGAACGACGAAGACAAAAACTACGCTTCGCGCTGGCAGGTTGAAGACATCGTAAAACGCTATTCAGACCACATTGCATTTCCTATTTTCCTTCACTACGAACAGAAACAGTATGACGACAAAGGCAAGGAAACCGGCAAAGAAGCAAAAGTTGACCAGATTAACACGGCAAGCGCACTCTGGCAGCGTTCAAAAAGCGATTTGAAAGCTGAAGACTACAACAATTTTTACAAAAGCATTGCCCACGACAGCGATGATCCGCTTGCATACGTGCACACCCACGCAGAAGGAACACAGGAATACACAACACTGTTCTACATTCCTGCAACCGCCCCCTTTGACATGTATCAGGCCGACTACAAAAGCGGCGTAAAGCTGTACGTAAAGCGCGTTTTTATTACTGACGACGACAAGGAACTTTTGCCGACTTACCTGCGTTTTGTGCGCGGTATTATTGACAGCGAAGATTTGCCGCTTAACGTTAGCCGCGAAATTTTGCAGCAGAACCGCATTTTAAGCACAATCAAAAACCAGTCCGTAAAAAAACTTTTAGGCGAATTCAAAAAACTTTCTGAAAAAACAGACGACGAAGGCAAGAAAACATGGAACAAGTTTGTATCTCAGTACAACCGACCCCTTAAAGAAGGCCTTTATTCCGATTTTTCTAACCGCGAAGAAATCTGTGAAATCATTCGCTTTAAAAGCACCGCAGAAGAAGGTACAGGCGAAGACAGATGGGTAAGTTTTGCAGATTACGTTCAGCGCATGAAGCCGGAACAGAAAGCAATTTACTACATCACCGGTACTGACGAAGCACAGCTTCGCAAGTCTCCGTTGCTGGAAGCTTACAAGGCAAAAGGCTTTGAAGTTTTGATTATGGCAGACGAAATTGACGACATCGTAATTCCTTCGCTTAACAAGTACAAGGATTTTGACCTTAAGGCCGTTAACCGCGCCGGCAGCGACGAAGAACTTGGAATTGATAAGGACGAATCTGAAAAGAAGGAAAAAGAATTTAAGCCAGTTGCTGAAAAAATTAAAAAGGCACTTGGCGACCGCGTAAAAGACGTTGTAATTTCAAAACGCCTTTCGGATTCTCCTTCATGCATCGTTGTTGATGAAAACGACCCTTCTTTGCAGCTTGAACGCATGATGAAGGCAATGGGACAGGTTGGCATGGGCGAAGTTAAGCCGATTTTGGAAATTAACGGCGACCACGCAATTGTTGCAGGCATTAAGAACAGCGAAGACGAAGCCTACATTGAAGATGTTTCAAACATTCTTTTGGACCAGGCTTTGCTGCTCAGCGGCGGCGAAATTAAAGACACCGCCGACTTTGTAAAACGCATGAACCGCCTTCTGGCAAAATAACAGTTTGACAAGCAATGGCACGCTGTAAAAAATCAGCGCCGGTTTGAAAGAACAAAAAAAGCCCGGCCGAAAGCGCACAAAGCAAAAGACCGGGCTTTAAAACACAAAAGCCCCAAAAAACACAATTTCAAGCGTTTTTGGGGCTTTTTTATCGGTTCAGACGCCGCAAAATTTTCAAGGCATTCACTGCCCCGGCATTTTTGCGCGCAAATATTCAAGCAGGCCGGTACAGCCGGCAAGTACGTCGTTATAGGTAGCGTCAAAATTGTCCGTGTACCAGGGGTCGGCAATGGCTTTTACCGCGCCGCCGTAACTTGCAACGCCGCCGGTGTAGCTTTTTGGCGCGTATTCCAAAAGCAGATGAATTTTATCAAAATCGCCCTCGTCGGCAATCCGCTGAATGTTCCGAAGATTTTCGTAATCCATTCCGATTACGTAGTCAAAAGTGGCGCAGTCGTGGGCGGTTAGCTGGCGTGCCTTGCGGCGCGTAAACGGAATGCCCACTTCGCGCAGTTTTGCCTTTGTGCCCGGGTGCGTGTCATTACCAATTTCTTCACGGCTGGTAGCCGCCGATTCAATTAAAAATTCACCTTCCAGCCCGGCATTTTTTACCAGATGCTTCATTACAAACTCGGCCATGGTAGAACGGCAGATATTGCCGTGGCAAACAAACATTATACTTGGCATAAAATTTCCCAAATTCAGCTTTACCTAGCGTTTTTCGTAAAAGCCAGGAAAAAAGAACAGAACTATCGTGTAAAGTTCAAGACGGCCTGCAATCATTGCAAGGCAGAACCACAATTTAGTTGGCGCGGTAAAAAAACCGTAGTTTTGAGAAGGCCCGACAAGGCCAAAACCCGGCCCGATATTGCCAACCATAGAAACGGCGGCGGTAAACGCAGAAAAAATTTCCGTGCCTTCCAGCGTGGCAACAAAAGTGGTTGCAAGAATTATCGCCAGATACAGGAATGAAAAAGCCGCAACGCCAAAAACCACGTCCTTGCGCCCTGCCCGTCCGTCCAGGCGAATAGTAAAAACGCCGTGGGGGTGCAGCAGGGATTTCATTTCGTTATGCGCCTGCTTGCCTAAAATTACCCAGCGGACAACTTTAAAGCCACCGCCCGTACTGCCGGAACAGCCGCCAACGAAAAACAGCATGAAAATTACCAGTTGCGCCAAAGGCGGCCAGAGGGTAAAGTCGGCAGTGGCAAAACCGGTAGTTGTGTTTATTGAAACAACCTGAAAGAAAGAATAGCGCAGTGCCTGACCAAGATTTGCATAAAGCGGCAAAATTGAACAGGTTACAATTGCCGTGCTGACAAACAAAAGCAGAATATAGGCTTTAAATTCGCTATTTTGCAGAATACTTTTACCCTTGCCAATTAAAAGCATGTAGTAAAGGCTGAAGTTTACGCCGCTTAAACCCATAAAAACGGCACAAATCCATTCAATTGCAGGCGAATTAAAGCCGCCTATGCTGGCATTCCGGCTGCTAAAACCGCCGGTGCCAAGGGTTGCAAAAGAATGTGCCAGCGCTTCCCAGAAAGGCATTCCGGCAATTAAAAGCAGAACTGTTTCCAGAATGGTCATTCCAAGGTAAATAAACCAGAGAATTTTGGCAGTAACTGCCATTTTCGGCGTCATTTTGCCTTTTTCCGGGCCGGTTGTTTCTGCCTTTATCAGCTGAAAACCACCAACGCCCAAAAGAGGCATTAAGGCAACGGTAAGCATGACAATTCCCATACCGCCCAGCCAGTGAGTTTGCAAACGCCACAGGTTTATGCAGTTGGGAAGGCTTTCAACTTCGCTTAAAATTGTTGCGCCGGTTGTGGAAAAGCCGGAAACGCTTTCAAAAAAAGCGTCTGCAAAATTTGGAATTGTGCCGCTGAGCATAAAGGGAACGGCACCCAAAAGACTTACAAAAAACCATGCCGCTGCAACCATGGCGTAAGAAGCCCTTGCGCTAAAACGCGGTGCCTTGCGCTTGCGGCCAAAGGCAAACAGAACGCAGGCTAAAACCAGACAGAAAGCCATGGGTGGAAGGAATGCATTTACAGCAGCAGTTTCTCCAAAATAAAGGCCGCAGATAATTGGCAGAATGAAAGAAATTGCAACAATTGCCAGAATAAACGAAATTACTTTTGCAACGAAAAAGACCATTTAGCCTCCAAATGCCGCAAGCACCTTCTGGGTGTCTTCAACATTAGCAATAAGCACTATCTTGTTGCCGGCTTCCAGCTTTGAATTACCGTTGGCAATTTCGTAATTTTTTTCTTTTCCAATAAGCATAATAAGGAAAGAAGCATCCGTTACGCGCAAATCTTTCAGCAAAACGCCGCACACTTTAGACTGTTCGCTAACTTCAAGTTCAACAACTTCAAACAGACCTTCGGAAAGGGTGTGTATGCCGGTAACGCTTTTTCCGCGCAGATGACTCATAATGGAATCGACAACTGCGTCTTTAATTGGAACTGCAACATCAATGCCAATGTTGCGCGCAATTGACGCCATTGAACCGCTGGTAACAAGGCAGATGCCTTTGGGACAGCCCTGCGCCTTAAAATAAGCCGAAGTTACGATATTAAGTTCGTGGTTGCGGGTTGCAGTAATTACCAAATCAAAGCCGCGCAAATTTTCATCTTCAATAAAGCTTTCATCGGAAATATCTGCGTTGTAAACCCGCGCTTCGGGGAAACGCGCCGCAGCAAGCTTTGCAAGATTTTTGTCTTTTTCAATAATTACAAGCTTTACTTTTGGCTTTGCAGTTTTGCCAAACAGATGACCGAAAAAACCTGTAGAACCGGTACGCTTCAAAATTTCTTCTGCAACGCTTGTACCGATTTTGCCTGCGCCAACCAGAGCAACGCTTTTAAGTTCGGTTTTTTCTTCCAAACCGGCAAGTTTTAAGAAAGTAACAAGGTTTGATTTTTCAATTAAAAGGGAAAATTTATCGCCTGCTTCAAGAACCGTGTCACCGCGAGGCAAAAGGCTCTTCTTGCCGCGGCTGATAACAGGAATAAGGAAAGAACATTCTACAAGGCCGCGCACCTGCTGCATTGTGCAGCCAACAAGCTTGCTGTTTTTTTCAACCTCTAAGGTTACCATTTCGTAAGTGGAATCTTCAAATTCCATAACCTGCGCAACCGCGCCGTGCTCAAAGGCGGCAACAATTGTTTCGGCAGCCTCATTATCAGGGTGAATCATATAGTTAATGCCATACAATTCGCGTTTGTCTTTGCCGGAATCACCGAATGCCGAGTTTGCGTAATATTCATCATTGCGCACGCGGGCAATTTTAATAATATCCGGGTAAACCGCATCAACCATCGAACAGGTAATCATGTTCAGTTCATCGGATTCGGTTAAGGCAACCAGAACCTGAGCCTTTGCAATTCCTGCCGATTCCAGGGTTTCCAGACTGTTTCCGTTTGCGCAGGTAACAAGGCAGTCTACCCTGTTGCTTACGTACCGTACAGTTTCTTCGTCTTTATCAATCAGCACAACGTCGTTTTTTTCGGCAACAAGCCTGCGCGCCAATTGAAAACCTGTAAACCCAGCCCCAATAATAATAATTTTCATTTGCTTTTTAGTTCCTGAAAACAGTTATGAAATTTCTGAAAAAAATATCAGCCCGAAACACTTTTTAAAACTGCCAAAAGCGGCTTTCCGTTTACGGAATAAGATATTTTTTTCAGATAAAATCTTAACAAAAAGCATACACGATAAATTGCAAAAAGTCTTTTGTTTTTAAATTTTTTGAACGCCGGTACCTGCAATTTTGTTTTGTAAAACACAGAACGCTTTTATGAACTTCCCCCAAAAAACAAAAACCCCGCTGCCAAAACTTCAGTCAACGGGGCTTTTACAAATTGTCAGGTCTAAATCAGAAAAAATTCGAAATTCAAGCCGATAATTATTCGCTATTCTTCGTCAGCGGTTTCTTCCGTAAGTTTGGAAGTTTTTCTGCCGCTGATGTGTTTCCATGCAGAAACAACGGCGGTGCTGATAACGGTTGCAGCTGCAGCTTCAAGAAGGCCGTTTCCGACAACGACAGCCAAAGCTACTTCAAATGTTAAAGGGCATTCCGGAATTAAAACCAGCGTGCCTAAAACCAGAACCGTATTTGTAAGCGAACCCAAAAATGAAGCGATTGCACAGCCGACGATTTTTGGCAGTTTTTCAATTTTGCAGAAACCGGCAAAAACAGCCCATGAAACAACGGCAATTAAAATGCGCGGCAAAACGCTTACCAGCGGATTTACGAAGAACGGATCCAAAGCACCGGCTGGCGAGGTTGCTGCCATTACCAGACTGTAAATGCCAAAAACTGCACCAACAATGCCGCCAACAACAGGACCTTCTACAAGCGCGCCAATAATTACAGGCAAGTGCAAAATTGTAATTGAAGCACCAGAAAACCACGGAATGATTCCCAGTTTGCTGAAGCCCAGAAGAAGAACCAGCGCACTTAAAGCACCGGCAACTGAAATTTTTCTAATGTTTTTGTTCATAATACGGCAAGTGTAACAAATTACGGCTTTTTTGAAAAGACATTTTTTTGATTTTTGTCAAAATAAATACACATTGTAAATTCCTTTACTGTACTTTCGTGTGCATAAAAAAAAGCCGGAAAACTTATACCAGCTTCCGGCCTTATAAAAGTTCAATTTGCGTCAGCATTAAAATTGAATTCTTTAAAAATCATTTAATTATTTTTTAACTGCCTTATCGTAAAGCGCCTTGTTGCGCGAATAAAGGCTTTGCAGCTGTGCCTTGCGCTTGCTGTCTGCCGGGTGGGTAGAAAGCCAGTCGCTGGCATTGGCATTACCGCCGCTTGCTGCTGCAAGCTTGTCAATCATTGTAATACCGCCGTCCGGGTTGTAACCGGCCTGGGCTGCGTACCGGCTTCCCACGTCGTCAGCTTCAAGTTCGTTGCTGCGGCTAAAAGGCAGGGTTGCACCAACTTCTGCGCCCAAACCGTAAGCAATGGCAAAAATCTGCTGCTTGGTAGAACTGTTAAACATGCCCTGTGCCAGCTGGCCTGCAACAGAAATTACAGCCTGCTGAGACATGCGCTGGGCACCGTGGCGTGCGGTAACATGGCTCAGTTCGTGGCCAACAACATAAGCAAGCTCGTCATCATTGGCAATTGCCATTAAGCCCGTATAAACCGCAAACTGACCGCCCGGCAGGGCAAAGGCGTTTACAACGTCTTCTTCAATCACGTGGTATTCCCATACAGTGCCAACCGGGGCTTCGTTGCCAATTGCCGAAATAAGGCGAGAAGCAACATTGTTCAGGCGTTCATTGTATTCTTTATTTGTCGAAAGCTTGCTTTCCCTAAGAATTTCTGCGTAAGATTCTCGGCCAAGCTGCTGTTCTTCAGACAAACTCATCAAAATTAAAGCCTTTTTGCCAGTACTTTCTACCTTGCTGAAAGCTGAACAAAAAAACGGAATACAAAAGCACAGAGCCAAAACTCCAGCAATTTTCTTCATAAAAACCTCCCACAAAAGGAAAAATCTAAAAACAATGCGCTGTATTCAGTTACGCATTGTAAAAATGTTGTAAAATTATAACAAAGCAAAAGTAATTAAGCTACAAAAATTCTTTTAAAATCTCTAAAAATGATGATTCTGAAATTTCCGTTTGCAAAAACATTCCACCTAATCGTTGCGCCTGTTGCGCGTAATAAGTACAAGACGCAAAAAAGAAGCAATTGCCGTTAATGCCGAAGCAACGTAAGTCATTGCGGCGGCGGTTAAAACCTTTTTAACGCCCCTAAGCTCTTCCTCGTCCAAAGAACCCGTTGAACGTAAAATTTTAATTGCCCGGTGGGACGCATTAAATTCAACCGGCAATGTTACCACGTAAAAAGCCACCGAAGCCGCAAAAAGAACAAGCCCAATGTCTATTAAAACGCCGAAACTTAAAAGCAGCCCGGCAATTGCCAGAACCGGTCCAAACTGCGACCCGATGTTTGCAACCGGCACCAGCGTACTGCGCAGCCACAACGGGGCGTAGCCAACATCATGCTGAATTGCGTGGCCGGTTTCATGGGCGGCAACACCAACCGCTGCAATGGAAGTATGACCGTACACCGGTTCAGAAAGACGGAGCACGTGTTCCGTAGGCGAATAATGATCAGTAAGCTGACCAGCTACGCGTTCAATGCTGACGTTTGTAATGTTGTTTGCACGCATTAAAAGCTGTGCAGCCTGTGCGCCGCTTATGCCCTTTTTGCTTGCCTGGTTTGAATATTTTGCAAAAGTAGATTTAACCATAATTTGGGCAAGACCAGAAAGCAGAATTGTGGGTAAAACTAAAATCAAATAGTATTGGTCCAAATACATAAAGGCCTCATTTGAAAAAATTAAAAAGGCAAAACGCCTTTCCTTAAAAGTTACTTTAGCCGTCTTGAACTGTCAAATTGAAAAATTGAAAAACCGTTTAAAATTTCAGGAAAAAAATAAAAAGGAAAACCGGAAAAAAAAACCGACGTTCACAAAGGAGAAATTGAACGCCGGTACAAAAAAAAGGAGGAATTATTGCAGGTTTTGGTTAGGAACCTGCAAACTGCATTTAAAAAGAAAAAAGACCGCAAAGGAGGAAAGAAAAACACGGTCTTTTTTCTGGTATTGCTGTTTGTTGACATTAATATACATTACTGTTTTAAACCTGTCAATAACATTCTTTGCGGTTTCTTACACTTCTTTGCAAAATTGTACATTTTTTAACAAATTCTGCTTTGTTTAACATTGCATACAAAGCCGTATATAAATTTAGCATTCTCTGCATACAAACCAAAAGCCTTCGTCTTTGTGCAAAATGCTGTTCATTTTCAGTTTTCTTCTATATAATATGGCAAAACTTATATCTTCAAGGTTTAAAATATGAACAAAATAGGAATAATCGGTGCAATGGCGGTTGAAGTTGAATCGCTTTGCAGAAAAATTGAAAACAGCCAGTGCACAAAAATTGCCGGGCTTGCATTTTACAGCGGAACTTTGCACGGAACGAACGTGGTTGTTGTGCAGAGCGGAATTGGCAAGGTTAACGCCGCAATGTGCGCAACCCTTCTGATTACTCAGTTTGGAATAACCCACCTTATAAACACAGGCGTTGCAGGAGGACTTGACAAGCGCCTTTCAATCTTTGACATGGTAGTTTCTACCGATGCCGTTCAGCACGATTTTAACACAACCGAATTCGGATACCCGCCATGCCAGATACCCGGCCTTGACGTGCTTACATTTGCTGCCGACAAGGAACTTGCTGACCTTGCCCAGAAAGCCTTTGAGAAAGCCAGTTTTGGCAAAAAAATGATTGCCGGAAGAATTGCAAGCGGCGACGTTTTTGTAAATTCAGCAGAAATGAAAGAACAGATTATTAAAGTATGCCAGCCAGCCTGCGTAGAAATGGAAGGCGCGGCAATTGCACAGGTTTGCTACCTTAACAAAACGCCGTATCTGGTTTTGCGCTGCATAAGCGACATGGCCGAAAACACCCAAGAAGTTTACCACGAAGAAAAAGCCGCCGAAATAAGCGGTTTTGTGGTAGAAAACATGCTTGCCCTTATGGCAAACTGAAAAAATTGAAAAACCTTAAAAACTTTTACATTCAGCTGAACCACTGGAAAAACCATACAAACGGAAGGAGCATTTTATGGAAAAAAAATACAATGTTGACAGCTTTAACCTTGACCACACAAAAGTAATTGCACCATTTGTGCGCATTGCAGGCAAAAAAACAGGTCCCAAAGGCGACGTAGTAACAAAATACGACATTCGTTTTTGCCAGCCAAACAAAGACTTTATGACAACCGGCGGAATTCACACGCTGGAACACCTGATTGCAGAATACATCCGTGACGAAATGGAAGGCGTAATTGACCTTTCGCCAATGGGCTGCCGAACAGGTTTTTATTTTACCATTTTTGGCGATCACGACGAAGAATACTGCGCACGCCACATTTACAACGTGCTTAAAAAAGTTGCCGTATGGGACAAGGAAATTCCGGCCGTAACCGAAGCCGAATGCGGAAACTACCGCGACCACAACCTTGAAGACGCAAAAAAATACGCAGCAAACTGGGTAAGCGGAATTGACAGAAAAGGCTACGATGCCTTTAGCGAAACCAAAAAACTGTAATGCAGAATTTCAGCCAGAATAACGCCGCCTGCACTGCCCTAATTGAAAGCCTGCTGCGCGGCGGCGCACTGGCCTGCAAAGGCCAAATTGCGCTTTTTGACCAGATTGATTCTACCAACAATTATTTAAAAACTGCCGCAAACAATGGCGCACCGCACGCAAGTGCTGCAATTGCCGCAAGCCAGACAAACGGCCGCGGCCGCCTTGGGCGCAGTTTTTATTCGCCAAGCCAGACCGGCATTTATTTAAGCCTTTTGTACAAAGCCGAAGAACAGATTACAAAACCGGCACTTTTTACAGCCGCCGCCGCCGTTGCCGTTGAACGCGCCGTAAAAAAACTTTGCGCCATTGATTTGGGCATAAAATGGGTAAATGATTTGTACCTTAACGGGCAAAAAGTTTGCGGAATTTTGTGCGAAGGCGTGGCACTGCCGGAAGAAGGACTTAAAACCATAATCATCGGCATCGGCGTAAACATTTCTACGGCCAGTTTTCCAGAAGAAATACAGAACAAGGCAGGCTCGCTGTTTGGTGCAGAAAACGCAGAAAAAACTTTGGGCGAAAACGGCCAGAAAGACTTCAGGCTGGTTTTGGCCGCAGAAATTTTAAACCGGCTGTTTGAATGCTACGAACCTTCTGCATTTGAAGAAGTTATGAGCGAATACAGGGAAAAATCAATTGTACTGGGCAAAAACGTAGAAGTTATAGCCCCAGGCGGCAATTATTTTGCCAAGACCGTAGACATTTCTGCGGATGCGGAACTTATTGTGCAGAAAGAAGACGGCACCCTGACAGCGCTGAACAGCGGCGAAATAAGCGTAAAACCCCGGTAAGGCATAAAACAGAAATTGCAGAATCTTTAAGCAAACGAATAAAGCAAATTCGCCAGCCACGCAAGCAGATTCCGAAACATGTTTGTTACTTGGGATGATACGCAAAAAAGGCGGCAAAACCTTTTAGATGAAGAAACTCACCTTTAAGGATTTGCCGCCTTTTTATTTTATTAGTCCAAACTTCAAGTTTTAAATATTTAACTGAAAAATGTAGGATGATTTTATAAAAAGCAACCGCTAGCACAGGCACGGACACGAAAAAAATACGCCGTGCCCATGCACAAGTCTTTTTTTCGAAGCAGAGACTGCCTGAAGGTTGCTTCTTTTGTATTTTTTTAATCGACATTCAGACTGTTTTTATAAGTTTTTACGCAAATAAAAAATTGCAGATGCGGCACGTACCTTTTGCTTTCAGTTTTTGCTGTACCAACCCCCAAAAAACATGACCACTGCCGCCTGCGCTGCAAAATTTTTCAGCCTGCACCAGTACCTTCACCTGCACTTTTTTCAGCTTGCGCTGGCCTGAATTAGCCTGTAATATTCGCCCTTTCTTGCCAAAAGTTCTGCCGGCGTGCCGCTTTCAAGAATGCCGCCTTTATCTACAACAAAAATCCGGTCTGCATTCTGAATTGTAGAAAGCCTGTGGGCAATTACAAAGGAAGTGCGGCCTTTTAAAAGTTCGCTTATGCCCTGCTGCACCAGCTTTTCGGTCTGGGTATCAATGCTGCTTGTGGCTTCGTCCAGAATCAGAATCTTCGGCATGGAAATCATTGTACGGGCAAAAGCCAGCAGCTGACGCTGCCCGTTGGACAATTCGCCGCCCCGGGAAGTAAGAACCGTGTCGTAGCCGTCCTTAAGGTTTTCAATAAAGTCGTGGGCGTGCACCGCCTTTGCAGCCTGCAAAACTTCTTCTTCCGTTGCATCAAGCTTGCCGTACAGAATGTTGTCACGTATAGTGCCTGAAAAAATGTAATTGTCCTGCGTCATGATGCCCATTTGCCGGCGCAGGCTTTCAATCGTTACGTCCTTAATGTTCTGACCGTCAATCAAAATTGAACCGGCCTGAATGTCGTAAAAGCGGCTTAAAAGATTTACGATTGTCGATTTTCCGGCACCGGTTGGTCCAACAAGGGCAATGGTTTCTCCTGCCTTTACTGAAAAACAGGTATTTTGCAAAACATTTTTTGCCGATTTTACCACAGCGCCGGTTACAGGGTTTACACCTTCGTAACCGAAAGTAACGTTTTCAAATTCAACGCTGCCTTTAATAGTGCCCAAATCCTTTGCGTCCGGTGCATTTACAATTTTCGGCTCGGTGTCCAGAATTTCAAAAATGCGTTCTGCCTTTGCAATTGCAGTAATAAGCTGGTTGTAAAACTGGCTTAGCGAATTGATAGGCTGCCAGAACATGCCGATGTAAGTGCCGAAGGCAATAAAAGTGCCCACGCTTACGTTTTCAACGCCAAGAACCTTTATGCCAAAGCAGTAAAGGGCAAAAATGCAAAGCCCCCAAGAAAAATCAATAATTGCAAAGTTTGAATCCGCCCAGCGTACCGCCATTAAAAACGCATTCCGGCACTCTTTAACAAGGCCTTTAAAAGTCTGGTCAGTTTCGTTTTCGGCAGTAAAACCCTGCACAACCTTAATGCCCGACAAATCTTCATTTATAAAGGCACTTAAGTTTGAATTTTTCTTGCTGTTAAGCTGCCAGTATTTGTGTGCCTTGCGCGAAACAATGGTTACGCCAATTATTAAAACCGGCAGCCCGAACAAACTTGCAGCCGCAAGCCGGGCATTTTTGCTTACCATAATTACCACAACCGCAATTACCGTTACAAAATTCGGTATAAGGTTTGTAATTGCATTTTCCAGCACGTCCTTAAGGGCGTTTGTGTCGCCAACAATGCGTGCAAGAATTTTACCGGAAGGCCGGGAATCGAAAAAACTCAGGTCAAGCTTTTGAATGTGTACGTAAAGCTCGTCGCGAATTTCTTCAATTACCCGGTTGGTAAGTTTTGACATTATAAGCATTCGCGCCTTAATTGAAAAAACGCGCAGAACGTTAAGCCCAGCACAAATGCCCATAAGCCACAAAAAGCCCGTCAGGTTTTTGGCCGCAATGTAGGTGTCTATTCCCCGTTCCATAAAAAGCGGGTCTACAAGACCAACAAAAGTGCCAAAACCAATAAGCAGAAACACAACAAGTATTTTGCCTTTGTATTTTAAAAGATAACTTAAAAGCCGCAGTACCGTACGGATTTTGGAAACTTCCTTTAAGTTTTCATCTTCTTTGTATGAATTAACCATAAAATTCCTTCTAAAAAATAAAACAGGCGAAAAAAACAGCCTTAATAATCAACCCTGCTGAACCTGCCATGTCTGGGTATAAAGTCCGTTTCTGGCCAAAAGTTCTGCGTGCGTACCCTGCTCTGCAATTTTTCCGTCCTGCAAAACCAGAATATTGTCCGCGTTTTTTACCGCGCTTATGCGGTGGGCAATAATAATTTTGGTCATGCCGTTTTTTTCCTTCAGCATCTGCTGAATCTGTTTTTCCGTTTCAGTGTCCAGTGCCGAAGTCGAATCGTCAAAAACCAGTACCGGCGCAGTGCGGCTTAAGGCGCGGGCAATCGTCAAACGCTGCTTCTGGCCGCCGCTTAAGCCTACGCCGCGTTCACCAATAACCGTTTCGCCCTTTTCGTCCATACGGTCTACAAATTCTTTCGCCGCAGAATCTTCCAAAGCCTTTTCAATTGCTTCGTCTTTCAAATTCATTTTTTCGCCAAGCTTAAGGTTTGAATTTATGCTTTCGCTGAAAAGAAAAACGTCCTGCATTACGGTAGCAATGTTCCTGCGCAAAACTGACAGAGGAATTTGGGTAATGTCCACGCCGTCAATTTTTATGCAGCCGCCCGAAACGTTGTACATTCGCTTAAGCAGATTGATGATTGTGGTTTTACCGCTGCCGGTTGCGCCCATTATGCCCAAAGTTTCGCCGGGCTTTACAGAAAAACTGACGTTCTGCAAAATGTCCTTGCCGTTTTCAGCCTTAAAACTTACGTTTTCAAAATCAATTTGCCCCAAAACCGGCTGACCCTTTGCAAAAGCGCCGCAGGCAGCAATTTTTTCTGCGTCGTCAGTAATCTGCGGCACTTCCGCGTAAATTCTGTCAATGCGCTTAACGCTTGCAAGGCCGCGGGTTAAGCCGCCGGTAAGCCAGCCGAGCATTTCCATAGGCCACACAATGTTCATGGAATACTGAACGAATGCACTCAATTCGCCTAAAGAAATGCTGTCGTTTATGGCGTAAATGCCGCCCTGCACCACAACCAGAACCGGTACAAGGTAGCGCACCAGCTGCAAAACCGGATGAAACTTTACAAAAACCTTAGACTGCTTATAGTTCAGTTCGTAGTAATTGTGGTTGTGCTTTCTGAATTTGGCAATTTCGTACTGTTCTTTCAGGAACGACTTTACGGTACGCATTCCGGCAAGGTTTTCCTGTGCAACATTGTTCAAAAGCGAATTTTCTTCGGCAATCTGGCCGTAAATCGGGTCAAGTTTTGAACCCATTTTAAGCGAAATAAAACCGCAGAAAATCATTCCCACTGCCGGAAGAATTGAAAGCCGCCAGTTCATTCTGAACATGGAAAACAGAACGAAAGTTACGTGAACCGCAATTTCGCCCAAAAGCATTCCGATGTAGGTAAAAATTTCCCAGATGCTGTCAACGTCGTCTTTCACGCGCGCCATAAGCTCGCCGGAATTGGTTTTGTCGAAAAAGTTTGCAGAAAGCCCCTGTATTTTGCTGAAAAAATCTTTGCGCAGTTCGCTGCCTATCTGGCTGCCAGCCCAGTCGCAGCTGTATTCGCGTATATAGCCCAAAACCGCGCGGCCAAGGCCAATAAGCAGAAAACCGCCAAGAAAAAAATTAAGGCGCGTAAAATCTTGCCGGCCAATTACTTCGTCCACCAGTAGCCGCGTAATCTGCGGCGAAAGCATGTCCAGGCCAACAAAAATTATGTTGATGACGCCAACCATTATGTAAATGTGCAGTACCGGCCTTACAAAACGAAACAGATTCAGCCGGTTTGAATCTGCCTTTTTCCTTTGATTTTCAATGTCCGTATTCATAAAATCCCGAATCTTTTATCCGTCGACCCATTCCTGTCAGCATAAATTTTCCCTTAAGTAAAAATGCATGGAAAATTCAGCAAAAAAAAGAAATGGTAAAAAATGACACACCGCAAAATGACTTGGGTAAAGCAAAGCCCCGGAGTCAGTTTTGCATGACAACCAGCGAGAAAACAGCCGGCAAAAACCAGCTGAGCTTACTGAAAAATAAAGTTTTGATTTAGAAAAGACTTATACCCAGAGGAGCGGCCTTTTGTACAACGATACGGTAATGTATATCCAAACTGCTTTCCTCCTTTTATGCGGTATAGTTAGGTTTTGCGAGTGAACCTGATTAGTTATGCAGTAATCTAATAAGTTAAAAACTATTTGTCAACCGGGATTTTTTTTAAATGCGGCCGCAAACTGAAATTTGCCGGGGTTTGCGGCTGAAAAAAGGCAGGTTCATTTTCTAAAAATGTCAGGCCGCACCAAATTCTGGCATTCCGGACTAGCTTAACATTTCGTAAGCATGGCAGACTTTTATTACTTCAAGGTATTTTTCTATTTTTTCAAAAGACGTTTCCATGCATTCAAGGTAAAAACCGGCTGCCTGCGCAGCCATTCTGGAAAGTTCTTCGTCCTGCGGATTTGCGCTTGCTGCACCGGCAATGAAAAAATAGCTTCGGGCAATGTCATATTCCGCAGGGCCATAACACACGTTCATAAAATCTATAAGGGTCAAATTCTGGTTCTGGTCTATCAGAATGTTGTCCAGATGAAAATCACCATGACAAAGCGTATCGCCGTCAGGCAGGGATGAAAGAATGTTCAGAATTTTCTGGTCGCGGCCGTTTATGATTATGCTTATAAGGTCTTTGTAGCTTATGCCCTGCCTGCATTTACAGGCCAAAACCTTTTTATGCAGCCCGGCAAACATTTTTATGCATTCTTCGCCTTTACCATTTTCGTAAAGCCATTTTAAAAGACTTTTTCCCGTAATCTGCTGGTAAACTATGCCGTAACGAGCGTTTTTTTCTACCATTTGGTAAACTTTCGGAACCGCAATGCCGGAATTCATCATGAAAACTGCATTTTCGTATTCGTGTTCAACGGCTTCTTTTGGGTAGCCTGCCACAAACAGCTTGCAAACCTTGCCGTCTCCGGCATCATAAACTTCTGCCGTATTGCCCTTGCCAATAAGTTCATCTTTCATTTTTTTATACCTTAACCTTTTTATTTTTTCAGCTGTAAAATTCTTCAAGCTTTGCCCGAAAACTTACAGAAATCAGCATGTCAAATTTCAGGAATTCTTAAACTAAAATCATTTGCCGGTGTCTATCCTCCATTCAGGGGTAATGTCTTTTAGCTTAATGATTTTTTCATTTTCATAGTCCAGCATAATTTCAATTTTGTCTGCCTGTCCCGGCATTAACTGAACCATAAGTTTGCACCCTGCACTGCGGCGGAAACACCACCGGCGCTTATGTATTCAGAAATCTGCCTGTCATTTTGAACGGCTTTGGTCTTTTCATACATTTCTTTCCAGATGCTTTCCATTTTCAACTTTCTTCTGGCAGCCGTAAAAATACTGAATTGCCAGGCAAATTCGCCTTATTGTGCCAGCCCAAAGAAAATTACGCATAACGCAATAAGGCTTTTTTAAACGGCAAAATTACAGAATGTCGATGTATTCACCGGCGAGGGCTTTGTTCATGCTGCGCACGGCACAAAACTTGCCGCACATGGAACAGGTGTCATCGTGTTCAGGCGCACGGCTGTCGCGGATTGCTTTTGCAGTTTCCGGGTCAAGGGCGCATTCCCACTGGGCTTCCCAGTCCAGTTTCTGCCGGGCTTCGGCCATACGGTTGTCAATATCAATTGCGCCCTTTACGCCCTTGGCAATGTCTGCGGCGTGGGCAGCAATTTTACTTGCAATAATACCCTGCTTTACGTCGTCTACATTTGGCAGTGCCAGATGTTCAGCAGGCGTTACGTAGCACAAAAATGCTGCGCCGTTCTGGGCGGCAATTGCACCGCCAATAGCAGAAGTAATATGGTCGTAACCGGGTGCAATGTCCGTAACAAGCGGACCAAGCACGTAAAAAGGTGCACCCATGCATATTGTCTGCTGAATTTTCATGTTTGCAGCAATCTGGTCCATAGGCATGTGGCCCGGTCCTTCTACCATAACCTGAACGTCTTTTGCCCAGGCGCGTTTCGTAAGTTCGCCCAAGCGTACCAGTTCTTCAATCTGGCACACGTCGCTTGCATCGGCCAGACAGCCCGGGCGGCATGCGTCGCCCAAAGAAATGGTAACGTCGTATTCGCGGCAAATGTCCAGAATTTCATCATAATATTCGTAGAAGGGGTTTTCGTTGCCGGTCATTGTCATCCACGCAAACACCAGCGAACCGCCGCGGCTTACAATATTCATCTTGCGCTTGTGTTTTTTTATCTGTTCAATTGTGTGCCGCGTAATGCCGCAGTGCAGAGTTACAAAGTCTACGCCGTCCTGGGCATGCAGGCGAACAACATCAATAAAATCCTTTGCGGTTAAAGTGGCAAGGTCGCGCTTATAGTGAATTACGCTGTCGTAAACAGGTACAGTACCAATCATTGCAGGGCATTCGGCAACCAGCTTGCGGCGGAACGGTATTGTATCGCCGTGGCTTGACAAGTCCATAATGGCTTCTGCGCCCATTTCAACGGCGGCCATTACTTTTTTCATTTCTACGTCATAATCCTTGCAGTCGCGGCTGATGCCGAGGTTTACATTTATTTTGGTACGCAGCATTGAACCGACGCCTTCAGGATTAAGGCATTTGTGGTTTTTGTTTGCGCAGATTGCAACTTTTCCGCTTGCAACCAGCGGCATCAGTTCTTCTACTGACATTTTTTCTTTTTGGGCAACAATTTTTAATTGTTCCGTAACTATGCCGCGGCGTGCGGCGTCCATCTGAGTTGTATATTGTTCCATATTTTCCTCGCTATTTTTCAGCGTTTTGTGCTATTGCAAAATTATGCATTAAAGGGCCGCTGCCTTTGCCCAAATTAAGCCGGGCATTTATTGCAGCACTTATATAATTTTTGGCACTTCCAACCGCCTGTTCAAGGGTTTCGCCTTTTGCAAGAAAAGTTGCCAGCGCGCTGGAAAGCGTGCAGCCCGTGCCGTGGGTGTTGGGATTTTCAATTCGCCTGGCCGTAAACCATTTTGGCGTTTTACCCGGCACGCAAAGCAAATCGCTTGCATCATTTACCGAGTGGCCGCCTTTTATTAAAACCGCCACGCCAAAATCATTGCAGAATTTTGTGCCGGCTTCAATCATCTGTTCACGGCTTTCAATTTGAACGCCCGTTATAGTGGCAGCTTCGGGTATGTTGGGCGTAACAAGCGTACAAAGGGGAAAAAGCTTTGTTTTAAGGTCGCTTACGGCCTGTCCTGCAATAAGTTTTGAACCAGTTGTGGCAGACAGAACCGGGTCAAGAACCACATTCCGGGCATTATAAAACTTCAGCTTCTGGGCAATTACGTCTATCAGTTCAACATTGCTTACCATGCCGATTTTTACGCTGTCCGGCACAATGTCAGAAAAAACGCAGTCCAGCTGGTCGGCCAGAAACTGGGGAGTGCTTTCCATAATTGATTTTACGCCGGTGGTGTTTTGCGCCGTAAGGGCGGTAACTGCACTTTCGGCGTAGGCACCGCAGCAGGTTATTGTTTTTATGTCGGCCTGAATGCCGGCACCACCGCTGGAATCGCTGCCTGCAATGGTTAAAACTACTTTCAAGGCTTCTCCTTTTTTACGGCTTTTGCGTTTTTTGCGGCACGCATTTAAATGGTGCAGAAATCTTCAAGTTCATAATCCGCAAAAGCAGCAATTTCTGCATAATTATCCTGAATGTCTTTTACGGCAACGGTTTTTAAGCCCATTTTTCTGGCAGTTTTAATGGCGTGAATGCCGTCTTCAAAAACAAAGGTTTCTTCCGGCCTTGTTCCAAGAAAATCAAGGCACCGGCTGAAAAGCCCGGTATCGTTCTTGTTGCCGGTAAAAACGCCGCCAAAATATTTCAGAATGTCTAGGCGGGTAAAAGCCGCTTCAATCAGTTCCTTTATGCCGCTGGAAGCAACAATCATCGGAATTTTCTTTTCGTGCAGGGAAACTATCAGTTCCATTAAGCCCGGCTTCATCTGCGCCTGTTCAAAGTAAAAGTCGCTTACAACTTTCTGAATTCCCTGCTGTATTTCTTCTTCCGTAAGCGGCAAGCCGAATTTCTGCTTCATGTAGCTGGCAACAACTTCAATCGTTTCTGCCAAAAACCTTTTATCCAAATCTTCGTCGCTTACAATGCCAAGCGTTGCCAGATACCGTTCCGAAACATGCATCCACATGGGCATTGTGTCCAAAATTGTGCCGTCAACATCAAAAATAACGGCGGCAATTTTTTCATTTTTTAACATTTTACACCTTTTGCCCTTTATGGCGAACTCCCTGCAAACCAGCCGCAAATTTTTTCAGCAAATTTCAGCAAGGCCTGCAAAAAATTCGCCATTAAGGCTTTTTATGCACCGAAAGTTTTTACAACTTCTGCCTTTAAAAGTTTTGTGGCATTTTCAATATCGTTCTGGGCAAAAATTGCGCTTATTACGCTTATGCCGCAAAAACCCATGCCTTTAAGCTGGCAAATATTTTGCAGGGTTATGCCGCCAATTGCCACAACCGGAATTTTTACCGCGGCGCAAATGTCTTTTATAAGCTGCGGATCTAAAACCCATGCGTCATCTTTTGAACCGGTGGGAAAAACCGCACCAACGCCAAGATAGTCTGCGCCCATTTTTTCTGCAAGCAGGGCTTCTTCAACCGTTTGTGCCGAAACCCCGATAATTTTTCCTTCGCCCAAAAGGGAACGGACATTTCCGCATTCCATGTCGCTTTGACCAACGTGTACGCCGTCAGCATCAATTTTTCTGGCAAGTTCTACGTTGTCGTTTACCAGAAAAGGCACGCCGTATTTTTTGCAAAGGGCTTTAAGTTCAAGGGCTTCTGCAAGAAAACTTTCTTCGTCCAAATCTTTTTCGCGGATTTGAATCATCGTTGCGCCGCCTTTTAAGGCAAGTTCAACATCGCCGGCAAGGGAACGGCCGTTTAACCAGTGACGGTCTGTAATTGCGTACAAAAGCAGGTCCTTTTCGTTCATTTCATCGCCTCGTTAAGTCTTTCAAGTTTGCCGTTCATCGTATTTGTAAAACCTGGGCGAATGTCTGCCTTAAGAATTACTTCCGTACGAATGCCTTTTTCTGCAAGCACGAACGTTGCCTTTTTTACACATTCCATAACTTCGTCCCATTCGCCTTCAATTTCGGTAAACATTGAACAGTATTTGTAATTTAAGCCCGATTCTTTAATTACTTTGCAGGCTTCTGCCACGTAGGCACTAAGTTCATCGCCAACACCAAATGGTGCAATTGCTACAGCAACAAGTGTATTCATATTTCACTTCCTTTAGTTAAAAGGTCGAATGTTGAGTTTATATTAATTGTCCCCAAAACAGCCTTTTGACAGTCCCTGTCACGAAAAAAAGACTTGTGCATGCGCACGGCGTATTTTTTTTCGTGTCCGTGCCTGTCTGCGGCTGTTTTTATCACAATTATAAATGTCTTTTAACCTTTTATATAAAACTCAACATTCAACCTAAAAAATTGAAAAATCAGATGATTTCGATATTTGAATTTGCTAAATCTTCAGCGCTAAGGTTATAAATTTCGTCTAAAAAGTTCGGCTGAAAAGTGCCCGGCCCTTTTGAATATTTTTCTGCTTTTGAAGACGCGGCGTTGTAAACCAGCGTTGCCGTAAGCGCGCCGGTAAAGGCATCGCCGCATGAAGCGTAAACGGCACACACGCCGCCAAGTGAACAGCCTGCGCCTGTAATAAGCGGCAAATAGGCTGAACCGCCGTGGCACAGAACCGTTGTTGCGCCGTCAGTTACAAGGTCAACCTTGCCGGAAACTGCCACTGCGCCGCCGGTATACTTTGCCAGTGCAACTGCCGCGTTTTTGGCATCAAGCACTTCATCAGTAGAATCTACGCCTTTTGCCCCGGAAGATTTATTTGATTCTTCTTCGCCTAAAAGCCCCCAAAGTTTTGCAACGCCAATAATTTCCGAAGCATTGCCGCGGATTACGGAAGGCTTGTACTGTTTTGCACAGGCAACAAGTTTTGTACGCATGCTGCCAATGCCCAGGCCTACAGGGTCTATAACCCACTGCCTGTTATTTTTGTGCAAAGCCGCCATGGTTCTTGGAAGGGTTTCTTCGTAAACCGGCAGCAGTGTACCAAAATTTATGTAAAAAGCACCGCAGCCGCCGGCCAAAAACTCGCCTTCGTCCGGCAGATAAACCATTGCAGCCGAACCGCCTGCCGCAAGCTGTGCATTTGCAACAAAATTAATAGTTACCGAATTGGTGATTGACGGGCACAAAGGCGTTGCTTTCCGGGTTTCGGTCATGCATTCAGCGCACTTTTTCAAAATCGAATCTTTTTCCATGTTTTTTCCTTTAAAACAAAAATGGCAGACCCTTTTGGAATCTGCCGTTTATACGCGCGCACTTTTTTCTTCGTTTCAATTGAAAGGCAAAGTGCTTTACTGAATGCTCATGCAATTCCCTACGTTGGCATTATCCAAATCAGGTCTGACGGTTTTGGGTTTCCCAATCTCAGCCGGAACAGCAGTTGCACTGCCGTTTCAGCACCCGTTTGTGCCTTAAGTTTATAAGCCATAGGTAAAAAATTCAAGCGTCTTAAAATGCCGCCATTTGCCTTAAGGCGTCAAAATTTCCTGCGCAAAAAATGAAAAATTATGAAAGCTGCCGTTAAAAGCCCGGAAACGAAAAAAGCCTGCGTATTTTTTACCGTTCAAAACGTACAGGCTTTTTCATCTAAAACGCTATTTTTTTTCTGCAAAATATTTTATGGCCTGACGGTAACCTTCAAAACCCTGGCCAATAAAATGGGCTTCGCATGCCATGCCGGCGTAGCTGAATTTTCTGAATTCTTCGCGCTGGTTTATGTCTGAAAGGTGAACTTCGGCGGCAGGAATTGCCACGGCTTTAAGCGCATCAAGAATTGCCACGCTTGTATGTGTGTACGCGCCCGGGTTAATTACGATTGCATCGTATTTTTTATAGGCTTTCTGTATTTTCGTTACGATTTCGCCCTGCCCGTTGGACTGAAAAACCGTGCCCTTTACGCCAAATTCCTTGCACGAAGCCTTGATGAATTTTACCAGCGCCTTGTAATTTTTTGCGCCGTAAATGCCCGGTTCACGAATGCCCAGCATGTTTAAGTTCGGTCCGTTAATAATCAGTATTTTCATTTGAACTGCTCCAAAATTGTGTTTACGGCTGTTTCAATCTGGCCGTTGTTGTCTACGCAGATGTCTGAAAAACTCTGGTAAATCGGCAGGCGTTCTTCGTAAATTTTTTCAACACCCTTCCGCTGAGAAACCGGCCTTCCGGCAACCGGCAGGTTTTCCAGATTGCGCTGAAGGAATACGACGAAACCGTTTTTACGCAGGTTGCGTCTGTTGCGGTGGTTCAAAACTGCGCCACCGCCGGTTGCAATTATTGCGCCCTGAGTTTCTGCAAAACCGGCAATAACTTCACTTTCCTTCGCCCTGAAATAATCTTCCCCATGCTTTTCAAAAATTTCAGGAATCCTGCATTTTTCAGCTTTTTCAATTTCTGCATCAAGGTCAATTATCTGGCGGTTAAGGCTTTGTGCAAGCATTTTTGCAACGGTACTTTTCCCGCAGCCGGGCATTCCAACAAGCACAATGTTCTGTTTTTGCCGCAAAATGCGCTTAATTACTTCTTCTGTTTTTTCGTCGGCAATCTGGCGGCCGGTAAAAAGTTCGCAGGCGCGTTTGGCCTGTGCCACAAGCATTGGCAAACCGCTGGAAGCCTTTATGCCGCGTTCAAGTGCGCCCTGCACAAAACGCGTGTAAACCGGGTTGTAAACCACGTCCAGCACGCCTTCAACTTTTGTAAAATTGCTTACGTCAACAATCTGGTTGTCCGTGTTGGGCGAAGTTCCAACCGGCGTTGCGTTTATAAGAATTTCAGCAGAATCGTAAAAACGGCTTACGTTTTCATAATTGTTTTCGCCGCGACGCGAAATCACGGTAATTTTTCCGCCAGCGTCGGCAACAACAGCCTGCACCGTGCCGCTTGTTGCACCGTCGCCAAAAATCAGCACGTTTTTGCCGTTAAAATCAATGCCGGCACGTTTTGCCATGTACGAAAAACCGTAATAATCGGTATTGTCGCCGTAAAGGGTGCCGTCATTGCGCAAAACAACGGTATTTACGCCGCCAATGCGTTCAGCCTGTGGCGAAAGTTCATCACAGATGGCGCAGGCGTTGCGCTTGTAAGGTATTGTTACGTTGCAGCCTGCCAGCCGGTGACTGTTTAAAAAGCCGTCAAATTCTTCCGGTTCAAGGTTAATAATGTCGTAGTCGTAATCAGCAAAGGCTGCGTGAATTTCCTTTGAAAAACTGTAAGAAATGTTTCTGCCTAAAAGCCCGTATTTTTTCTGCGGTACAAAACCGTTCTGGTATTCGCGGCTTAATTCAAAAATGCAGGTGTACAGCCTTTTGGCAAAATTGCTAAAATCCGGCGAAACTTTCTGCCCGATTCGGTCAAGAACGATTTTTTCACGGCTGCTGTCTAAAACCGGCATGTTGTTCTGCTTTTTATACAGAGCAATTTCTTTTGCCGTGTTCATTCTTTTTTCAAATAATGCACAAAGTTCGTTGTCAATTTTGTCAATTTCACTGCGCAATTCGTCAATATTCATAGTTTTTCCTTTTTTACAGTTTTTACTTTAAGCGAAAAGGTTTCCGTTATTGCTGTCCATAACCATGTCGTAAACGGCAATGGCAGCGGCAGCTTCCACGCACGGCACGGCGCGCAAAACTACGCATGGGTCGTGCCTTCCCTGAATTACCAGTTCCGTGTCCTGCTGCTGACTGAAGCTTACAGACTGCTGGCTTTTTGCAATTGAAGGGGTCGGTTTAAATGCAGCCCTGAAAACAACCGGCATTCCGCTGGAAAGTCCGCCGAGGATGCCGCCGTGGTTGTTGGTTCTGGTGCGGATTTGGTCGCCGTCGTAATAAAATGCGTCATTATTCTGCGAACCGCGCAAGGCGGCACACTCAAAACCGTTGCCAAATTCAATGCCCTTTACGGCAGGCACTGCAAAAATTGCCTGAGAAAGCCGGTTTTCTATGCCGTCGAACATTGGTTCACCAATGCCAACCGGCAGCCCTACTACGGCGCATTCAATTATTCCGCCAACAGAATCCTGATCGGCTCTTGCATCGGTAACGGCTTTTTCCATTTCAGGCCAAAGTTCCGGCGTTAAAAGCGGCCGTTCCCGGCTGGCAAGCTGTGCCAAATCTTCTGCGCTAACATTTACGCTGTCAAAAAGCCTGTCCTTTACGTTTGCAATTGAACAGATGTGTGCACCGATGAAAATATTTTTTTCCTTAAGCAGCTGAAGGCAGACTGCACCGGCAAAACACAAGGGCGCAGTTAAGCGTGCCGAAAAATGGCCGCCGCCACGCACGTCGTTTGCGCCGCTGTGCTTTATGCGTGCTGCAAAATCCGCATGAGCCGGGCGCGGCACGTCCTTTAATTTTTCATAGTCGCCGGAACGGGTGTTGGTATTTTCAATTATGGCGCAAAGCGGTGCGCCGCAGGTTACGCCGTCAACAAGACCGGAAACAATGCGCGGAATGTCTGCTTCCTTGCGCGGCGTTGAAACCGAATTCTGCCCCGGCGCGCGGCGTGCCATGAATGCACCAATTTCAGCAAGGTCAATTTTGTGGTTGGCTGGCAGACCGTCAATTACAACGCCGATTGCTTCTGAATGTGACTGACCGAATATTGAAATTTTTATGTTATTTCCGAATGTCGATGACATCAAAATCTCCTTTTAAGGCGGCAAAATCATTGAAAAATGCCGGATAAGACTTGTTTATTGCCTGTGCGCCCAAAATCGTAACATTCTGCCTGCACAAAACCGAAGCTACTGCACTGGCCATTACGATGCGGTGATCATTCATGCCGTCTACAGTTCCGCCTTCAAGGCTGCCGTTTCCGAACACGGTTAAAGTGTCCTGAGTACTTTCAGTTTTTCCGCCAAGGCTTTCTATCATTCTGCATGTAGATTCAATGCGGTCACTTTCTTTAAGGCGAAGGCGGCCGCAGTTTACAAATGTGGTGCAGGCTTTGCGGCCGCAGGCTGCAACTGCCAGAACCGGTATCAAATCCGGAATGTTCCGTGCGTCAACTTCCACATTTTCAGTTTCGCCAAACCGGGCAAGTATCTGCTTTACGGCCATGTCGCCCTGGCTGCTGTCGTCTTTAAGGCCGGTAACTGTTACTTTTGCGCCTAAAAAACCGGCACTTAGCCAAAATGCCGCCTGCGACCAGTCGCCTTCTACCGTGTATGCATCCGGCGAAACGTAAGGCACGCCGCTTTCGTAAACAAAGCTTTTATAATCCGTCGTTTTTTTGCATCTTACGCCAAACTGTTCCAAAACCTGTAAGGTTAAATCTACGTAGGAAGCTGATTCAAGATTTGTAGTCAATTCAATTTTGCCGCCTTGTGGCAAAAGCGGCAGCGCAAACAGAAGCCCGGTAACATACTGGGAACTTACGTTGCCCGGCAGAACAAAATTTCCGCTTTTTAAACCGCCTTCTACACTTATTGGCAAATAGCCGCCGTCTTTGGCCTGCACGCTGCAGCCGTTTGCACAAAGCTGCTGAACCATGTCGTGCATGGGGCGCTGGGGCAAACGGCCTTCGCCAGCAAAGGTAGCTTTTGCGCCCAGTGCCGCGGCTACGGGCAGCATAAAGCGCAGAGTTGAACCGCTTTCGTGGCAGTTAAGTGTACAGGTTTTACCTTTTACGGCATTTCTGTCCAAGGGCACAACGCTGTAAACCGTGCCGTTTTTGGTTATGCCTGCACCAAGTTCTGCAAGCAGGGTTGCAGTAGCTTCTATATCAACAGAAGTTGAAGAAATTTCAATCTGGCAGGGCCTGTTGCCCAAAGCGGCGCAAATTAAAGCCCGGTGCGCATCGGATTTTGAGGCAACGGCTTTTACAGTTCCGTCTAATTCTGCACTTTTTATACAAACGTCCATATTTTTCCCTGCAAAAAATTAAAAGGCTTTTTCAAAAAAAGCTTTTACGTCGTTCAATTCCATAGGCTGCAAAGTGCAGTCGCCAATGATTTTTGGCAGAACAAGGGTCAGCTTGTTGCCCTTGCGCTTTTTGTCAGCAGTGGCAATGCTGTAAATTTCTTCTGCATTAAAAGGAATTTGGGTTGGTAGACCGTTTACTTTAAGGCAGTTTTCCAGTTTTTCCACAAGTTCGGCACTGCAAATGCCCTGCTTCAGCGAGGCGCGGCAAATGCCTATCATGCCAAGGGCAACTGCCTGCCCGTGGGCAATTTTGTAATCGCTTAATTTTTCTATGCTGTGTGCCATTGTGTGGCCAAAGTTCAAAATCTGGCGCAGTCCGCTTTCCTTTTCGTCCTGGGCAACAACCTTCGCCTTGAATTTTACGCAGTTTTCAATTATCTGTTCTGCATTCTGGCGGCAGCTGCCTTTTGCGCAAAGGTTAAAAAGTTCTTCGCTGGCAATCATGCCGGTTTTTATTGCTTCTGCCAGTCCGCAGGCAAACATTTCGTCGCTAAGTGAATTAAGGGTGTCCGTATCGCACAGAACAAGCTTTGGCTGGTAAAAAGCACCTGCAAGGTTTTTGCCTGCTTTAAGGTTGCAGCCGGTTTTGCCGCCAACAGAAGAATCTACCATTGAAAGCATTGTTGTAGGCACCTGCACAAAGCGGATGCCGCGTAAAAATGTTGCAGCTGCAAAACCGCCCATATCTCCAACAACGCCGCCGCCAAGGGTAACAATCAAATCGCTGCGGGTAAATTCGTTTTCGGCTAAAAATTCCAGCATTGCTTCAATTGTCTGCAAATTTTTTCTGCCTTCGCCATTGGCAAAAGCAAAAACAACGGTTTCAAAGCCGGCACTTTTCAAAGATTTTTCAACGGTTTCAGCATAAAGGCCTTTTACTTTGTCGTCGGTTAAAATTGCGGCCTTGCACGGTTTTACAACTTTGGCAATGTGCGCGCCGCAGTCTGCCAGCAGGTTTTTGCCAATTATTACGCTGTAATCCGGCGATGTTTCTACATTTACAACTGTCATATTCTGTCCTCACCTTTATCTGCAAGTTCCTTGCGTTCCCGGCCTTCCCTTAAAAGCCGCTTCAGATCCGCTTCGTCGCGGTTTTTTAACGCCTTTGCATATTCTTGCAAATGTTCAATGTATATATCAAGTTCAGTTTCCAGAAAATCAGCATTTTCCAGAAACAGTTCCGTCCACATGTTTTCGTTAAGCCGGGCTACACGGGTCATGTCCTTGTAACTGCCTGCAGAAAAACCGGCATGAACCGTTGCGGTAGGGTTTTTTATGTATGCGCTTGAAGCAACGTGCGCCAGCTGGGAAGTATAGGCAATTATCTGGTCGTGGCGTTCCGGCGTGGTAACTTCAAAATTGCTAAATCCCAGCGGCTGCCAGAAATCTTTTATGCGTTCAATAATCTGGTCCGGCGTACCGGGCGCCGGGGTTAAAATCAGCGAAGCTTCGTTAAAAAGGTTTTTTCGCGAATTGTCAAAACCGGAATATTCCCGGCCGGCCATTGGGTGGCCGCCCACGTAAACAAAGCCTTTTTCTGCTGAAAGGGGAAAAAGTTCCGTACAAACGGCAGTTTTTACGCCGCAGCAGTCCATTACAATGCAGTCGCTGCCAAAAAGTTCAGCCTTGGTTTTTACGTAGTCAATGCAAATTTGCGGATAGGTTGCAATTATTACGAAATCACAGCTTTTAAGCTTTTCGTCCGTAAGTTCTTCATCTATTGCGCCTACCATTTTTGCCTTGCGCACCACTGAATCGTTTATGTCAAAACCGTAAAGCGTGTGGCTTGTGCCCTGCTTTATTGCCTTTGCCACCGAACCGCCAATCAGGCCTAAACCAATTACTGCAACTGTCATCTGTTCTCCCGTATAAAACTGCCTGCTGCCATATTTGAATGCATGAAATTCAGGCAGTGCCGTGCAGTTTGTTTTTTCGCTTTTTATTGTAGGAAAAATTATTTCTGCGCTCAATAGTTTTGTTTGCCAAACTATTAAAAAATATAGTAAACTTTGCAAGTTTTACTATACAAATGCAAAGAACTGTTATGCAAATTTCGTTTATTTGCTTTTTAACTGGCAATTTACTTAATATTTGTATAGAAATATCACAATCTTTACTTGTACATAAATTTTCGCTATACTTTTCAGCAGAATATTAAAATGCAATTACTTTTATATTTTATAAATATTCTTCACGAGGGAACAAATGCCAAAAATTGAAGTAAACGAAAAACTTTTTTTTAATTTGCTTGGAACCAAGTACGATTATGCAAAACTAGAAAACCGTCTTGAAGGCGGAAAAGCCGAACTTGACGAAAAACCAGATGAAAGTTTAAGCGAAGACCAGAGAGTTATTAAAATTGAACTTAACGATACAAACCGCCCGGACCTTTGGTCTACAGCCGGAATTGCACGCTGCCTTCGCATTCACGACGGCGGCAAGCGCAACGATTTCAGCTCTTTCCTTTCTACAAAAGACAAAACCCTGGATTTTGGCAACCGCGTAGTAAATGTTGACCCTAACATGAAAGACATCCGCCCGTTCATGACAGCATTCGTTATCAGCGGAAAACCTATTGACGAACCGATGCTTCTTGACATCATTCAGACACAGGAAAAACTGTGCTGGAACTTTGGACGCAAGCGCCGTTCTATTTCAATGGGCGTTTACCGTTCGGCAAACATTGAATGGCCGGTAAACTACCATGCTGTAGACCCGGACAAAACTTCATTTGTGCCTTTGCAGTGCACCGAACCAATGACATGCCGCCAGATTATTACTGACCACCCGAAAGGAAAAGAATACGGCTGGATTTTGAAAGACAAGCCGATGTTTCCGCTTTTAAGCGATGCAAAAGGCGAAACAATGTCAATGGCACCAATCATCAACAGTGCAACGCTTGGTGCCGTTCAGGTTGGCGACAAAGACCTGCTGGTAGAAATGACAGGTACAGACATGCCTTCACTTCTGCTTGCCACTTCAATTGTTGCCTGCGACTTTGCAGATACAGGCTACGAAATTCTGCCGGTTCAGGTTAACCACCCTTACGAAACAGGCTTCGGCAAATCAATCGTTACGCCTTATTATTTCCAGCAGACAACTTCTACAACAATCAGCGCAATCAACAAGCTTCTGGGTTCAAGCCTTACGGAAGAACAGGCAATTGCGGCTTTGGCACGCATGGACGTTGATGCAAAACTTGTTGACGGAAAAATTATTGTTACGCCGCCAGCTTACCGCAACGACTTTTTGCACGAAGTAGACATTATTGAAGACGTTATGATGGGTGAAGAACTGGTTAACTTTAAGCCGGAAAAACCCCACGATTTTACAATCGGCCGCCTTTCTAAACTTACAACTTTCAGCCGCAAGGCAAAAACTTTAATGGTTGGTTTGGGCTATCAGGAAATGATTTTCAACTACCTTGGTTCAAAACGCGATTACATTGAAAAAATGAACATCAGCGACGAAAAAGTAATTGAAATTTCTAACCCGATGACGGAAAACTACCAGTTTGTACGCCCTTCTATCATTCCTTCGCTGCTTGGTGCCGAGTCAGGGTCAGGCAACGCAGTTTATCCGCACAAAATTTTTGAAATTGGTAAAATTGCCTACCTTGACGAAACCGAAAACACTGGAACAAAAACACGCCACAGCATGGGCTTTGTTACTGCAGTAAGCGACGCAAACTTTAACAATGCTGCAAGCGAAGTTGCAACACTGCTTCACTTTTTGGACCACGAATACATTGTTGCCGAAAGTAACGATCCTCGTTTCATACCAGGCCGTCAGGCAAACGTACTGATGAAAAAAGCCGACGGAACAACAGAAGTTGTAGGCATTTTTGGTGAAATTCACCCGGCCGTACTGGAAAACTGGACAATTACAGTGCCGTGCTTTGGCGGCGAACTTGACCTTGAATCGCTTTTGAATTAAAAAAAACGATTCTGACCGGTAAAAAATCTGCAAAATCTTTGTGGTTTTGCAGATTTTTTTTACTTGCCCTAATTTCAAACTTTTTTTTACCGGCCGAAATTTTTAAAAAAGGCTATGCATTAAGGCCGCAAAAACAAACCGTTACGATTATGCAAAACCAGGAAAACCCGGATTTTTTAACAAGCCAGATAATCACTTACATTGGCAACAAGCGCCAGCTGATAAAAAACATTCAAGTTGAAGTAGAAAAAATTTGCCAGGATTTAGGTACAAACCGGCTGATTTGTGCCGATCTTTTTTCCGGCAGCGGCATAGTTGCACGCATGCTGAAAAAATACAGCAGAACGCTGATTGTAAACGATCTGGAAGAATATTCAAAACTGGTAAACGACTGCTATTTAACCAACAAGTGCGATTTTGACAAAGAAAAATGGCTTCATTATTTTTCAATAATTGAAGAAAAATGCCGGGCGCAAAAAATAAGCGGAATTATAAGCCAGAATTACGCGCCGCAAAACGACCAGAACATTTTACCCGGCGAACGGGTTTTTTATACCCACAGCAACGCCCTTTTAATTGACACTTACCGCGCCTTAATTGACCAGATTGTAGACGACGAAAGCATGAAAAAATTCTTTCTGGCACCGCTTGTAACCGAAGCTTCGATTCACGTAAACACAAGCGGTGTTTTTAAAGGCTTTTACAAAGACAAAAATACCGGTATAGGCTGCTTTGGCGGCGCTGGCAAAAACGCCCTGCCGCGCATATTTGGCAACGTTGAATTAAAGGAACCCGTTTTCAGCAATTTTAATTCCAGCGTTGAAATTTACAAAAAAGACGCAGTTGAACTTGCCAAAGAACTGAAAAACCTTGACGTGGTTTATTTAGATCCGCCCTACAACCAGCACCCTTACGGCTCAAACTATTTCATGCTGAATTTAATAATAAAAAACCGGCTTGACGTGGAAATCAGCAAGGTTTCTGGCATTACCCAGGACTGGAACCGTTCTGAATTTAACAAGGCGGCTTCGGCGCTGAAAGCCATGGAAAAATTAGTAAGCACGATAGACAGCAAATTTCTGATAATTTCCTACAATTCCGAAGGTTTTATAAGTTTTGAAGAAATGACCCGAATGCTTGCCAAATACGGCCAGCTTGAAACCGTAGAAATAACCTACAATACTTTCCGCGGCAGCCGCAATCTGGGCAACCGCGGCCTTCACGTTTCAGAATATCTTTTCATCCTTAAAAAAGCATTTTAACGCCGCTTTAAGCAGAAAAATAAGAAGCTTGCACAAAATGTACAGCAACCTTAAACTTCTTCAAAAAACTGAAAGCTGTGGAAAACCTTGAGGATTTTTCCACAGCTTTTTCATTTTTCTTTTTTTTCACAAAGTTTCAGCTTTCTTCTGAAAGTTCAAGCACTTTCTGCATCATTTCACCGTCAATTTTTACGCCGTCCACAGCTTCCGTTATGTCCACAATTTTGGCATAGCGAAGGTAAAAAAGTTTCGTTTCAATCTTTGAAAAATCAGCAATGCCTAAAATTTCCTTTGCAGCAAAACGGTAAACAGCCTGCTGTTCGTAGTACAAGGCCGGATTAATCTTTTCGTCGGTTTTGTAGTCTACAATTGTAAAAGTGCCGTCAGCATTTTCAAAAATCAAATCGACAAAGCCTTTTACAAAAAAACCGTCCTTAAAAAGCTTAAAGGCATATTCCGCTTCGCAAAATTTGCCGGAACTTTTGCTTTGAAGAGCCTGCATTCCAAGGCTTGTACCATCGTTGCCTTTTTGGGTAAAAAAACTTTGTGCCATTTCCCTGCAAACATTGCAAAGGGTTTCAAACTCGGCATCGCTTAAGTCTTTTTTTAGCTGGGCGGCAACTTCAAAAGGCAGCGAAGGAATCTGATATTCGGTGGCATTTCTGCCAATTGCCTTAATTGCTTCTTCTAGAAAAGCGTGAGCCATAGTACCAAAAGTGCCGTGGTTAAAAATTCTTTCACCGGTTCTTTCATCATCCGCCTCATACGGCGCATCGTTTTCAGGGTTTTGCGCCATGTTTTGGGCATTCTGCGCTTTTGCAGGCTTAATAATGCTGTTTATCTGTTCATAGGCCGAAGAAAATGGCGCAGGCTTTTCGCCGGCAACAGAACCAGTGGCTAAAATACCGGAAGAACCTGCGGCGGAAGACAGCAAAGATTCGTGAAGTTTTTCAAAGCCGCTTGGAGAAACCCTGGGCTGCCTTAAAACTTCAGCTTTTACCAGAACGGGTTCGGACTGCTTTATCCGTTCAATTTTGGCGGCGGCTTTTTGCCTTAATGCGCCAAAAGTTTCTGCCATTTTTCCGTTCTCGCCGCCTTCCCCGTAGCAAACGCTTACTTCTACTTTTTCCAGATTTTCCAAATCAAAAGGATTTCCGGCCTTGTAATAAATCTTGCCGTTTTCGGCAGGTTCTTTTAAGGTACTTTCGTAATACTTTTTCACAATTCCGCCCAAAACAGAACCAATTTCGCCTGTAACATTGTCCTTGTTGAAAGTAAACCTCGTTATTTTATCAACAATGTAAACGTCCATTTCGCTTCGGGTAATTGCCACGTATAAAAGGCGACGCAATTCGGCAACGGCTTTTTTATGGGCATCATTTTTCTGGCGAATAAAAAAATAGTTTTCCGTGCCCGGCAGCTTTACCGACAAACCGAATTCGTCATCAAAGAAAACATTTTCCGAACTTTCACTTTTTGCCTTGCCCATGGCACCAAGCACAAAAACATGCTTAAATTCCAGCCCCTTGCTTTTATGAATTGTCATAATTTCAACGGCATCATCCCGTTCAACAGGAAAAGACACGTCTTTTACGCCAAGCTCATCGTCTTCGCCCTTGCCAAGGGAAAAACTTTCAAGCTGCTTTTTTTCTTCCAGCTGTTCAACAAACCATACAATATCCCGGCCATTTTCTTCGCAGGTTCGGGCAAGTTCAAACAGAAAATCGAACTGTTCCGTGGCAAGGTTTGCACTGGCGTTCAGCAATGTTTCGTAACGGTAGCCGCTTTTGAACCAAAGTTCGTTAATTATTGCGGTCAAAGGTTCGGTTAAGGCGCGGTTTTTGTATTCTTCAAAAAAAGCTTTGGCCTGGCAGTATTTTTGCCATTCGCCGTTAACTGAAGAATCTGTGCCCGCGCCGCCATCTGGCGTGCATAAACCTGCAAAAAGTTTTTCTATTTCTTCGCTTTTTGTCTGGTCTTCGCTAAATGCAGAATATTTTACCTTAAACAGCTGGCCTGCATCACTGGCGGCAGCTTCACCATTCTGGGGCAAACCGGCATTGGCAGCATTTTGCGGCAAAACCGTTAAAAGCAGCTGAACTGCCTGCAAGCTTAGCCCGGCAAAAGAACTGCACAAAAACGCGGCAAAGGCTTTTTTGTCCTGCGGAAAAACGCAGAGGCGCAGAAAATTGTAAATGTCGTTAACCGGACCGTCGCCAAAAATTTTCTTCTGCTGGTCAATGGAATACGGCACGTTAAAAAAATTCAAATATTTGGCAATTTCGCCATAATCCGTGCGCGACTTGCACAAAATGGCAAAATCCGCATATTTTACTGCGCTATTTTCTGTCCCTTTGCCGGCATCGTAAAGGGCGCGTATTTTTTTTGCCGTGTAGTAAGCCACGGTTTCCGCATCGCTTAAATAATCGTCTTCAAACTTGCCGTCTGGCAAATTTTCCTGATTCGTAAGCTTGTTATCAAACAGGCTTACGTGAATCGGCACGTTTTCCTTTGTAAGCGGAACTGTCACTTCCCGGTCTTCGCAGGTTGCATTTTTTGAATAATAGGCTTCGTATGCCTGTTTGCCATTTTTTTCAAAAAGCGTTCCGCTTTCCGTGCCGCCAAACAAAGTGTTGAATGCAGCCAAAAGTTCTTCGTATTTTCCTGCACCATCCGGCTTTTTGGCAATGCGGTAATTGTTTGTCATGTAAAGCTTTAAGTTTTCACTGTCCTGCCGGTTCGCCAGTTCTTCGGAAAGTTTCAGGTCTTTTTCCAGGGCATTGAAAACCGTAACGTCGGCACCGCGGAATTTGTAAATTGACTGTTTTTCGTCACCAACAAAAAACAGTTTAGACTGGCTTAAGTTTGCCAGAAGCTGGCGGTAAAAATCATCAGCGTTGCCGTCGCGCCATTGGGTAAAGGCATCGTCTCTTTCGGCAAGAAGAAAAAGCATGTCGCGGTTTGCACCGTTGTTGTCCTGAAATTCGTCAATCATTATTTTTTTAATTGAAGCTTTTTCCTGATTCCTTATGTCTTCCTGTTCCTTAAGGATTTTTAAAGCCAGCGCGCCCACATCCTTAAACGAAAGCACGCCGTTTTTTTTCTTTTTGGTGTTTGTCTGCACCATAAAACGGTCCAAAAGAACGCAAAGTTCCCGGATTGTTTCGTAATTTTCAATGTAAGTTATTACAGGGGCTAAAATAGCAGAAAGGGGTTCCTGATTTTTAAAAAGCCCCTCGCCACCGGAAAAAGTGCCGCCGGATTTAAAAAACTTTGCATACAAAACGCCTTTTTTTCTGCAACCGGCAATTCCCTTTGATTTTTCAAAAACTTCCTTCATTTTTTCAGTTTTTGGCAAGGCACTTTCAAAATCGTCAATCAGCAGTTCGCAGGCTTCGGGGAAATTGTAAAAATCCTTTGCATATTCAGCAAGCTCCGGCACAGACTCACCGCCGCTGACAATTTCTTCGTTTATAAAGCTGCAAATATCTGAATAGCTTAAAATTCCCTTGCTTAAAATATCAGCAAAATGGATTTTGTCGCTTTCGCTTAAAATTGGCGGCCGCTTAATCATAAAGTTCCAAACTGAAACAATTTCTTCTTTCTGTTTTTCAAGCTGTTTTTCAAAAAAATCGTCTTCGCAGGTTACATCGCTAAAACTGTCCGTAACGGAAACAAAAAATTCTTCTGCAAGGTTTTGCAATTTTCCGGGCTGGGCAAACTGAAGAAGCGCGGCGTTTTCCTTGTTTTCAATTACAAAGGAAAGCGCATCACTTTTAAGGCTTTCCAGCGTATCAACTACAAAATCCGGGCGAACGCCGTATTTGTTTGCCGCCTGCCTTACAACCGTTGAACAGTAAGAATCCAGCGTTTGAATGCGCGCCTTGTTGAAATTTTTAAGGGCTTCTTCGGCGCACTGTTTTTCGGCTGGCGGCGTGTGTTCGGAAGAAGCAAAAGTGCGCAGAATTTGGTAAATTCGCTGGTAAATTTCGCTTGCGGCTTTTTTTGTAAAAGTAAGGGCTAAAATTTCTTCAACCTTTATCTGGCAGGACATTACAAGCCACGCAAACCGTGTTGCAAGTACCTGCGTTTTGCCGCTGCCTGCACCGGCGGCGATAATTGTATTGTCCTGCCTGCAGCAGGCCGCAAACTGGGCATTATCCAAAGGTTTGGCAAGCACCTTGTTTATGTATTCATAATTTTCGCTCATTCAGGTTTCCTTAATTTAAGTCGCAGCCGGCAGTTGCAAAAGCCGTTCTGCAAAGTTCTTTATACTTACAGCCGGTACAATTTACAAAAGGGCGCACCAAAGTTTTCTGGCTGTTTGAATTTTTTGGATCAAACCTGAACTGGGGTTCAAAATCACCGGCATCTACTTTCTGCATAAAAATGTCCAGATACTGGTTCAGCAGGCCAATTGTAATTTTTTCAAAACTTTCTATGTCTTTACCGGCTTCTTCCTTGGCGTTTGCATCAACCACATAGGAAATTTTAAATTCGTCGGATTTGCGCCTTAAGCTGTAAAAAAGCGCATTCTGCAAATCGTAGGCCGATTTTTCACCGTTGCCGTTTTCAAGAAGCAGTTTTGCGTAAGTTGCCATCTGAAAATCATTCAGGTTGTTTTTTTCGTCGGGCACGCAGTTTTTGAAATCAGGCAAAGAGCCGGTTTTATAGTCAACAATTACGTCACCCTGTTCTGCGTCACCGCTAAGTATTGCATCAATCTGGCCGTAAAGACTGTAATTTTCGTTTAGTGGCAGGCTGAAACTTTTTTCAGTGGCAAGCACTTTGTAATTTCCAAAATAGCCCTTGCTTTTCGGTTTGCCGTTTTTGTCAGTTTCCGGTGCAGTACAAATTTGTTCCAAAAATTTTTCAATGTAATTTTCAAAAACGCCCTTCTGCGCCAAAAGCATTTGGGTTGCCAGCGCGCTGTTTTTTATGTCGTCTGCTTTCGTCCACTCGTTTTTTTCGGTAAGGGCTTTTAAAGTAGCCGAATGTATGCAGGCCTTCATTTTTTCAAAATTCAAAACGCCGCATTCGTCAAAAATGTTTTCTACAATTTTGTGGCAAATTGTACCAAAATCGTAGTGCTGCATAATCTGGGCAGTCTGGCTTTCTTCCTTAAGGTTAAGCACTTTTTTAAAAACCCAGTTGCGCGGGCACGGAAAAAACTGGGACAAATCGGTTTGGGTTATTTTGCCAAGTTTTTTGCTGTTAGCTTGCAAAAATTCGCCATAATGCAGCGAGTTTTTGGCTTTTTCAATTAAATGCCGGTTTGCAAAAGCCTGATTTACCGGTGTTTTTTCCTGCCGCGTCTGCCATTTTTCCATTGCAACCATCTGACCGTCTGTAAACAAAAGCGGCAAACTGCTGTTTTCTTCCATAAAAAAACGTTTTTCGTTCAAAAAAAAGTCCGTTTCGTCCAGATAGGTTTCTTTGTCGCCATGCTTTGCCATGTTGTATTCTTCAAAAAAAGTGTGGCTTATGCAAAAACCTTCAAAACCGCTGGTGCTGCAACTAAAAAACGTGCGGTTTTTGCCGGCCTTTGCGTAAAGGCGAATGTAAGTTACGGAAGCGCTGTCGTTGTTGGCGGCACCCAGCTGCTGGCGTTTTTTTTCATTCAAAAAAGCCAGTTCGCTAAAAGGCACGGTTAGCGCTTTCTGGTTTGCGTTAATTACAAAATGATATTCAAAATTACAGTCCGCAGCCGCGCGGTAATCAAACACGGAAATGCTTTGGGTTTTGGAATTTTGAGGCATGTAACGCTTTTCTTCAATTTCTTCAAGGAAAAAATCAAAGGGGCGCGGAACATTCATTTTGTTGTTTTCGCCCAGATAGGTTTCTTCAATTTCAATGAATTCGGCCAAAGTGGAAATGCAAATACCCACGATGTGGTCTTTATCGTTGGGCCAGTCCTTGCTATGCAGGAACTGTTCTTCAAAGGCAAGCCAGGCGCTTTTTATTTCCTTAAAAGTTTTGGCCTTGTAAATTGCGTAAATTTTCTGTTTAAGGGTTTTGTAATAAACCAGTGCCTGGCGTGCAATTTTCTGTTCCGCAGAAAGTCCTTCTGTTTCGTTTATGCTTTTAAAAAGAATTTCAAAATCTGCGCTTTCAGCATTTTCCGCTTCAAAATCCGTTCCTTCAGTTTGCGGCTGGCCAAAACTTCTGTTCTGCAAAACTTCTTCCAGCGGGTCTGTTTTTTTGCCGTTTTTGCTGTATTCGCACAGGCTTCGGCTTTCCAGCGCAATGCGCACAATTTCGTTGTTAAGGGTTAAAAACCTGTAAGGCACAAAGCCGTCCTGCAAGATTGCGCTTAAACTTTCAAAATTGAATTTTGATTCGGCACAGGCGGCGATTTCTTCAAAAATTCTTCCGGCGCAGTTTTGCGTAAGCGAACCGCCGCTACGGATAACGAAAGGCACACAGTAATTTTTAAGTTCGCGCTCAACGTAAGGGCGCAGTTTTTCAAGGTTGCTTACGGTTAAGGCAATGTCGTTCCAGTTTGTGCCCTTTTTGTTAAGTTCCCGAATTTTTAAAACAGTGCGGCGCAATTCCTTGCGCGCGTTCGGGTACAGCACGCATTCAATTTTTGCAGTTGCGTCGGCCTGGGTGTTTTTTTCTATGCGGTCTTCGCCAATTTCAATTTTCTGTTCCTGCAAAAAATTTTCCGTTCCTGCCAGTGGCGGCAGGCAGACAAGCGTGCTTTCGCTTTGCAGAATGCAGTCTTTAAAATCGCCAAAATCTTTCAGTTGTTCCGGGTGAAAAATTATAAATTTGAACTGGTTTGTAATTTGCTGGCTTTCTACCCAGGCCGGATCAAAAAGCCTGTTTTTTTCAAGATACCGGGTGTAACGCGTGTAAAGTTCGTAAAAAGCTTTGTCTTCTGCGTCGGCAGGTTCAAAATTTTCAGCAGTGCCGCCAGAAGCCTGCACGGATTTTTCGTACCAGCGTTTTAGCGAAGGCAAAAGGGATGCAAGCCAGCTGGTAAAATGCAAGTGCGGTTCGCCATTTTTGGCCGCCGGTATAAGGGGAAAAAGGAAATTTTCCTTTTCGCATTCGGTTATTAAATTGCGGACAAAAAGTTTCCGCAGGGTTTCGGGGATGCAGTTTTGGGAACTTTTCTGAACTTGTGCAAAACGCTGTTTAAAATCGTCCCATGCAAGCCAGTTCTGCAATGCAACCGCGTGTGTCTGCGTGTTTTTTACAGCCCAGTCCGACCATGTTTCCAGTGCAACGCTTGAAGGAAATACAAAGCGAACATTACGCTTGTTCATGTTTTCAGCAAGAACTTCTTCTATCGTTCGGTAATCTATGGAAATTTTTGTATCAGTCACGCTGAATAATATATATTTTTTGCTTTCAAAATTCAAAGTAAATTGAAATTTTTTAAATGCCACCGGGCTTATTTTTGATTTTTCTGCGCTAAAAACCGTTAATTTTCCATTTTTCGTTATTTCTGTTCAAACTCGACATTTGCTCTGTTTATGGCTATATTGAACCTATGCAGATGAATTTTCACTTTGAAAGCCCTAATTACTGGAAAAAATTCTGGATTACTTTTATTGCAATCATTTTTATGGGCGTGTTTCTTTCGTTTTTAATTGTGTGCAACTGGGGCACCGACCCGGCAAGCTTTATGAACCTGAACATAAGTACAAGTTTGGGCTGCCTTTTGGGCACTTGGCAGCTTTCCCTTAATCTGGTGCTGCTGGTTATCATGTTTTTCTGCGACAAAAGCATAATTGGCGCAGGCACAATCCTCAACATGGTGCTAATCGGCTACACCGCAGACTTGTGTCACTGGCTTGAAAAAATCAGCGGTTTTGAATCACTGGTGATGGCTAGCCTGCCCCTTAGAATAGGTGTTTTTTCCATTGCCTTAATTTTATTCGTAATTTCTGCGGCGGTTTACATGAACACGCAAATGGGGCTTTCTCCTTACGACGGGCTTTGCAAGATTATTACAAACAGTCTTTATAAACTGCCTTTTGCTCCTTTGCGCATGGCTTACGACGGAATTGCAGTTTTGATTGGCGTTATTGCCGGCACTTTTTTTGCAGAAAAAATGTCAGGTTCGGCAATTGGGGCGGTTTTTATGGTTTTTCTGCTTGGGCCAGCAATAAGCGCAATTGGAAAATGGATGCAGAAGCGTTTTGCAATTTTTAGGGAAGAATAAACGGCTTAATTAGCGTAGAGAGTTTAATACCCCGACGCTTGCGGCAAGGTATGTTGATTTAGCGCAGAAAAAAGGCACTTCAATTATGAAGTGCCTTTCGTTTTTTACGGGCTAGTCGCGCCAGCCTTCGTATTTTTCACATTCCAGAATTTCTTTTGCTTTTTTTACGCTTTCTGCCGTCGGGCTTTCCAAATCTTTCAGTACATATTCAATGCCCAAATCCTTGTACTTAACGGCACCAAGCCCGTGGTACGGTAAAATTTCCACGCGCTGAACATTGTGCAGCGTGCGTATAAAATCCCGGGTTTTTATCAGATATTCTTCCTTGTCCGTAATGCCCGGCACAAGCACGTGACGAATCCAGATAGGCTTTTTAATTTCGTCAAGATATGCAAACATTTCCCGGATATTTTTACCGCTCTGGCCGGTAAGCTTTATGTGTTCGTCTTCATCGATATGCTTAATGTCCATAAGAATGGTATCAGTAACTTCCATAAGTTTCTGGAATTTTTCAAACCATTCGCCGTCTTTTTTAAATGGCGCGCCGCTTGTATCAATGCAGGTATTTATGCCGCGCTGTTTTGCCTTGGTAAAAAGTTCCAGCAGGAAATCCAGCTGAAACAATGGTTCGCCGCCGGAAACAGTAATGCCGCCCTTTTTGCCCCAGTAAGTTTTACAGCTTTCAGCTTCGTCCAAAAGCTGGTCGGCCGTGTAATCCTTGCCGTCTGCCAAATTCCACGAGTCCGGATTATGGCAGTATTTGCAGCGTAACGGACAGCCTGCAAAAAATATAATGAAACGTACGCCAGGCCCGTCTACACTGCCAAACGATTCAAGTTGAAATACTTTACCCATGGAAAAATCCTCCGGTGTGGAAAAATGTAGAAAATTAAAAAAATACCGCCCGGCACTTCGATATGCTCAAGTGACCGAGCGGTTTATTCAGCTTAATCGCAAAAAAACTGCCGGGCAGCTTTTCGCGGTTTTCCCTTTATCAAATTACAGTGAAGCGTGGCAAGTACGAGCGATAACGTCGTCCTGCTGTTCCTTTGTAAGGTTGATGAAGCGTACAGCGTAACCAGAAACGCGAACTGTGAAGTTTGCATATTCAGGTTTTTCTGGGTGAGCCTGACAATCCTTAAGTTTTTCAACACCGAATACGTTAACGTTAAGGTGGTGAGAACCCTGTGAGAAGTAACCGTCAAGAACGTTTACAAGGTTGTCAATGCGTTCATTTTCATCGTGACCGAGGGCAGATGGGTTGATTGTCTGTGTGTTAGAAATTCCGTCCAAAGCGTATTTGTAAGGAACTTTAGCAACAGAGTTCAAAGATTTTACGAGACCTTTTGTTTCTGCACCGTAAGAAGGGTTTGCACCCGGTGAGAATGGTTCACCAGCTTTGCGTCCGTCAGGCAGTGAACCGGTAGCTTTTCCGTATACAACGTTTGAAGTAATTGTAAGGATTGAAGTAGAAGGTTCTGCATTGCGGTATGTTGGGTGCTTTTCAATTTTAGCCATAAAGGTTTTAAGCAACCAAACTGCAATTTCGTCTGCGCGGTCATCATCCTGTCCGTAGCGTGGGAAGTCTCCTTCAATTACGAAGTCTTTTGCCATGCCTTTAACGGTTTCGATAACTTCACCAGTTTTCTTGTTCTTAACCTGAACGTCTTCGCGGATAACTTTAACTTTTGCATATTTGATTGCAGAAAGTGAGTCAACAACGTGAGAGAAACCGGCAATACCAGTTGCGAATGTTCTCTTAACGTTTGTGTCTTCAAGAGCAAGTTCAGCAGCTTCGTAGTAGTATTTGTCGTGCATGTAGTGGATTGCGTTCAATGTATTTACATACAGGTCAGCAAGCCATTCAAGCATTGCGTCGTATTTGCGAACAACTTCGTTGTAATCGAGGTATTCAGAAGTAATAGGTGCCAGTTCCGGACCAACCTGAACGCCTGGTGTAAGACCACAACCTTCATCGCGGCCACCGTTGATTGCGTAAAGAAGGGCTTTAGCAAGGTTGGCACGTGCACCGAAGAACTGCATTTCTTTACCAGTCTGTGTTGCAGAAACACAGCAGCAGATTGAGTAGTCATCACCCCAGATTGGGCGCATGATTTCGTCGTTTTCGTACTGGATAGAAGAAGTATCAATAGAAACTTTTGCACAGTATTTGCGGAAAACTTCTGGCAGACGTTTTGAATACAAAACAGTCATGTTTGGTTCTGGAGAAGGCGACATGTTTTCCAGTGTGTGGAGGAAACGGTAGTCGTTCTTTGTAACCATGTGGCGTCCGTCCTGTCCAAGACCACCAACTTCCAGTGTTGCCCATACTGGGTCACCAGAGAAAAGCTGGTTGTAGCTTTCGATACGGGCGAAGCGAACCATGCGGAACTTCATAACGATGTGGTCAACAAGTTCCTGAGCCTGTGATTCTGTAAGAACGCCGTTTTTCATATCGCGTTCGATGTAGATGTCGAGGAATGTTGATACGCGACCAACTGACATTGCTGCACCGTTCTGTGTCTTGATAGCTGCCAGATAACCGAAGTACAGCCACTGGAAAGCTTCTTTTGCTGTTTTTGCAGGTTTAGAAATATCGAAACCGTAAGAAGCAGCCATTTCTTTCATCTGTTTCAGGCATTTAATCTGTTCAGAAACTTCTTCGCGAAGGCGAATTACGTCTTCTGTCATTGTGCCGTTGCCAGTGTTGGCTTTGTCAGCTTCCTTGCATTTGATAAGGTAATCGATACCGTAAAGAGCGATACGGCGGTAGTCACCAACAATACGGCCGCGTCCGTAAGTATCAGGAAGACCTGTAAGAAGGTGTGCAGAACGTGCTTTGCGGATTTCTGGTGTGTAAACATCAAAAACAGCGTCGTTGTGTGTTTTGTGGTATTTTGTGAAGATTGTTTTAAGTTCGTCACTTACTTTGTAACCATACATTTCGCATGACTGAACAGCCATGTTGATACCGCCGTAAGGCATGAAAGCGCGTTTGAGAGGTTTGTCTGTCTGAAGACCTACAACCTGTTCAAGATTTTTACCTTCGTCACAGATGTATGCAGGAGCATGTGCCGTGATACCTGTTACAGTATCAGTATCCATGTCAAGAACACCATTCTTGTCATGTTCTGCCTTCTGGAGCTTCATAAGTTCACTGAAGAGCTTTTTTGTTGCTTCTGTAGGACCTGCCAAGAACTTTTCATCACCTTCGTAAGGTGTGTAGTTGGCCTGGATAAAGTCGCGAACGTTTACTTCGCTTGTCCACAAACCTTTTGGGTTAAATCCTGCCCATTCCGGTCTCATTTCCATAGTGTAAACCTCTTTGTATATTTGATAGCCGCATAAATCCGCGGCAAGAACCTTTGGAACATAAATTCCGACAGTTAAAGACCAAGCAGTTCTGTTGACAACAAAACGGAATGCTTTAACGGTTTATGTTTTTTTACAGGCCTTTGAACCTGCAAATAAAACTGCTTTTTTAATTTTTTCAAAAACTTTTGCTAAAGTTTTCTTTATCTATGTAAACATTCTTTTAAGATTTATGCAAGTGCATTTTAAAGAGTTTTTGTACTAATTACAATTTTATTTTTGTTTCAATTTTATAAGCCAACCAATTTTAAACAACACCGAAATTTTTTTATTTCACACTGCCCTGCACACCTGCCCGGGGTCTTCTTAGTTTTCACCCTAAGTTTGAAAATTTTTACAGTTGCACCACTTAACCTAAACGTTTACAATTAACGTATATATTTCTTAAAACTACTGCAAAAACCGGCAAACGGCATTCATGCACGGCACAAAGGCAAGGCAAAAAATGAAAAACAGACAGACCAGCCAGGAATTATTTAAAAGCATTCGCGCAATCTGTGCAGGCGGCATCATTCTTTTTTACTGCGCCTGGGCCTTCTGCGGCAATGTGTACCCCTACATTTTGCGCAGCCAGAATTCCATGCTGGCAGAAAGCATTTTTTTATTTTTACGGCCCTGGCTGCCTGTTTTAATTGCCAGCATTTTCGGCGTTTATTCTGCCCGCCTTTTTAAAATTTTACCATTAAACCAGTATTTAAAAAACCAGACGAACGCCCTGCTTCTGCCGGCGGTTTTTGGCGTGCTGGTTTTTATGCCCTTGCAAAGCTATTTTGCAGTAAAGCACAATTTTGCAGCCGGCATTTTTGACACACTGCCAGAAAATTTTTCGCTGCTTTCGGTTTACGGGAATTTTTTTAGCCACGCAAGTGATTTTACCGGTGCTGACGGCTGTTTTACCAGCGGCATTTTTGGCGTGCTTTTCAACTTTTTTGTTTTTGCCCTTTTAATGCTGGTGCCTGCAATGCTTTTAAAAAACAGGAATTACGGTTCAATTTCGCCTGCATGGCTTGCAGTTATTTTTGCCGCAGTAACCGCCCTTCTGTGGCTTTTGCCCCAGAAACTTTTCTTTGCATTCAGCTTTACCCGGATACTTGCCGGCTGGATTTTAGGATTTTTCATTCTTTGCCGGAGCGAAGTTTTAAGCCTGTTGAAAAACCTGCGCCACTGGCTTGCGGCGCTGGGCATTGCATTGGGCGTATGCTACATTTATGCAGAAATAAACGGCATTTTTTCTGCCGCAGGAACAAAGGCGCTGGAAAGCATTTACGGCATGGTAGGTTTTTGCGGCGTTTATTCTTTGACCAAGCGCTATTTTGACAGGCCGGACACCTTTAAGAACACTTTCAGCCCGATGCTTTTTACAGGCGTTTATTTCAGTTCTACTTTAAGCGTACTTTTTGCCTGCCTTTTCCTCAATTTTGTACGGAACAGCTTTTTTGCTTTCTGCCTTACCCTTGCCGCAACCTTATGCGGAACAATTGCTCTTCACCTTGTATTTAAAAAATTTACCGCATTAAGAATATTTTTAGGAATTAAACTTTTTGGAGAAACAGATGAAATTTGAAGACGCACAAGAACTGCTGGCAAAGCATGTAACTTCCAATACTTTGCAGCGCCACTGCAAAACCGTTTCCGTAGTTTTAAAATACTGGGCAAACTACATAAAAGACCCTGACCCCGAATTCTGGGAATGCGCCGGGCTTTTGCACGACATAGACTACGAAAAATACCCGGACGAACACTGCGTAAAAGCCGCAGAAATTTTTGAAAGTGAAAAAGCAAATTTTGAAGGAATTACGGACGAACTTGTTCACGCAGTACAGAGCCACGGCTGGAACATTTGCTGCGACGTTGCACCGGCCAATATAATGGAAAAAATTCTTTACACAATTGACGAGCTGACCGGCCTTATTTTTGCCTGCGCAATGGCGCGTCCAAGCCGCAGCGTAATGGACATGGAAGCAAAGTCGGTGGTGAAAAAGTTTAAGACCCCGGCATTTGCCGCAGGCTGCAACCGTGACGTAATAAGCGCAGGCATGGAAATGATGAAAGCAGAAATTCCTGAACTGACGGATGCGGACATTATCCAGCACTGCATTATGGCCATGCGCAGCCACGCCGCGGAACTTGGCGTAGGAATGATTATGCCAGGCTTCAGCCTTTAATTTAATTTTCATTTTTTTCCGGTTTTTCAGTTTTGCAGTTAATATATAGAAGAAAATTGAAAAAATTGCCCCGCCCCGAAGGAGAATTTTTTGAAAAAGTTAGTTCTGATTTTATTTTTCTCTTCAATTTTTACAAATATCTTTGCCGTCGGGCGCCTTGAAGGCACACCAAAAGGCGAACTGAACGTTTACGGCTGCTGCGAAGAAGAATATCTTATTGCTGCATGCCAGAAATTTGAAAAACTTTACGGCGTAAAAACCCATTATCAGCGGCTTTCTACCGTAGAAGCCCTTGAGCGCATTACCGATGCCCACGGTACGCCAAGTGCGGACGTTTGGTTTGGCGGCACGACAGACCCGTTTAATCAGGCCGCAAGCGCAGGCCTTTTAATGCCTTACGAAGCCCAGAACGCCTGCCACCTGACCGACAAGCTTTACAAAGACCCAAAAAACCGCTGGTACGGCATTTACCTTGGAATTCTGGGGTTTTACTGGAACAAAACAGAACTGCGCCGCCTTAAACTGGAACCGCCCAAAGACTGGGAAGACCTGATTAATTCCAAGTATCAGGGCTTAATAGCGTTCGGTTCGCCAAAAACTTCGGGCACAGGCCGGATGATTGTAAACACAATAGTACAGCACCGGGGCGAAGAAGCCGCGACAGAATATTTTAAGAAACTGAACAAAAACGTAGCATTTTACACCGAATCGGGGATAGCGCCTGCCAAGCTTCTGGCCACCGGCGAAGCTGCCATTGGCATTGGCTTTTTGCACGATGCCCTGTGCCAGATTGTAGACTACCACTATGACAACATAGGAATCGGAATACCATACAGCGGAACTTCATACGAAATTGGGCCGGTAGCAATTCTTGCAGGCTGTAAAAATGAAGAAAACGCAAAAAAATTCATAGAATTTGCCCTTTCGCCGGACTGCGTAAGCCTTGCCCAGAAACACGGATCTTACCAGCTGCTTCTTTTGGACAATGCGCCGCCTGTAAAAGCCGCAAAAGAAGCAGGCCTGGAAAAAACAGGTGACATTGGCTACGATTTTGAAGACGCACGGCTGAACGGCGATGACTACTGCAAAATGTTTTTCCGTGCCATAAGCGAAGACCAGTAAAGTGGTTTAAAAATTCCCTAAAATCCAATTTCAGAATTCCGATAATCAAAAGCGACAAATAAAAAGCAAACATTTGCGCTTTTTTTCACTCGGAGTTTATTGAATGAATCGCTCAGAAAAGTTTTCTATTCCCTTAGGTTTTGTACTAGAAGCTTGTGCAATATTTTTTATTTGTGCCATTTTGATGCAGTTTTTTGCTTATGGTGCAGCCCAACCGCCTGTATTCAAAATTGGCGCAATACTTTTTGGCGTTTACGGTTTTTCTTCCATACTGATACCGGTTTTTTTATTTGTTGCAGGCCTTCTGCTTTTCTTCAAAATGTACACTTTCCGCTCAAGCATTTATCTGGGGGCTTCCGTTGTTCCCTTTGCAAGCGTTGTTTTTGCAGAACGCGTTGCAAAATATCTGCTTGCCACCGATAATTCTGCCCTGCTTAACTTTAAAGTTGCGGCAGTTTTTGTAATCTGCGCCCTTTTGGTTGCAATTGAATATCTTTTAATTGGCATTCTGGCAGATTTTTTAAGCCTTAAACGCGCCGAAAATGCCACCAAAAATGAAAAAACAGAAGAAACCGAAGACCTTGCAGAAGAAACCGCATTTGCAAAACCGGCTGCCGAAGCTGAAAAGGCAGACCCAAAAGCAGAAACTTCTGAAATTTCAGAAAGAAATGACGAAAGCGACATTGGTTTTACGCCAAAAGGCATAATTGAAAAAGTTCAGATTGATGAAGCCGTGGCAAATTCAACGGAAAAAGAAGCAGGCGAAAACGATGAAGAAGAAGACGCTGACGATTACCGTTCGCCTTTTGTAGTACCGCGTTTTGTACCTTACAAAGAACAGATTGCGCAGAAAGGCGAAGCCTGGAACAACTATAAAGACGTGGGCGATTTTGTACAGAAACCCCAGCCGGGCGCAAAACCGGAAGTAACAGAAACCGTTGAAGAAGAACCACAGCCGGCAGCAGCACCTACAGAAGAAAGCGTTGAAAAAATGGAAGATGCACCGGTTTTTGTAAACTTCAAGCGCATCATCAATCCGGGAGAAAAAGTTTTGCCCGAAAATCGGCCAGACCAGATTGAAAAAGACGAAAACGCAGAAAATGCTGAACAGGAAGAAGAAACTGCCGTGCAGAAAGATTTTAATGATTCTTCTGCAACAGAAAGCGCAGAAAACTTTGAAACAGCCCCGGCAGAAGAAGCTGAAACTGACGAAACGCCTTCAATTTTTACGCCTTCAAAACCGGCCAGTGCCGAAAGCACCGCAGCCGTTGCAAGCGTATTGGCCGCAAACCAGCAAAAAAATGAAGGAAATTCATCTTTGGACATTCTGCGCCAGCAGCTTTCCGGCGCACCGGCCACCCACGAAGAAATTGTAACGCCGGCCGGCAGTTTGGCAGAAGCCGCCAAAACCTACGAAGAACAGACCCCGGTTGCAGAACTTGGCACAGAAAACTTTACAAGCCAAAGCGAAGCAGCTTTTCTGGAAAATCCTTTTGCACCGATTCAGCCGGAAAACCTTGAACCGATACCAGCTTTTGAAGACGACGAGGACGAAGACGAAGAACCTGTTCAAAGTGCCTTTGACGACATTGAAGAAAACAGCGACATTGAACTTGCCCTTGACGACGATGATTTTACAGAACCGGGCGAAATTACGCCTTTAACCAGCGATGATGTAAGCGTTGCCGAAGAACAGGCTTTTAAAACTTTGCCAAGTGCTTTAGACATTCAGCCGGAAGAAACTGTACCAGACTATGAAGCTGAAACAGAAAGCGAAAGCGAAGAAGCACTGGAAGAAATTGAAGAAGACGATTACGAAGAACCAGTAATCAGCACTTTTGACGAAGCCGAAGAAGCAAAAAAAAATGACAGTTTTTCGGCAAGCAGCAATTTTTTAGGCAACGGTCTTGGTAACCCTAACCGCCAGATTGATACCCTTGAAGACGATGAAAACGAAGCCTACGAAGTTGATGAAGTGCCAAGCATTGACCAGCTTCTGCAAACCAGAATTCCAACTTCTTCATTTAGCGCAGTAAAAGAAGAACCGGAAGCCGAAGTTTTGGACGATTATGGCGAAACCGAAGATGAAGAAACCGCTGACGATACAGAAGGAATTGAACGGATAGACGATTTTGAAGCCGCAGAAACAGAAACTGACGATGAAGAAGACATTGACGAAAATTCTGATTTTGAAGATCAGGCAGAAGAACCTGCACCGGCTGCAAAACCCGTAAAACCGGCGGTAACTTATTCAATTCCGGCAGAAGGCCTGCTTGAAACCTACCCGGACAACCAGTACTGGATTATTGATGCCGAAACCCAGCGCGCCGCCAATATTCTTAAGCAGACACTTTCGGAGTTTAAGATTGAAGCAGAAGTTACTGGCATACGCAAAGGTCCTGTAATTACAATGTTTGAAATTTTACCGGCACCCGGCGTTAAATTAAACCGCATCGTTGCATTGCAGGACAATATTGCACTTCGTCTGGCAGCTTCCAGCGTGCGCATTGTTGCACCAATTCCTGGCAAACACGCCGTAGGCATTGAAGTACCAAACAAAGAACGTGCAATCGTTGGCTTTAAGGAACTGATTGACAACGATTCACCGCTTTTCAACAAAATGGAAATACCAGTTGTTTTGGGAAAAGACATTACGGGCGAAGCAAAACTTTTAGACCTTGCCGCGACGCCGCACCTTTTGATTGCAGGTTCAACAGGTTCAGGTAAATCTGTATGCGTTAACACAATGATTCTTTCAATTTTGTACAAGCGTTCACCGCAGCAGGTTAAAATGATTCTTATTGACCCGAAAATTGTTGAACTGAAGCTTTACAACGACATTCCGCACCTGCTTACGCCGGTAATTACAGAACCTAAAAAGGCATTTCAGGCTCTTCAATACTGCCTTTGCGAAATGGAACGCCGATATGCCCTGCTTGACCACATGGGCGTGCGCGACATTAAAAGTTACAACAAGCGGATTGACGAACGCCACATTGCAAACGAAAAACTGCCTTACATTGTGGTAATTATTGACGAATTTGCAGACCTTATGGCAACAACCGGCAAGGAACTGGAATCGACAGTTTCGCGCCTTGCCGCAATGAGCCGCGCCGTAGGAATTCATCTGGTGCTGGCAACCCAGCGCCCAAGCGTAGACGTAATTACAGGCCTTATCAAGGCAAACATCCCAACCAGAATTGCCTTTATGGTTGCCGCAAAAATGGACAGCCGCATCATCATTGATCAGGTTGGTGCAGAAAAGCTTTTGGGCAAAGGCGATATGCTTTATGCTTCCGCAGTCGATCCTTTCCCGGTACGCATTCAGGGCACTTACGTAACCGAAAATGAAGTTGAAAACGTTGTAGAATACGTTAAGCGTTTTGGCGAACCCGAATACATTGACGAAGAAATTTTCTTTGAAGAGGAAGAAGAAGAGCCGGAACAGAACCTTTTTATGGAAGGAGAAGATCCGCTTTACGAAAAAGCGCTGGATATTGTCCTTCAGGCTGGAAAAGCGTCGGCTTCTTACATTCAGCGGCGGCTTAAAATTGGCTATAACCGCGCCGCCCGTCTGGTAGAAGAAATGGAAGACCGGGGAATTGTAGGACCTGCAAACGGTTCTAAGCCGCGTGACGTTATACACGTGCCAAGCCGCCCAAGCCCGGCAGCAGGTACGGCAGAAATTGAATAAGCCCTAATAAGGCGCGATAAATGAACCATAAATAAAAAAAACAAAAGCCGGTGGCTGAATAAATCAGTTCACCGGCTTTTTTATCAATTCACCAGAATTACAAAAAATTCAAATTGAAAAACTGAAAAACAAAAATCACACAAAAAACGTGATAAAAAATTAAATGGTCAACTTTTGAGTTTTATACAAAAAGCCAAAAGACATTTATAAATTGTGCTAAAAACAGCCGCAGACAGATACAGACACGAAAAAACCCGTCACGACCGAAGGGCGCATTTGCAGCGTAACTTCAAGCAACGCTTTTTTTTCGAAGCAGGTACTGTCGAAAGGCTGTTTTTTGGGGACATTTTATATAAACTCGACATTCAGCCTAAATGTAAGTTTTCAGTTCCTTATGCTGAACCATATTCTGCTGGGTTGCAATAAAGTAGCAGCCCACAATTGAAGTAACAGCATCAATTACCGCCGCCGCAGAACATAAAAAGAAAGCTGCCGCTTTAATAATTAAATAACCGTTTTCAAAACCGCTGCCGTAAAGGGTGCACATTACAGCAAGTCCAATAAAAGCACTTTGGGTTGGCATTGAACCAAGCAGAAAAGAAATTACAAAGGCAGTTCCCAAAATCCATGGAATGTCCTGCCAAATTCCCAAATCCGAATAAGATTTAAGAATAACTAAAAACGAAGCAGACATTACCAGTGCTGCACCGCCACGGGAAAAAACACTGAACACCGGCATACATACCGAATTGATTTTCGTATCAATTCCTAGGCTTTCCCGGGCGTGGCGCAAACTTACGCCAAGAGTAAGGTTATAGTCGCCGGAAAAGAAAGCAGTAATAACTGAAGCAACCGAAGCGAAAATTACGCGGTACGGATGTTTTTCGTGCAGGCACAGGCGCATAACCAGCGGATACAAAATCAGCACTATAAAAATCACGTCAATTGAAACAAGCAGAATCAGAAACCTGAAAGACTGGTTTCCGATAATTCCCTTAAAGCTGAAAAACCACACGCAGGAAACGGCAACAAGACCAACCGCCAGCATGTCGATGAAAAAACATATTACCGCGTAGCTTACCCTTGCAATTGAATCAAAAAGCGTAAGCATTGGTTTTGCACCGCTGCGGTCGGCAGCAGCACCGGCACCGGCAAAACCGGCAAAAACCAAAAGCGGCAGAAGGAATTTTCCGTCCAGAAAACTGTCAAAATTGGAAAGAGGCACAAGTTTCAGAATATTGGAAAAAACGTCCAGAGTGTAAAGCTGTGCAACTTCTTCAATTGCAATTGGCAGGCGCGGCGGTTTTGCAATTATTACCGAAAGCGCACCAATAATTGTTAAAACTGCGGTAGAAATTACGGAAAAACAGATTGTTAAAACCGCCGTCTTAAAAAGAGACTTGTTGACGCGCAGTTCAAATACAGCAACCGTCATCGTAAAGAACAAAAACGGCAAAAGTGCGTACCGTCCGGCTCTAAGTGAAAAATCACACAGATAATTTATGACAACGGCAGCACTTTCATTCGTTCCCTGCATTAAAAGTGCCATGCAAATGCCAAGGGCACAACCAATTAAATATTTTAACCAAATTTTCATAAAGGCAGAATATAGAACATTTTAAGCATGGTCAACGGCTTTGTGATTGAGAACTTTTGCCACTTGCTTTATACTGTTTTTTATGAAGAAAACTACTTTAATCGCCGGCAAAGACTATCCGGCTGGCACTACATATTCAAATTTTGCAGCAAATGCAGAACGCAACGTTTTAATAACACTTCCTGCCGGTGTAGAAATTGAAGGCACAGGCCATAACGGCACAATTACATGGAACAGACCGTCGCCAATTTCGGCACGCAGCGTAATTTTAAAGGCATTAAACGATTATAAAACCCTTGACGAAGTAATTCTGGTATTTGACGCCCAGTTTAACGCACCGGATTTTGCCCTTTGCGACATTGAAAGTTTCAGCAAAGTTTGCGACGAACTTATTTTGGGCTACAGCTACATGATTCAGGAAGTTTTGAAACAGTTTGAAAAACAGAACAGCGGAAGGCTGGTTTTTGTTCTTAAATACATGCCAAGCTTTGCAAACCCGGTAAAAACCGGCCCGGAAATTCGCCCGGCAAGCATACCGCTGGCAGTTGCACAGGAAGCCTTTATAGCAATGGCAGAAAACTTTGCCGCACGTGCCGAAACACAGAACAAACCTTACCAGATTACCCTTGTCCGTGCCGACAATAACAGCGACAGTGAAATTTGCACGTGGCTTTTCAGCTATCTGGACGAATTGCAGAACCGCAAGACAACCGGCTGGCTTAAACCGGGCAGCAAAACCGGTAAAGTATTTTCTTTCCTTAAATAAGCACAAAAGGCTGCTGCAAACTGCGGCAGCCTTTTAAAATTGAATTCCATTTTTTCACAATGCAGAGCTTTTTAGAACTTTTTACCTCTTCACAACTGACAATGCCGGTAATGCTTCTGCGCATTTTTCTAAGCGCCGTTGCAGGCTTTATTCTTGGGTTTGAACGGAAAATTCACCTGCAGAACGCAGGTTTACGCACCCACATTTTAATCTGCCTTGCTTCCACCCTGATGATGCTTGCTTCAATTTATGTGCCCAACGTTTACGCAGCCGGCCGCGGAGACCCTTCCCGTATTGCGGCTCAGATAGTTTCGGGAATAGGATTTTTGGGCGCAGGCGCAATTTTACACCAGGGCTTAAACATAAGCGGCCTTAACAGCGCAGCAACCGTGTGGATAACCGCAGGAATCGGCATTGCCATTGGTTGCGGAATGCTGATTGTTGCATTTGTCTGCGTAGTTTTATGCGTACTCATAATGTGTTCACTTGAAATTTTTGAAGCAAAATTTTTTCCGGCAGGAAGACAGAAACATCTGGTTTTAATTTTTGCCAACGATGAACTGGATTTTTCTGCACTGCAAAAGCTGCTTGAAAGCTACGGACTTATCATTATGAACGTTGATTTTTCACGGGACATGACTGAAACCCGGTTCAGACTTACTTACACGGTAAAAGCGCCGGGAAATTTAGACATTATCAGCCTTACCACCAGCTTGCAGCAAATCGGTTCAGTTGAAAAAATAAAAATGACGGACTGAAACCTTCAAGACAAAAATAAAAAGGTGCATTAATGAAAGACATAGAAAAAGCCAGCGAATATTTTAAGAACGACCACTATGCCGTTGAACTTACGGGCATAAAAATTGAAGCCGTAGACGACAACTACTCAAAATGCAGCCTTAAAATTGAACCGAAACATTTAAATGCGGCAGGGCATGTTATGGGCGGCGTAATTTTTACTTTGGCAGACTTTACTTTTGCAGTTACTACCAACACGCCGGAACAGCACGTTGTAACGACTTCAAGCCAGATTACATATTTGGGCACGGCAAAAGGCGACACGCTTATTGCAGAAAGCAAGTCAATTAAATGCGGCCGCACAATTTTTACGGTTCAAATAAACATCAGCGATAACCTTGGCAATAAAATTGCCGTCGTCATTACTTCCGGAATGAGGGTTTAACACTTACACGCATAAAAAAACTGACTTTTGATGAAAAGCCAGTTTTTTGTGTTTAAAACGTCGCCTGAAAAGTTAGCCTAAACTGCTGATTTTTAGTTTTCCACAAGTTTTCAACAGTTTTTACGCGTGCAAAGCCCAGTTTATGCGCGTATGCGCGGCAATTTTTACAAAGCCTAAGGTTCATAAAACTGTTCTACTTGCCAACACAAAAAGCACTGAACACGCTTTGCAAAATGTCATCGCTGGTAACTTCGCCGGTTAATTCGCCAAGGCTTGCCAGCGCGTCTTCAATGTCCTGCACAACGGCATCGCTTCCAAAACCTAGGGCTGCGCAGCTTAAAGCGTGGTTCAAACTGTCAATTGCTTCTTCAACTGCCTGTTTTTGCCGCCTGCTGCCAAGCCCAATGGTAGAATTTTCGCCTGCATCGCTTTTTTGCAGAAGTGAAGCAACCGTGTTTGTAAGTTCTTTTAAGCCGGTACCGCTTTTTGCGCTTACGCTTACAAAATTAAAGCCGCCAAATTTTGCCTTTAATTCTTCAACCAAAGCTTCGCCGTTTTGAATTTTGTCGCATTTGTTCAAAACCAGCAGAACTTTCTGTCCTTTTTCGTTTTCGCCCAAAAGTTCGTTCAAAAACTCTGCGTCTTCACCGCTTAATCCGGCAGAAGAATCCAGCACGTACATAACCAAATCAGCTTGCGGCAAAAGTTCCTTCGTCCGTTCAACGCCGTTCTGCTCTATAACGTCTTCGGTCTGGCGCAAACCGGCGGTGTCAAAAAGCCGCACGGGAATTCCGTCAAAATTTGCCCAGCTTTCAATCCAGTCCCGGGTTGTGCCGTGAATGTCGCTTACAATTGCCCTTTCTTCCTTCAAAAGAATGTTAAAAAGGCTTGATTTACCGGCGTTGGTTTTGCCGCAAAGAACCACAGCTGCACCATCCTGATACAGTTTTTCGGTTGCCCAGCTGGCTGCCAGGGTTTTAAGCTTGCGGTTAATTGAATCCAGCGCGGAAAAATCAATTTCTTCCGTAATATTGTGTTCGTCTTCCGGGTATTCAATGCCCACTTCAATTGAAGCAATCTGGTGCAGTAGTTCTGCCTTTATGGAAGAAATTTCGCTGTTTAATGCGCCCTGCAAGCGTTCGGCGGCACGGCTGCGGCTTTGGTCTGTTTTTGCGCCGATAATTTCTCTTACGGCTTCGGCTTTTGTAAGGTCGGCCTTGCCGTTTATAAACGCCCTGAACGTATATTCGCCACGGTTTGCAGCCCTAAAGCCCACTTTAAGCATCTGGTTGTAAACGCCCAAAACCGTAGAAGTGCCGCCGTGGCAGTAAATTTCTACCATTTCTTCGCCGGTAAAGCTTTTGCCGTTGCGGTAAACGCCAAGCATTACTTCATCAATTTTACCGCCGGTTTCAGAATCAATAATCCAGCCGTAAACAAGTGAATTGCCAGATGCCGCATTAAGGGCTTTTGGCCGGCTGAATGCCTTGCTTACCAGTTCAACGCAGTTTTTACCGCTTGTGCGCACAATGCCCAATGCGGCAGGCACTAAAGCCGTAGCAATGGCGGCAATTGGTTCTTCCGGTGTATATGTTTCTTTTGCCATTTTATTCTTCTACTTTTTCTGTTTTTTCTGCTGATGCTGCACTTTGTGTTTTTTTAGCAAGTTTAAGCACAACAAAAACCACTGGCGCGCCCAAAGCACACCAAGCACCAATAAGTGCGTATTTTGCAAAATGCAGCAGGTTATAATACTGGCTGCTTTTTGCAGGCATTTTGAAAAGTACCATAAGCAATGCTGCCCCGGCTGCGCCAATTGCAAAACGCAGCACTTTTTGCCACCACGTGCCGCTTTTAGCGCAAAAACCGCCCAAATTGTCCAGATAAACATAGCCAACGCCAATTCCAAAAAGCATTCCCGGAATGACAGTAAGGGTTTTGTTCATTACAAGCATAAGGAACGGAAGAAGCGCGCAGCAAAGGATTTTTGGCGACTGCGGCAGTTTTTTTACCAGTTCACCAAATTTTGGCGCAATAAAAAGCCCTATAACGGCAAAAATTGCACCCAAAAACCATCCTAAAAAAACATCAGTCGGATAATGAACGCCCAAAAAAGGCCTTGTAATGCCAATTATAAGCGGCATTGCAAAAGTTAAAATCCACGCCCACGTTTTCCATTTTTTGCCAAAATCTTTTGAATAATCGAACATAAAAAGCGGCCAGAAACAAGCCGTGCTTTGGGCGTGTCCGCTTGGCGTAGAATATTCAGTTTCTTCAATCACTTTTACGCTAGAATCAATCTGGTAAGGACGAAGAACTTTAAGAATGTCTTTAATTATTAAGTTAACGCCGGTACTTAAAAGCATTACGTAGGTAATTCTAAAACCGCGCTTTTCGTCAAAGCACCAGTACAAAACGCACATGGCCAGCAGATAAAAATATACGCCGCCAATATTTGTAAACGCTGCTACAAAAGCATTTAAGCCCGGAGTTGCAGCAGTCTGCATTGCCTTTATTACTTCCAGCCCCCAGGAATAAATTCCTTTATAAGTTTCGTAAAACATCCATTACCCCAAAAATTGTTGATGTGAAATTTTTCAATACATAGTACAATAATTTTGGCAAAACAGCAAAGCAAACGGAGACATTTTGAAAACTTCTGATAGAAAAACAATCGGTATATTAACTTCTGGGGGCGATGCGCCGGGTTTGAACGCGGCCATACGCGGAATTGCCCGTACCGCCATGGAAGAATATGGCATGCGTGTTTTGGGCATAAAGGAAGGGTTTAGGGGCTTAATTGACGGCAACGCTGAAGAAATAACGGCCTACGAACTTACCGGCCTTTTAACCCGCGGCGGCACAATGCTTGGCACCAGCCGCGAAAAACCATTTAAAAATCCAGAAAAAGACCCGAAAACGGGAAAAACACCAGTTGAATCAATTATCAGTAACTATAAAAAATTCGGACTAGATGCCCTTTGCGTACTTGGCGGCAACGGTACCAACACAACCGGACACCTGCTTTACAAGGAAGGCCTGAACATTATTGGCGTGCCCAAAACCATTGACAACGACCTTGTTGGAACGGATGTTACGTTCGGATTTCACAGTGCGGTAAACGTGGCAACAGAAGCAATTGACCGGCTGCATACAACGGCCCACAGCCACAACCGCATTATGGTTATTGAAGTAATGGGGCACAAGGCCGGCTGGCTGGGCTTGTACGCAGGCATTGCAGGCGGCGGCGACGTAATACTAATTCCGGAAATTCCGTACAACATAAACAGTATTGCCAGGCATCTGCTTAAGCGCAAGCAGGAAGGAAAGAATTTTTCTATTGTGGTTGTTGCAGAAGGCGCAAAAAATCTGGAAGAAGCGGCACTGGGCAAAAAGGAATTCAAGAAACTACGTTCGGACATGAATTATTCAATTGGCTACCGGGTTGCAAAGGAACTGGAAAGTGCTACCGACCTTGAATCGCGGGTAACGGTTTTGGGCTATTTGCAGCGCGGCGGTACGCCCGTGCCTTACGACCGTGTGCTTGCAACGCGCCTAGGCGTTCACGCTGCACACATGGCAGCCCGGGGCGAATTTGGCAAAATGGTTGCCATTCAAAATGAAAGCATTTGCGCCGTGCCGCTGGAAGACGTTAGCGGCAAAATTAAAAAAGTGCCTTTTGACCACGAACTTATAAAAGCCGGAAGAGCGGTTGGCACCTGTTTTGGAGACTGAATGATTAGGCATCTGCTTTTTGACCTTGACAACACGCTTTATCCAAGTTCCGCACCAATAAACGCAAATATTACTAAGCGAATGACTGGCTTTGTGGCAAATTATTTGCAGGTTGAACCTGAAGAAGCCGCCGAAAGACGGCAGGAAGGCCTGAAACATTTTGGCACAACCTTGGAATGGCTTACTGGCGAACACGGGTTAACGGCAGAAGGACGGGAACAGTTTTTTGCTGCAGTTCATCCGCCGGAAGAAAAAACGGAAGTTCCGCTGGACGAAAACCTGCGGCCGTTTTTGCTTTCGCTTAACATGCCAATGAGCCTTTTGACTAACGCGCCCTACGAACACGCAGAACGCATTTTGAAGCGTTTAAAAGTGCTGGACCTTTTTAAAGTTATTTGCGACCTGCGCAGCAACGGTTTGCAGGGCAAGCCTGCCCCAGCCGCTTATTTGCGCCCAATTGAACAGGCAGGCTTTACGGTAGAAGAAACTTTGTTTATAGACGATTACGTAAAATACATTAAAGGCTACAGCGAACTTGGCGGCAAAGCCATTCTGGTAGACCAGAACAACAAGCACAGCGCCCAGCCCTACCTGCGCATCAATTCAATTTACCAGCTGCCGGAACTTCTAGAAGAATTGTAAAATTCCATATTGTGCCGGTTATTTGGGCTGGATAAAAATTTTAAAGTTTTGTCATTCCGGGCTTGACCCGGAATCTGCTTTTGCTAACAAATAAGATGCTGAACTAAATTCAGCATGACAAAGTTTTTTATATTTCTCCACTTCGGTCGAAATGACAAAATTTCCATTTTACTTTGCGTGAAAGGCGCTGCCAATATTAAAAGATTTTTCCGTTATCATTTCACCGGTAACGTCATCCGTAACGGCAATGCGAAGCGTATAATCCGTTTCTTCGCCGGATACTGGGATAATTTCTATATTGTCTTTTAACTGGGCAATAAGTTTTTGTTCCACACTATCAAAAGTAACATTTTCCGCGGTAAAAAGCTTTACGGAAATATCTGCAAAATTGCATGACATTAAAAGAGTGTCAAAATCGTTAAGTCCGCGCATTTTGCCAAAAATATAATTGCGGTATTCTTTATAGTCTTCGTCCCATTTGGCATAGGCAGCTTCGCCACGGTGGTCTGGCACGTTAAAATCGTTCCGAAGAATATTGCCAATGTAATCGGTTACTTTGCGCGCACCGGATGGATTAAGGTGAGAGTTGTCATAAACTGACAAATAATCAGTTTTTTCTTTTAAGAAACAGTTAAATAAATCTGTATCTGTATCTATAACATTTTCATAGCCTAAACCGTAAAACAGCACATTTAAATCATCAGCTATTTTAGAAACTAAATTTGCTTCCTTTATTATGGGAATACTTGAATAAGGCGGTATATATACCAGAACCGGCAATATTGAATTAGAATTACAATAATTTACAAATTCCAAAATAACACTTTTATATTCATCATACAAACTTTCGTCATAGTCTGTATTTCTAAAATCATTAGGATTTCTTAAATACTGATTCCTTTCAACAGCAGGTCTGTATTCAGCACCTTTTTCATACCCTTTAACATTAAAATCATAGAAAGATAAAAATATATTTTCCTCAGATAAAAGCCTGTTATGGTATAACGAAAACGGAAAAATCATTTCCATTTTCTCTTTTTCATTCAAAAAATCAAGAACCTCCAATTTTGTTTTGGAAAATGGAAAATAATCATACATATCATGTATATAAGGTAATTGATAACGTTTTACACTTGCGCTAAACATATCCAATACAGCTATTTTAAAATCATGATATTTATTAGCCAAAATCAGTTCTTTTATAGAAGCTTTACCACCAGCTCCATGATATGCCAAATTATAAGAAACAATTCCATAATCTTTATAAAGCTGCATGGGAAAAACAGCATTAAGCATATGACTTGAACCTAAAAAGATAACATCAAAGTCATTTTTTTCAGAAAAAAAAGCTTCATTATGAATGAAAGTTTCATCTCTTCTAACCATTCTGGAAAGAACCCAAATTCCGCCGGCAATAAGGGCAAGCGTAACCAGCACTGCAATAATACGAAGAATTTTTGTCTTAAAACTGGAAGTAGATAAAGTTTGCTGCATTATATTCTCCTCCCCAAACACCAATGGCAACAATAAGCACTACGCTAAAAGCAACTGCCAAAATCTGCGTAATGGCACTGCATTTCTGCAAATATTTACGCACACAAATTCCCTTATAATTCAACGCTTCTACTACTAAAAGCACCAAAATAAAAAGCCATACAAACTTTATGTCATTCGTGTAATATTCCCACACCCAAGAAATATTCACCTTCCCCGGTGCAATTACGGCCATAAGCATTTTTTTTACGGCGTGCAAGGCAGAACCAATTGACCACGCCCTGAAAAAACACCAGCCGATGGCTATCCAGAAAAACGTATAAAACCGCCGGATTATTTCCGGCAATTTTTCCTGAAACTTTATGGTAATTCTGTCCACAATCTGCAACGCACCATGCAGCATTCCCCATGCAATAAAATTCCAGCCTGCACCATGCCACAAACCGCTTAAAGTCATAACAATCATAATGTTTGTGTAAGTGCGCAATTTGGTCCCCCTGCTGCCGCCAAGTGGAAAATACACATAGTCGCGGAACCATGTGCTAAGGGAAATATGCCATCTCCGCCAGAAATCCTGAACATTTAAGGCACAGTACGGACTTTTAAAATTGTCCATAAGGTCAAAACCTAAAATCTTTGCAGCTCCTTTTGCAATAAGCGAATAGCCGCAAAAATCGCCGTAAATTTGAAACGAGAAAAAAATGGTCGCCACAATCAGTGCTACGCCGTCCATTTCATAAATATGCGAATAAACTTTATCAACAAAAAGCGCAGCACGGTCTGCCAGCACCATTTTAAGGAAATAGCCCCAAATCATAATGAACACGCCGTCTTTGGCGCGATTAAAATCAAAAGTTTTGGCACTTTCAAATTGCTTCAGTAAATTTTTACTGCGTTCAATTGGCCCTGCCACAAGCTGTGGAAAAAACGAAACGAAAAGCGCATAACGGAAAAAATTGCGCTCACAGCCAAGTTCTTTTCTGTAAACGTCAATAACATAACCGGCAGCCTGAAAAGTAAAAAATGAAATGCCAACCGGCAGAATAATGTCAAACTGGGGCGCTTCACCATTAAAAATGCCGTTTATGCCGGCAATATTCAGCACCCTGAACAGATTTTTAAGAAAGAAATTTGTGTATTTGTAAAAAAACAGCGCAGAAAAAATCAGAACCAGCGTTACCCATAAAACAATTTTACGCGTACGCGTTTTCTGCTCGTCCGTGTTTTGAATAAGCAGCGCACCAGCGTATGAAACCAGCGTGCAGGCAAAAAGCAGAATGCCGTATACCGCATTCCAGCTCATGTAAAAATAATAGCTGCAAATTAGCAGCCACCAGTTTTTAAGTTTTGCCGGCAGCGCAAAATAAAAAACAAGCAGAACCGGAAAAAACAGAAGGAACTTAAATGAATTAAAAAGCATGATTTTTCACTATTTTCTTTTAGAAGAATATTGAGATATCATTATAATTATACGTTAAATATTGATTTGTCAACACTATTCAATTTTCAATAATGAAATTGTCGTATTGTGTTTTTCATGGATAAGGATTTCAGGCACAACTTGCGCGACGAACTGGATTTTCAGGGTCTTACCGTAAAGGAACTTTCTGCCAAAACTGGCATTGCAAAATCAACGCTGGACTGTTATTTAGGTGCAAGGGCAACCATGCCGCCTGCCGACATTGCAGTACGCATTGCTCGGGCACTGAATGTAAGCGTAGAATTTTTAGTTACCGGCAACGAAATAAATGCAGATAAAACGCCTAAAGAAGAAATGGAAAATCAGCGGCGGGAAATACTGGCAGACTTGCCAAAACTGAATAAAAATGCCCTCTGCTACGTTCATGCAACGGTTTCTGCCGTGCTTAAGGTGCAGGGCAATATTTGAAAAATTGCTTAAAAATTCACCTATTGCAAAAGGCGCCAAGTTTGCTATAAAATTGCCACGTATGGGGCATTAGCTCATCTGGTAGAGCGATTGGTTCGCAATCAATAGGTGGTCGGTTCAAGTCCGATATGCTCCATCCATAAAAGACTGGTTTACGCCAGTCTTTCGTTTTTTTTAATCCGGTTCATTTTGTCATGCATATGCTATTTGATTTATCTGTAAATATCATTGATGTATGCAAAACTTCTCCCTTTAAATTTTTTCATGTCCGTGCCTGTCTGCGGCTGTTTTCATCACTGTTATATAGAAGAAAATTTGCAAATGGTAACGACAGGCGATTTAAAAAGTAAAAAGAAATGCAAAAACTGTTTTATATTTCAAATTTTATATTATACTTAACGGGAATCGCAATAAGGTGAGGAAACATGAAAAAGACAAATTCAGTTCTTATTTCTTTATTTTTTGTTTTTACTTTAACTTTCAGTTCTTGCGCCAAGCAGGACGCTAACAAAACATCAAAAATGCATGTAATTTTTGCCGGCACGGAAGCTGCTTCAACCGGGCAAAGCCGCATGATGCAGGCAGCCGCAAACAAACTGAATGCTACCGGACGTTTTAACGCAACGGTTATGGTAGCAAGTTCTTTATCCGGCGATACAGAAGCACTTATGGCACAGGCCAAGGAAGGTTACAATCTTGTTGTACCAAGCGACCCGGGGCGCATAGCCAGTGCATTCAACATTCCGGACCTTAACATTCTTATGGCGCCATACATTCTTACAGACCCGGCACTGCTGGAAAAACTGCCAGATACGAAACTGTTCAAGGAATGGCAGGCACAGCTTGAAAAGCAGGGAATTATCTACATTACGAACATGTACAACGGGTTCAGAAGTTTTTATACGGTAAAACCTGTAAAAAAAGTTGCAGACCTTAAAGACCTCCGCATCCGCGGTTTTGGCAATGCCATTGGAAAAAGCCTTGCAAGTTCCCTTGGATTTGAAAACATGGGCATTGCCTGGAGTTCCGTTTACCCGGAAATACATCAGGGTTCTCTTGACGGCTGCGAAGTTCAGGTTGCAACTGCCGATGGTTCACACATTTACGAAGTAACCAAGTACCTTGCAATGACAAAGCATTACATGCTTCAGTCTGCGTTTATTTGTTCTGCCAATTTTTACAACAACCTTTCTAAAGAAGATAAGGACATTTTTACAAACATTATACGCGAATGTGCCGTTGAATACGGAAAAATAATTGAAGAAGAAGAAGACGGCTTTTACAGCAACATGCGGAAAAACGGCGTAACAATTGAAAATGTTGACATAAATGAGTTTAAAAATGCAATTGAACCTATTTATACAACCAACGCTTTGGGTTTTACGCCGGGGCTTAAAGACAGGCTGTTTAAGGAACTTGGCCAGTAAACTAATGCCGGCACAGCATTAAGCTAACAACTTTTGAACTTTACAAAAACCTATAAAAAAACCCTGCTTGTCAGTAAAATGCATCTTAAAAACGCACTTTGCTGCAAGCAGGGTTTTTATTTTTCTAAGACAGATTCCGAAATAAGTTCGGGATGACACTTATTCATTAAGAAAAAACAAATTGTCATTCAGAACGAAAATGTTTGAAACCCGACATTTGACCTTTAGCTTAAACCTTAAACTGGTCTATCTGTTCACCAATGGTATTAATGGAATTTTCAAGCCGCTTTGAAAAACCGGTAAGAGTTCCGCCGTTTTTTTCAATATCGTTGGCACTCAATTCCATTTCCTTAACGCCGTGCTTCATGCTTTCAGTTGAATTTTGCAGCCTGTTAACCTGGTTCAGAATAAGCTTATTGCCCTTTGCCATGCTTGAAGAAGCAATACCAACTTCCGAAGTATAGTTATTAACAAGCTTCAAAACTTCCTTCAAATTTTCAGAAGCACTGCTCTGCTCGTTTATTGCATCCGTAATGCGGGTAATAATCGCATCAGTGCTGTCAATTGTAGAAGAAACTTCCGAAAATGCACTTTCCGCAGATTTTGATGCATTTACAATTGCAGCAATGCTGTCTGTAATTTTTTGCAGCTGGTTACCAATCGTTTTAGACTGATTGCTTGAAGTTTCTGAAAGCTTGCGTATTTCGTCGGCAACAACAGAAAAACCTTTACCGGCTTCGCCAGCGTGGGCTGCTTCAATAGCCGCATTCATGGCCAGCAGGTTGGTTTGTTCTGCAATATTTGAAATTACGCTGTTTGCTTCCTGAAGCGCAATCGAATCATTTTCAATAATACGGATACGGTCGTTTACGTCCTTCTGCTTTTCAACGCCGTTTTTAGCCTTGTCACGCAAATCGCCAAAAGATGCAACCATGCCGGAAACAGAATGGCCTACGGAATTTATGTTTCCTACAAGGCTATCAACAGATTCTGATGCATTTGCAACGCTTTCGGTCTGTTCAACAATCATTTTATCAAGTGACTGAATGCTTGCAGCAATTTCGTTAACTGCGGTTACAGTGCTTTCTACGCCCTTAATCTGCACGTCAATATCGCCCTGCACGCTCTGAATGTTCGTAATGATTTTTGAAATCGATTCGCCGGTGTCCTGCGTTGATTTTGAAATGTCAACACCTGCATCCGTAAGTTCTTCCTTTGAATCTTTAATGGAAGCAACAATTGCCTGCATTTTTTCGGTAAAGGCATTTACACCTTTTACCAGCACGCCAATTTCGTCATTGGAATTTCCCGTAAAGGAAATACGTTTGGTTAAATCAGCATTTCCGGTTGCAATATCGTTGATGGCAGAATTTACGCGCTTTAACGGATTTATGGTCATTGAAATTACGCCAACCAGAATGCACAGAGAAATTACAAGAGTAACAAGCAAAATGACAATCATCAGCCGTACCATGTTATCAAGTCCGGAAAAGAAATCGGAATAAGGTATGGTTGTATAAACACCCCAGCGTACTGAAGTAATCGGCGAATAAACGCCAATCATTCTTCTGCTTGTCTGACCATCATAAAAATAACTTATTCCGGAATATCCGGCACAGGCATTATTTATAGAAACCCTTTCTTCACCAGAAACTGTATCAAGAATTTTTTCTTCCCTAACAACCCGTTCATGTTCATTTGAACCGATTACAGTCATATTTGAACCGTCAAAAAGAACCGGCCAGCTGTAAATGCTTAACTGCTTTCTTGTAACTATGGAAGAAAGATACGAGCCATCGTAAACTGAATAAACAACGCCGTTTAAACTGCCGTTTCCGGCTTTAATTGGGTATACAAAGGCCATAATATACTGACCGTAATCATTATCTTTGTAGGGAGTTATGACAGAATAAGAGCCATGCTTTGCTTTTTCAAAATATTTTTTGCCGTTTAAGTTTACAAGGTTTCCGTTTCTGTCAACCGACATTCCGGAAGCATCAATATATCCAACTTCAATTCGCGTTTTGTCCTGATCCATTATGGCAGAAGCTATTTTATGCTTCTGTTCAAGGCTTACGTTAGGATTTTTTATATCTGGAAGGCCGGCAATCATTTTTAAAAGATTTATTTCTGATAAAACCGTTTCACCTATTTCTTCAGCAATTTTTTCGGATGCCGTTACAATCTGGGTTTCAACAATATCGGTAAGCTGTTTTCTGGAAAAACTTGAGGCCATAACGATAAGCAGACTGGAAGAAACTATGAATACCAGGCTTATAATAATGCTAAGCCTTATTTTTATGCTGTGCATATAAAAAAACCTCCACGAACAAATTGTACTATCTTTCTTAATTTAGTGAAATATTTTATTAAACCGGATGAATAGTTTTTACAAAATGACTTTTTGTCTTTAATCTAGCTGCCGTTTTTTACAACGCGAAATCCTAAAACATCGTATATGCTTGTTTCGCTATACCAGCCGGGATTCAGTATTTCGCAGCACAAATCCAGCTGACCAAAACCGCCGCCAAAAGTTATGCGTCGGTCATCATGGCGTTTGTCCCAGCCCCATTCGTTTACGTTTCCGCTCATGTCAAAAAGTCCGTATTCATTGGGCTTTTTAAGCGCCACCTGATGCGCCCTTCCTGAAGAATTGTTACAATACCAGCCAACTTCATCAAGGTTATCGCTTCCTGAATATTTGTAACCGGAAGAAGCACCGGCGGCATATTCCCATTCAGCTTTTACCGGCAGCCTGTAACCGCTGCTTTCAAAATTGCAGCTTACGCTGTGCCAGTTTTCGTCATTTTTAAGCCGGGGAATTTTTCCCCATTTTGCAGGTCTGACAGAACCGGAAATTGTGTAGCAGGGTTCAAGGTTTTCCTGAATGCTTCTTAAATTGCAGTAAACAAGACAGTGATAGAAACTTACGCAGTTTACGGGTCTAAGCTCCGGGTCTTCATTTCCAAAAGCTTTTTTCCTGTCGCCAAAGGCAATGCCGGTAACTCTTTCAAATTCTTTTCTGGTTATCTGTGTCCGCGCCATTAAAAACTTCCTGCCGCCAGAACAGATTTCAACAAATTCTTCCATTATATAGCATTCCGTAAATATCGTTTTTGTCAGGAAAGGCTTTAAAAAGCACCTGCAACGTAAACTTATGAATTAAAACTTTTTTCAGCATTTTCTGCCGTAATCCGTCTTTTTTCCAGCGTTTTACAAAAAAGTTCATCAGCAGTTTCCGGGAAATTGCTGTAAACAACGGCAGTTCCTTCCTGGGTTATGCCGCCTTTTGTTGCAACCCTTTCTACAACTTCCTTAAAGCTCATGTTTTTTTCCAGCATCAACATTCCTGTTGAAGTAATCGTATTTAAAACCATGTTTACAATCTGCTGCTCAGGAATTTTCGTGTGCTTTTTTGCCGAATCCGAAATAACATCAAAAATTGAAGCTATAAAACCCGGCATACAGCTAACCAGTTCAGAACCCATTCCCATTTCTTCTTCCGGCAATTCAATAACATTTCCAATGGTTTCAAGAATTTTTACCATGTACGTTTTGTCTTCTGGCTGAACGCGCGGATTGTAGCAGATTAAAGTTTGAGATTTATTTATTTCCGCAGTTACGCTGGGAATTACCTTTGCAATTTTGCAGTCAATTATTTTCTGAATGTTGCCGAATGAAACACTGCCGTTAAGCGAAACCAGAATTTTTTCTTCATTAATGCAGGGCTTTATCTCTTCCAGCACGCTTTTTATATCCGCCGGGCGAACACAGACAAAAATAACGTCACAAGCAGCGGCAAGCTTTAAGTTTGAAGAACAGATTTTAGATTCGTCTACCGCGCTTAATTTTTCTTTAGTTCTGTTTGAAACAAAGACATTTTCAATAAAACTTGAACCGTAAGCGGAAAATTTTTCAAAAAGCATTTTTCCCATGCTTCCGTAGCCAATAATACCAACATTTTTCTTATTCATATTCATAATGCCTGCAATTCTAGCTGAACAAAAATGCAGAGTCAATTATTTGCAAATTCGCTTTTTACGGCAGGGTTTACGTCCACAGCGACGTTATGAACATCGGCGAAGCATCGGAACTTTTAACGAAGCCGCAGTTTTCGTAAAAATGCATTTCATCGTTATAGGCAATTACGGCTATGCGCAAATAATCCTTATAATGCTCTTTCATCATGGAAACCAGCGTTCTGCCTATTTTATTGCCGTGGTATGCCGGATTTACCAGCAGATAGTGAACGTAGACGTTCATAATTCCGTCATCCATTGCGCAAATCAAGCCTATAAGCTTTTCACCGTCCCAGGCGGAATAAACGGTTTTAAAATTCTGCATTGCAACGGCAAGTTTTTCCGGAAAATGACCGGAAGACCAGTCCACGGATAAAAATAAATCTTCCAAATCTTCTTTTTTTTAATTATGGGTGTCTTTGTATTGAATGTTCATATTTTTGTTCCATAGCCCGAACGGCGGTTTGTTTTTTCATTCGGGCAAAAAAAAACGATTCACAAAAGTGAATCGTCTTATAGCAGGGGTAGGACTCGAACCTACGGCCTCCGGGTTATGAGCCCGACGAGCTGCCAACTGCTCTACCCTGCGTCGTGTGTTAATAACATAGGGCATAATCAAAAAAATGTCAATAGTTTATTTTTAAAATTGAAAATTAACTTAAAAAACATGCAACACCAGCATCCGGGTACTGGGTGCGCAAAGTTTCAATTATTTTTTTAAACATTGGAATATCTTCTTTGGGCGCGTAAATAATGTACATATTGTTTAAACCCGGATTCTGCGGCGTGCCAAGTTTTGCGCCGGAAAAACCGTTGCCGGTAACGTTTGGTATTTTGGTATAAAATTTTCCAACCTGATATTTTTCGCATAAACTGGTAAAAACTTCATCAACCGACTGGTTTATAATAAATTCGATTCTCTGCATGAATGAAACTATATTACAATTCGCCTTTTTTGAAAACATCACCGGCGCGGCAGTTTTTTTTAATTTTCGTTTATGCTAAAATGTTTCACATGAAAAACAAACAGAATAAAGAACTTGCCGTTTGCGGCATTGAAGCTGTAAAAGCCCTTGAACGTGCCCACGGCGATGCAATTACGCGTCTGTATTTTACTGAAGACCGTGCGCCGCATTTCGGCGGTTTGTGCAAGCGTCTGGCAAGTCAAAAAAAGCCATACAACTGCGTAAAATCCGGCGAAGAACTTGAAAAGCTTTGCGGCAGCGTTCACCATCAAGGCGTTGTTGCAATGATTCCCCAGCCGGAAATTCCGCGCCTGAGCAGCGACATTGTAGAACGCTGGGTTAAAAATAAGGAACACGTTCTTTTGCTTGACCGGGTTGGAAACGCAAACAATCTTGGTGCAATTGTACGCAGTGCTGTTTTTTTCGGCATTTTTAATATCGTAATTCCGCTGGACGAAGCCCAGAGCAGCATTACAACCAGCAGTTACCGCGTTGCACAGGGCGGAATGGAATATGTAAGCCTTTATACAATTTCCTCAATTCCAAACTTGATGAAAGATCTTGAAGGCCGCATGGTGCGCGTTGGTACTCATGTAAGGGCAAAAAAAACTTTGGATCAGCTGCCTAAAATGGCAAGCGGCAAGCCTTTGCTGCTGGTTTTAGGCAACGAAGAACACGGCATTTCAAAAGACGTAACCGACAACTGCGACGAACTTGTGCGCATTCCAGGCAAAGTTTTTGGTAATGTAAAAGGCGACGACATGGGTACGGCTGTTGAAAGCCTTAACGTTGCACAGGCCGCAACCCTGTTCCTTTACGAAATGAGCAAGCTGAACAATTAGCCCGAAGCCGGTTTTAAAAACCACACATAAGCAGTAATTGAAAACTTAAAAAATTCTGCGTGCATTAAAAATGACTGAATCTTGAAGAAAGTTCAGTCATTTTTTTTTAATTCAGACTAAACCTTTAAAACTGTAAATTGCACTGTAAAATAAACCATCTATATAGAAGATTTTTTACCATTTTTAACTTTCCGCATGTAAAATTAAACCTGTAAAAATTGAATCTGTATGTAAGTTTTCAGTTTTTATTGTTGCTGGCATCTGACCAGCGTAAAATTTTTAAGGAAATTCAAATGGAAAATTTAACGGACGTAAAAGGAAAATGGGCACTGGTTACAGGTGCAAACCGTGGGCTTGGGCTGCGTGCTGCAAGGTTTCTCGCTTCGCGCGGCTGCAACCTTGTGCTTCATTCGCGCGCAATTGAACATACGGCAGAAATTGAAAAAGAAGCAAAGGCAATGGGCGTAAATGCATATTCCGTTGCAGCGGAACTTTCGGATCTTACCCAGGTTAAAAAAATGATTTCGGAAATTAACGAAAAGGGAACGCAGATTGACATTCTTTTGAACAATGCCGCCGTGCAGATTGCCTACAGAACCGACTATTACAAAACACCGGCGGAAGATTATTCTGCAAGCTTTGTTATAAACACAATTGCGCCAATGATGATTTGCTACGAGTTTATTCCCAAAATGATTGAAAGGGGCTTTGGCCGCGTTGTAAACACAACAAGCGGAATAAGAAACGAACCTGAACAGGCCGGATATTCTGCAAGCAAGGCGGCACTGGATAAAGTAACTTCCGATTTGGCAGGAAAGCTTGACGGCACAGACGTAATAATAAGCCTTACAGATCCGGGCTGGTGCAGAACCGACCTTGGCGGTCCAAACGCCCCCAATGACCCGGACAGCGTAATTCCGGGAATTGTTACCGGCGTATTTGTTAACGACAAAAAAAGCGGAAGAATTTTCCGCGCCCAGGAATTTGCAGGTCTTACAATTGAACAGGCCGTAAAAAAAGCGGAAAATCTTGAACAGCTTTTCCGCTGAAAAAATTCTTTAAGAATGCGTGAACGGGTTAAAAACTGCCGGTTTGTAAAATATTTTCAGGCTGGCAGTTATATGCCATTTTTATTTTTACTATACAAAATTAAAGTTATTTTTAAATACCATTAAAAGCCAGCCTCGGGCTGTTGAATTTTATAAACAAGCCACTTATACTTTTTTCTTATGGATAATTCAGAAGTATTTCACAAAGCAGAACAGATACGCGACGTTATTCGTTATCTTCGCCTTTTCAAAGGTTCTACGGCCGTTGTTCACATTGACGACACAATTATTGATTCGCCATATTTTGCAAGCCATATACGTGACCTGTGCCTTATTCAGGAAGCAGGCCTGAAAATTATAATTGTACCAGGCGCACGCAAGCGTATAAACGAAATTTTGAATCAGGCGAACATCAGCTGGCAAATGGAAAATTCGTGCCGAATTACTGACGAAAAAGCAATGCCGCTTATTAAAATGGCAGCTTTTGATGTTTCAAACCGGGTTATGACAAGCTTTGCCGCAGAAAAACGCACCGCCGTAATTGGCAACTGGGTGCGCGCCAGAGGCAAGGGTATAAACCTTGGCATAGATTACGGCACGGCAGGCGAAATTGACAAAATTCAGGTTGAAGCGGTAAACAGCGTTCTGAACAACGGTTTCATTCCGATTTTTCCGTGTATCGGCTGGAGCCTGTCCGGCAAGCCTTACAATATTTCTTCTTCCCAACTGGCAACGGCCTTAGCCGTAAAAATGAAGGCCGACAAGCTTTTCTTTTTAACCCAAAATACCACAATCAATGCCGAAAACTTCGTAATTCCGCAGAATTCAGCTTTCATCAAGGAAGAATCAATTCCGGCAATGAACCTTCAGGAAGTTACTTCCTTCATCAGTTTAAACGAAAACGAAGCGGAAAACTTTACGGCTGAAAAGAAAGAATTTGTTTTGCAGACTTTAAGCCTTTTAAGAATGTCTTTAAGTGCGTGCCGCGCAGGCGTTTCCCGCGTGCATATTTTGAACGGTTCTTTTAACGGTACTTTGCCCTGCGAAATTTTTTCGGACTTTGGCAGCGGCACAATGATTTATGAAGACAATTATGGTGGCATCCGCAGCATGACGCTTAACGATATTCCGGACATTTTAAACCTGATAAGGCCTTTTGTTGAAGAAAAAATTCTGTTGCCGCGTACCGAAAACGATCTGATTGAGCAGTATAAAGATTACACGGTTTACGAACTTGACAGCGGCATACGTGCCTGTGCAGCACTGCACTTTTACGATGACGGGCAGGCTGAAATTGCTGCCGTGGCCGTTGACAACAATTTTACGCATCTTGGTGTTGGTCCAAAAATTGTTAATTATTTAATTGAAAAAGCACGCAGCATGAATGCAAAAAGGGTTTTTGTTCTTACAACACGCACCGCCGACTGGTTTGAACAATTCGGCTTTGTTCCCTGCACGGTTGATTCACTTCCAGAAAAGAGGCGTGCAAAATGGACACCCGAAAGGGGTTCAAAAGCTTTAAGTTTTGATTTTTAGATTTAAGAAAGCCGGCAAAATTATGCCGGTTTTTTTTATTGTTTTTTTTGAAGGCCGAAAAATAGAAAAATCATTGTCTTTAAGTTTGGTTTGCCCTTCTTACCGGTACAATAAAACTGGAGAAGATTTGTTTCCAACGTTCCGCGTCGACACAGTTTATTAAAATTTTTCCAAAGTTACCCGGCTTATTTATATTAGAAAAGATTTTTATTTATAAAAAGCTATTTGCAACTGGCAAAATGTTTCACGTGAAACATTTTATTTGCTTGGAAAACTATAATTATTTGTTGCAAAAATACATTTTTTGCAAATATTCAGAATATTTTTTTAATCCGAATGCAGATAAAAACCTTTCAGCCTATAAAATCTTTCAGTTTTTTCCACTTATTTTTAATTTTATAACTGTTCTACTTGGCTTAAAAATGTTTCACGTGAAACATTTTTACAACTGGTAAGAAGACCGTAATTGCAGTAAAAGAAAAAATCGTCTATCAGTTCAATTTTGGGCTGAACTGAAACCGGCAATTTTTGTATAAAATTATTTAAAAAATGAACAAGCTGACTTTCTGAAAAATTAGAAAACTGCAAACTCTCATTGGTTTGGGCAGAATTTTGGCTATTTAATTTAGAAGTTTTTGGAACTGAAACAGCCGAAAAACTTTGAATTAACTGGTTTTTGAAAAAGTAAATTGCCTCTGGATTTAGAAAAGCCACCAAACATTCAACCAAATCCGTAAGATATTCAGCTTTTTGAAAGTCTGAAAAAGAGCTTAAAACCTGTTTCTTTTTAATTATTGAAAAATTCCCTGCACAATCAGTAAAACCGTTTACCTGTTTTCCTTCAACTACCGTTGTAATTTTTGGATAATTTTCTTCAAAACCCACAAAAACCAAAGGACTTTTTTCAAATATAGAGCTTTCATTTTTCCTGCAAAAACCAAAAGTTGCCGCATTTGATGCATTTTGAACAATAAACGGAATATTAAACCGTTTCTGAAAAATTTCCTGCAAGTTTACATTTTCCAACTGCTTTAAGTTTTCAGGTAAAGAATAAGCGCAGCCTTTATTTATAATGCACGGCAAAGCCATGGAACATGAAGTTATTTTGTAAGATTTTTTTATTTCTTCAATTGATGAAATCAGAAAATCTGTGACCGGCTGATTTTTTGGCAAAAGCTTTGACTGCGTAAAAACCTGTTTGTCGCAGTAGTTGAAAACAGTAAAAATTATTTCATCAAAATCAAACTGAACGGTAAGCTTAAAAGAATAATTTTCGTTAAGAACATAACACTTTTTATTTTTAAGGAAACCCAAAACACCAGAACTTTTTTCAATTACTTCACCCGTTTTCAGCATCTGTTCAATTGTAAGGTTTACGGCCTGCAAACTTAGCTGAACCATTTGGGCAATCTGCTGCTTTGTCAGCAATTCGCCATTTTCCAAACTTTCCTTTACCAGAGAATAATTTACAATTTGCAGCGTATTCTTGTTTGAAAACGTAAAGTTATTTTCCATTTTTTACACCAGTTATTTTTCCCAGTTTTCTTTGCAGCCGTCCAAGCACCGAAAGCCGAATTATTTTAGAAGGTTCACCCGGCAAAAGTGCATTAGTACAGCAGGAAGAATAAAAACGGCTCAAGTTTTGATATTTCTGTTTTGTATAATTTACCGATTTTTCAAAATTGGCAGAAAAATTTCCATAAGAATAATGATGACATTTTACTGGCAATACCATGGTTTTTATTCCGTATTTTTCGTCAGCATTTATACAAAAATCTTCTGCGTAAAAATCAAACATTAAATTTTCATCAAAAGTTAAGTCATATTTTTCAATTAAAGAAGAATGAAAAATAATGCACTGGCAGTCTACTGTATCTACAAGTTTTGCCAAAGAAAAAGATTTTCCCCAGTGCATAGTTTTAGAACAGTCTTTATTGCTTTGAATGATATTTCCATACCAGATTACGATATTTTTCTTTGAATTGTAATTTGTACCGCCAACGCCGTAAATATAATTCTTGCCTGCTTTAGAAAGAATCTTTTGCAAATTGCACAGCAATTCCCAGTCTTCATGGCAAAAAACTAACCACTCGTCTTTTTTTTGATTCTTTATGTTTTGCAAAAATGAATTATAGCGTTTTGAAATAGAAAGATTTTCATCACGGTTATCAAACATTACGAATTCCGCATTGATGTAGTGAGGGTTGTTTTTTACCAGTTTTTCGTATAATTCAATGTTTCTAACAACAGAAACAACAGTTATTTTTTCCATTTATACCCTGCCCTTTTAACTGTAAAAATACAGTATTTTTATTTTGACATTTAATCAATTTTTGTCATTTCAGAAATAACCTGCAATTTGCTTCTTTTCAAAAATGAACAAAAATAATCCCAAGCGTCTTTAAAATCCGCATTCACTTAAAAACCTTAAACTTGGCGTTTTCAGGGTTATAAGCGAACAATAAAAAAAGCCGGAAAAAACCGGCTCTTTTTATTTCATCAGTTAAGATTCTTCATTTTCAGAACTGTCACTTTCATCCTGTTCGGCTACCTTATCAAGGCCAATTACCATGTCAGGCGGATCGATATTCAGAATGCGGACACCACCGGCAGTTCTGCTCTGTTCGGAAACATCGCTGGCTTTTACGCGCAAAGTTTTACCCTGGCTTGTAATGCACATCATTTCGTCATTCTGGGCAACCGTAATTGCACCGATAATTTCGCCGGTTTTTTCCTTTACGTCGTAAACTTTCTGTCCGCCGGTTCCGCGTCCGTGCTGAGAAAATTCTTCAAAGTTAACGCGCTTGCCGTAACCGTATTCGGTCATAATAAGCATCTGTTCGCCGTCGCGCACCTGCAAAGCTGCCGCAACTTCGTCACCCTGCGAAAGGTGAATGCCGCACACACCGCGCGTAGAACGACCCATGGAACGAACTTCATCTTCGTTAATTCTTAAAGCCTTACCCTGACGCGTAATAAGAACAATTTCGTCATTGCCGGAACTTAAAACCGCAGTAACAAGCTTGTCGCCTTCATCAAGTTTTATACCAATAATTCCGCGGGTTTTGGCATTTGCAAATTCAGTAGTCTGAACTTTTTTTACAACGCCGTTTGCAGTTACCATAAACAGATACTGGTCTTCCTTCATTTCGCCCATTGCCACAACCGTGGTAATTTCTTCATTTGGAGAAACCTGCAAAAGCCCCTTGATATGTGCTCCGCGGGAATTACGGCTTGCTTCAGGTATTTCGTGTGCCTTAATCCAGAACGCCCTACCCTCACTTGAAATGAAAGTAATGTAATCATGGGTTGAAGCAGTAAAAAGCTGGTTTATGAAATCGTCTTCAACAAGCTTTGCACTGTTAGAACCTTTGCCGCCGCGACCCTGAATTTTATAGGCAGAAGTTGCAATGCGCTTAATGTAACCAAGGTTGGAAATCAAAACTACAACTTCTTCACGCTTAATAAGGTCTTCAATATTAAGGCGTTCAATTTCGTCGGCCACAATATCAGTACGGCGTTCATCACCGTATTTTTCTACTATTTTTTCAGTTTCTTCTTTTATTTTTGCAAGAATTTTTTCGTGGTGCGCAAGCAGGTCTTCAAGGTAAGCAATAAGGGCTTTAACTTCAGCCAGCTGCTTTTTAAGTTCGTCAATGCGCAAATTGGTAAGAACACCAAGGCGAAGGTCAACAATTGCCTGTGCCTGTTCTTCGTCAAAACTGAAACGTTCCATCAAACGTACTTTTGCTTCCGGTTCGTCGCGGCTGCCGCGGATGATTTTAATTACTTCATCAACGCAGTCAACTGCAACAATTTTGGCTTCAAGAATATGTTCTTCGTGCTTTGCCTTTTTAAGTTCAAACTGGGTACGCCTGGTAATTACGCCGTCCCGGTGGTCTACAAAACACTGAATAAGCTGTTTTAAAGTAAGGATTTGCGGACGGCCGTTTACGAGGGCAAGGTTTATAATTCCATAGGAACTTTGCAGGGCTGTTTTTGCAAAAAGCTGGTTCAAAACGGCTTTTGCAATTACGCCTTTTTTAAGGTCTACTTCAATACGCACGTTGTCACCGGCAGAACCATCGTTTACGCGTTCAATACCTTCAATTACTTTATCACGGGCAAGTTCACCAATGCGCGTTACCAAATCAGTTGTCCTAACCTGATAAGGTATTTCCGTAAATACAATCGTTTCCTTGCCTTTTGTATCAACGTCAATGCTGAACCGGGCACGAACAAGCAGTTTTCCGCGGCCGGTTTTGTAGGCTTCAGCAATTCCTTTCTTGCCGAAAATTATGCCGCCAGTCGGAAAATCAGGACCTTTAACGTACTTCATCAGTTCGTCAGTGTCAATTTCAGGATTGTCGATGTAAGCAGAAATTGCTGCCCCTACTTCTCGCAGGTTGTGCGGCGGCATATTTGTTGCCATACCAACGGCAATACCGGCAGAACCATTGCAAAGAAGAAACGGAAAAGCTGCCGGCAGAACGGTCGGTTCTTTATGGGTATCATCAAAGTTCGGGATGAAGTCAACGGTTTCTTTTTTAATGTCGTCAACCATAACTTCGGCAATGGGAGACATTTTTGCTTCGGTGTAACGGTAAGCCGCAGCCGGGCTGCCGTCAATTCCACCAAAGTTTCCCTGTTTTGTAACAGGCGTATAGCGCATTGAAAAATTCTGGCCAAGGCGAACCAAAGCATCGTAAACAGAAGCATCGCCGTGAGGGTGATATTTACCCAAAACGTCGCCGACAACGGTTGCGCATTTTTTTGTTTTTCCGCCGGAAGAAAGACCTTCTTCTGCCATGGCGTACAAAATACGGCGGTGAACTGGTTTAAGTCCGTCGCGAACATCAGGCAGGGCACGGGCAACAATTACCGACATTGAATAGTCAATGTAGGATTTTTTCATTTCGGTTTCAATTGGTACCGGAATTAAATAACCGCCTTCTGGTGTCTGTATTTCTTCATATTTTTCGTTTTCTATCATTTTTTATCCTAAACGTCCAAAGTGGCGTAAACTGCATTTTCTTCAATAAACTTACGACGCGGTTCTACATCTTCGCCCATCAAAATTGAAAAAATCTGGTCGGCTTCGGCGGCATCTGTAATTTTAACCTGCTTCATCTTGCGGTTCTGCGGTGCCATTGTTGTTTCCTTAAGTTCCTGCCATTCCATTTCACCAAGACCTTTGTAACGCTGAACTGTTGCTTTTTCACGGTTTTCACCAAGTTCCGCCAGCGCAGAATCCCTTTCTTCGTCGCTGAAAACAAACTTCTTGAATTTTTTGTATTCAACACGGTAAAGCGGCGGCATTGCAATGTAAACGTAGCCTTTTTCAATAAGTTCAGGCATAAACCTGAAAAAGAAAGTCATAAGCAAAGTTGAAATATGGGCACCGTCAACGTCGGCATCAGCCATGATGATTATTTTGTGGTAGCGCAGCTTTTCAATGTTGAAATTTTTGCCAATGCCCGTACCAAGCGAAGCAATTACAGGCTGAAGCTTGTCGTTGTTAATTACTTTTTCAGGGTGAACTTTTTCAACGTTAAGCATTTTACCCCAAAGCGGCAGAATTGCCTGGGTTTTAGGGTCACGCCCCTGTTTTGCAGAACCGCCCGCAGAATCACCTTCGACGATGTAAACTTCACATTCTTCCGGGTTTTTGCTTGAACAGTCTGCAAGCTTGCCGGGCAAACCGAAGGAATCCATTCCGTTCTTGCGGTTTGCTTCAATTGCCTTGCGTGCCTTTATGCGGCCGTAAGCTTCGTTTACGGCTTTTTCAAGAATCTGGTTGCAAAGCTGCGGATTCTGTTCGCACCAGAGGGTAAGTTTTTCCTTTACAAGTGCATCAACTATCGTGCGCACTTCCGTATTGCCAAGCTTGGTTTTTGTCTGGCCTTCAAACTGTGGTTCAGGCACTTTTACGGAAAGAACTGCCGTTAAACCTGTGCGAATGTCTTCGCCGGTAAGTTTTTCCAGTTTTTCCTTATTTTCTTTTGCCTTTGGGTTGTATTTAGGGTTCAGCTTTTTAAAAAGTTTTTCGTTTTTTTCCAGTGACTTGTTGAATACAAAAGTTATTGCATTTTTCATTCCGTCAAGGTGCGTACCACCTTCACGGGTATTTATGTCGTTTACATAGGAATAAACGTTTTCGTTAAAACCTTCGTTATACTGCATTGAAAGTTCAGTAATAACGTCGTTCTGTTCACCGTTAATAAAAATTGGTTCTTCAGGAATGACTTTTTTGCCGGTATTAATAAACTTGGTATATTCGTTTATGCCGCCTTCAAATGAAAGTACAAGTTCTTTAGGCGTTTCAAGGCGTTCATCGCGGAAAATAATTACGATGCCGGGGTTCAAAAATGCAAGTTCGCGCAGGCGGTTGGAAAGAACTTCAAAACTGTATGTGGTTGTTTCCTGAAAAATGGACGCATCACTTTTCCAGCGGATTGTCGTTCCGTGAAGTTCAGTTTCACCGATGCATTCAACTTTTGTTTTCGGAACGCCTTTTTCAAAACGCTGGGTATAACGCTTGCCGTCGCGGTTTACAAAAGCTTCAAGCCAAACGGAAAGGGCGTTAACGCAGGAAACGCCTACACCGTGCAAACCGCCTGAAACCTTGTAGTTTGATTTGTCGAATTTACCGCCGGCATGAAGGCGGGTTAAAACCAGTTCAAGGGCACTTACTTTTTCAGTAGGGTGAATATCAACAGGAATACCACGGCCGTCATCTTCTACGCGGCAAATATCGTCTTTTTCGAGGGCAACAGTAATTTTTTTACAATGGCCTGCCATCGCTTCGTCGATAGAGTTGTCAACAACTTCGTAAACCAGATGATGCAAACCGTCCGGACCGGTTGAACCAATGTACATACCCGGTCTTTTACGAACAGCTTCCAGTCCTTTTAAAACCGTAATATTATTTGCTGAATAAGAAGATGTCATTTTTGTCCTTGAATGTTTTAGTGCTTAGAATTGACACATATAATAGAAAATTATGATAAAAAGTATATCTGTATTGCGGAAAAATTACAAGACAGAGTATAATACGCCTATGTCTGCATCTGATTACAGTGTTTTTTTTGACGAAGCCATGCGCCAGATTTCCGAAGAATTTGCCAACGCAGGAAAAAGCCAGGAATTTCTTCTCTGGTTCCGCATTTGCTTCATTTCTTTTGATAACAATAAAATAACTCTTGGTGTACCCACAAACTTTATAAAAGAACGCTTTAAAAACAGCTATGAAAGACTCTTAGCCGGAAAACTTCTGGAAGTTTCCGGTTTAAACGTAACGATTGATTATCAGATTAGGCCTGTTGCACAAGCCGTACAGCAGCCTGTACCTTCTCAGCCGGTGCCGCAGAATAATTTTTCAAACGGCGGATTCAGCCAGCAGTCACCTGTTCAGCCGCAGGTTATTGGTCAGCCGGTAAACGGTTTTAACGGTCAGCACATGCAGAACCAGCCTGCAACAGGCATGGCAGCTAATTTTGCCGGTTCTGCTAGTTCTTACGGTATGCAGAATTTTAGCCAGCCCGTTCAGCAGTTTAAGACCCAGTTTGCAAGCGAAAATATGCAAAACACTCAAAACGAGCAGTTTTCTTCTATTAATAACAGCAGTTTTCAGCCGCAGGCCGTAAATGCTGCACCCAAAGTGCAGGTTTCTTCTGCGGTAAAAAAGCACAGCCTTTTAAACCCTTCCTATACTTTTTCAAACTTCGTTATGGGCGAAAATTCTTCAATGGCCTATAACTGTGCAATTGCCGTAGCCAAAAACCCGGGCACTGCAAAAAACCCGCTTTTAATTTACGGCAACGTAGGCTTAGGAAAAACCCACCTTATGCAGGCCATCGGCAACGAAATTTATTCTAGCCGCGGCGGCAAGGTTATTTACGTTACGGCAGAAAACTTTACCAACGAATTTATTGAATCGATAAGGGAACAGACAACCCAGAAATTTAAGGCCAAATACCGCACTGCTGACGTTCTGCTGATTGACGATATTCACTTTTTGCAGAAAAAGGCAGAAACACAGGAAGAACTTTTTCATACGTTCAACGCGCTTTACGAAGCCAACCACCAGATGGTTTTTACATGCGACCGCCCTCTTTCAGAAATTCAAAACCTTTCTGACCGTTTGCGCAGCCGCTTTGGCCGCGGTCTTTCAATTGATTTAAGCCCGCCGGATTATGAAACGCGCCTAGCAATTTTAAGTAAAAAACTTGAAAGTCAAAATGTAAAAGTTTCTAACGAAGTTTTGGACCTTATTGCAAAAAATGTTGCCACCAATGTGCGCGACCTTGAATCTTCTTTAACGACGATTGTAAGTTACGTAGAAGTTACCGGACAGGAAATTACTGTTTCCAATGTTCAGCGCCTGCTTCGCGATAAATTTATTTCAGTTTCGCAGGAAGGCATTACCATTGAAACTATTCAGAAAGTTGTTGCCGAATCTTTCGGGCTTTCGTTTGTAGACCTTAAAAGCAAGAAGCGTTCTCAGAATATTGTTTTGCCGCGGCACATTGCCATGTACCTTGCGTATAATATGGAAGGCCTTAATTATTCAACTACCGAAATTGGTGCTGAATTTGGCGGAAGAGACCACACAACGGTTATGAGCGGCATAAGCAAGATTGAAAACCAGAAGCAGCAGGATCCGACTTTGGAAACGCGCATAGAGAGCCTTGAAAGAAAAATTAGGGGAATATAGTAAAAGAAAAGCTGTGAATTAAACGGCTTTATCTTGTGGAAAACTTTTGAAAATATTTTTTTTTGTGAATTTGTTGAAAACTTTCTGCCAGAAACCTTAAGTTTTCAACAGAGTTAAAACCTTTCATTATAACAAAATAAACGGGTTTTACAGTTTTCAACAGAGCTTATTATTATTATTACTTATATTTAAATTTAAACAAAAATAATAAACCGGAGGAAAACCTTATGAAATTTACTTTCGACAAAGATGCACTTGCAAAAGAACTTTCAATTGCACAGGAAATTATTTCAACAAAAAATGCACTGTCAATTTTGTCTAACGTTTACTTTTTGGCAGAAAACGGAAGCCTTACCATAAAGGCAACAGATACAAAAGTTAACTTTGAAACCCGCATTCCCGTTGACATTGATGAGCCGGGAACGACAACTGTATTTTGTGACAAGCTTTTAAGCACTTTAAATTCACTGCCAAGCGGTGACATTGAATTAAGCCAGAATGATTCAATCATTCATATTAAGCCTGTAAACAAAAAGGCAAGCTTTAAGCTTAAAAGCATGGCAAGCGACAAATTCCCTGAATTTTCAATTAACGACAGCGTGCCTTATTTTGAAATTGCTTCTGAAGAATTTAAGAAAATGGTTAACCAGACTATTTTTGCAGTTTCTAACGACCAGACTCGCTATTTTATGAATGGCATTTATTTTGAAAAGCGCGACGACAAGCTTGTAATGGTTTCTACCGACGGACGCCGTCTTGCATTTGTTTCAAAGCCGCTTATCAATCCTCTGGAAACTTTTGATCCGGTAATTATTCCTACAAAGGTTCTCAACATTATTACAAAGCGTGCTTCTTCCGAAGGCCTTATTTTTGTTGCCGTTCTTGACAAGACAATTTTCTTCAAGTTTGGCAATTATGAACTTTCGTCGGTTTTAATTGACGGCCAGTTTCCTAACTATCAGCGCGTAATTCCGGAAAGTCAGGCAAGCAGTTTTGAAGTAGAAAAAAAGGAATTTGTAGAAGCCCTTCACCGCGTTGGTTTATACGTTGAACAGAAATCACGCCGCATTTATTTTGAAATCAATCCGGGTGCTTTGACAATCAGCTGTCAGGAATCTGAAATTGGTACTGCCAAGGAAGAAATTCCGTGCAAGTATGACGGTGAATCTATAAAAATTGCCGTAAATTACAACTACATTGATGAACCGCTTAAAGTAATCAACTCTGACCGCATTTGTGTTGAATTTACTGAACGCATGAAGGCAATTACCATGCGCCCTGAACCGGCAGAAGATTATTTCCATATCATCATGCCTATGCAGATGGAGTAGTAATTGCCGTTTTTAAATCTTTCCCTGACTAATTTCAGGAACCTGCAGAATGATACGATGGACACTTTTGCAAGGGAAGTTTTTTTTGTAGGACAGAACGGTCAGGGAAAAAGCAATCTGCTTGAAGCTTTGTATTATGTTTCCTATGCTTCATCTTTCAGAACCCGAAGTGAAAGTGAAATTGTGCGCTACGGAGAAAAAGAATTCAGCGTGCGTACAATGTTCAAGGATTCAAATGAAAGGACGAATATTGTCGGTGTTTTTTATCAGGATTCAAAGAAGCGTATTGAACGGAACGGAAAGCAGGTAAAAGACCGCAAGGAGCTGGTAAACACAATTCCGTGCGTTCTGTTCTGTCACAGCGACATGGACTTTGTTGCTGGTGAGCCGGAGAGGCGGCGTTTTTTTATAGACCAGTCCCTTACCATGCATGATGCTTTTTACGTTGATTTAATGCGCCGCTATAAAAAGCTGCTTAAATCACGGAATACAATTCTTAAAGAGCATAATTACGGCCTTCTGGATGTTCTTGACCAGCAGCTTGCAGAAACCGGCCTTGAAATTCAGAAAAAGCGCAGGGACGTAATACATTATTTCAACGTTTACTTTGCAGACCTTTACAGGAAAATTACGGGCATTGAAAACGTAAAGATTGTCTATTATCCTTCGTGGAAAGTTGAAACTGCTGTTGAAGTGCAGGAACTTCTGCTTCAGAAAAGGGATAGCGACAAAGTTCTTGAAACAACCATGAGCGGACCGCACCGTGACCAGATTCGCTTTGTGCAGAACGGAAAGGCTTTTGTACCCGGTGCTTCAACCGGCCAGCGGCGAATGCTTTCAATTTTGCTTCGCATAATGCAGTCGCTTTATTACTGCGCCCACACCCAGAAAAAGCCGGTTCTGCTTATGGATGACGTGCTTTTGGAACTTGACCCGGTTAAGAGACAGAAAGTTGTAAGCCTTCTGCCGGAATATGACCAGCTTTTCTGTACTTTTCTGCCGGGCGAACCTTACGAAAACTATAAAAAATCCGGCACGAAGATTTTTGAAATAGAAAACGGTAGTTGGAATGTCAAATCAAATTAGCAGAGCAAGTGAACTTGTTGACCAGTGGTTCAATTATACGGGAATTAATAAAGGCGAGCGCAATCTGGTAAATGTCTGGAAAGAGATTGTTGAATCAATTTACAACAGCGGGCCTCAGCTTGCTGCCCACAGCAGGGTTATGGACTTGAAAAACGGCTGCCTTGTTGTTGAAGTAGACCATTCCGGCTGGATTCAGCTTTTGCAGATGAACAAGGCTTACATTCTTAAAGGCCTTAAAATGAAAAGCCCCAGCCTTAATGTTTCAAATTTGTCTTTTAAGCTTAGCAGAATGAGTTTTGAACAGGAAAAATACAGGCAGGATGATGAAGCAAGGCCAAGCCGTGCCCAGCTTTTAGCCGAACTTGACAGAAAGCTTGCACCTTTGGAAGAACAGCGCAGGCATTATGAAGAGCTTGAAGCCAGAGAAAATAACGGCAGGCAGCCTGAAAGGAAGCCTTTGGATCCGAAACTTGCTGAAATTTTTGAGAGAATGAAAAAAAACATACAAGACAGTTGACCAATTCTTATTTATTATCTACAATCTGTCACCTACATTTGGTCAAATATTTTCAAATCAGGGTTTTGCCTATGCATAACCTTATCATAAAGGAGACGTGTTCATGAAAAGGACATATCAGCCAAGCAGAGTTAAACGCAACAGAAAATTTGGTTTTCGCGCACGCATGAAGACTAGAGGCGGCCGCCTCGTTCTTAAACGTCGCAGACAGAAGGGTCGCAAAAAGCTCACTGTTTCTGACGAAAAGAAGCCTTACTGATCTTAGTTTGAGGTGATTGAAACGGACTTTGAAAAAACCGGTCTTTTTTGCCGCGAGGAAAAAATAAAAAGGCCGGATACAATACGGAACCTTTTTAGGGAAGGGAAAAAGGTTAGCGTTTTTGGTGCAAAGCTTTTTTACAAAGCTAACAATCAACAAATAAATCGCATTGCTTTTACACTCCCAAGGGGTTACGGTCTGGCAGTTGAGCGTAATTATTCAAAACGCCTAAGTCGCGAAGCCTATCGTCACCTTAAATCACACCTGAACACCGGATATGACATGCTTCTTCTTGTTTATCCAAAAAATGACTCGTTCCATACGCGGTGTGAACAATTAAGATTGCTTTTTTCTAAAGCAGGACTTTTAAATCAATGAATTTAGTTTCTCGTATCTTATGCGTTCTAATCCGTTTTTATAAGCGGTTTATTTCTCCGCTGTTTCCTCCTGCATGCAGGTTTTATCCTACGTGCTCTCAGTACGCTCTTGAAGCAATTCAAAAATACGGCTCTCTGAAAGGATCTATTCTGGCATTAAAACGCATATTACGTTGTAATCCTTATAACAAAGGCGGATACGATCCGGTTCCGTAAATTTTCATTTTAAGGGATTTCTTCTTAATTTTTTGAAATGTTCCAGAAAAATTTATGAAACTCTGATTTTTCGCCACAGGGGAAATTTGCCCGCGCATTTTTGCCCTTTTATCAGGAGCTTATACTCATGGAAAAAAATACCATATTGGCAATTGTCCTTTCGACAGTTGTTCTGATGGCAAGTTTTTTTATTCAGTACAAATTTTTTCCGCCGGCAGAGATGCCTGCTGAACAGCAGACAGAAATTGCTGCCGATTCTTCCGTTGAAGCAAATGCAGAACCTTCTCTAGAACTTGAGCAGGCAGTAAGTGCCGTTGTCGTTAACGAAGAAGAAACTGCAGCAATTGAAGAACAGACTTATACAATCCGCACAAACGTTGTAGAAGCTGTTTTTACAAACCGCGGCGGTGACATTATCAGTTACAGACTGCTTAACCACAAAGATAACGGCGAATATTTGCAGATGGCAGATAACGTAACCGAAACCAAGCGTGCATTTTCCGTAGTGCTGGGCGGTGCTGAAAATGCCGTAATTAACGACCTTTTTAATGCAAAGGTTATTGATGACCACACTATTGGTTTTTATAAAAAGCTTGCCGTAAAAAACGCAAATGGAACTGACGGCGTATTTACCCTTATCAAGCAGTATACTTTTAAAGACGATGAATATCTTTTCAAGATGGACGTTATTGTTGACGGTGACGAAAACTTTTACGGCCTTAACTTGAATAACAATTCATATACCTTGTGTACGCCGCCTCAAATTGGCCCTTACTATGACCAGAAAGGTAACAAGTACGAATACCGCAATTTCTTCTCATATTCAGGTGAAAAGAAGAAAAAGCAGATGGTTACGCCGGGTAAAACCCAGAACTACGACAAGCCTTATACGTGGATTGGTGTTGCAGGCAAGTATTTTACCGTTCTTGTTGCCCCGGCTTCTCAGAATTTCAATCAGGCACTTTATTCAATGCGCTATGATTCAAAACCGGATTATTCAAATGCCCAGGTTTACCTTACTCGCGGTGCAATTTCCGGTCAGAAGAATCAGGACAGTTTCTATGTTTACCTTGGTCCGCGCACTGAAAAAATGCTTAAGCGTTACAACAATGTTGATGACAACGCCTGGAAAGTTTCCGGCTTGCGCCTGAACGACTGTATGGAAAGCAGCGGCCTTTTGGGTTGGCTTGAAGTTTTCCTTAAGTGTATTATGGAACTTCTGTATATCGTTGTTCCTAACTGGGGCGTTTCAATCATTTTAATGACTATTCTTCTTAAAGTGGCTCTGTTTCCCCTTACCAAAAAGCAGTCGCTTTCATCGGTAAAAATGCAGGAAATTCAGCCGCGCATGCAGGAATTGCAGGCAAAATACCAGAACCAGCCTGAAAAACTTAATCAGGAAATGGCAAAGCTTTATCAGGAAACAGGCTACAACCCGATGACGGGCTGTCTGCCTATGCTCATTCAGTTCCCGATAATTTTTGCAATGTACAACCTGTTCAACAACTATTTTGAATTCCGCGGAGCAATGTTCATTCCGGGCTGGATTCCGGATCTTTCGGTTGGTGACAAGGTTCTTACATTCGGTTTCAACATACCGCTGCTTGGAAATGAACTTCACATACTGCCGATAGTTTACGTTGTTTCTCAATTGATTTTTACAAAAATTACCAGCGCAACTACGCCGCAGAACGGTGCAAACGCTTCAATGAAGTACATGATGTACGGAATGCCGATTTTCTTCTTCTTCATTGTTTACAACGCACCTTCGGGTTTGATTCTGTACTGGACATTGAGTAACTTCCTCCAGCTTTTCCAGCAGATGTTCATAAATAAAATTATGAAGCAGAAACAGGAAGAAAACGCAGCTAAAAACAAAGGCGGAAAACAGCAGAAAATTTCCGCTGTCAAAAAAGGAGTAAAGAAATGACATACGAATATGAAGCAAAATCTGAAAAAGAAGCAATTGAACTTGCAGCAGCAGAATTAGGCCTTGAACGCGACCAGTTTGACGTGGAAATTCTTGAAACGCAGAAAAACAGCCTTTTCAAGAAAGGCTACGTAAAAATCCGCGTTCACACAGTTGATACTGCTGAACATCACAGCAGCGCAGAATTTGACGGTTCAATGCCGAAAGAAAATAAAATTATTGCAGACCCGATGCCGAAAGATAAATTTGAAGAGGCTCTTATTGATTTCATTACGACTTTAATCAATAAAATGGGTTACGAAGTAAAAGTTGAAGTTATGTTCCGCGAAGAACACAAAATCGGTGTTCGCCTTGTTTCTGAACATTCTTCAATTCTTATTGGACGCAAGGGTAAAAACCTGGATGCATTGCAGCTTCTTGCAAACGTTTACGCAGGCCGCCTTGGTCACGAAGAAACACGCGTAATTCTTGATACTGAAAATTACCGCATCCGCCGGGAAGAAACACTGGTTCGCCTTGCCTACACTACTGCCGACAAAGTTCGCCAGCAGCGCAATTCAATTCTGCTTGAACCAATGAACCCGTTTGAAAGACGTCTGATTCATACAACTTTAAATGATATCAGCGATGTTGAAACCAAAAGCGAAGGAGAAGGTTTGTATAAACAGGTACGAGTTATCTACAAAGGTATTTGTTAAGGAGTCGTTATTGACTGTTTGTAAAATCTTCATAAAAACGGGTCTGTTTGCGGTATTTTTTGCCGCCTGCTCGTTTTGTTTTGGCGAAAGCCAAAGCCTGCAGCAACTTTTGTCATCGCAAACTGCTGCTGAACTTTTGAAAAACGGAAAAATTGAGCGTACAACCTACATGGAAGACTACACGCCTCAATTGTTTCCGAAAACGGCACTTGGTATTGAAGCAAGCCGGATTTGGGAAAACAGCGGTAAAAGTACAAAGCCTGTTTTTTATCACGAAGGTTTGTATCTTACGAAAAAAAGCTGTGTTACCAAACCCGGGGCAAACCTGGATCGGCTTTCAAAAGTGGTAAGGGCAATTTCTTCGCTGGAAGGAATTGAATATTATTCAAACACGCGTAAGCGCATGAGGATTCTTTATGAAGAGTCCTATGCGGTTGACGGACCGGCTACAAAAAACAGGATTGCTGACCCGGTTGAAGGTTCGGCAGACGGCGCAGAAATATACGCCGTGCAGAAAGATTCTACTTTTGGCCGTTTTGTTTACAAGTATTCTTACCGTCAGAATGAAACGGAAGTTTTAAGCGAGGTTGCAAATATTGACCCTTTAAGTTTGATGGGAATTAAAATAATAAACCCTGATGATTTATTGATTTCGCTTTTGGTAAGCGATTTGGGCGATTATTACCTTGTTTATACTTTGATAGAAACTGACGTTGTTTCAATGTCGATGATTGAAAACAAGCTTAAACTTTCGTTTGCAGCCCGTGCCGATGCTCTTTACGGCTGGCTTTCTAAAGTGTTTGTTGAAATTGACGAAGAAAATGCCTTGATGACAAAGGAGCGGAAATGAAAAAATCGATTTTTATTAGTATTTTTATATTTGCAGTTCTTGCAATTGGAGGATGTGCCCCTATGAAAAAAACAATGGATAGCCTTAAAGACAAAGATGGCTTGTTTGCTGTTATTGAAACCTCTAAAGGTGATATTGTATGCGAACTTTTCTACAAAGAAACACCGCTTACAGTTACAAACTTTGTTGGTCTGGCAGAAGGTACTTTAACTGCTGCAAATAAAAAGCCATTTTACAACGGTCTTAAATTTCACCGAGTAATTGCAAATTTTATGATTCAGGGTGGTGACCCGCGCGGTAACGGTACAGGCGGCCCTGGTTACAGATTCCCTGATGAAATCGTTCCTTCACTTAAATTTGAAGGCGCAGGCGTTCTTGCAATGGCAAATGCCGGTCCTGGAACAAACGGAAGCCAGTTTTTCATTACTCATACATCAACACCTTGGCTTAACGGAAAGCACACAATTTTTGGTAAAGTTGTAATTGGCCAGAATGTTGTAGACGCCGTAAAACAGGGCGACCAGATTAAGTCTGTTTCAATTATCCGTAACGGCGACGAGGCAAAGGCATTTACCGCAACACAGGCAGATTTTGACCGCCTGAGTGATGCCATTGTTGCCAAGATGAAAGCTGCTGAAGAACAGGCACAGGCTGCCATGATGGCAAAGCTTGACCAGAAATACGGCGATTTTACAAAGCTTGATAACGGAATCCGTTACAAGGTTCTGAAGGCCGGTACAGGAAACAAAATCGGGCAGAAAGCAAACATAACTGTAAAATACAAGGGATATTTGCTTGATGACACTGTTTTTGATGATTCTGATTATCACGAACCGCTTACATTCATTACGGCTGGCGGACAGATGATTCCAGGTTTTGACCTTATGTGTCAGGATATGTGCCTTAACGAAAAACGCACAATCGTATTGCCGCCTGAATTCGGCTACGGTTCTCGTTCAATTGGTGACATCATTCCTGCTAATTCATATCTTGTATTTGATATTGAAGTTATTCAGGTTCGCTAATAAGTTCAAGTAAATGCATAACAAAAACCGCTGATTTTTTCAGCGGTTTTTTGTTTTTTAAAGTCAGCAGTCTTTTGCAAAAGCCTTTAATTCTTCAAGTTCTTCCTTCATGCTTTCAATGCCGCTAAGCCAGAATTCTTCGGTCTGAATGTCAAAACCGGCTTTTTTGCACACTTCTTCGCAGCTAAGTTTGCCGGTGTCCAAAAGCAGTTTTTTGTAAGTTTCAGCAAAGTTATTGCCCTTTTTAACATACTGGGCATAAAGACCTGCGCTGAAAAGCTGGCCAAAAGCGTAAGGAAAATTATAAAAATCCAGATACGGACTGTAGTAATGAGATTTTACGGCCCACATGTATGGATGTTTCGTATCAAGTGCTTTTCCGTAGGTTTTTTCCTGCGCTTCTTCCATAAGGGCGCAAAAATCTTCTGCCATAAGTTCGCCGTTCTGCCGTTTTTCAAATACGGATTTTTCAAAATAGAAGCGGCTTAAAATGTCAACCAGCACCTGACAGCAGTCCTGAAGGTGAATTTCAATGATTTTTGCCCGTTCAAAGCCGGAAGCATTTTTAATCATGTCTTTTGTCAAAATTGTTTCTGCAAAAATGCTTGCGGTTTCTGCCAGCGTCATTGGATAGCGCGTCAGCTGGTGGTCAAGGTTTTTAAGGCATTCAAAATGATACGCGTGACCAAGTTCGTGGGCAATTGTGGTTACGTCGCTGAAAGTGCCCGTATAATTGGTCAAAATGCGCGATTCCTTTGCAATCGGAAATTCAAGACAGCAACCGCCGCCAACTTTTCCGGGTCTTATTTCTGCATCAATCCAGTTATTGTCAAAGGCGTTTCTGGCAAAATTGCCAAAATCCGGGCTGAATGCAGAAAATTTTTCTATAATGTACTGCTTTGTTTCTTCAAAACTCCACACTTTTGCCTTTTCTTTACCATTTTCAGCCTGAAGCGGCGCAAAAATGTCGTAAAATGCCAGAGTGTCTTTGCCAAGCAGCAGCTGTGCCTTGGTTTTCAAATATTCCTGCCATATTGGAAGGGATTTTTCTATTGCGCCAATCAGGGCATCAAGGGTTTTTTTGCTTAACCGCGACTGTGCCATGGCTTTATCCAGTGCACTTTGCCAGTTGCGCTGCCGGTTTAATGTAATGGTTGTGCCTTTAATGCCGTTCAGACATGCAGCAAGCGGTATTTTACTGTTTTCAAGAAGTGCGTTTTCTGCGTAAAAAGCGGTTTTTCTTGTTTCGCGGCTTGCAGAATAAGCATCGTTTCTTATTTCGTTGAAAGTTTTGCCAAGCTTTTCGTCTTTAAGGTTAGAAATAATCTGTTCCTGTAGCCTGCTAAAACTGTCCGCGCCGCTTAAACTTAAAAGGCTTGCCAGTTCTTCTTTTTCGGCACTCATCTGGTGCGCGCTGAAAAGCAGAATTTCCTCAAATAAAAACTCGTAATCCCTGTATTGTGGAAAACTTGTGTAAAAATCTTCTAAAAAACGTGAATTTTCAGCTTTTTTCTGTGCAAAAAGGCTTTTGAACTTTACGTCAATCTGTTCAATTCTTGCAATTTCTTCGTCAATTGTTGAGATATTGTTGATAAATTCTGCATTTGTTGTGTCTACCATGTACAAAACGCTTACAAATGCGTACAAATTTGTTGCAAGTGCGTAAATTCTGTTGTATTTGGGCAAAAAGCTTGCCAGCCATTGTGGAAAACTTGTGGAAATTTCCGGCGAATTGAAGTAATCGCATAATTCTTTCTGAAGATTTCTCATTTCGTTCAAATCGTTCAAAAAATCTTCGGATTTTGCAGATTTGTAGATGCTTTGGGTCTGCCAGCGAGGGGCATTTAAATTGTTACTCATGGCAGAATATTAGCCCAAACCGGGCTTTCAGTTCAATATTTGCAAAAATTAAGAAAATTAAAGGGAAAAATGCATTTTTTCGCCGGTTTTAGGATGGGTAAATTCAAGTTCAACCGCATTCAGCATAAGCCTTTCGCCCGGGTTCTGCGTGCCGTACAAATTGTCACCAATAATTGGGGCGTTTAAGCCGTACCTGCTTGCAGAATGAAGCCTGAGCTGGTGCGTTCTTCCCGTTTGCGGCAAAAATTCAACGCATGTGTGTGGCGTGGCTTTAAGCATTTCGCCTTGTTTTTTGGTTAAACCGAAACTTTTCAAGTAATATTTTTCAAATTGGGCGGGTATAATGCGCCAGTCGGTAATGCCGGTTTTGCCCCAAACCGGGTCGTAAATCTGGTGGGGTCTGTTTTCAACGTCAAGGCGGAATTTTAGGCAGATTCTGCCGCCAGTTGGAAGATTGTTTTCTAATCGGGTAAAAATTCTGCACATTCTGGCGTTTTCGTTCAGGCACTGGTTCAGTTTTGCAGCGGTTTTAATCTCTGTTCTGTTTTCAAAACTTTCTGCAAATTTCAGTTTTCCACAATTTTCCTCAAAAAATTCATTTTTTTCAACAGGTTTTCCACATTCGTCTTCACCTTGAAGAATTTTACCACGCAGAAAAGCTATGTAACGCTTTTTCACGTTTCCTTCCATAAACTGCATTGATAAATTACGGTGGCTTTCTTCCGTTAGTGCCATCACCAAAAGACCCGAAGTATCCATATCCAGCCGGTGCACCGAAGGCTGTTCTATGCAGTGGGGAAACAAATGTCTTAAACGGCTGGTTGCGCTGTCTGATTTTTCTTCTCCCCTGCCCGGAATTGAAAGCATACCGGAAGGCTTGTTTATAACTACAATTTCTTCGTCGCGGTAAAGAATTTCTAGGCCTAAAATGTGGGGCAGAATAAGCGCGCATTTTTCATCGCAGGGTGAATAAAACTGCTTGTGCCTTTTAAGTGCGGATTTCGGTTCTGCGCCGTAGAAAAACTCTGCCATGCTTAAGGGAACGAGGCCGTTTTTGTAGGCGTAGTTTAAAAGTTTTGGAGCACAGCATTCGCCCCACCCTGTCGGCGGCTGGTCTTCTCTAAAAATGTCGCTAAAGGCAAGCACCCTGCCGCCGGCGCAGTGAATTTTATAAAGTGCGAAAATTTCTTTCATTGACTGTTTTGAACGGTTTTTACGTTCAGTTTGAAGGGCACTTTTTTGAATGCGGAGTTTTTTCAGCTGTTCGTTCAGTTCCAAAACCTGTCCGGCGTTAGCAGAAGAATCTGAAAGTTTTTCGACTAATCTTTCAGTTTCGTTTATTTTTTCACCGGTTTCTTCTATCTGGTCGCTCAGCTGATGAATCAGTATGTCTGAATCTTTGGTAATTCTGTCAAATTCTTCTGTATTTAAAAGCGGCGGCACCCAGCCCGGAACGTGCCAGTGACTGTTGAACTGCCCGGAAAAAGCCTTTAATACGACATTCTGCCCTTCCGGAGAAAATTTTCTGTTAACGTCGGCACAAACCAGCACGCCAAACATCTGGCCGGTTGCAGGTCTTGTGGGTTTGTTTGCATAAAGCCAGTCTGTAGAAAAATCCGGGTTCGCCTTGCTTTCTTCAGTTTCAAAATCAAGGCGGCGGAAATCGTCCAGTTTTTGCATGAGGCTGATACATTGCTGTATGGCAAGATTCTGGCTGAATGGCGGAAACATTAAAACAGACCCAGCGCTTTTTGCATTAAAACGCTTACGGTTGCAATGCCAGCCCAGCAGCAGAATCCTAAAATTAAAGGTTTTCCGCCGGTTTTTACCAGCTTAACGATGTTGGTGTTAAAGCCGATTGCGGCCATTGCCCATATTATAAAAAACTTGCTGAGTTCTTTTACCGGCTTAAAAATTGCCGGATTTACGTTAAAAACGGCAGTTGTAACCGTTGTTATAAGTGAAGCAAGCACAAAATACAGAATGAAAAATGGAAAAATTTTTTTCAAATTAAATGTATTTTTTGCATTTTCACCATTTTCTGCCGATTTTCTTGCTTTTCCGGCATTCCACAGGGCAAGGCACAAAGTAATTGGAATGATTGCAAGTGTACGGGTTAATTTAACGGTAACGGCTTTGTCCAAAGTTGCGCAGCCAAGTCCGTAAAGGTTGTCCCATGTGCTGGCGCAGGCCGTTACGCTGGAAGTATCGTTTACGGCAGTTCCGGCAAAAATGCCAAAGGCTTCCGGGTCTGTCTGGCTGAAGCCTATAAGCGTGCCGAAATATGGAAAAATTAAGGCTGCAAGAACATTGAAAAAGAAAATTACGCTTATTGCCTGAGCCACTTCTTCATCGTCGGCATTTATTACAGGCGCAGTTGCAGCAATTGCAGAACCGCCGCAAATACTTGAACCAACCCCGACAAGCACGGCAGTTTTTCCCTGAATTTTAAGCAGCCTGCATAAAACAAAGGCAATTATAAGAGACGTGGCAATTGAAGAAACGATAATCGGCAAAGATTGTGCGCCGGTTTGCAGCACTACAGAAAGGTTCAGCCCGAAGCCAAGCAAAATGACAGCCCACTGAAGGATTTTCTTGCTTACAAAAGTAATGCCTTTGGCAAAGGGGCTTTTGTCCTTTACAAAAAGCGTAACAATCATTCCGGTTATAATGGCAATAACCGGGCCGCCAATAACGGGAAAAATTTTTCCCAGAAAAAATGCCGGAACGGCAACAGCAAGGCTTATTAAAAAACCTTTGTAGTTTTCCTTTGCAAAATTCATAAAAACCTCTTATAGTATTATTTGCACGGTTTAAAAATTTACTAAAAACATACAAATTTAAATGTAGAAAATAAAAAAGTTCAATACGAATACACATAACTTTCAATAAACTTTTATAGTTATATTTGAGTTATATAATGGAACAGGATGTGAGGAATTCATGAAATCTATCAAATCCACAATGATTATCTACAGTATTGTACTTGTTCTTGTAATGTATCTTGCAAGTGCGGCAATTAACACTCTTTCAATGGGTGTTATACGCAAATTTTCTGAACAGCACATAACGGAACAGCGCATGGTAGGCTATGATGATGCGGTAAAGTTTCAGGTGCAGAACGTAATTGAACTTTTAAACACCATTTATAAGGAAGAACAGAACGGCACTTTAACCCGTGAACAGGCACAGGCACAGGCAATAAAGCTTGTAAAGGGCCTGCGCTACGGCGACAAGCGTGACGGATATTTCTGGATTGACGACACAAATTACATTCTTGTAGCCCACCCTATTCTGCCTGATCAGGAAGGCAAAAACCGTTACAATCTTGAAGATAAAAACGGCGTAATGATTGTTCAGGAAATTCTTAAAAAGACATCGCAGAACAAGGAAGGCGGTTTTACCGAATTCTGGTTTACAAAGGCAGACGGCGTTACCGTAAAGCCTAAGCGCACTTTTTCAATGGCTTTTGAACCGTGGAACTGGGTTGTAAGCAGCGGAAACTATTACGATGACATTGACGTAGAACTTTCAAAAATAAGTGACGAACTTCAGGCAAAAGTAGGCGGTGCCGTTGGAAGAAGCCTTTTGTTCTCGGTTATTTTCCTTCTGCTTGCCCTTGGTTCGGCAATTATATTTTCACAGCTGTTTACAAAACCGATTCAGAATACGGCAAAAGGCCTTAAGCAAATGGAAGGCGGCGATTTGTCTTTCCGCTTGAAGGAAAGCAAAAGTAAGGACGAAATCAATTCAATGCGCGTAATGGTTAACAGTTTTGTTGGCACAATGAACAAAATGGTTGCAACTTCACGCAAAAAGACCAATGCGCTGACGGAACTTGCCGGTAAAATTGACGATTTTACAGGTAACATTTCCGATGAAATTTTGCAGATTAGTGACAATTCAATTGAACTTAACCGCAGTGCAAAAGTACAGCAGCAGGCCGTAGAAGAAACCGCTTCTACCATGAAGCAGATGACTGGCATAATTTCTGAACTTTCCGAAAAACTGGAAGAACAGAATGATGCGGTAAACCAGTCTTCTACCGCAATTGAAGAACTGAAAGCAAACATCAATTCAATTACCATAAATATTGATAAATTCGGCGAAAGCTTTAAAACCCTTTTAACTAATTCAAGCAACGGTAACAGCCTTATTGGCGAAGTTAACAGCATGATTCAGCTTGTCTTGCAGCAGTCGGACGAACTTTTGAACACGAACAAGGTTATTGAATCCGTTGCAAGCCAGACTAACCTGCTGGCAATGAACGCTGCGATTGAAGCGGCACATGCTGGTGAAGCCGGTAAGGGCTTTAGTGTTGTTGCAGAAGAAATCCGTAAGCTTTCTGAAAATACAACGGCGCAAAGCCACGCAATCAGCGAAACCCTTTCAAAAGTTACGGCAAACATTCAGAATGTTTACAATGCTTCTAAAAATGCAGGTGAGGTTTTCGCCGGCATTGCAGACCAGATTTCTGTTGATAACAACCTTATTACTGAAATCAAGTTTTCAATGGACGAGCAGAATACGGGCAGCCAGCAGATTGTTGAAGCTTTGTACAATATCAAAGGCATTTCTTCAAAAATTCTTGATAATTATGCCACAATGAACCAGAGCGTAAGCGGCGTAGGAAATCACGTTCAGCAGCTTTCTGCCCTTGCTGAAAAACTTAATGAAGGCAGTGAAGAAATTGAAAGCAGTACAAAGGCCATCCGCGAAAACGTAATTGAACTTACTTCTCTTGCGGTTGAAAACCGTAACATTGCAGACGATCTTTCCAAGGAAACTGAAAAGTTTACGGTTTAATTTAACTGTTCCAAATTTTAAGCGAAGAAACCGGAATTTTGAAGAAAAATTCCGGTTTTTTATTTGTGGTTTGCTGAAAATTAAAAACACGGCAAAGTTTCAGGCTTAATGTGAAAGCGTGACAAAACTTAATGTATTTTATTTTGAATGCAGGATTTTAATGTTCGGCGTTTATAACTAAAAAAAACAAACAAGGCAAAACTTCTTTACCATATAGATGTAAAATGTTATTATATAAAGAAGGTTTTTTCTATGAAATTATCAAGTGAATATTTAAAAAGGAGAGAAAAATGAAGAAAATTACAGCAGTTTTCATGTTGGCATTATTTGCAGCTGTTTTTGCATTTGCTCAGGATTCTGGAAAAGAGAAAAGTGCAAAACCGTGGGAAGAAGTTATATACCGCACAATGTCGGGCACAATTCCTGATACTAACAGAACATACACTGTAGAAGTTCGTTTTTCGCCTTACGGAAACGAAGCCTACATTACATATATCGTTTACGATTCACTTTACCACGAAAGCGACGCAGTTTATGCCGTGCGCGATGTAGCCCGCAAGTTAACCGCAGAATTCGGCTACGACTGGTACAATTACAATTCACAGGCAATTTTACGATACGACAATGAAAAACATTTGGCTCGGTACCGGGCTAACGTTGTATTTAGGAAATATATAATCCAAGAGGAAAACTAATGGACATTCAAGCACTTATTAAAAATCTGCACCCACTTGAAATACGTGTTTTGCGCTCATATTCTGCAAAAGATGAGCTGACTTCGGAACGTTTGCAAAAAGAGCTTTCTTATAAGGAAGGTCACGCAAACCAGGCTTTTTCATGGCTGGCTGGTAAGGAACTTGCAGCTGTTGCACGCCGCGAGCCGCATACATATTACGAAATTACAGATTTAGGTAAGACTTTTGTAGAAAAAGGTACTTACGATGAAAGAATTGTTGCTTTGCTGAAAGAAAAAGGTTCTTTGGCGCTGCCGCAGATTGCCAAGGAACTGGGCATTGAAAATAAAGACGTTGGTAGTGCTTTCGGTACACTTTCCAAGGAAGGCGTACTTGCAATGGATGCAGAAAAAAAAGCAGCCTATACCGGCAAGGAACTTTCGGTACGCGTTGCTACAACTGCTGCGCTGCTAAAAAAAGCCGCCGGTGCAGAAAACGGTTTGCTTGATAAAGATGCTTTAAGTGCTAACGAAATGGCAGTTATGAATACTTTGGCCAAAAAACGCGGTGCTGCTGATGCTGCTTTCCGTATTATGGAACGAGAAACAGTTGTTTATAATTTAACAGCCGCTGCTGGCGATGTGGCAAAAGCTCTGGTTGAAGCAGGCGTAACAGGCGAAGAGACTGGTATGCTTACTTCTAAAATGCTTGCTACCGGCGAATGGAAAGACAAGACTTTTCGCGCTTACAATATTGCAGTTCCACCGGCACGCATTATTCCGGGTCGTACAAACGCCTATGTTTCATTCCTTGAAAGCGTAAAAGACAAGCTTGTTTCCATTGGTTTTGAAGAATTCGACGGTCCGCTTGTAGAAACCGAATTCTGGAACAGTGATGCATTGTTCATGCCTCAGTTCCATGCGGCACGCGATATTCACGATGTTTACTATCTTAAAAATCCAACCCACGCTAAAAAAATTGACGAACCATATCTGTCAAATGTTGCAGCCGTACACCGTGACGGCGGTAAGTCTGGAAGCCGCGGCTGGAACTACGATTTTGACACAGAATTTACACGCCGCTTGATTTTGCGCAGTCAGGGTACTGTTCTTTCTGCTCATCAGCTTGGTTCAAATCCAAAAATTCCTGGCAAATACTTCGGTATTGCCCGCTGTTTCCGTTACGATAAAGTAGATGCCACTCATCTTTCGGACTTTTACCAGACAGAAGGTATTGTTTTGGGTGAAGACGTTAACTTAAAGACACTTTTAGGCTTTTTGGAAATGTTTGCTGTAGAAATTGCCGGTGCAACGGAAGTTAAATATGTTCCTGGCTACTTTCCGTTTACAGAACCTTCTGTAGAAGTTCATATCAAGCACCCGGTTTTGGGCTGGTTTGAACTTGGCGGTTCTGGTATTTTCAGACCGGAAGTTACAAAAGCAATGGGAATTGACGTGCCGGTTGCTGCATGGGGTATTGGTATTGACCGCATGGCACTTATGGCACTTGGACTTAACGACCTTCGCGAACTGTTCAGTACTGATATTGAACAGGTTCGCTTAAGAAAAGCAAAATATTAATGGTTGCTAAAAACTAAATAAAAAAAACCGGCAGTAAAATGCCGGTTTTTTTGTGCAGTTTCATACATTTTCTGCAAAAAGCGAAAAATGTAAGGTGTTAGTCTTTGCCGATGATTTTTGCAATGCGTAATGGCAGCTGATTAACGTCAAAAGGTTTTGCAATGTAGTCTGTTGCACCAAGGCTTAAAGCATGCATTACCACGTCTTTGTCCGTATTTGCAGTTAAAAACACAACCGGAATTTTGTTGTAGTTTTCATGGCTTCGTAAAATTTCCATTACGGCAATTCCGTCCATTTCCGGCATTTGAATGTCAAGCAGAATCAAATCCGGAATGCTGCGTTCAAGCATAACAAAAAGCTGCTTGCCGCCGGTTAAAAGCTTCAGTTTGTATTTGTCGCGCAGGCAATTTTCTGCAACGCGCAAATTCGTAATTTCGTCATCTACCAAGTAAATTTCTTTCATTCTACTCGCTTCCTTATTTTTTATTCTTATTATCGGGCATAAATACCGGCAATTTGTGCCTTGCATTTTAGACCGTCAAATTTTTTTTAAAATTAAACCCCGCTTACATTTTCAGCTTTACATTGTCATTGCCGAATCCTGTTTTCCGGCATTTTCCAAAGATGCAACTTCACGGCTGATTGTGTCGTAATCGAAAACAGTGGCAGCCTGATTTATTAAGTCTATATGCTGCTGCAAATTAGCAGGCCATGTAAAAGGTGAAATTTCTTTCATTGTGTCTTCTATTACTATAATGTCCATATTGTCCGCCGCGTCTTTAAGAATTTCAATTTTCTGCATTAAAAATGCCATATTACCGGCATCGCCAGCGGGCTTTGTTTTGGTTGCCTTTACTTTTTCAAGATATGCGGCAATGTTTTCAGCCGTGGTGCTGTAAAGATTAAGGCATTTTTCAAGGTTTTCTTCTATAAAGGCGCGGTTCTGGCTGTTGCCGGCTTCTTCAAGTTTTTCTGCTAGTTCGGAAACTTCGTTTGCGCCAACGTAACGTGCAGAGCTTTTAAGCCCGTGAATGTTTGTGGTAAAGGTTTTCAAATCGGTCTGTTTTGCCATTGCAAGCAAGTCATTCCTGCGCTTTTCCGGGTCGGCAGTAAATGTGGCCAGAATATCGTGGTAAGTTTCAATCGAATCGCCTGCAAAGCTAAGTCCGCTTTCAAAATCAATGTTTTCAATGCTGTGCGGTACTTCAGCCATTTCTTCCGGTTCTGTCATTCCGGCACTTTCTGCTGATTCTTCGTTTCTTTCCTTTAAAAGTATTTTTTCCTTTGGCAGCCACTGCATCAGAATCCGGTTCAGCTGTTCAGGTTCAATCGGTTTGGACAAGAAATCGTTCAGGCCTTCGGAAATAAACTGTTCGCGCATACCGGTAATTGCATTTGCCGTAAGTGCAATAATCGGCTTGTTTGCGTTTTCAGTTTCCAGTTCGCGAATTTTATGGCTTGTTTCAATTCCGTCCATTTCCGGCATAAGGTGATCCATAAAAATCAGGTCGTAAGGCTTTGAACAAAGGGCGCTGATTGCTTCAAAGCCGGAAATTACCGTATCCGGCACAATGTTGTGGGTTTTTAAAAGACCGCTGGCAACTTTAAGGTTAACCGCGTTGTCATCAACAACAAGAACTTTTGCATCCGGCGCAAGTACATAATTCTGCATGTTTGCCTGTGCCCGGTGTGCCTGAAGCAGTTCAAAATTGCCGGAAAGAACCTGCGCAAGCTGTACGCAGTAAATTGGCGTGGTCAAAATGCTTATGTCCCTGTGGGCCGAAAGGGATGCTGCATCGTCGGCAATTGCAACGATTTTCATTCCTTCAATTTTTTCTGCTTTAAGGCACTGCTTTGTTTTTTCAATGTATTTTGCCGCAACAAAAATCAAGTTGCAGTCCTCGGTTGTGCCGTTTTTAATCTTCTTCAGGAATTCCAGAAGGTCTTTTGTGTCTGTACAAAGGTCAATCTTGCATCTGAAAGATTCCAGTTCGCTTAGCATGTGGCTGCTGAAACGGCTTCGCGGTTCGTAGTAAATTATGTGCTTGTTTATGGCTTTTACAATGTTTGCAAAAGGTTCAAAAAGTTCGCATTTTTGCAGGATTTTCGCCGTAAAAGTAGAACCGCGGCCGTATTCGCTCTGGCAGTCGATAGAACCTTTCATCATCTGGCATAGGTTTTTGGTAATAGAAAGCCCCAGTCCCGTACCGATGATGTTGCGGTTTTTCTGCGTGTCTACCCTGCTGAATTCGTTGAAAAGGCTTGAAATGTCTTCTTTTTTTACGCCAATTCCCGTGTCTGTAATTTTAAACGTAAGTTCATAATTTTCGCCTTTGGGTACGGCGTTTATGTTAAGGCTAATTGAACCTTCGTGGGTGTATTTTACCGCGTTGCTCAGCAGGTTCAGCAGAATCTGCTTTACGCGTATTTCGTCACCAAAAAGTTTTGCAGGCACGTTTGTGTCAATGTGAACGAAAAAGTCCAGAAACTTGTCCTGGGCGCGAAGCTTAATCATTGTAACAACGTCTTTTACAAGTGCCCTGAAATCGTAAGTTACTTCCGTAAGCGTAAGTTTTCCCGATTCAATTTTTGAAATGTCAAGAATGTCGTTGATGATGCCCAGAAGGCTTCGGCTTGCGGCGCTGATGTTCTGGGCATATTCAATATTGCTTGGCGGTGTCGCCGGGTCGTACAGAATCAAATCGCTCATACCCATAATGCAGTTCATCGGGGTACGAATTTCGTGGCTCATGCTTGCCAGAAAACTTGATTTTGCCTTTGTCGCGGCCAGAGCCTCTTCTTTTGCGGCATCAGCTTCTTCCTTGGCCTTAACCATGTCGGTAATGTCCGTAAAAATTGAATACATAACGGGCATTCCTTCGTAGTTTTCGTCAACAAAAAGGCATTTTGTGTTTACGTGAACGTTATGGCCGTCCTTGTGCTTGATGCGGTAGGAAATTGAATAGGCCGATTTCTTTTCCATACCAAGGTAAAGGGCTTCAAAAATCTGCGGAATATCTTCTTCGTGGAAGTATGCAATACCGTTGAATCCGTCGTTTTTCAGGTCGTCGCTGCTGCGGCCTATCAGGTCCAGAAATTTTGAATTGGCGTACAAAATGCGGAATTCGGGGTTGATGGCAAATTTGGCAATACCGTCGGCGGCGGTATCAACAAGCATGTCTATGTCCTTGTCATCAACAAAGGTTGCCCTTCCTTCAAACAGGCTGGATTCATAAATGGTGTAAGTGTCCATTCCGTGGGTCTGGGAATAGTAAAGGGCTTCGTTTGCGGCCATGAAAAAACTTTTGTAGTTTGCCGCCCAGTGTTCCGGAAAAAGTGCCACGCCTATGCTTGCCGAAATCTGAAAGTGTGCGTCGCCTTTCTGTTCGTCCCAGCGCAGTTTTTCGCGCAGGGTGTTCAAAAGTTTTATTAAATTTTCCCGCAAACCGTAATTTTTCAGCACAACGGCAAAACTTACGCCGCCAATGCGCCCCATAATGTTGCCGTCGCCAATTATGTTCTTAATTGTGGCTATAAAATTTGTAATAATCGTATCGCCGCTTATGTAGCCCAAAGTTTCGTTTACGTATCTGAACTTGTCAATGTCAAACAGAATCAGCGCGTGGTTTTCGTCCGGCTTGCAGCCCATTAAAAATTCCTTGGCGCGTGCATCAAACGAAGATTTGTTCAGAAGGTTCGTTAAATAGTCTTTTTCGCTTTTTTCAATTAAGGAAAGCTCGCGCCGTTTTTCGGTATCAATGTCCTGCACAAAAAAGAAAGCGCGGATATTCTGCATTCCGTCAAGGGTAAAAAGCTTAACCTGCACCCGTTTCCACAGATAGTCATTGCTTGCTGAATCATCCATGTAATCAAGGCTTTTAATGCGCTCGCCCTGTTCGTAGCAGCGTATAAGGTTTTCGCTGCAAAGGGTTTCAAACAGTTTTTCCCTGAAATCCTTGTGAATGTTGCGTTCTGCAAGAACACGCAAATAATTGTCGTAGCTTAAATTGTCTTCAAGGTGGAAATTTTTTGCAATTGTTAAGGCCGCGTCGCCAATCAAAAGGTCGTTGCTAAGGTCTGCTTCGTAAACGGTTTCGTACAAGTCACAGCAAATGTCGCGCAGAAACCGTTCTTTTTCCAGGCGCTTAATGGCAAAGCGTTCGCGGTTGGCACTTTCATTCTGGTAGCGGTGGTAAATTGCATAAAAAATAATCAGAACGCAAATTGCCAGAACCCAAACAACCACAAAGTGCAGAAAAGTGTCGCGCTGTACTTTCGTGCATTCCCTGACAGAATACAAAACCCAGTTCTTGCTTTTAAGCGGAATGTAGGAAATGTTGTAAATGTCCTGCTGGTTTCTTCCAAAATAAAATGAATCGCCCTTGTCGTACAAAAAAACGCCGTTAAGCGAATTAATATCAAATTTGAAAAGCCTGTTTTCCTTTCCAAAACAGTCGTCCAGCTTCCGTCCGCAGGTAAACTCAAGGTTTTTCAGCCTGTCGCTTGCAGAAAGAATAGTGCGCCTGTCGTCGCAGATAATGAAGCCGCCGTTTTCACCGTCGCCGTTTTTTTCAATTGAACGGGCAAAAAGTTCGTCGCTGTAAACTAAATTGCACAAAGTACCAATCTGGTCTGTCCCGGCATAAACCGGCGTACAGAAAGCAATTACGGAACGCGGAACGTTTTTGTTCGGGTCGTCATTGGGTTCAATTTGAATCGGACCGAAAACCTGACTTGCTTCAGTAAAAAAATCCTTGAAATTTTCCTTGAAATATTCAATTGAACTTGAGCTGAAAGAATTTTTGGTGCTGTAAATGTGACCGTTGGAACGCTTTATAAAGATAAGTCCGTTTGTAGAAAGGGATTTTCCGATGTTTCCCAGTTCCGTATCAATGTCCTGCCCCCAAAGAACTGCCCGGCCTAAATTTACCGCCGCGGACTGGGTGTTCAGGTGTTCGTACCTTAATGAAAGTTCAAGCTGGTTGCACTGCTGTTCAAGCAGAACCTGCTGGTTCTGCGAAAAATTCCTTTTAACCGCTTTTGCGTTCAATACGCAGGCAAAAGTTAAAACTGCAAATAAAAGGCAAATGGCTGGCACGGCAAAAACCGGCGAAAGCGTTAAAAAATTACGGCTAGCAATTTTTTTTAAGAATTTCACAGACACAATTTTTCCTGAACTTTTTAGAATGAATGTTAACATTATATAACAAAACATAATCGAATTCACTAAAAATTTACTTAAAAAGGTAAAAAAAATTCTGCAAAAAAAGAACGTTAACTCGCTGTTTTTGGTGCTTTTGTGTTCGTGTTTACAAACACAAAAGCTTTGTATACTATATACAGCATGGAAATTGTACAGCTTGGTGACCCTGTTTTGCGGCAAAAAGCCGTGCCTGTAGAACAAGTTACAGACGAATTGAAAGCAACAATCAACGAAATGTTTGACACAATGATTGAAGCAAACGGTGTTGGTCTGGCCGCTCCGCAGATCGGGCGTTCAGAACGTTTTTTTGTAATTATTTCCGACGACGATGTTCGCCGGGTTTTTATAAATCCTCAGATTGTATCTACTTCGCAGGAAACCTGTGAAATGGAAGAAGGCTGTTTGAGCCTTCCTAAATTATACGAAAACATTGTGCGCCCTAAGGAAATTACGGTTCAGGCGCTGAATGAAAACGGCAAGCCTTTTACGCTGCATGCCGACGGCCTTTTGGCGCGCATCATTCAGCACGAATACGACCATCTGGACGGTTTTTTGTACATTGACCGCGGTGACCCGGATTTTAAGGAAAAGGCAGAAGTTCAGTTTGCAAGGCGTGCCGAAAGACGCAGTCAGAAACTTGCTGCAAAACAGGCCAAGCAGGCCAAAATTGCTGCAAAATTAGCCAGAAAAAACGGGGCAAACGCCTGATGTTAAAAATTGTTTATGCTGCCAGCCCGGAACCTGCCGTAAAACCCTTGCAGGTTCTTGCAAAAAATCCCGGTTTTGAAATTGTTGCCGTAATTACAAACCCGGCAACAAGCCAGAAACGCAGTAAAGAACCGGTTCCAACGCCGGTTGCAGTTGCCGCAGAAGAACTGGGCATTAAAACATTTACGCCGCAAAAACTGGCAGAAATTACGGAAGATTTGATTGCCTTAAAGCCGGACATTCTGGTTTGCTTTGCCTACGGAAAAATTTTCAGCACAAGTTTTCTGTCAATTTTTCCGCTTGGCGGCATAAACCTTCATCCTTCGCTGCTGCCGCTTTACCGCGGCTGTGCACCTGTTCCGGCAGCAATACTTGCAAAAGATTCCGTAACCGGCATTACGGTTCAGCGGCTGGCAAAAAAAATGGACAGCGGAAACATTCTTTTGCAGGAAAAGCTTGAACTGGACGGAACTGAAACCACGGAATCGCTGCTGGCAGAAGTAGCAGAACTTGGCGGCGATTATTTTGAACGTGTTTTAACCGGCATTGCCGACGGTACCATTACCGAAACTGAACAGGACGAAAGCAAGGCCACTTATTGCGGAATGCTTAACAAGGAAGACGGTCTTATTGACTGGAACTGTTCTGCGCTGGACATTTGTGCAAAAGTGCGTGCCTTTTACCCGTGGCCTTCAACTTTTACCCAGAACGGCGGCAATACGCTGTTTATTCACGGGGCGAGGGCTTTGGCTTTTGAACAGGCTGCAGAACTGCCTGCCGAAATTGCAGAAGCTGAAAAAACTGCAAAACCCGGCACTGTTCTGGGAATGAGCAAAAAGCACGGAATAATTATAAAAACCGGCGATGGCCTGCTTGCCGTTACCAACCTTCAGTGGAAGGCAAAAAAAGCCATGGACTATAAAAGTTTTATGAACGGTTCAAGAGATTTTATTGGTTCTGTTTGCGAAAACGCTTAAAAGAAACCACATTATATAGAAGAAATTGAGGAAAAAATGAACGAAAATAAATCTTCAAAATTTACAATTCGTGCAGCGGCAGAAAGGCTTTCTGAAAACGGCTGGACATTTTTCTTTTTTGCCCTGCTTATGGTTGTGCTTATGGGCTGCATTACCCTTGCCGTATTTTTTACCGCGGTAAAAGGCGAAGAGGAAGTAATGGTTCCCCAGCTTACCGGCAAGGATTTGACCGAAGCTTTGCTTGAAATGCAGGTAAAGGAACTTTATCCGCGTGTAAGCTTAAGATATTCTGAAAACCCTGAAGACAAAAACAAAGTTCTGGCACAAAGCCCGGCCGGCGGTGCAATTGTTAAGGCCGGTAAACGCATTAACCTAACTGTAAGCCGCGGTACTATTGTAGATAAAGTTGAAGATTTTTCAGGCTGGAAACTTGAAGATGTAAGAAGCCATCTTAAAACGCTTTTCAGTGCCGGTTCAAAGGCACTTATTGTTCTTGCAGACCCCCTTTATGAATATAACAGTGCCGAAGCCGGTACAGTTTTAAGCCAGGATCCGGCACCGGGCATGGCAATTAACGACCAGATTACAATGCACCTTGTTGTAAGCCGCGGCCCTGCCAATGAAACAGTTACCGTACCAAACTGCGTAGGTTTGGGCTTAAATGATGTTTATGCACAAATGTCTGCAAACAAGCTGGTTTTCGACTTTGACACAACGGCGAGCGAAGAAAAATCGATGAAAGTTGCAATGCAGTCGGTACAGGCCGGTACAAGCAGCGAAACTTATACGCGCGTTAACCTTACAATGGCAATGCCAGAAGCCGGCGGCTTTAATGCGCCTGTTGCGGGTATTTTTTCAACAAAACTGCCAAATTACCCCTTCCCTCTTGATGTTCGCTTAGAAGCAATGCCTGCAAACGGTGCTGCCTATAAGCTGGTAACTTTCAAGCATCCGGGCGGCAATCTGTCAATTCCATATTCTGTTGCAAAAAATACGGTTTTGATACTTTACGTACAGAACAGCGAAGTTGCCCAGATTACTGTAAAAGCAAACGAAAACTAAAGTTGCTTAATGTGTAGGCCGGTTCTTGAATTTTTCAGTTTTAAGAGCCGGTTTATAAAATGCGAGGCGGTATGTTCCATTCAAAAATATGTCTTTCATTAACGGCTTCTACAATTGAAGAAGATTTGAAAATTCTGGAAAAATATCGCAACCGCATTGATGTTGCAGAACTGCGCGTTGACTGTCTTTTGCAGGATGAACGCCTTAAAATCCGTCGCTTCCCGGAACTGGCAAATATTCCGTGCATTTTAAGCATTAAGCGCGCAGTAAACGGCGGTTTTTTTACCGAAGGTGAATCTTCGCGCACCGTGCTTTTTGCCCGTGCCATTGCCTTTGCAAATCAGGACACGCGTAAAAACTTTGCCTATATAGACTTAGAAGAAGATTTCAACGTTTCAAGCATTCAGGATGCAGCACTGGCTTTTGGCACGCGCATAATCCGTTCAATTTATGTAAACGAAGGTAATATTTCAACCTTGCCCAAACGCCTTGAACGCCGCCTGATGCCCAGTTTTGAAATACCAAAAATCGTTTTTGAACCTCAGTCGCTGCAGGGGCTGACCCAGCTTTTTATAGATTATTCAAGTAAGCCGCTGGAATGCGAGCATATTTTTGACATTGGCGGCCTGTATGCCATGCCTGCAATAATTTTAGCGCAGAAATTGCAGTCTTACATGACCTACACTTTACCCAGGGAAATGATTAACGACCAGAACGAATTTTGGGCAGTAGACCCGGAATCGCTGGAAGAAACTTACAATTACAGGGGTGTTGATAAAAATACCAAAGTTTTTGCAATTACCGGCAACACGCTTATTCACCTGCTTTCGCCTGCAATACACAATCAGGGCTACAAAAAGCATAACCTGAATAATGTATACGTTCCGCTGCGTTCTTCTTCAATAGAAGAAGCTTTTGCCTTTGCCGACGCACTGAACATCAATGCAATGACGATTTCCCGGCCTTTTAAAAGCGAAATCGTGCCTTACATTCCAACAATCAGCGAAAAAGTTGGCGAAAGCCGTTCCTGCGATGCAATTGTGCGCACAAACGGCGAATGGCAGGGTTTTAACATGTGCGTGGCGGCACTGGTTGAAACTTTGCGCGAACTTAGCGGCCGTAAAAGCCTTTGGGGCTGCAAGGTTGCAATTATTGGTACCGGTGCCGAAGCCACAACCGTTGCCTATGCATTAAAACTGCTTAGGGCAAAATCCTGCGTTTTCAGCAACAAAATGAAGGAAGCGAAAATGCTTGCCGAACAGCACGGCATAAAATGGTCTGCCCTTAACGAAAATTCAATTGATAAAATTTCTGCCTATTCAGATTTGATTATTCAGACAAAAGGCGAAAACCCGGATTTAGTATTTTTAGGCGGCACCGACATGGTGCAGGATCCGATGCCTTTTTACGATTTTACAGGCAGTGAAATAGTTTTTGACTGTACATACAATCCTAAGGAAAGCCCTTGCTTAAGGAGAGCCCGTAAGGCAGGCTGCAAAACAGCAAATGCTTTTGAGCTTATAACACTTCAGGCAAAGCGGCAATTTGAATTATTCACAGGAATTAAATATGAGTGAAAAAATGATTAGCCAGTCAGAACAGAAAGCTCTGGTTGGAAAAGTGGCAATCGATTCGTTGATTGAAAAGGGTCTGATTTTTTCCGGCATGAAAATCGGACTTGGTACTGGTTCTACGGCAATGCCTGCGGTTAGCCGCCTTGCAGAACGCATTAAAGACGGCACTTTGAAAGACATAAAGGCCGTTGCAACAAGTTTTCAAACCAGCATTGCCTGCGAAGAACTTGGTATTCCGGTTTTTTCCATGAATGCAAAGGAAATTGGCGGAAATTTAGACCTTGCCATTGATGGCGCAGACGAAATTAACCCTGACAAACAGCTTATTAAAGGCGGTGGCGCAGCCCTTCTGCTTGAAAAAATTGTGGCTTACAATGCCAAAACTTTTGTAATTGTTGCAGACAGCAGCAAAACCGTGCCAAGCATTGGTACAAAATTTGCCCTGCCGGTAGAAATTATTGCCGAAGCCCGCACCAGCGTTTTTGCCGCATTGCAGAACCTTGGCGCAACCTGCACTTTGAGGCAGGGCGTAAAAAAAGCAGGTCCGGTAATTACAGACAACGGCAACCTGATTGCTGACATTGTTTGGCAGACACCGCCGGACGCTGCAAAAATGGAAAGTGAAATTAACAAAATTGTTGGCGTTGTAGAAAACGGCTTTTTTACAGCCAACAAACCCATTGTTTATGTAGCCCAGGCTGACGGAACCGTAAAAGAATTCTAACCTTTTTACAGGTTACAGGCTGAAAAAACGTAATTTTTTGCGTAATCGGACTGTACTGCCTTAACGTTTTACAAATTTTTTCAAAATAATTGAACTTAAAAAAAAGCCCGAAGCTGTAATTTAATGCTTTTTACATTAACATTCAGCTTTGGGCTTTTTTATTTTTGGGTACTGTTACTGCTACCTTAAAAGTTTTACCAAAACTGGGTCTTTCTGCCGCCAGTTTTTGTTAACTTTTACCTGCAAGTCCAGATTAATGCGCCAGTCAAAAATGCGCCGCATCTGCTTAATGCTTTCAATGCGTATGTGCTTAATCATAGAAGCACCCTTGCCTATTACCATGCCTTTCTGGCTTTCTCTTTCCACCACAATAAAGGCGCGCACCCACAGTTCCTTGCCGTTTTTGCGCTGTTCAAGGTCGGCAATTTCTACGTAAAGGGCGTGGGGCAGTTCTTCAAAAAGGCAGTTCATCGCCTGTTCGCGGATAATTTCTGCAATCCTGAAATCAACTTCCTGATCGGTATAAAATTCTTCAGGGTAAAGGCCTTCACCGGCTGGTGCAAGGTTGTACAGCTGCAAAAGAACGTCATTTATGCCCGTGTCTTTTTGGGCAGAAATTTCTACAATGCGTTCAGCCGGTAACTCGCCAAAATATTTCTGCAAAAATGTGCGCACCCTTGCCGGTTTCGATTCCGGTAAATCGCATTTGTTAATGGCAATTACGCATTTTTCTTTAAAAGTGGAAAGCAGGTCTGCAATGGCAAGTTCTTCCTCGCCGCAGTCTCGGCTGGAATCGATTAAGTACAAAATCAGGTCGGCATCGCCAAGCTGTTCTTCGGCAATGGCTTTTAGCTTAAGGTTAAGTTTTTTGTCGGAATTGTGGTAGCCGGGAGTATCGATGAACACCAGCTGGCCGTAGGAAGTGTTTACAATGCCTTTTACTGCGTTGCGCGTGGTTTGCGGTACCGGCGATACAATTGAAATTTTTTCACCGCTGGCTGTATTGAGGAAAGTTGATTTGCCTGCGGAAGGGCGGCCAACAATGGCAACAACTGCCGTTTTCTGTTCTTTCTGGTTTTCCGCAGTTTCTGGCTGCGGGTTAATCTGGTTTTCGTCTGTCTGGTTCATTCAAAAAATATAGCACAGCAAAAAAAAGAAGTGAACCGCTTTAGGGCTTTGAAGAAAGTTAAAACAGCCGAAAAAATGGCACTTTACGAATAAGGCACGTCATTCCGAATGACAAATTCTGCGGTTATTTAAAAATTTTCCTAAAAGCGGAATTGCGGCGATTAGAATTATTTCTACAATTAGAGCTGTAAGCGACTGTTCAATGCCAAAATCGCGGCTGTAAAAAAGTGAATCTGAAGAAGTTTTAAGCTTGAAAACGGAAATTCCTGAAAAAAGGCCACTGTTTGGCAGGCCGAATATAAAGTTCTGGTTAAAATTCCAGGCGGCGTGAAAAGTGGCAGCCCACCAGAAGCTTTTAAAACAGTAAACGCCCAGTGCAAAAACTATTCCAATTAAAAAAATGTTCAGCTTGCCAAGAAAAGAAATGCCCGGATTGAAAAAATGTGCGGCCGAAAAAGCAAGCGCCGGCAGCACAATTGCAAGCCACGGTTTGTGTGCCTTGCCGATGGCCTGAAAAAGAAATCCCCTGAACATCAGTTCTTCCGAAAAAGACTGAATTAAAACTGCCGCGGCCGCCAGCAGAATGTACGGAAAATTGGGTTTTGCAAAAACTAGCGTAATGTTTCCGTTAGCAAGCGCTGCCAAAACGCCGGTTCCGTTGGCTGCAAAGCCAAAAGCCAAACCGATAAGTGCCCATTTTGCATTGTTGTTCTGGTAACCGGCCCAGAAGGTTTTTGTAATAAATCGGTATTTCTTGAAGATTCTTGTTAAAAGCGTAAAAACGGCAATTACGGAAACGCAGAAAAAAACATAAAAGCGAAGAATGTAGTAAATTTTTCCGTTTATAAGGTTTTTTCTGTAAAAAATTTCCAGCGGTATTTGAAAAGCCATTGAAACGGCGAAACTTACACCGAAAGCAATCATGGCAACGGCAAAGATAAAAAGAATGTTGTAAAAAAGCTCCGTGTCTTTAACTTTTTTCAATAATCTGTCAAACATGGCAAAATCCTGTTTTTTAATTTATGGTCGCTTCAAAACGTCAGTACGGCAAAGGCTTAAGGCTTAAGCGGCTTGCCTTGTCTTGCCGTACTGATAGAAATTGATGGAAATATAGCAGAAATTTTTCCGTTTGTCATAAATTGCCCAAAGGCAGGGTTTGCCGCGTGTTTGCCAATTAAGGCACTTGCGACAAAATTCGTCTATTCTTTAAGAATTTTTTCCAGCACTTTTACTGCCGATGCTACCATTTTTTGGCAGAATTCTGTAAAAAGGTTGTTCTGGCGCGCGGTGACAAGCCCGGCCGGCGTGGAAATGTCGCATTGCAGCAGGTTTTTACAAAGGTAAGAACCGTTGGCTTTTGCAAATTCGTCCAAAAATTCAGCGGTAAGCCGGTTTGTTTTTGCCCTTGGGGTTTTGTCTTCAGCTTCGTCCTGTCCGTACATTGCACCAATTACCATAAGTGCGCCGGTACACGCACCGCAAACTTCGGCCTTGCACATGCCGCTGCCAAAAGACGCGGCAATTTTCAGCGCCGTTTTTTCGCTTATGCCGGTTTCTTCTGCATAGGCTGCAAATACCGCCTGCGAACACAGAAAACCGCTGTTAAAATAGTTTACTGCTTTTTCTGCCTTACACATTGCTTAAAATTTCCTTTATTTCCTTTACGCTCAGCACTTTGCCTGCGCTTGCAACCTTTTCGTTTATAACCACAATCGGTGTACTCATAACGTTGTAGCTCATTACAATTGCCATGTCGGTTATGTATTCAATGTTTGTGGCAATGTTCAGTTCGGCCGCCGCATCAATTACGTTCTGAAAAAGTTTTTCGCAGTTTTTGCAGCCGCCGCCCAAAACTTTAATGCTTTCAATTTTTCCGGAATTTTTTCCGTTTACACCTGAATCAGTAGAGTTTGCGTTTCCGCAGCAACAGTTTCCCATAATTTTCTCCTTTTAATCTTAAAATCCACATTTGTGGCTGTTTATTTGCGCCAAGGTTTTTGCCCGGTACTTTTACATTATCAGCGGCTGAATTGCGTTAAACACGTAGCCGGTTATTATAATTCCTGCCGCGCATATTCCCGTAAACAGGCCTAAAAGTTTTGGCTTTATGGCTTTGCCGAGCATTACCATTGAAGGCAGGCTAAGGGTTGTTACGGCCATCATAAAGCTTAAAACAACGCCCAAAAGTGCGCCTTTTTCCAAAAGACTTTCGGCAATTGGTATTACGCCAAAAATATCTGCGTACATTGGCACGCCAATAATTGTTGCGGCAATTACGCCAAAAGGGTTTCTGCTGCCCAATGCGGCGCTTATCCAGTTTTCCGGTATCCAGTTGTGAATAAGTGCGCCAATGCCAACGCCAAGCAGAATGTAAAGTGCAACGCGTTTATAGGTAGAAACTACGCTTTCCCACGCGGATTTTGCCCTTTCGCCTGCCGGCATTTTGCCTTCTTCAAGGTTTTGGGCGGCGGTAGAATTTTTTTGCGTTTTGCAGCAGCAGCATGCACCGGCATTATTTTCTTCATTTGAAACAGGTTTTATAACCGGCGAAAATTTTACCTGACTTTCTGCAACGGGTTTAAGCTGCAATTTCTGTTTGTTTTTCTGTTCTGCGCTTTCTTTTGCCTGTTTTATAAAGTCTGCCACCTGGTCTTCCATTTTAAGCCGTTCAATAATGCTGCCGCCGGTTACGGCAATTACCAGGCCAAGCCCAACGTACAGCAGCGCAACTTTCCAGCCAAAAATGCTCATCAGCAGCACCAGCGAACCAAGGTCTACCATTGGCGACGAAATTAAAAAGCTGAAAGTTACGCCCATCGGCAGGCCTGCCGTTGTAAAGCCCATGAAAATTGGAATTGACGAGCACGAACAGAAAGGTGTTACCGTGCCAAGCAGGGCTGCAATTGTGTTTGCAATGAGCCCGTGAAAACGTCCAAGAATTTTCCGGCTTCGTTCCGGCGGAAAAAAGGTTTGCACGTAAGAAATAATGAAAATTAAAAATGCCAGCAGAATTGAAATTTTAATGACATCGTAAATGAAAAACAGAATGCTTCCGCCGATTTTGCCCGTTGTATCAAGGCCTGCAAGCCCAAGCAGCCTTGCCAAAAGCAGGTTCAGCCATTTCATTCCAAAAATCTGGTCCTGTATAAAATTCATGTTGCCTCCTCGTATAGACATATTGAAATATGTCTATATATTATTCAAATAAAACCTTTATTTTTAAAGTGCGCACGTTATTTCCCGCAGCATCCGGTTGCAGCCTGCACTTCACTTTTGCCGGTTGGGCTGGTGCTGTTTGTGGCGGCATTCGGGCAAAAAGTGCTTATTGCTTTTATGTAATTGCCAAATTCGCCAAATCTTTCGCCGTTAATTGAATAGTAGCTCCACTTCCCTTCCTTTCGGGTGTTAATAAGGGCACATTCCGAAAGAATTTTCATGTGATGCGAAAGGGTTGGCTGGGTAATGTTCAAGGCCTCCAGCAGGCGGCAGGCGCAAAGTTCGCCTTTTGTAAGCATTTGAATTATTTTTATGCGGTTTTCGTCGCCAAGTGCCTTGCACGTTTGTGCTGTTTCAAGGTCTGTCATTGCTGCCTTCTTATATTGAAGTTTATCTATGTGAAAATGTAATACTCATATAGATAAATGTCAATATGAAAAAGTGCTTTGAAATAAAAAATTCCTAGAAAAATGCTGGTTTTCAAAAAGGCACGTGAACCGGCAATTTTTCAAAAAATTTTGAAAGCATAAAAAAAATGCCGCTCGCTTCGGCTGGGTAAAATTTTTCGCAATTATTTGAAATAATAAAAAAATGTCAATAGAAAAATGAAATTTATTGAAAAAAAGTTTTATGAAAAATCAATTCAAAAAGTAATTGACTAAAAAATTCGGATAATCTACGCTTTCTTCATAAGGCAAAGGCGCCGGTTTTTGATAAAAAGACTGGGCTTTTGCCTTTTTTTGTTTTATGCGCGCAAAAACAAAAAAATTTGTGAGGGTTTTTTATGAAAAGATTAATTAAAGCAGTTGCAGCAGTTTTTGCTGTTACTTCAGTTTTTGCGTTTGCAGAAGATTTTACGGTTTTGCAGGGAAAAGATGATGGTATTGTTGACGGCGAATACTATCTTGGCACGGCATACGAAAATGTAACATGGGGACGTCTTCCGAATAAAGATTCCAAACCTGTAATTAAAATTCCGTCTGGTGCAACAATTACAATCGATACGCTTTCGCACGAAGGTTTGCTTGAAGATCAGGGAAAAGACCCGGTAAAATATTTCAAATCTAAAGGCGTGCCGGAAAATCAGATTCTTAAGGTTGGTTCGGAAATTACTTCTTCTGACAAACCGCATGATTTTGACGGCGACGGTCCGCACATTGTAACAGGTCCGGTTTATGTAGAAGGTGCAGAACCGGGTGACGTTCTTAAGGTTGAAGTTCTTTCGCTTTATCCCCGCGTTCCTTACGGTGTAATTACAAACCGCCATTTCAAAGGCGTTCTTGTTGGTGAATTCCCGGAAAACGAAGGACGTCTTCCCGGCGCTGATAAAGATCACCCGGAACGTTACAACAATATTTCCATTTTTACGCCAATCAGAAAAGCCGGGGATGGAAAATGGGAAGCTTACCTTGTTGAAAACGGCCGCGAAATTACTTTTCCGTGTTACCCGTTCTTAGGAATTATGGGTGTTGCAAATGCTTCCAGCGAAAAATTAAGCTCAATTCCACCAACACGCCTTGGCGGTAACCTTGATATTAACGAACTTGGTCTTGGTTCAACACTTTATCTTCCGGTTGATGTAGAAGGCGCCTTGTTCTTTACCGGCGACCCTCACTTTGTTCAGGGAGACGGCGAAGTTGCCCTTACTGCGCTGGAAGGTTCTCTGCGCGGAACTTTGCGCCTTACAGTTTTGAAAAAAGGTTCATCACAGATTCCGGGAAATTCAAGCAATTTTGATATGTGTTTTGCTGAAACAGAAGATTACTGGATTCCAATTGGCCTGAATCAGGATTTGGACGAAGCAATGAAACAGTCTGTTCGTGAATCAATTGATTTTTTGAACGAACAGCTTGGAATAGACCGTAAAGTTGCCTACGCATATCTTTCTGGTGCTACGGACTACGAAGTTTCACAGGCTGTAGACAAGACAAAAGGTATTCATGCACTTATTCAGAAACGGGATTTTGCAAAATTCATTGAAGTAAAGGCAGGCACAAAAGAACAGACTCTTCCTGTTATTGTTCAGCGTGATGGTTTTTATACGGAAGCAACTGCACTGTTTAAGGCAATTGGTGCATCTGCAACAATTAAAAAAGGCGTTGCAACAGTTACTTTGAACGGAAAAAAATATGTAATGACTGCTGAATCAAATAAATATCTTGCAGACGGAACAAAACTTACGCTTACAAAGTCTCCGTTTGCTGATGGCGGAAAATTCTATGTTCCAACGGCAGTTGTTCTAGAAATCCTCGGACTTCCTTTGAACTGGTCAACAGACGGTACAAAGATTATTGGAAAAATTGGTTTCTAGTTGAACTTCAGGAAATGAAATTGAAGCAGGTATTTAGAATCCTCCTCCTGCTTCAATGAAAAGCCATAATTTTCCCTCCGGAATTTTTATGCAAATGTGCAATGCATGAATATTCCGGGGGATTTTTTTATTGCTGGCAATTTTTCAAGCCGCATCACGTCGTGTCCTGCCCTGCGCTTTTTGCCGTGTTCCGCCACGCTACGCACAACCAGCCGCAAATGCGCCACACCCAGCACCAACGCCCAAAAGCTCAGCCTTTAATTCCGCCGCGTGAAACGCCGCTTACAATGTATTTTCTTGCCACGATAAAAAGAACAATCATCGGCATTACAATCACGGTAGAAGCCGCCATCAGATATCCCGGAAAACTTCCGGCTTCGGTGGTAAAAACCTGCAAACCGTAGGGCAAAGTACGCGCCCGTGAATCTGAAGTAATATACAGAGGCCACATAAAAGAGTTCCACGAAGAAAGGGCGTTAAGAAGAATGATTGTAAAAATGGAAGGTTTTGCCAGCGGTACCATAATGCGCCACAAATATTTCCAGTTTGAAGCACCGTCAATTCTTGCAGAATAGTAAAGGCTGTCGGGCACGGTGTCAAAAAAATTGCGCAGAATGTAAACGTAAAAAATACTTGAAACAAAAGGAATTACCAGTGCCGTAATTGTGTTGTAAAGCCCCATGTGAACAATCGTCGTGTAATTCGTAATTATAAGCATTTCAAAGGGAATCATCATCAGGCTGAGCAGAAAGGAAAACAGAAATTCCCTGCCTTTAAACTTAAGGCGCGAAAAGGCAAAGGCTGCAAAAATTGTAACAACGGCCGTAAGAATTGTGTTTGCAATCATCACAATCAGCGAGTTAATAAAATATTTTCCAAAAGGCGCCATTGAAAAAGCCTTTGAATAATTGGCAAAGTTAATCTGGTGCGGCAAAAAATCCGGTTTTGCCTGAATAATTTCGGCATGGGTTTTAAACGAACAGAGAATCATCCAGATAAACGGAAAAACCATCGCAAAAGCACCGGCAATCAGCACAAAATATTTGAAAAAACAAGAAACAGCGCGCCTGATTTTCATTGCAAACCTCTTTTTCCCATCCATTTTTTCAGGCTTTGCTGAACCAGCGTAAAGCAAAGAATGCACAAAAACAGAATAACTGCGGCTGCCGCTGCCTGCCCGTACTGGCGTTTTTCCATCATGGCGTAGCGAATGTAGTAAACCACCGTGTACAGATTATTGTAAGGGCCGGGTTTGCCGTTAAAAAGCGGGTACAGTTCGCTGAAAACCTTAAACGCAGAAATTGTATTGATAATGCATACCAGAAAAATTGTAGGCGAAAGCAGCGGAACTGTAATTCTGAAAAATATTTTACCGGCAGAAGCACTGTCTACACGGGCGGCAACGTAGTAAGTTTCATCAATGTTCTGCAGGCCGGAAAGCAGAAGAATTATTGTAAACGGAAGAATGTTCCAGATGCCAAAAATAACCAGCGCCGCAAGGGAAAACGCGGATTCCGTAACCCAGCCTATTTTGGGCACGCCGAAAAAACCCAGAAAAAAATTGATTATTCCGTACTGCTTGTTGTACATAAGCCGCCATACAAGCCCAACGGCCGTTACGCAGGTAACCATAGGCATAAAATACGCAACCTGAAAAATTGCTATGCCCTTTATTTTGGAATTAAGCAGGTTTGCAACAATTACGGCAATGGCTGTGCTTACAGGCACAACAAAGACAACGTATAAAACCGTATTCAGCATTGCGTTTGCAAAATTCGGGTCAGAAAAAACTTCCTTATAGTTGTCAATTCCCCAGCCTGCGTAAGTCTGGCGCAGTGCAGAATATTTTTCCTTAAACGAAATTAAAAAAACGTTTATCACCGGGTAAAGGATAAAAATGCCAACGCCAATTAAAAAAGGCAAAAGGTACAAAAAAGGTTCGGCACTTTCAAAAACCTTTCTGCCGTATGGGGCAAAACCCTTTTTAATTTTTACAAACGGGTTAAAATTCACAGGGCGCGTTCTCCATTCTGCCTGTTAAATAAAAAAACACCTGTTTTTTTAAGCGAAACCATAAGTTCCTGACCAATGGCAAAGTCTTCGTCGCCGGTTAAAACTGCCCGTGCCTGAATATTGCCGATTTTTACGCTGGCAATTTTTTCCTTGCCCATTTCGTAAACCTGGCTTATAACCGCCTGGGGTGCATTACCGGCTTCTTCGCCGGTGCACGGCTTAAAGCAAAAACTTTCGGCACGAACTTCAAGTACAAAATCCCTAAGGTTTTCTGCCGGAAGGCCTTTTGAAAAACTGCTGACGTTCAGCAGGTTTCTGCACGTTTCTTCATTTTCGTTGCAGTCAATCTGGTTAATCGGCGGCGTTCCAAGAAATTCTGCTACAAAACGGTTTTTGGGCTGGCGGTAAAGTTCCTGCCCTATTCCTTCCTGCACAAGGCAGCCGCCTTTCATAAGAAAAACCTTGTCGGAAATGGAAAGTGCTTCTTCCTGATCGTGGGTGACAAAAATGGTAGTTACTTTTGTTTCTGTCTGAATGCGCCTTATTTCTTCGCGCATTTCAATGCGAAGCCGGGCATCAAGATTGGAAAGCGGTTCGTCCATAAGCAGCAGGCTTGGCGATTTTACAAGGGCACGGGCAATTGCAACCCGCTGCTGCTGGCCGCCGGACAATTCTTTGGGATAGCGTTTAAGCAGATTGTCTACGTGAACAAGCCGGGCAATTGTTTCGGCCTTTTCCAGCCTTTGCTTTTTCGGCATTTTCTGCATTTCAAGGGGAAAGCAGATGTTTTCAAGCACCGTCATGTGGGGGTAAAGGGCATAATTCTGAAAAACCATTCCCACGTTCCGCAAGTCAATCGGAAGATTTGTTACGTCCCGGTCGTCAAAAAAAATCTGGCCTTCCGTTACGGAATGAATTCCGCACATCATATTGAGCAGTGTGGATTTTCCGCAGCCGGAAGGACCTAAAAGACAAACCAGCTGACCGTCAGCAATTTCTGAAGAAAAATTACTGACGGCAGTAACATCATCAAATTTCTTTGTAATGTTTTTAAAGGTTACTTTCATAAAAAATTACTGCTGCAAAGCCTTGTTACATGCAGTTTCAAGCTGTTTTACTGCTTCTTCGGCGCTAAGGCGGTTGTCTACAACGCTGTTAAGGTAATCAACAATAAGGGTTCTTACTTGTGCAGAACCGGTAACGTTAGGGAACGAACCGGAATATTTCATGTTTGCGTGAACGCATGGAAGTGCAGAAGTTGAAGGCAGGTCGGCAATGTATTCTTTATATGAAGCAAGATCCTGAGTTGTGCCGTATGGTGAAAGTGCCGAGTTGGCTTTTGCCCATTCTGCATTGTTTTCCGGCTGAAGGAAAAACTTGACGAATTCGTAAGTGCCTTTGTCAGCTTCTGCTGAACGCTTGAACAGAACCGGTCCGCGGTTCCAGCCTGTGTAAAAGTGACTGTCGCCGGTTGATGCAATCATTGGTGCCATGCCAAGTTCGTTGCCGTTTACCATCTGAACGTACTGGTCATTAACGCATGAACCTGAAAAAGCCGCAACGTCGCAGTTTACCAAATCTTCCGAAGCATAGCGTCCAACTGTATTGAATTCAAAATAGCCTTTCTGGCAGTTGTCTGCGTACCACTGGTAAATTTCTACCATTTTTTCAGTACAGAAAGTAACTTTCTTGTTCTTAACGTCAATATAGCCAAGGCCGTTGGTCATAATCAAAGACTGAAGGTTATCTACAAGCCCGTCTGAATAAAAGCCCGGAATGCCTTTTTTCTCGTAAACAATCCGGCTGTTTTCGGCAAGTTCTTCCCATGTTTTTGGCGCGCTAAGGCCTAAAGAATCGTAAATGGTTTTATTATAGAAGAAAACAGGGCCGGTTGTTGCACCAGGCAGATAGTAAACGCCGCCGTCGGCAAAACCGTAAACTTCTGTTTTTGTTTCTTCCGGCAGGGAATCGATAATTTTTTTGAAAGATTTGTCGCCGTCAATGAATGGCTTAATGTTAAGTGCCAGCCCTTCATTTGCGTAGTCTACGGCTGTAGAGCCGTAATTGAAAATAATGTTCGGCCCGATTCCGTTTGCAACCGCATTGTACACATAGTTTGCAAAACCTGTATAATCCTGGCTTAAAACCTTTACGTTGTACTTTGTCTGGGATTCGTTGAATTTTGCAGCCAGCGATTCAAGACATTCTTTCTGCGCACCGTTGTATGTGTGCCAGATTTCTACATCGGCAGCAGTACCGTTACCTGCCGCCTTTTTTGAACAGCCAGCAAAAAAAAGGCTGGCTGCCAGAACCAAAGAGACGATGAAAAAAATCTTTTTCATTTTTTTCTCCATAATAAATAAAAAGATTGAAATATTGCGATGTTTTAAAACAGGGATGACAAAGCGCTTTAAAACTCGCAGGCATTTTCAGAATTTAGTGAAAATGTCTATAAAACGGCTTAGTCATCGTAAGACTGGATAATGATGTAAGGTCATCACTGCGTTTTAATTTTAACGGAAATCTATCATTTTTTTTCAATTAAGTCATTACGAACCGGCAAATATATTGTGTAAAATAGTTCAAATTTTGCATTTGTACCGCAAAAAACCGAAAAATTTGCAATCTTTTTCAAATAATAACCGCCCTGTTCTGCCCGGTCGCAGTTTCGTTCCATTTCACCCCGTTGCCTTTTCTTGTCCCGCCCTGCCCCCGCTGCGCTCAATTCCTGCTCCGCCCAGACGCTGCGCTTTTTTCCTTCACTGCTGCGCGCCCGCAACGCCCCAAAGCCTAGCCCTTAATGCCGCCGCCTTGTTGCTAATAAGCCAAATTTGCGCTATTCTCTAAAAATGGCTTACGAAGTAACCGCTACGCGCCGCCGTCCGCAAAGTTTTGAAGATCTGGCCGGTCAGGAATTTGTTGTAGCAACCTTAAAAAATGCAATTCAAACCGGGCAGATTGCCCACGCTTATCTGTTTTCAGGGCCGCGCGGCTGCGGCAAAACCTCTTCTGCGCGCATTCTTGCAAAAGCCCTTAACTGCGAAAAAGGGCCAAACGTTCAGCCCTGCGGCCAGTGTTCTGCATGCCGCGAAATTGCAAAAGGTTCAAGCCTTGACGTAATTGAAATCGACGGTGCGTCAAATACTTCCGTAAACGATGTTCGCCAGATTAAGGATGAAGTCCTTTTTCCGCCAAACGCGCTGCGCTATAAAATCTACATAATTGACGAAGTTCACATGCTTTCAACCAGTGCTTTTAACGCCCTGCTTAAAACAATTGAAGAACCGCCGCCTTATGTTATTTTCATTTTTGCCACAACCGAACTTCATAAAGTTCCTGCTACCATAAAAAGCCGCTGCCAGCAGTTTAATTTCAGGCTTGTTGCGCCGCAAACACTGCGCAATCTTCTTGCCGGTGCTGCCGCCGAACTGGGTATTCAGGCTGATGACGAAGCCCTTTACTGGATAGCCCGTGAATCAACCGGTTCAGTGCGCGATGCCTATACGCTTTTTGATCAGGTTGCGGCTTTCAGCAACGGTCACATCACCTACGACAAAATCCGCGACAAGCTTGGTCTGGTTGGTGTAGACCGCCTGAACCAGATTTGCGAACTTTGCGTGGACGGTAACAATGGCGAAGTTTTGCAGGCACTGGATGAAGTTTTGCAGAACGGCGTTTCAATTGAACAGTTTATCGTTAATTTTGCAGACTATTTGCGAAGCCTGCTTTTAATTCAAAGTAACGTTACAAAAGAATCGCTTTTGGGGCAGAATGCCGAAAGGTTTTCCAAAAAAGTGCTTGGCGCATGGGATACAATTCGCCTTGAACGCGCCCTTTCGCTTTTCCTTCAGCTTTTCCGCGACATCCGCTACAGCCTTTCGCCGCGGTTTGAGCTAGAACTGGCGGTTTCGCGGCTGGTTTGGCTTGCCGAATATGTAAGCCCTGCGGAAGTTAAGCAGGCCGTTGATGTCGGGCGCAATTTGCTTTTGCCTCAGCGCGGACAAGGTGGCAGCCGCCCTTTATTGTATAGCGGCTTAGGCAATGCTGAAGCCGCGCAAGTAGTCAGCCACAACAGCAGTAACGAAGAATTTTCTCAAACAAAGGGCGATGCAGGCAGTCTGTTTGCCCAGATGAAGCAGAACATTGCCCGGCCGCAAAATTCGGTGCAGCAGCAGGTTCAGCCGGTTTCTCAGGCTTATCCGGTACCTTCAGTTGAACAGAATTCTTTTACCGTGCCGCCGGTGCAGCCGCACAAAGCTGAAAATTTTAACCAGCCCGTACAGAATTCTGGATTTGCGGCAGGTTTTGCAGCCGGTGCGCCAGCTGGCAGTGCAGGCAATGGTCAGAATTTTTCAGGCGTTCAGCAGCAGGCGGCGGCAATGCCAGCCTTTAATGCCCAGAATGCGTTTAATTCCGTACAGAACCAGCAGAATTATGCAAATGCGCCGGCCGTGCAGAATGTTCCGGCAACGGATTTTGAAAGCGTTGGTCAGTTTTCGGGTGGTTCTGCCAGTAATACCAACCCGGCAAATACTTTTTCGCAGAAACCTGAATATGCTTCCATTGCAGGCAAAGCTCTTAACTGGGGTGCAAGCCCAAAAGACTTGCCGCCTTTAAAAACTTATGAAAATGGTCAGTTTGTAAGGACCGAACAGAAAATTTCTACTGGTTCAGGTTTTTCTGCCGTGCAGAATGGGACAAGCGTGCAAAATGGTGCGCCGGTTTTTCAAAATTTTCAGCAGAATAACCAGCCCGGTCAGTATGGAATGCCTGCACAAAATGGCGGTTTTTCCTCTTTTTCCGGTAATTTAACGCCGCAGGAAGAAGCCGCCGCGGCCGAAGCCCAGGCAATGGAAGAATATCGGGAAGAAGAATATTCTGCGCTGCAGGGCTTTAACCCGGCGGAATATTCTAAAAGTGCCCGGGGTTTTGAAGGGGCTGCCGCCGTTTTTGAACAGCCCAATGGTTTTGAAAATTCACCTGTTTCTGCACCGGCACAAAATCCGCAGTTTTTTCAGCAGGTCAGCCGTCCGCAGGTGCAGGCAGCGCAAACACCGTCTCACACTCCTGCCCAAAGTTTTCCACATGCTCAGCCTCAAATTGTGGAAAACTCAAATGCTTTTAACGGTTTTCCACAGGCTGCGGTGCAGAATGTTCCTGTTCAAGCCCAAAATCCGCCTGCTTTTGCACCGGCGCAAAAACCGTGTTCTGCAAGCATTGATGCTGAAAGCCTTAAAGAAGCCGCAATTATGCAGATTTGCGAGGCAAAGCCCATGCTTGGTTCTTCGCTTAAACAGGCAAAAAACTGGCAGGCTGTCGGCGGTGCGGTGCGCTGCACGGTAGAAAACGCCTTTACCAAAAATAAAATTTCCAGCGAAAACCATTACATTGCACAGGTTTTTTCTGACATTGCAGGCAGGCCCCTTACTTTTGCCGTTGAAATTGACAACAGCAGCGAACTTGCAAAGCAGCAGGCCGAACAGATTCCTCAGGAAGTAGACTTGCTTTGCCGTATGTTCAAGGGGCAGTTAGTTGGAAGTGCTTCTAAGAATCAGTAAATTATTTTTAGAAGCAATGAAAAAGCTTTGTAAAAATTCGATGTTTGAACAGTGTAAATAACGGAGGAAATATGAACCCTTTTGAAATTTTGAAAAATGCCCAGAGTTTGCAGGAACAGTTCGGCAAGGTGCAGAACGAACTTGCCGGTATCAGTGCCGAAGGTTCAAGTGGCGGCGGAATTGTAAAAGTAACCGTAAACGGCCAGATGGAAATGGTAAAAGTTTTTCTGGATCCGATTGCCGTTGATCCGCGCGACGTGCCGATGTTGCAGGATTTGATTGTTGCGGCACACCGTGATGCAATGAGCAAAATTAAAGACCAGATTGCACAGAAGCTTGGCCCGATGGCAGCAGGCTTAAATATTCCGGGTTTTGGCGCATAATGAACGCACTTGAAGAATTAACCGAAAGTTTTTCACGCCTGCCGGGAATTGGTAAAAAAACTGCGGCGCGCGTAGCCGTTCACATTTTAAAGTCTGACCCAAGCCTTGCAAAAAATCTTGCAAGCGAACTTTCTACCCTGCACCAGCGCATTCATCCCTGCCCTCACTGCGGCGCCTACACGGATAAAGATTTGTGCTACATTTGCAGCGATTCTTTGCGCGACAAAAGCCTTTTGTGCGTGGTAGAACAGGCGCAGGACGTGCAGACAATTGAAGCAAGCCACGAGTTTTCAGGCCTTTTTCACGTTTTGGGCGGCGTACTTGCACCGCTGGAAGGTGTAGGCCCTGAACAGCTGGCAATTGCACCACTTATTGAAAAAGTGCGGAATGAACAGATTGCCGAAGTAATTATTGCAACAAACCCTACGGTTGAAGGCGATACAACTGCAATGTATTTGCAGCGTCTTTTAAGCCAGTGCAATGTAAAAGTCAGCCGCCTTGCTTCCGGGCTGCCGGTTGGCGGCGACCTTGAATACATTGACAAGCTTACATTGCAGCGAAGTTTCCGCGGCCGCATTTCAATGTAGGTGCGTGCAGTTTTTTTCCTTCAAAAAGCCAGTTTTATTCTGAATGGTAAAGCAGTTTTACGCTTGTAGAACTGCTTTTTTTTTCGTTTTATGAAAACTTGGCTTTTAAGCTGTGTAAATAGGCAAAAAACATTTGCCGATAAAAAATTATGACAGTAAAAAAAGCAAAATGCCATTTTTGCAGTGAATGCAATGGTTATGGCTGCCTTGGCGAATTGCCCGGCATGGGCGGAATCAGAAACAACATAAATTTTCAGTTAAACTGCGCAGACTGGAACATTTACCCCAGAAACGTAAGCGACGATGAACTTTTTGAATGCAAAAAACCGCAGGTGCGCCTTGCCCCAATAACCGGCAGCGTAGAAAACATTGGTTTTGAAACCGAAGAACCTTATTACCAGCAGATAATTGATGCCTGCGTTGAAGCCGGCATTAAACTTTCAATTGGAGACGGCTGCCCGGACGAAAAAATAAAATACGGAATTGCCGCGCTGAAAAATGCCGGAAAAAAGGGCGCGGTTTTTATAAAGCCCTACGCTAACGAAAAAATTCTTGAACGAATTGAATGGGCTAAAGACGTTGCAGAAATTGCCGGCGTTGACATCGATTCCTACAACATTGTTACAATGCGCAACCTTGTTAAGCTTGAACAGAAAACACCGGCGCAAATTAAGGAAATCCGGGAAAAATCCAAAATGCCTTTTGCCATTAAGGGCGTTTTTACAAGCGCAGACATTGAACTTGTAAAGGAAGTTAAGCCGGAAATTGTGGTAATAAGCAACCACGGCGGCCGGGTAGAAAACCGCACCGGCAGCACAATTGATTTTTTAGCCGAACATGCAGGGGAACTGAAAAATTATGCAGGCGAAATATGGATTGACGGCGGCATAAGGAAGGAACGGGATTTGTTTGTGGCAGGCTATTTTGGCGCGTCGCAGGTGATGATTGCCCGGCCGCTTATAAGTGCCCTTTGCAAGGGCGGCAAGGAAGAAGTTTGCCGTTTTGTAAAAGAAACCTTGAAAATTTAAATAGCCCGGATGTTGAGCTTGTAAAATTTACAAAATAGCAACCGCTAGAACAGTCTCTGTCACAAAAAAAAGACTTGTGCATGCGTACGGCGTAATTTTTTCCGTGTCCGTGCCTGCCCTGCGGATGCTATTTATAAAATCACTATACAATTTTCAGGCAAATATTTAAAACTTGAAGTTTGGAATAAATATTTTTGCAGTTTGCTGCGTTAATGCGTTAATTTTAAATGAAAAAACTGACCGGCGGTTGAAGCTCGCTTTTAAAGTGCCTGATGCCGGTCAGTTTTTTTTATGCGCAAAAGACAAAGGTTAAATTGTCAGCATTTTTTGATTTGGTGTTTTAGTTTTTGGCCGGTTTTATGTGCCTGTAAATTAGAGCAAAGATGCCAAGGGCTAAAAAGGGTATAATGCCAAAACTGTAAAAAAGTGCCGGGTAACCAAAATGGTCAATTACAAAACCGCCGGTTGCATTGCCAATAATGGCCGCAAACCCAACTGCAAAAAGCGAATACATTGCGTTGCCCGTGGTTTTGGCGTTTTCCGGCGCGTATTCGGCGGCAAAGAGCACGGCGGCCGGGTGCAAAAGCCCGTAAGTTACGGCATTTAGAGACTGTCCGATAATTGCACCGGCCAGATTTGGAATTAAAATGTAAATTAAAACCCTCACCCCGGCAACGGCTGCACAAAAAATAATCAGCTTTACGCTGCCAAAGCGTTTTAAAAATTTCCCCGAAAAAAACATGAACGGTATTTCTGTTGTTGCCGAAAGCGCCCAAAGTGCCGGTGCGCAGTCCAGATGCAGGTATTCCTGCACGTAAAGCGAAAAAAGCTTGGTGGCAGGCGTAAGCGCAAAAAAAGTGGCAAAAAGCAGAAAAATAACGGCAATAAAAAACGGCGGAAACCCTGCAAAAAAGCCTTTGGTTTTTTGAAAAGTGTTTGCGTCGGCTGATTTTTCAGTTTGGGTGTTTTGCTTTTGGTGAATTGAACCGGTTTTTAATTCTTTTGGAAAAATAAAAAGGCTTAGCAGGAACATAAAAGCCGGCAGGGCAAACCAGATGCAAAGCTGGCTTTTGGAAGCGGTTTCGCCATTTAAAAATGCCTGCATTATAAGGGTCATAATTACAAAGCCGATTGAACCGAAAACCCGGATTGTGCCGTACTGGGCGCGGTTTTCGCCAAGGGAAAGGTTTATCATCGTATCGCTTGCCGGTACTGCGCCCTTAAAACCAATGGCAAAAACTGCAAGGCAAAGTGCCGAACCCCAGAAATTGCTGAAAAGTATCAGCGGAAAACTTGTAACGGCCATTACCGCGGCGCTGAAAAGCAGAAAGCGGTATTTGCTTTTACTGTTTTCAAGTTTTGGGCTTAGCAGGAACGGAAAAATTATGCCCGAAATTTCAAAAAGTGCCAGCAGAATGCCAATGTTTGTTGCCGTGTGCCCCTGAATGCGCAGAAGAACGGGCAAAAATGTGTTTACAATGCCGTAAACGGCAAAAAGCATAAAAATCGGTATTCCAAGCTGCATACGTTCTCCGGTTTTTTTTCAGTTTTGCAGGCACGCTGTTAAAACGCGCTACAGATAATTTATAGGAAAAGTTTCAGAACTTCAGTTTTTGGGACTGTTCTTAATTGTTCATAATATAAAAAGTAGCTTCATTTATTTCAACTATGCAATTTTGCAAAAAAAAGCTAAACTTGAAGGCATGGAATTACTTGAACTAGAGAAAAAAATTGAATTGTTGACTAAAAAAAAGCAGGATTTTGAACGGAACCGCACTCTTTGCGTAATCGTTTTTGTTCTGCTTGCCTATTACACTTATCAGGGCTACAAAAATGATCAGCCTGCTTTCTGGTTTTACATTTTAATGGGCGTTCTGCTGGCGGTTTGTGCCGGCATCTGCTATTACGACACTATGCAGGTAAAAAAATATCTGGCACAGGTTCAGCCGCTGGAAGAAGAAGCCCGTACTTTGCGCGCTGAAAAAATGCAGAGGGAAGATGAAGGCAGCGTTGCCGGCATTGAAGAAGATGAAGACGATGCTGACGATGAAGCCGACGGTGACAGCGGCGAAAGTGACGAATAAGCGTAAATGTTTGAAGTAGCCCAAGAATACGAAAAACCCGTAAAAGCTTTTCTGGTTGGTCTTGCCTGGCAAAAGGGAAAATTTGCCCGTGTTGCCGATTTTTCTCAGTTTTCTTCAAATAAACAGCAGAATTTTTCTATTTTTAAGCAGGAAAAACTTTTTGAAGAAACCGCTGAAGCTGAAGAAACGGAAGAACTTGAAGAAGACAGCGCTGGCTTTAGCACCGGCGACGAAAATGACGTAATTTTTGCCGATTTTGGCAAAAACGGCGGTGACAGTTCCCTTACCCAAAAGGAAAGTGCTTCGTTTAGCGAACTGCGCGGTCTTGTGCATACTTTGGGCTATGAATGCGGCGGTTTTTGCCTTTTGAACCGCTTGCAGCCTGCACCAAAGTTTGGCATGGGCAGCGGCAAGGCAGCAGAAATTTGCCAGATGGCAAAAGATTCCGGCTGCGACTGCATTGTTTTTGACTTTGAAATAAGCCCAAGCCATCAGCGGAACTGGGAAAATCTTGCCAAAATACCGGTTTTAGACCGTCAGGAAATAATTCTGCGCATTTTTGCCCAGCGTGCCAAAACAAAGGAAGCCGTTCTTCAGGTGGAACTTGCCCGGCTGGAATATTCTTTGCCCCGGCTTGCCCACAGTTACGGAGATATGGCACGCCAGCGCGGCGGTTCTTACGGTTCAAAAGGTTCGGGAGAAACCCAGCTGGAACTGGACAAGCGCCAGATTTTGAAGCGGATTGCAAAAATAAAGCAGGATCTGGAGAAGGTCGTAAAAGAACGCAACACGATGAAAAAGCAGCGGCAAAAAGTACCGCTTCCGCGCTGTGCGCTGGTTGGCTATACAAATGCCGGTAAATCCAGCCTTTTAAATGCCCTTACCGGCGCAGACGTTTTTGTTGAAGACAAGCTTTTTGCAACCCTTGACCCTACAACCCGGCGTTTAAGCCTTACCGGCGGCGGCGACCTGCTTTTAACGGACACGGTTGGTTTTATCGGCAATTTGCCCCACAGCCTTGTTGACGCGTTTAAGTCTACCCTTGAAGAAGCCAGCGAGGCCGATTTGCTGCTTTTGGTTTTGGACAGCAGCGATTTTGCCGCAATGGAACAGTACAAAACCGTTAAGCGGGTTCTGGAAGAAATTGGCGCAGATGACGTGCCCGTAATTGTAGCCCTTAACAAAATTGATGCTGCGGAAAAATTTCAGCTTGAACTGCTGAAAGAAAATTTTGCAGACGGTTTTTGCATCAGCGCAAAACAGAAAACCGGTTTTGAAGAGCTGGTTGAAGAAATTTCAAAACGCCTTCTGGGCGAAATTGAAACTTACGAAATTCCTCTGGACCAGACCGGGCTTTTAAATCTTGTCCGCAAAAACGGCACATTAATGGAAGAAAAATGGCTTGACGACCGGGTTTTTGTAAAAGCCCGTTGTTACGGCAAGGCAAAAAGTCAGCTTGCGCCCTTTGCTGTTGAAAAATAAAGGGCTTTCCGCTTTAAAGTTTTTTCTGCCGGTTGCCGGTTTTGTAAAACGTAAAAATCAGGCGGCCGGTAAAAAATGCCGGGCGTTGTGTTTTTGCCGTTTTTAATGTAAAATCTGGCAATTAAAAGGGGAGTAGTTCCTTGTGGCGAAATCAACATACCCGTTTGTTTTTCAAACTGGTTTCGCCATTCGGCAAAAAGCCGAAAACAAGACCTTTTATCTGAAAGTTGTAAAATGTAAAAGTTTTTCTGCTTTTGGATAAAAGGTCTTTTTTTGCTGAAAAAATGCTGAAATTTTAAAACAGCACTTCTTTTAAATATTCAGCATGGGAGGTTTTATGGAAATTAAGTGGTTTATTCTGGCACTTGCGGTTTTGATGTACCTGCTTGTTATTTGTTTTCAGGATAAAAAGGTGTGGTTTACCAGCGGCGCGGCGCTGATTGTTGTTGTTCTTGCCCTTTTTATGCCGGGAAAAATTTTTTATCTGGAAGGCGCCGCCTGGAACACGCCGGCTTTGGCAACGATTTTTCACGTTTTTGCAGACCTTATAAACTGGAATGTTCTGATGATTTATGTGGGCAGCATGACCATTGCGGCACTTTTCATTTATTCAAGGGTGCCGGCCTGCATTGCCGACTGGATTGTAAAAATTTCGCCAAGCACGGGGCTTGCAATTGTTCTTATTCTTGCAATGACCGGCATTATTTCAATTTTTGTAGAAAACGTTGCAACGGTGCTGGTTATGGCACCAATTGCCCTTGCAATGTGCAAAAAGTTAAAGATAAACCCCACTTTTTTTATGATTGGTCTTGCCGTTATGTCCAATCTTGAAGGTACTGCAACTCTGGTCGGCGATCCGCCTTCCATGATTTTTGCAGCTTACGCCGGCTATACATTCAACGACTTTTTTGTTCACAGCGGAAAACTTTCAATTTTCTTTATCATTCAGGCTGGTATGCTTGCCGGCTGTCTGTTTTTTTACTGTTTTTTTGCAAGGCAGAAGGAAAAACCCGTTGCCGACAGGGAAACTGCAATCGGCTATCTTCCGGCAGTGCTGCTTTTAACCATGATTTTCGGGCTGGCACTTATTTCCTTCATTCCGGAAGAAATAACGGAATACGTTTTTCCGTGTCTTTCCGGTGCTTTTGTAATGCTTCTGGGTATAATCGGCGTAATCTGGTACCGCTTTGTTCAGAAAAAAACCGGTGCCGAAACCGGTGAAATGATAAAAGGCCTGGACTGGGAAACGATTTTCTTTTTGATTGGCATTTTTGTCGTTGTAGGCGCAATCAGCGAAGTCGGGCTGCTGGCAGATTTTGCAGGTTTTCTGTCCGGCGTTTGCGGTGACAGCGTTCTGCTTGGTTTTGTCCTTATTCTGGCGGTCAGCGTTATAATTTCCGGCTTTGTAGACAATGTGCCTTATATTATTGTAATGCTGCCGGTTGCAGGAAGCCTTGCCGTGGACATGGGCATTGCCAAGGAACTGTACATGTTTGCGCTTTTAGTTGGTTCGTGCCTGGGCGGAAACCTTACGCCGTATGGTGCAAGTGCCAACGTTGTTGCAATGGGCATTCTTAAAAAGGAAGGTTACCCGATGAATTTTGGCGGCTGGTTAAAAATTGCCGGTTCGTTTACGGTTTTCACTACGGTGGTTGCTTCAATTGTGCTTTGGCTTTTGTGGGCGTAGTGGGCGTAGCTTCAATTTGAAAACTGAAAAAAATTTTGCCAATTCTGCAAAGTTAGCGTAGAATTAGGAAAGGCGCAGGGCTTTCTGCCTTGCGTCTTTTTTTTGCTTTGGCAAAAATCGCCTGCAAAAGTCTTAAATGCATCGGTCTTGCAACCGATAGTCTGAATGAGCTTTGTTTTTTACAGGTTAATTTTTATCTGCGGTTTGTTTTAAACCGTAAGCACCGGCAAAGTTATAAGCCTTAAGCATTTGGCGTGGCAAAACTTTGCTGTAATGAGGTTTTTTATGAAGTTAAATTTCAAGCTTCGCATAAGTTTCTTTTTAATTTCTTTCATTCCGGTTGTTGCCAGCTGCGCAATCATCCTGCTGATGAGCCTTGGTTCTACGCGAAAGGAAAAGTTTCAGTATTACGATACTTTCTGTACAAATGCGGCGCAAAGCGTAAGCACTTTTTTTGGCGAAAAGCTTGCCATTGTGCGCAGCCTTTCTGAATTTACGGAAGTTGGCGAACACGACTGGTCTGTTGCCAAAAAGCCCTGTACTTCCATTGTAGGCGACGGTTTTTTTTGAAAAAATCATTCTTGCCAAAAACGACGGTACCTATCACAACACAGGCAGCGGTAACCCGTATTTCGACGATATGGCAACCAGCGATAACAACAGTCCTTCTGCAAGTCTTTCTTCCATTGCCGGCCGCGATTATTTTAAGGAAATTATTACCAATAATACCGGCCGCTTAAAATTAAGCAAGGTTTCTGAACCTGTTGTTTCTCTAAGTAACGGCGTGCGGCAGATTATGATTTGCCAGACGGTTTTTAATTCTAAAAACCAGCTTAACGGCATGATTGCTGGTTCTGTTTCCTGGGATTTGTTTGCAAACGAGCTTGAAAACGTACAGAACATGGCAAGGCAGACTTTTGGCGTGCCGATTAAAATGGTTATTCTGAATGAAAAGGGTACGGTTGTTTATCACTGGAATGAAGACATGGTCATTCATGTTGAAGGTCAGGGTTCTTCCAAAAAAACAGTCAGCAAAACTGCTGCCGATTTACCTTCGGCTTTTAAGCCGTATGCAGACCAGATGGTTGCCCGTAAAGATGATTTTCACACGGTAGAATACCGTCTTGACGGTGAAAATTGCCTGTTTGGGTTTGCCCCGATTGGCGGTACGGACATGACCCTTGGTATTTTTATTGAGAGCTCGTTCCTGTTTAGGGCAATTGCAGACCAGTTTAAGGCTTCAATTTTGTGGTTCATTTTTGTAATGACTGCGGTTACTATTTTTTCTTTCTTTTTTGCAAAACGGCTGGTTGTACCCATGCAGGTTATTGCCAACGGTTTGGGCGGCCTTGCAACCGGCGGCGGAGATTTGACATTAAAACTGCCCCAGCGCGGCAACGACGTTATTAGCCGAATCAGCGGAAACTTCAACAGTTTTGTTGATGTTCTGCGTGACATAATTTATTCAATTATAAAGAATGCGGAACAGCTTGGCGGCGTAAGTGAAAACCTTAACAGCACGGTAGCCGAAACAAAAACCGCAATTAGCGAAATTACAGACCAGACGGACAATTTAAGCCAGAATGCGGTTAACTTAAGCGCCAGCATTGAAGAAACAACTTCAACTGTGCACGAAATAAGCAAAACCATTGAAAGCCTTAACGTCCAGATTGAGGTTCAGTCCGAAAACGTAAACAATTCTTCTGCTGCAATTGAAGAAATGGTTGCAAACATTCAGTCTGTTTCTACAAACCTTGGCCGGGCAAACCGCACTTTCAGCGAGCTTAAGGGTGCTTCCGAAAACGGCCGCAGCACGATGGACGGTGTTATTGAAAGCATTAAGGAAACGGCGCAGCATTCGGAACAGCTGCTTGAAGCCAACGACATGATTGAAGCAATTGCAAGCCAGACCAACCTTTTGGCAATGAATGCGGCAATTGAAGCGGCACACGCCGGAGATGCAGGCCGCGGTTTTAGTGTTGTTGCCGATGAAATCCGTAAGCTGGCGGAAGAAGCCGGCGAACAGTCTAACCGCATTGCCGAAATGCTTAGAATTGTTGTTGATAACATTGAATCGGTTGTAAACCAGTCTAATGCGGCCGGCGCAGCATTTGAAAATATTTCCGTACAGATTGGCGAAGTAAACGACCTGATGTCTGAAGTTTCCTATTCCATGAATGAACAGGCGGCCGGTTCACAGCAGGTTCTGGAATCGCTTAAGGTTATGCAGGATATTTCCAACCAGATTCTTGGCGGTTCTTCCGAAATGACAAGCGGTGCGGCCATGGTTCAAAAAGAAATGGGAAATTTGCAGGATTTTGCCTATCAGGTAAAGGGCGTTACGCAGAACGTTAATTCCAAAATGGGCGTAATCAGCAAATCAGTGGAAAGTGTTTCTTCCCTTGCGGACAAAAACAGCCAGCTTAGCACTACCCTTCTGGAACAGACAAAGGGTTTTAAGCTGTAAATGAATAAAAACTGAAAAATAAAGAAGCCGTCAAATTGTGGTGCGCTTAAAGTGCATTTCAGTCTGGCGGCTTTTTTTTGCAGAATTGCTTTTAATTTTGGCGCAATTTTTAAAACTTGAAATGCCGGTTATAAAATTTTCAGCCGTTTATTTAGCCTAATTTTTTGCGTTTTAAATATTTACCTGAAAAATGTAGAATGCTTTTTGTAAATTTTTTAAATTTTACATTCGTCCGTTCATTCAAAAATTTCTGCTTTGTGCAGTGAACCCAGCTGATAAAGGCTTTCTTTCAAATTGTTTTGCGGGTGCAGGCTGCTGTATTTGTTCAGGTCGTTTGCAAAACAGTTCATTGAAAAATGCTGAAAAACGTAAACTTTCTGCCACGCAGGGCAAAAAGCGGCAGAACTTTTTTCTGCGTAGCAGTTTTGCAGGCTGGTTTTGTAACTGTCAAAAAAGCCTTTTTTCAATTCGCCATAGCCAACCAGCCATAAATCGCAGTGTTCTTCGCTGGTGGTGGCTGCCGAACAAAGGTTTTTGTGCAAATTTGCAGTAATTTCTGCCATAAATACCTGAGATTCTTCAATTAACCTTGCAATTTTAAGGCTTTCTTCGCAGTTGTCAGCGGCAAGGGCTTTTGTAATTACCGCAAGTTCCTTGGTTTTGGCACTGTGAAAAGGCGTTTTGTTAAGAATTATGACGTTTTTACGGAAATCAATTTGCAGCGGCGGATTTCTGGCAAAAAAACTTGCGGCAACTTTTCCAGCCTGCCCTACAAGATACTTGCGGTTTTTATTCAGCTGTTCGTCTTTGCCCGGGTTGTCGCCCACGGCAATGGCCGCAATTCTGTCGCTTTTCTGCACTTCGTCTAAAGCCGTGTTGTAAATTATCAGGTTTTCAAGGCTGTAGGCCGGTACTTTGTCTTTTTGGGCGGCCTGAATAATTAAAGTTCTTAAAAATTCTTTTTTGGGCGAATCATCAATAATTTTCTGCCAGCTTTCAATTTGCTTTCTGAATTCGGTTTTAAAATTGCAGAAATGCTGCCACTGTTTTTCGTTCATTAAGTTACCTTTGGCGCGTACAAGCCTTTGATAGATGATGTATTGTTTTAACAATTTAAAACTGCCGGGAAAGGCTTAAAAGGCTTTTTAAGCTTTTTTTTTAATTGCCGATGTTGTAAGTATATGAAGAAAATAAGTTTTTTGCTATGCGTATTTTTGGCCTGCGCGTTCAGCCTTTTTGCACAGATTGACGATGTAACAAGTTACGATGACGTTATGAAGCTGGTGCAGTATGTTTCACCCGAAATGCAGGCGTTTATTGATGCCGATTTTTCCGAATATAGCGAAAGCGACATTATAAGTGCGTTCATCGATTTGTCCGGTGAAAGCGAACGCAAGCAGGAACTGCTGGATTTTTATTTTGAACAGGCAGAACTGATTGACACGGCGGCGGCCTGGGCGCTGGTTGCCGACGGCATTACCAGCGAAAGTTCCAATTACAATTACAAGCTTGCAGACGCACTGAACATGCAGATGCACAAAGTTTCTTTTAAGAATTACAACAAAAACACCTTTACTTTAGCCGAAATTAAAGACCACAAAATGTACGACTGCGTAAGTGCCACGGTTTTTTACGCAGCCTTGCTCCGCAGGCATTTTGTTCCCGGCATTCCAATAGAAAGCGTTGACCACGTTTTAATGGCAATTCCCTTTGCAGAAAGGCATGTTTACGTAGAAACAACCAGCTGCTACGGTTTTGACCCCGGCACAAAAAAAGAATTTCAGTCAAACATGACAAAATCCATAACTTTCAATTACGTTATGCCAGGTTCTAAAAAAGCATACGGCGAAATGAACATTAAGCAGCTTCTTTCTAAGGTGGTGCAGAACAGGGTTTACATGTGTACCAAAAACAGGCAGTATCTTGAAGCCGCCCAGCTGGCATACGCTTTCAAATTAATGTGCAGCGACGAAAGCGGTGAAAAAAGCTATCAGACGGCGCTTGGCAATTTAACGAACGTAATGAGCGCGTCCAATAACAAGCTTCAGCGCTTTGAAGAATCCTACAAGTGGATTGAGCCGCTGGAAGACAGCCAGAACAAGGTTGCGCTGCTGAACAATACCTATCTTTCCGTAACGAACAATGTGGAAAAAACCGGCAACTATCAGCAGGGTTTTGACAATCTGGACCTTTCGCTTAAGTACGGCATTGACACCAAAAATAAAGAATACCTTAGGTTCAGAATGATGCTGGTAAACAATTACTGTGTAAACTCAATTCAGCAGCGCCAGTATGAAGATGCTAAATCTTTGCTGCAAAAGGAAATGTCTTTAAATGTTCTTGCCAGACCGGATTTGCTGAAACTTTACCGTTCTGCATGCGTAAAACAGGCCAACGAACTTAGCAAGACAAACCAGAACAAGCAGGCAATTGAAATTAGTCTTGACTGCCTTGAACTTATGCCGAAAGACAATGTTATAACCAGTAACCTGAAAGTTTACTACAAAAAATACATTGAATATCTTGCGGCGCAAAGCCCTGACGAAGCAAAAAAAGTTATTGCCGAAGCCCGTCAGCGTTTTCCAAGCGAAAAGGCTTTTACCGAACTGACGGGGCTTGCCATTGATGATTTGCGCTGAATGACGTGGAGGATGCTTTTAATTTTAGGGTTTGCTGCAAAAGCAAAAAAAGCAAAAACGGCGGGTCTGGACTTGGCTAATTGTTGGCTAATTGGCGTGCCTTTGCCAGACGCATTTTTTAGTTGCCAAAACCGGTAAATGCCATTTACAATTATTACAGTGTAAATGAAAAGTTGTGTTAACTAAAAAAATAGTTCGTTCTTTTTGTGTAAATTACTGAATTACAGCGTCATTCTGTTAAAAGACCTTTTAAGGTTCTTCAAACTTGCTGCAGGGTTTTGCCTTTAGGGCAGTGGTCTGTGTACAGGGCAGGCTGGCATTACCATTTTTTCTGAATACGGGGATGTTCGGGGAAAATTTTACATATATGAAAGTTGGAAACAGAAACAGAAAATTTCAAAATTTAAGGAAATTATTATGAAAAGCATCAGAACAAAACTGATAGTAATGATTATCAGCACTTTTATTGTTTCTTCCGGCCTGATGATTTGGCAGGCTTATGTAATGTCAATGAATGAACTTAAGGAATCTGTAGAAACCGGGCTTGCAACCATGGCGCAGGAAACGGCGGCAGAAATTCATAACATTAACGACCGGGAAGTAAAAATGCTGGAATCGCTGGCAAAGTTGCCCATGATACGCGACCCGAATGTTGACCTGCACGATAAATGGCTTCAAATTACTGCTATTTCCAGCGATGACAAATATTATTTTGGTATGGCAATTTACGACCAGAATGGTGTTGGCTGGACAACTACACATAAATATCAGGATTTGCATGAACGCGAATATCTTGCGGAATCGATGAAAGGTAAACCGTGGATTCAGGATCCGAACTGGAGCCCTGTAAACGGTAATCTTTCTACTTTTTATGCCCACCCGGTTTACGATTCAAATAACAGGCAGATTGCAGAAGTTGTAGCCGTTGTAGACAGCTTGCAGCTTTGTAAAAAAGTCAGCCAGCTGAAAGTTGGCAGGCAGAACCACCCTATCATCATCAACATGCAGACCGGTGCTTACGTTGCAGCGGAAGACGCAGAACTTGTTAAAAACGGCAAGAACATAAACGAAAACCCAAGTCCGGAACTGGCAGCAATTCTTGAAAGCATTAAAAAAGGCGAAACAGGCATCAGAACCTATTACGATACTGAACTTGGCAAAAAAATGACAATGGCATATCAGCCGGTTGGCGGTGTTTCACGCTGGGCAGTAATCTGCATGGCGCCCTATCACGACTTTTTTTCCGGTATCGACAAGCTTTTGCGCGTTCTTGCCATTTACTTCGTAGTTTTCAGCCTTTTGTCTGTGGCAATTTACTGGATAATCATTTCCGTTACAATCAAGCCGCTTCTGGCACTTAACCAGAATATCAATTCCATTGCAAGCGGCAATGCCGACTTAACCCAGCGCATTGACCAGACCAGCACGGACGAAATTGGTTCAGTTGTAAGCGGTTTTAACGGCTTTACGGCAAAACTTCAGGAAATTATTTCCGGTATCAAGAATTCTAACCAGAACCTTCACGGTGCAGGTGAAGTTTTAACCCGGACAACCCAGGAAAACGCCAGCGTAATTAACCAGATTCTGGGAAGCATAAATGATGTTTCTTCGCTTATTACAAAGCAGAACGCCAGTGTTGGCAGTACGGCAAACGCTGTAAACGAAATTTCTGCAAACATTGAATCGCTGGACAGAATGATTGAAAATCAGGCTTCAAGCTCTTCTCAGGCAACTGCGGCGGTTGAACAGATGGTTACAAGCATCAATTCGGTAATTGGTTCAATTGACAAAATGGCATCTTCCTTTGATTTCATTCTTGAAGATACGCAGGCAGGTTCTGTAAAGCAGAAAGAAGTTAGCGTTCGCATTGCTGAAATTGAAGCAGAATCGCAGAAACTTCAGGAAGCAAATACTGTAATTGCTTCAATTGCAAGCCAGACCAACCTTTTGGCAATGAATGCGGCAATTGAAGCCGCCCACGCTGGCGAAGCCGGTAAGGGTTTTAGCGTTGTTGCCGACGAAATCCGAAAACTTTCTGAAACATCTTCAAACCAGTCGAAAGATATCGGCAACTGGCTTGGTAAAATCCGCGATTCCATTAAAAATGTGGTTTCCGTTTCTCATGCCAGCGATGCGGCCATTGGCGAGCTTGCAGAACGAATAAAAGAAACTGACGATTTGGTTCAGGGAATTAAGCAGGTTATGGACGAACAGCGCACCGGTTCAAAACAGATTAGCGAAGCACTTGCAGAAATGAACAACAGCAATGTTCAGGTTCGCAATGCTTCAAGCGAAATGTCTGCCGGCAGCAGCCACGTACTTGAAGAAGTAAAGGTTTTGCAGGAAGTTGCCAGCACAATGCAGGTGCGCATGGAAGAAATGTCCAGCGGTGCAGAAAGAATTAACAGTTCAAGTGAATCGCTGAAAGAAATTTCTGACAAAATGAAGGAAACGATTAACGAAATTGGCGGAAGAATTAACCAGTTTAAGGTTTAGTTTTAGCCAAATTTAACAGGTTAAATTTTGAGTTTTATATAAAAGGCCAAAAGCCATTAATTAAATGTGATAAAAACAGCCGCAGGCAGGTACGGACACGAAAAAAAACTCGTCACGACCGAAGGGCAACGCTTTTTTTCGAGGCAGGGACTGTCGAAAGGCTGTTTTGGGGACATTTCATATAAACTTGACATTTGACCTGATAAATTGAACTTCCGGTGCTCCGGCAAAAACTTGCCGGGGTGTAAAATCTTTTTGCAAAAGCCACGGTTTTTGCTGCCCAAACTTCGGCAAAAATCGTGGCTTAATTTTTTTGCAGACAAAAAAAGCAGACTTTTTAAAGCCTGCTTTTTTATTTTTCGCATGATTTTTAAAAAACATGCGGTTTTCTATTTTTCTGCGTTCATAATGTTCTGCAAGGTTTCGCTTGCTTCTTTCAGGCTCTGGCGGTTCAGCGCTTCGCTGTCACGCAGCATGGCCGCAGGCACGCCGTAGGAATCCTGCAGGGCTTCAGTTGTCAGCACTTCTTCCGGCGTTCCAAAATCCATCCGCCTGTCCGGATAAAACAAAAGAACGTTTTCTGCATATTTCCGGCTTAAATCAAGTTCGTGCATTGCCATGCAAACAGGCACATTCTGCTTTTTGCTGTAATCGCGCAAAAATTCCAGCGCACTGTGTTTCTGTTTTTCTTCCATTGCAAACATGGGTTCATCCATAAAAATGGAATGCGCGCCGTAAAGAACAGAAAAAGCCAGAAGGACTCGCTGAATTTCGCCTTTAGAAATGCCTGTAAGCTTTCTTTTCATAACATTTGACAGTTCAAAAACCTTAATAGCATCATTGAAAAAATCTGCCGGAACAGGATTTTTTTTCAGGTTGGCAAAAGGTGAAGGTTTGCTGTGATAGCCGTTGCTAAAAACAAACTCCAGAAGGGAAGAAACCTTGTCATCGTTTTCAAATTCCATGTTCTGGTAAACAAAGCTGCACAAAGCATCAGCCTGCTGTGGCGTTAAAGCTGCAAAATCTTTGTCCAAAAGCTTTACGCTGCCCTGATTCGGCTTTACTTTTCCTGCGGCAAGCAGCATGAAAGTTGATTTTCCGCTGGCATTCGGCCCGATTAAGCTCATAAAACAGGCCGGAAGCTGGGCAGAAAAATAGTCAAAAACTGGTTTTGGTAAAATCGGCTGGCCGTTTTCGTCGGTTTCAATCTGGTCGTCAATTAACGGATAGGTGTAACTTACGTTATCAAATTCAAAAAAATTCATAAATTTTCTCACTGAACGATTTTTTCTACAAAGGGATTGAGCATTGCCTGACTTGCGCTGGCGTAATTTGCCAGAAACGTTACGTAATTGCCGGTGCGGTAATGCTGTGCACTTGAGGTTATGTCCAAAACGGTAAAATCAGGAGTCTGTCCGACGGTAACTGTTCCGTTATCGTTGGGGATAAGGTCATTCTGGCTTGCTGCCAGAGTGCCAAAGTCCAGAACGGCGCGCTTGCGGTTGCCGGTTAAAACGCTTTCTTCAAAGGAAGTGCCGAGGGAATTGAATCCGTCGGGCGGAATGTTTTCTACGTGTTTTTCGGCAATTTCAATAATTTCGCCCTGAAAAAGTACGGTATTCTGACTGAATTCCGGGATCGGGCAGCGTTTGGCAGAATTGTAGCCGAAAAAAATGCCTTCACCAATGCGGACTTCCTGAACCAGTCCGATGAGCATTCCGGTTTGCAGCAAATCGTAAACGGCTGTGCCGCCGATTGAAAGAAAAGGCATGTTCCTTCTGATTGAAGCAACCTTGCGCGAAAGAATTGCCAGTTTCTGTATGGCTTCAAAAGTAGGTAAATGACCTGAAAGCGAAGAAAAATTGGCAGAAATACCAATAATGTTCAAATCCGGGTAAGATTCGGCGGCGGCAATTATCTGTTCTTCAGAAAAACCGTCTTTTAAGTCGCCGCATTCGGCAATCAGCACAACTTCCGGGCGCATTTCTTTTGGCAGAATGTAAAATTCGTCCAGCATTCCTTTGTCAGAAACGAAAAGCCTGTCCGGGCGTGAATTTCTTGAAAGCTGTGGAAAACTTTGAATTGCCTTGGTTGTAGTTTTGATTAAACTTTTATGAACAGGAAAAGGCGGGTTCAAAAGCAGAAAATTCTGGCAGTTACTGTCGCAAATGCTGTTGATTCCGGCTGTTTTTAAAACCGGCACTATCAGTTCCGGCTGAGAAAGGCAGAATTTTGTTACCAGCGAAAGATTTATTCCGCTTTGGGCGCACAGGGCAACCATTTTGTGTGCATTTTCTACTACATCTGCTAGACGCCAAATTATTCTGCTCATTTTAGAAATTTTATCACACAATTGAGAATATGTAAATGATACCTTAACTTTGACCGAAAAACGCCGGTTGAAAAAGGTTTTTCGGCTGCGAGTCGGCTTAATTTTTGTCAGTTTTGAATACTGAAAAATTCTGAAGAAAAGCAGGATATATCTGTCGGTTCCCTGCATTTCCCCAGATTTTTCTTCTTCAAGGCAAAATCGGTTTGTAGCTCAATTATGCAAAAGTGCCCCCGTTTTTAACAGAATCTGGCCAGCCGGTCTAAAAATTCTTTGGTTTCTTCTTTTGCCGTTTTTATAAAGGAATTGTCTTCCACTTTTCCCAAAACGGCAAACCTTTCTTTCTGGTTGCGGTAAGTTATTGACCTGAAAGTATTTGTGTAATCTTTCAATTTAGTTTTGTAAACCTGGTCTTCCATAAAGGCGCGTATTGTGCGTGCCTGATCGCAGGCGGTAACCCATGTTTGGGCGTTTACAGTGCCGTAAAGGTATTTTAAAACTTCAAGGGCAAGTTCTGCGCAGTCGTCGCTGTAAAGTGCCCATATTGCATCATATTCGGCATGAACCTGCGGCCATTTTGCAAGTTCTTTTGAAATGATTTTTTCTTTTAAAGTGTTGAACCGGCTTTCGGGCATCAGCTGACCGCCAAGGTTAAGCCAGTTTAAAGGGTTTTTAAGTGCACTGCCGTTTTTGGCTTTTTCAGCCTGTTTCTGCACGAATTCGATAAAAGTGGAACTGCTGTTTTCAAGGCTTGTTAAAATTGCCTTAACTGCATACATTGTAAGCATTTGCTGGTAGGCTCTGTAAGCTTCGGCACATTTAATAATCTGCACAGGCCTTTTTGAACGTTCCATGTTTTCGCCTGTAATTTGCAGTTTCTGCACAACTTCCGGTTTTTCGCGCAGATATTTGCGGCCGCGTGCAGTAATCTGTTCGGTAGATGCCGACAAATTTTCACCAAGGTGGCGGTAAACGGCTTTTCCCGTCCATTCTTCCAGAAGTTTCATTGCGGCAATAATTTCGCAGATTGTGTCCGGCGCAAGGTATTCGCTTACGATGTGCTGGGTTTTGTAAAAGCGCTTGTCGCGGGTGCGGTATTTCCAGCTGTTTCGTTCAAGGGCGTACATATTGTACATCCAGTAATAGGCCGGCATAACTTCAAGCCGGTTGTGCTGGGGGTTTTCAATAAGCATGGAAAACGGCAGCGGAATGTTGATTTCGCTTGGGTAGTTGCCTTTTGTAATAAGCGTATAGCTTGCAAAGCGGCTGTTGTGTTTCAGCGTGCTGCTTAAGCCCGGCCAGAAACCTCGGCCGGCAATAATTTCGCCGTCGTTACCGCGGCTGTTGTGGTTTGAACCTACGGTTGCACCGGCTGCCATGTTAGACTGCCCCATGATAAGCGACGCAATAAGGAACGAGTTGTTGTGGTGCTGTTCGTGGCCGGGGAAAACCAGATTGTTCAGGACTTCGCAGCAGGAAACTGTTGAATTGTCGCCGAGAATTGAGTGGATGAGGCGCGAACCGTATTTAAGGTTGCTGTTATTGCCAATTACAAAACGAACGGCCTTGCAGCCGTAAAAAATGTGGCATCCGTAACCGATGATTCCGTTTACAAGTTCTACGCCTTCGCCAATCTGGGTCTCGGCGTTTTCGTCAGATTTGATGGAAAGGTTTTTTAGTTTGTTTGCGCCTTTAATGTAGGCGTGGCTGCCAACGGCAACGTCTTTTATAATGCGGCAGCTTTTTATTACGCAGTTGCTGCCTATTGTGCCGTAAAAACCGCGGCGCAAGTCGTAAGTGTTGTTGGTCATGTCAAACAGGGCTTTCATCAGGTCGGTGTCGTCCCTGAAAATTGTCCACATGTAGGCATCAGCGCAAATCATGTCGTAAAATGGCAAAACTTCGCGTCCGCCGGCTTCGTTCAGCGGTTCAATCCAAACGCGCACGGCTTCGTCTTCACCCTGCTTTATAATGCCGTTGCCGTTTTTGCTGTGGTTGGTACAGTCCATTTCGTCTATGCGGTGCAAAATTGAATTGTGCCCGATTATGTAATGGGAAAGGTAAAGGCAGCTGTGAACGGCACAGTGGTCGCCAATGTCGCAGGAAATGAGGCAGCTGTCGTAAATGCCTTCGGGTAAGGAAAAATCGTGAAACTGCAATGTGCCCGTGCCGATTTTGCCAAGGCGCACCAGACCGTAAAACTGTGAATTGCGAATGGAAGAAACTTCAAACTGTTCGCTTACCAGAACATCGTTCCAGTTTGGCGAACGGTTGCCGTTTTTTTCAAGCTGTTCAATTTGTGTCGGGGTTAAATGCTGCCATTTGGGCAATGTGCCGCTGCCTAAAAGTTCTGCACTCTGTTCGTTTCTTAAATAATATTCGTCTTTGCCGGCGGGTATGTATTCGCCATTTATGAAATTGTAGCCGTAACTGGTATTTTTTTCGCTGTAATAAACACTCATGGCAATAAGCATAGTGATTTTTTTTGAATTTTGCAAACCTCTTGTGCTATTTGATTTTTCTCTACCTATTGTTTCCTCTATGCACAAGGCACAGTTTTACGTAGTAAAACTGCGTCTGTTTTCAGGAATTATTTGTGCAGGCGCGTACTATTTAATGTTCTCTTATTATTGCTTTTTCTGTGTACGCGGTACGGTTTTGCAGGCAAAACTGCGAGCTTGTTTTGGAACTGATAATTGCTGTTTTTGGTGCAAAGCGCGGCCGTTCTCAGAAACTGCTATTGATTCCGAAACAAGTTCGGAATGACAAGCACCAGCCAACTTACAGAAAAATTGACGTAGTTTTGCACAGCAAAACTATGGGCTTTTGCGTATACCAAGCAACAGTAAGAAACAAAGCAAGCAGCAAAAGCAAGTCATGCAGAACTCGCTGAAAAAGCAATAGTTAGTGACAATACAAACAGCAAAAGCTGCGGATTCCGAAACAAGTATGAAATGACTTTTCTTTTATGACTCATACGGAACTTGGCATTCTTCGGCGGCTGTGATTTATTGGTTTTTTTCCAAATGGCGGATTTAAAATAAAAAAACAGGGCAAATTTAAAAGTTTTTAAGCGGTTTATGCTTAAAAAAGCTTTTAAAACTGCCCTGCCCTTTCTAAAGTTCAAAACTGAATGTCAGTTTTTGCCTAATTCGCAGGATTTCTGGTATGCGGCGGTTGCGGCGGCAATTACTGCCGAGCGGAAACCTTTGTCTTCCAGTGCGCGCACGCCTTCAATGGTTGTGCCGGCAGGTGAACATACTTCATCTTTAAGCACGGCCGGATGCTTGCCGGTTTCAAGAACCATGGTGGCAGCACCTTTTAATGTTTGGGCTGCAAAAATAAGTGCCTGCTTGCGTGTCATTCCAAAGCTAACTGCCGCATCGGCAAGGGCTTCTACAAACAGAAAACCGTATGCAGGTCCGCTGCCGCTTACAGCCGTAATTCCGTCCATCAGGTGTTCGGGCACAACCTGTACCGAACCTGCCTTGCTCAGCAAGTCCTGAACGGCGGTAATTTCGTCGCCGGCAACGTTTTCGTTTGGAGAAAGTGCAATCATTGCTTCGCTTACAAGTGCCGGAATGTTTGGCATGATGCGGATGATTTTTGCCGATTTGCCAAGTTTTTCTGCAATTGTTTCAATTTTTACGCCGGCAGCCATGGAAATGAATACTTTTCTGTTTAATTCTTCTTCGCTTAAAACGGCCTTAATTTCGCCTAAAACTGAAGGCAGGTATGCCGGTTTTACTGCCAGAAAGACGAAATTGCAATTATTTAAAATATCGCGGTTTGTTTTTTCTGCTTTTGCACCGTTTTCTTCTGCAAATTTTTCTGCCTTTGCAAAATCAACGTCGCTAACGTGAACTTCTGCATTTTCAATTTTGCATACAGCGGCCATCAAAGCACCGCCCATTACGCCGCTGCCAATGCAGCCAACTTTCTTTTCCATTTCTGTATTCCTTTTGTTCTTAATGCTTAAATTTAATTTACTGAATTTTTCAGGAAAAAACCAACCAAAGTTTTTTTCTTCGCGTTCTGCGTTTGGGGCTGCAAAACTATTTTACTTCAAACAAAGTACCTTTCGCGTCGTCCGTAATCAGGCACGAAAGCGATTTTTCCTTTCCTCCGTTTGCCAGAAGCATCTGAATGCCGTATTCGGTTACTTTTTCTGCCGCCTGAATTTTGGTTTCCATTCCGCCTGTTCCAAAAGCGTTCGTGCCGCCAATGGTAACGGTTTTGCGGAGTTCGGGAATTGATTCTACGCTTTCAACAAGTTTTGCGTCCTTGTTGGTTTTAGGGTTGTCGGTGTAAATGCCGTCAACGTCGCTGAACAGAATCAGAAGGTCGGCACTCCACAAAATTGCAGTAAGGGCTGAAAGGTTGTCGTTGTCGCCGATTTTTATTTCGTCAAAACTTACGCTGTCGTTTTCGTTGATAATCGGTACAACGCCTTCGTCTACAAGGGTAAAAAGCGTGTTGCGGATGTTAAGGCTGCGGTGCTCGTTTTCAAAGTCGTCCTTGGTTAAAAGCAGCTGGCCGATGTGCAGACCTTCTGCATCAAAGGCGGTGCGCCACTGGTGCATAAGTTCAACCTGCCCGATGGAACACAGTGCCTGACGGTAGTGCACGTCTTTTTTGCGTGCCCAGCCGTTTACGGTAGAAACGCCTGCAACCTGTGCGCCAGAAGAAACTACGGCAATCTGCTTGCCCATTTTAATAAGTTCTGCACACTGTGAAGCAAAACTGGTCATAAATTCCGTATTCTGGGTTCCGTCTGCCTTTGCCAGCGTATTTGAACCGATTTTAATTACAATTTTTCTTGAATTTTTAACTGCATCCTGTATTTTGTTCATTTCAGCGAACCTGCCCTTCACCATCGATTAAATATTTTGTTGTCGTTAACGCCTTAATTCCCATAGGGCCGCGTACGTGCAGTTTCTGGGTGCTTATTCCAAGTTCTGCACCAAAGCCAAATTCGCCGCCGTCGGTAAAACGGGTAGAAGCGTTTACATAAACGCAGCTTGCATCAATGTTGGCCTGAAAAAGCCTTGCATTTGCCCGGCTTTCGGTAATGATGCTTTCGCTGTGTTTTGTATTGTGCGAATTGATGTAAGCAATTGCTTCTTCCACAGAATCAACGGTTTTTACGCAGCATTCGTAATCCAGATATTCGTTGCCGTAATCTTCTTCCGTGGCCGGTGCTGCCTTTTTAAGGTATTTAATTGCCCTTTCGTCAGCATGAAGCTTTACCCGGCCTGCAAATTTTTCTTCCATCATCGGAAGGAATCTGGCAGCCACGGCGCTGTGAACCACGATGCATTCGATTGCATTGCAAACGCTTGGGCGCTGAATTTTGGCATTTTCTGCTACGGTGCAGGCCATTTCCATATTTGCCGATTCGTCTATAAAAAGGTGGCATACGCCGCTGCCGGTTTCAATTACAGGCACGCGGGCATTCATTACAACGTTCTGAATGAGTTTTTTGCCGCCGCGAGGAAGGCAAACATCAATTTTTCCAACCGCGTTCAAAATCTGGTCAACGTCGCTGTGGTCGTGCTCCTTCACTTCTACAAGTTCAATTGCTTCGGGCACGCCGCAGGCAGCGGTTTTTTCACAGACCGTAAGGGCTTCTTTTATAACGCGTACAATTTCAAGGTTTGAATTATATGAAGAAGACGAACCGCGAAGAAGAATTGAATTGCCGCTTTTGTATGCAAGGCAGAAAGCGTCTACGGTAACATTAGGGCGGTTTTCGTAAATAATTGCCACAACGCCCATCGGTACGCGCACCTGCCGTATTGTCAGGCCGTTTGGCGTTTTCCAGCCTCCCAGTTCTTCGCCAATCGGGTCTGTCTGTGCAATTACGCTGCGAAGTCCTTCTATAATTCCGTCAATTCTTGAATCATTCAAAGTAAGGCGGTCAATTATCGATTCGGAAACGCCGTTTTTACGGGCAGCATCTACGTCAGTTTTGTTGGCGGCAATAATTGAGCTGCGGTTTTTATCAAGTGCAGCGGCAACTGCATTAAGGCATTCGTTTTTTTGCTGTGCCGAAAGGCCTTCAAGAATTCGGCTGGCTTTGCGCAGGCTGTCGCAGACAGAATCTAAGTTCATTTTGCTTTCCTTTTTATAATGAAAAAATGTGTGGAAAACCTGAAAAAAAGCATTTTCAATTTTTTTCAGGCCTTATTTAAAATAAACAAAACCGGAATTTTTCTAAAAACTCCGGTTTGACTGAAAGTAAAAATCTTTCAAACCAACTGGGCAAACTTAAAGCAAATTGCGTTGTGCAGCTGTATTTTTAGAAAAAACTAACAAAAGCCGGCTTAAAACTGAAAATTAAGCGCGCCTTAGTAATTTGCCAGAAAGTACATGCCCAGAAGAATGAAAATACGTTCTTTTTCGGCATCTGCAATTTTTGCAGAAGGTTCTTCCGGCAGGTTTGAAATGTACCACCAGAAAGTACCGAAACCCGGGTCAATGCGTAGCGCATATTCCAGAAATTCCTGCTTTCTGGTCTGAATGCCGAACATCAGGTAAACAACGTCCTGCAAAAGCGGTAAAAAATCCTTATAGCAGGTTTCGTATTCCTTGTTTGAACAGGCTTCGCAGAATTTGCTTAAGCGGAAAAGTGCCTGATCTTTCAGTGTTTCGTCAGATTTTTCAACCCAGGTTTTTTGAACCAGAAGGTTTAAATTGTTGTGGAAACTGGAAATCAGCTTTGTTTCTTTTACGGCGCGTGTTTCCGATTCCTGTGCGGCAAGCTCTTCAAAAGCTTTTCTTCCGCCAAAAAGGTCTGCTATTTTATCAGCCGCGGCAAACAGGGCTTCTTTGCTGGTTGCTTCTACCAGTGCCGGCATGGCTTTTAAGTTGTCTTCAGATATAAATTGAGAAATGCTGCTTTCGGCAGCTGAGTCAGAAAAGTGCATATCTATAAATGTTATTTTATGACGATTTTGTCAAGGCTACAGCGCCCCAACCGGCTAGGTAAACGCATAAAAACCTTGCTGCGGTTCAAAAAATCCCAAAGTTTTACTATGTTTTCGCTTTTTGCTTTAATTTTTGCGCTGCAAGATGCACGCAATTTTTTTTGCAGAAATTAAAAAAATTAACGGAAAGCTTCCATATATTTTGCATATTTAACTGCTAATTGCGGCTGATTGCTTTTATTTAATTGAAAAGTTTGCTAAACTTTTCAGCATGGCTACATTTGACGACAAGAAAATTATTTACACAATGGACCGCGTGTCACGGGCTTATGGCACAAAAACGGTTTTAAAAGATATTAGCATTTCGTACTATTACGGCGCAAAAATCGGCGTAATAGGCGAAAACGGTTCAGGTAAGTCTTCTCTTATGAAGATTTTTGCCGGGCTGGACAAGGATTTTACCGGTGAAGTTTCAATTTTGCCGGGTTACAAGGTTGGCTATTTGCCACAGGAACCGGAACTGGAAAAAGGCAAGACCGTAATGGAAATCGTAAAGGAAGGTGCCGCCGAAACTGTAGCCCTTCTTGAAGAATTTGACAAAATTAACGAAGCCTTCGGCGACCCGGATGTTGACTTTGACAAGCTTTGTGCCCGTCAGGCAGAAATTCAGGAAAAACTTGATGCGGTTAATGCATGGGATTTGGACAGCCAGCTTGAACTTGCAATGGACGCACTGCGCTGTCCGCCGGGAGAACAGATTGTAGACGTGCTTTCGGGTGGTGAACGCCGCCGCGTGGCTTTGTGCCGCCTGCTTTTGCAGAAACCGGACATTCTGCTTTTGGACGAACCTACCAACCACCTTGATGCAGAAACCGTTGCTTGGCTTGAACGCCACCTTCAGCAGTACGAAGGTACGATCATTGCTGTTACCCACGACCGCTACTTTCTGGACAATGTTGCAGGCTGGATTCTGGAACTTGACCGTGGCGAAGGCATTCCGTACAAGGGCAATTATTCCGGCTGGCTTGAACAGAAGGAAAAACGCCTGCAAATGGAAGAAAAAAGCGAAAGTGAACGCCAGAAAGCCCTTAAGAAGGAATTGGAATGGATTCACATGGGCGTTAAAGGCCGTCAGGCAAAGCACAAGGAACACATTACAAAATACGAACAGCTGCTTTCACAGTCGGGCAAGGGACAGATTAAGGACAGCAAGATTACCATACCGGCAGGCCCGCGTCTGGGCGGCCTTGTAATTGAAGCTGAAAATTTAACCAAGGGTTACGAAGACCGTCTGCTTTTTGACAATCTTTCCTTTACCGTACCGGCCGGTGCAGTTGTAGGCATTGTAGGACCGAACGGTGCTGGTAAAACCACATTGTTCCGCCTTATTGCAGATGCTGCCGGGCAGACAGTTGAACGGCTGGATGGACGTGCCGGCGGCGAAAAACCGGACGGCGGAAAAATCCGCGTTGGCGAAACCGTAAAACTTGTTTACGTAGACCAGATGCGCGGGCTTTTGGATGACAATAAAACCGTGTGGGAACAGCTCAGCGATGGTTTAGACATTATCAAGCTTGGTGCCGTTGACGAAAAGGGCAGACCGCTGAACGGTGCAGTACGCGAAGTAAACAGCCGTGCCTACTGTTCATGGTTCAATTTTGCCGGCCCTGACCAGAATAAAAAAGTCGGCGTGCTTTCCGGTGGTGGACGCAACCGCCTTAATCTTGGCATGATGCTTAAACAGGCCGGCAACGTTCTTCTTCTTGACGAACCTACAAACGATTTGGACGTAACCACAATCCGCGCCCTTGAAGACGCAATTGAAGATTTTGCAGGCTGCGTTTTGTGCGTAAGCCACGACCGCTGGTTTCTGGACCGCATTTGTACGCATATTCTTGCATTTGAAAACAACAGTCAGGTGCACTGGTTTGAAGGCAACTGGTCTGACTATGCAGAATGGCGCCGCAAGGAACTTGGTGCTGATGCAGACCGGCCGCACAAAACAATTTACCGTAAGATGACTCGATAACGGTTTAATAAATGTTCGTTGCTGAAGAAATAATATATTTTTATTTTCAGTAACGGACATTTAATTTGTTTTTGCAGATTTTTAAGTTTAATTTTATAAAATAGCCGTTTAAACGCAAAATAAATATAAACATCTATTCAAAAAAGCCGATTTTACAATTATAATAGAAGAAAGTAAAAAATCGTATCGATTGCATAAAAGTAAAAACATAAGTTTTTTTGACTGCTTTTGCGGTTAAGAATAATTTTGGGTAGGGAATTATGATTATTGATCGTTTTGTTCGCTGTGCACCGGGTGTTAAAAAACCGCCGGTTCTTATTTTTTTCTTGAATTTTTTAACTTTTGTTGCACCGGCAATTGCCGGAATCATTCAGGTTTTAATCTGCAATTACCTTGGTTCGCCGGCAGCGGTTTTTAAGTTCTATACCAGGCCGATTTCGCTTGTGTACATTCTTATTTCCGTGGCACTGCCTGTATGGTTCTTCATTTTCTTTATGGGGCAAATTTGCGGCTACGAAGGTTCTGAAGATACTTTGAAGCTTTCTAACCGGGCATATAAAAATTACACAACTTTTTCAATCGGCATCATTATAATTCTTAATATCTTTTTCCCCGGGCTGATGGCTAGGGCAAACGGCTTAACCCTTTCTGATGCAACTACTATTTCTATATATTGCAACACTTTAGGGAGCATGTTTCTTTTTTCCCTGTTTTTCTACATCTGCTACCTTCAGGTACTTGAAGAATATATTTCCTTTGTTCCGCTCCGTCCCGAATTCTGCGGAATGACGCTGAACGTGCGTACTGCCATTGTTTCAGGCTTTGCCCTTACAGGCTCAATGCTGGACTTCATGGGACTTTTCATAACAATTCCGGCTGGCGTTACAATTGTTCAGCGCATTCTTGCGCCCGGCGTGCCTTTTGCAATTGCCGGTATTGCCATTGGTGTTTTTGACCTTATGGTTATGACAAACGGTATTACTCACCGTTTGAACGACCTTACGGAAATGTCTGAAGCAATTGGCAAGGGCGATTACACGGGTGAACGCCTTAAAGTGCGCAGCCGTGATGCATTCGGCCTTCTGGCAAACGCAATGAACGATTTTTCTGACACTACCAAAACTTTGATTGGCGGCATTCAGAAAAGCGGCGAAGTTTCCAACGAAGTTGCAAAAACGCTGGAAAACAATACAAACGAAATGTCAGACCGCGTTAATAAAGTTACCAGTTCGATTGAACACGTAAAAACGGAAATGCTTAACCAGTCTGCCGGTGTTGAAGAAGCCCAGTCAACGGTTAACAACATTGTTAAAAATCTTGGCAACCTTAACGGTCACGTTGAATCTCAGGCAACAAGCGTTACACAGGCTTCAAGTGCAATTGAACAGATGGTTGCAAACATCAAGTCGGTTACGGGCATTCTTGAACGCAACGGTGAAGCAGTTGCAACCCTTGACGAAGAAGCCCAGACCGGTCAGCAGAAAGTTGAACTTGCAGCAACCATTTCTGAAAAAATTCACGAAGAATCTGAAGGCATGCAGGAAGCCAGTGCAATCATTCAGCACATTGCAGAACAGACCAACATGCTGGCTATGAACGCGGCAATTGAAGCGGCGCATGCAGGCGATGCCGGTAAGGGTTTTGCGGTTGTTGCAGACGAAATCCGTAAGCTGGCAGAAGAATCTAACGAACAGAGCCGCGATATTTCTACACGTCTGGCACTTTTGGGTGATTCAATTAACGAAATTAGTGAAAGTACTCAGGCTGTACAGGAACAGTTCAGCCGTATTTTTGATTTGACGCAGAAAATTAAGCAGCAGGAACAGGTTGTAATGAATGCAATGCAGGAACAGAGTGCAGGAAGCAGTCAGGTTCTTCAGGCAATGAAATCAATCAATACGATTACGGTTTCTGTTAAAGACGGTTCTGAACAGATGATGCGCGGCAGCCGTGAAGTTTCCTTGGAAATGGAAAAACTTGCCAGCGTAACGCGTGACATTACGGAAGCCATGAACAGCATGAACAGTGATACCGTTCACATGACGGAAAAACTGGGCGAAGTTACTGCTGTTGTTGGCAAAAACGCAGAAGCGGCAAACAACCTTGGCAAGCAAATTCAGCGCTTCAAGCTGTAAAAAAGTTGCGTGGGTTACTAGGCAAAACTTTTTATAAGTGATATAAAACTTTTAATTACGACAAAGAGGCCGTAGATAACATTCTTTTTGGGAATGTTGTCTACGGCCTTTTTTTATGGTTTGTTGAAAACCTTAAGGCCGGTCAAAGCTTTTTCAGTAATTGGGCGGCTTAAAATTTTCAATTTTATACACAAAGAAAGGTTCCAAAAGGGGGATAATATGTGTGGTTTTGTAGGTGCATTTGATTTAGGTTCTGGCTCTCAGCCAATTGACGAGGGTTTGAAAGAACAGCTGCGTTCGCAGGTTTTGGAAATGTCTAAAAAAATTAGACACCGCGGACCGGACTGGAGTGGCGTTTATACTGGTGATAACGCAATTTTAAGCCACGAACGTCTTGCCATTGTTGACCCGTTAAGCGGCAAGCAACCTTTAGTTAGCGATGACGGAAAAATCATTCTTGCCGTAAACGGTGAAATTTACAACCATCAGGAAATCCGCCGCCTTTATGCCGGAAAATATCAGTTTAAAACCCAGAGTGACTGTGAAGTTATTCTGCCACTGTACAAAGAAAAGGGCGTAAACTTTCTGGAAGATTTGAGCGGTATTTTTGCTTTTGCGCTTTACGACAGCGAAAAAGACGTTTACTTAATCGGCCGCGACGAAATCGGTGTTATTCCGCTTTATCAGGGCTGGGACAAAAACGGCCGCTATTACGTTGCAAGTGAACTGAAAAGTCTTGAAGGCCACTGTACAACAATCGAAGAATTCCCTAACGGCTGCTACTATTATTCAAAAGACGAAAAACCTACACGCTGGTACAAGCGCGAATGGGAAACTTTTGACGCGGTAAAAGATACAGCCTGTGCAACAGATGATAAAGGCGAAATTATTGATGAATCGGTAATTTTGAAAGTACGCGACGGACTGGAAAAAGCCGTAAAACAGCAGCTGATGAGTGACGTTCCTTACGGCGTTCTTCTCAGCGGCGGCCTTGATTCTACCGTAATTGCGGCAATTACCCAGAAATACGCAAAAAAACGCGTAGAAACTGGTTCATTAAAAGATGCATGGTGGCCGCAGCTGCACAGTTTTGCAGTTGGTCTTGAAGGAAGCCCTGACCTTATTGCTGCAAAAAAAGCCGCCGACTTTATCGGTACGGTTCACCACGAAGTTCATTTTACAATTCAGGAAGCATTGGACGCGCTTGAAGACGTAATTTACCACATTGAAACCTACGATATTACAACCGTGCGCGCTTCTACACCAATGTACCTGCTTGCACGCGTAATCAAATCTATGGGAATTAAAATGGTTCTGTCTGGCGAAGGCAGCGATGAACTTTTTGGCGGTTACCTGTATTTCCACAAGGCACCAAACGCACAGGAATTTCACGAAGAACTGGTACGCAAAATGAGCAAGCTGCATCTGTACGACTGTCTGCGCGCCAACAAGTCTTTAAGTGCGTGGGGCGTAGAAGGCCGTGTACCGTTTCTGGACAAAGAATTTATTGACATTGCAATGTGCCTTAACCCGAAAGACAAAATGAACATTAAGCTGCCAGACGGCAAGCAGCGCATTGAAAAATGGATTGTCCGTAAGGCTTTTGAAGACATTCTTCCGCCGGACATTTGCTGGCGCCAGAAGGAACAGTTTAGCGACGGCGTTGGCTACAGCTGGATTGACACTTTGAAAGAAATGACGGCACAGAAAGTTAGCGATGCGGCTTTTGCACAGCGCGAAAAACGCTTTCCTGTAAACACGCCAAAAACAAAAGAAGAATATTATTACCGCGAAATTTATTCACGGCTTTTCCCAAGCGACAGTGCCGCATTGTGTGTTCCGCACGAAGCCGGTGTTGCATGTTCTACTGCCAAAGCTTTGGAATGGGATGAAGCCTGGAAAAAAATGGACGAACCTTCTGGTCGCGCCATCAGCGGCGTCCACGACAAAGCCTATTAAGGGTTTACGCTGAAAGCGGAAACCCTTAACACGAACGAGTCAAGGCTTTAAGCGGAGCGTGCCTTGACCGGACGAGCCCCCGAAGCCTAATAATTCGGCATTCGGGCAGTTTATACAGAATGAATATCAGATGAACATATATTCACCTTACTGATATTTTTAGGGCATCTCTAGCCGGAAGGTTTTGGAGGTGTCCTTGTTTTTCTTTTAAAAGCATTGGAGGAAAAATGCTTTCGGACGAGATTTTTGAAAAAGTAAACGCATTGTACGGCAATTTAAGCAGTCAGCAGAAAGACTGGTACGAAGCAACAGAATTCACCTGCCCGGACGGCTGCGGCTGCTGCTGCCACAATTTTGAGCCCGACCTTTTTGAAAGCGAAGCAATTTTTATGGCAAAGTGGCTGGTAGAAAATCAGAGGGAAACTGCAATGCAAATTGCAGAAGGCACTTATAAAAGCGGCTACACAGGCAAAACCTGCATTTTTTATGCTGAGAACACCGGTTTTCACTGTTCAATTTACGGCGGACGGCCGTTTATTTGCCGCCTGTTTGGCGCAAGCGCCGCAAAAGACAAAAACGGAAAAACCGTGTGGCGGCCGTGCAAATTTTACCCTGCCCCGGCGCTACAGGCTCACAAGCCGCCGCTGGCACACATGCAGTACACAAAAGCCCAGACGGAAGAAATTTTGGGCAAATGTCCGCCGGTAATGGCCGACATAATGGAACAGGTCGTTATGCTGATGCCGGAAAATACTTCAACAGTGGCCTTGCGCGAAATTTTACCGGCAGCCGTTAAAAGAATTCTTTTTGAAGAACAGCTTAAAAATTCCGAAAAATAGCTGAAATTCTGCATTAAAAGGCTTAAACAAACGGAAATCAAAATAAAATCCGTTCAACTACTTGTATAAATCAGAACAAAAATATATATTAACCCTAACAAGCAAAGACGCTTGGTTTAAAAAGATATGCCGCTGGTGGCGTGTCAGTTTAAGCCAAGCGTTTTTTTTGTTCTGGTGTGCCGGCAATTGTGCATGCCGGTTAAAATATTCAGAAAACTTAAGGCGACAAAGATGTCGTCATAGAATCAGGGTCGGTGATACCGGTCTGTTCTGTGATGAAATTTTTGCCGCCTTTTTTATTTGTTTTGCAAGGGGGCAAAATGAAAACTTTATATGAACCAAGCTTTGAACACGATGCCTGCGGTATCGGGGCGGTTGTAAACATTGACGGTTTACAGACACACAAAATTGTAGACAATGCCTTAACCATTGTAGAAAAACTTGAACACCGCGCTGGTAAAGACGCAACCGGCGAAACCGGCGACGGCGTTGGTATTCTTGTTCAGATTGCGCATAAGTTCTTTAAGGAAGCTGCAAGCCAGGAAGGCATTACGTTAGGTGATGAACGTGATTACGGCGTGGGAATGTTTTTCTTCCCGCAGGATAAGTTTGTAAGAAGTCAGGCAATGCGTATGCTTGAAACTTTGTCCGCAAAAGAAGGACTTAAGTTTTTAGGCTGGCGCGAAGTGCCGATAAATGAGGCTGTTCTTGGCAACACAGCCCGCGACTGCATGCCTTCCATCTGGCAGTGCTTTATTGAACGCCCGGCTGATGTAGAAAAAGGCGTTGCCTTTGACCGCAAGCTTTACGTGGTTCGCCGTCAGTTTGAACATTCAAGCTTTGACACCTACGTTTGTTCAATGAGCAGCCGTACGATCGTTTATAAAGGCATGTTCCTTGTAAAACAGCTCCGCACTTTTTACCTTGACCTTCAAAGTGAAGAATATGTTTCAAGCCTTGCACTTGTTCACTCTCGCTTCAGTACGAACACTCAGCCAAGCTGGAAACGTGCCCACCCTAACCGCTTTATTGCACACAACGGTGAAATCAACACAATCCGCGGCAACGTAGACCGTATGCTTGCCCGCGAAGAAACAATTGCTTCTCCTGTTTTTGACGATGAAAAAATCCGACAGATTCTGCCAGCCGTAGACGCAACCGGTTCAGACTCTGCCATGCTTGATAACACGCTGGAATTTCTTGTAATGAACGGAATGCCTTTACCGCTTGCCGTTATGATTTGTATTCCTGAACCGTGGAAACACGATGACAGCATGGATTTGCGGAAGAAGGATTTTTACCATTACTGGGCAACAATGATGGAACCGTGGGACGGTCCTGCTGCAATTCTTTTCAGCGATGGTGATGTTGTTGGTGCAACCCTTGACCGCAACGGTTTGCGCCCAAGCCGCTATTACATTACAAAAGACAATACTCTTATCCTTTCAAGTGAAGTCGGCGTTCTTGACATTCCGGAAAGCCAGATTGTAAAAAAATCGCGCCTTATGCCGGGCCGCATTCTTCTGGTAGACACAAAGCAGAAAAAACTTATTTCTGACTTTGATGCAAAAAAAGAATACGCTGGTGCAAACCCTTACGGCGAGTGGCTTAGCATGAACCTTAAGCATCTTGGCGATTTGAAGATTCCGAACAAAAAAATTCCTGTTTACACGCAGGAAGAACGCGACATTATGTACCGCGCTTTTGGATGGAACTACGAAGACGTTAACGAAATGATTTTGCCGCTTGCACAGAACGGAATTGAACCGACCGGTGCAATGGGCGTTGATACTCCGCTTGCCGTAATGAGCGACAAGCACCCTAACCTTTTCTCTTACTTTAAGCAGCTTTTTGCACAGGTTACAAACCCGCCGATTGACAGTTTGCGCGAAAAAATTGTTACCGATACAACAGTTTACGTTGGTTCGGACGGAAACCTTTTGCAGCCGCAGAGCAAAAACTGTACGGTTCTTGAAATCAACAACCCGATTTTGACCGGCGTTGACATGATGAAAATTAAGGCGCTCAATACGCCGGGCTTGAAAACTTCCGTAGTTTCGCTTTTGTATTACAAAAACACTTCGCTTAAAGAAGCCCTTAACAATGTTTTTGTTGCAATTGAACGGGAATACAGGGAAGGTTCAAACATCATCGTATTAAGCGACCGCGGCGTTGACGAAAACCACGTGGCAATTCCGTCACTTCTGGCAGTAAGCGGCGTTGAACAGTACCTTATCCGCACCAAAAAGCGCACCGCAATTTCAATCATTCTTGAAAGTGCCGAAGTTCGTAACGTTCACCAGAGTGCAATGCTTTTGGGCTACGGTGCGCGTGCCATTAACCCGTATCTTGCCCACGAATGTATTGCAGAACTGATTGACCAGAAACTTTTAGACAAGGATTACCACACTGCAATTGACGATTACAACAAGGGTATTATTGGCGGAATTGTTAAGATTGCCGCAAAAATGGGTATCAGTACAATTCAGTCTTACCAGTCTGCACAGATTTTTGAAGCCGTTGGTATTGCAAAAGAAGTAATTGATGAATATTTCACAAATACTGTAAGCCGTGTTGGCGGCATTACGCTTAAAGAAATTGCTGAAGACGTAAACTTCCACCACAACAAGGCTTTCGATCCGCTGGGTCTTACCGTAAACACTCACCTGGATTCGGTTGGCGTTCACAAATACCGCCGCGGCCCTACCTGCGAAGACCACCTGTATTCGCCTGAAATTATCATTTCCCTTCAGGAAGCTACAAAAACCGGAAGCTATGAAAAGTTCAAGGAATATACTTCCCTCGTTGACGACAACAATCATCCGCATACTTTGCGCGCAATGCTGAAGTTTAAGTTTGAAGACGGAAAGGAAATTTCGATTGACGACGTTGAAAGCGTTGAAGAAATTGTAAAGAGATTTAAGACTGGTGCAATGTCTTATGGTTCAATCAGCCAGGAAGCCCACGAATGCATGGCACTTGCAATGAATCATCTTCACGGAAAATCAAACTCTGGCGAAGGCGGCGAAAAGCCGGAACGCCTTGGAACGGAAAAGAACTCTGCAATCAAGCAGGTTGCTTCTGGCCGTTTCGGTGTTACTGAAGAATACCTTCTCAGCGCAAAAGAAATTCAGATTAAAATGGCGCAGGGTGCAAAACCGGGCGAAGGCGGCCACCTGCCGGGCAAAAAAGTTTATCCGTGGATTGCAAAAACCAGATATGCAACTCCTGGCGTATCTTTAATTTCTCCGCCACCGCACCACGACATTTATTCTATTGAAGATTTGGCACAGCTTATTTACGACCTTAAAAACGCAAACCGGGCTGCACGCATTTCAGTAAAACTTGTAAGTGAAGCAGGCGTTGGTACAATTGCTGCCGGTGTTGCAAAAGCCGGTGCACAGGTTATCTTAATTTCCGGTCACGACGGCGGTACTGGTGCTGCACCTTTAAGTTCAATTCACAACGCAGGCTTGCCTTGGGAACTTGGACTTGCAGAAACACACCAGACTCTCATTCAGAACGGGCTGCGTTCGCGTGTTGTAATTGAAACCGACGGTAAACTGATGAGCGGCCGCGACGTTGCAATTGCGTGTCTGCTTGGTGCCGAAGAATTTGGTTTTGCTACCGCACCGCTTATTACAATGGGCTGTGCAATGATGCGCGTATGTAACCTTGACACGTGTCCGTTTGGTGTTGCAACCCAAAACAGCGAACTTAGAAAACGCTTTACAGGCAAACCAGAATACGTTGAAAACTTCATGAAGTTCATCGCTCAGGAACTCCGCGAAATTATGGCAAAACTCGGCTTCCATTCTGTGGAAGAAATGTGCGGCCATACGGAACTTTTGGGACTTAAGGAAAAAGGTGCTTTTGAAAGGGCAAACCTTGTAGACATGAGCCGTGTTCTTGCAGGCGGCGAAAACCCAGAACATTTTACGCCTTCAGACGTATTCAATTTTGAACTTGAAAAAACTGTTGACGAAAAAATTCTTCTTAAGGAATTTGCAAAAGCCAAAAAGAACGGAAAAGGCTGCTTTGAAGTTAAAGTCAGCTCAACTGACAGAACCGTGGGAACAATTCTTGGTTCAGAAATACAGAAAGCTTTCGGCAATACCCTTGAAGAAGACAGCTTTACCGTAAACGCATTCGGCGGCGGCGGACAGAGTTTTGGCGCATTCATTCCTAAAGGCCTTACAATGCGCCTTACTGGTGATGCCAACGATGGTCTTGGAAAAGGCTTGAGCGGCGGAAAAATTGTTCTTAAATGTCCGGAAGATGCGGCATATAAGGCAGAAGAAAACATCATTACCGGTAACGTAACCTGTTTTGGTGCAACAAGCGGTCAGGCATTTATCAATGGCATTGCCGGTGAACGTTTCTGCGTAAGAAACTCTGGTGCAACCGTTGTTGCCGAAGGCTGCGGCGACCATGGTCTTGAATACATGACAGGTGGAACTGCGGTTATTCTTGGTTCAACAGGCCGTAACCTTGCTGCCGGCATGTCTGGCGGCGTTGCCTATGTTCTTGACGTTAACCACGACCTTTACCAGCGCCTTAACAGGGAACTGGTTTCAATGAGCGAACTTTCTGAACAGCATGATATTGATGTTGTTAAGGAACTTGTTGAAAAACACGTTAAGGAAACTGGAAGTGCAATCGGTCAGAGAATTCTTTCTGACTGGGAAAGCAGCGTAAAGAATTTTAAGAAAATCATTCCGAACGACTACGCAAAGATTTTGAAGCTGATTGCAGAAGAAAAATCTAGCGGTGTTGAACACGAAGAAGCCGTTCTGAACGCTTTCAAAAAATTCACTGCATAGGAATTGGTTTGTAAAAAAAGCCGGTTCTGTAACTGACAGTTTTATGAACCGGCTGAATCAGGAACGATGTTTTCGGCCGTTCTGCTATTGAGGCCGAAAAAACCGCGGCACAAGTGAAAGATTTTGCTGTGCCTTAATGTTGCGCCAGCTTAGAGCGCCAATGGAGACAATTATGGGACTTTCGAATGGTTTTATGAAATATACACGCGTAGAAAACGACTGGATTAAACCAGAGCTGCGCTTACAGAATTTTGAAGAAATGCACACCTGCCTTAACGACGAAGAACGCCGCAAGCAGGCTTCGCGCTGCATGAACTGCGGCGTGCCGATGTGCCAGAGTGCAATTAAGCTTGCCGGAATGGTAACAGGCTGTCCTCTTCACAACTTTATTCCTGAATGGAACGATGCACTTTACAAAGGCCAGTACGACATGGCAGCCTGGCGCTTGTTGAAAACTTCAAGTTTTCCGGAATTTACAGGCCGTGTATGCCCTGCCCTTTGCGAAAAAGCCTGTAACTGCATCAGTATGGAAAAAGATTACAGCGACGGAAAGGACATTAAAGACCCGGTTTCTATACACGATAACGAACTTTACATAATAGAAAAAGCTTTTGAATCGGGCTACATGAAGCCACAGGTGCCTAAAGTAAGAAGCGGTAAAAAAATTGCCGTTGTCGGTTCTGGTCCTGCCGGGCTTGCCGTTGCCGACCTTTTGAACCGCCGCGGTCACACCGTTACCGTTTTTGAACGCGATGACAGAATCGGCGGACTTTTGATGTACGGCATTCCGAACATGAAGCTGGACAAAAAAATTATTGACCGCCGCGTTGATTTGATGAAGGCAGAAGGCGTTACGTTTGTAACGAATGCTGACGTTGGAAACAACACGGACGCAAAAAAACTTTTAGAAGAATACGATGCCGTTGCCCTGTGCTGCGGTGCAAAAAAAGCACGTACTTTAAATGTTGCAGGCGAAGACGCAAAAGGCATTTATCCGGCAGTTGATTTCCTTAAAAACGTAACAAAATCGGTGCTGGGCAGTGCCGCAAGCGGTAAGACACCTGCAATTGAAGAAATTGCCGCCGCACTTGAAAAAACAAGTGCTGACCTTAACCCTGCCGGCAAGCATGTAATTATTGTTGGTGGCGGTGACACCGGCAACGACTGTACAGGAACTTGTATGCGCCTTGGTGCTGCTTCAATTACTGCCCTTGAAATGATGCCACAGCCGCCGGTTGAAAGAGCAGCAAACAACCCGTGGCCGCAGTGGCCAAAGGTTTTAAAAACCGATTACGGCCAGATGGAAGTAATTTCTAAAACAGGCACAGATCCGCGCGTTTATAAAACCACAATCAAGGAAATTTATCAGCAGGACGGTCATATTACGGGCGTTAAAACCGTTCAGGTAGAATTCCGCATGGTAGAAGGCCAGCGCAAGCTTTGCGAAATAGAAGGAACAGAAAAAGAACTGCCTTGTGACCTTTTGCTGATTGCAGCTGGTTTTTTGGGTGCTGAAGATTATACGCCGAAGGCTTTTGGCACGGAAATGACTCCTCGCGGTGTTGTTGCAACTGAAAAAGGCCCGGACGCTTATGCTACAAGCGTGGAAAAAGTTTTCGTTGCAGGAGACATGCACCGCGGACAGTCACTTGTTGTTTGGGCAATTGCAGAAGGCCGCCAGTGCGCCCGGGAAATTGACCAGTACCTTATGGGCTACACAAACCTGTAAAAGCGAAAAGTGCAGCAAACCTGCACTTTTGCAAAAGCCTGAAATTAACAATAGTTCACTGTTTATAGAAGAAAAATAACAATTAGCTTACAATAAAAAAGCACTTAAAAGGTCTTTTCTTTTAAGTGCTTTTTTTTATGTTTGTGTTTGTGCGGAAAGCCAACCCGGCAACGACCGCTGAGTTTTAAGCGCAAGTACGTTATTCTGCGGCATGTTGTTTTACGGTTTATGCTGAACTAAAAAAAGGCTTGATTGGAGAAGGTTCCGGTAATTGGGGCGCACATCAATCAAGCCGTTTAGTTTTCCAGCTGAAAATTCTGCTAATTTTCAATTAAAAAACTGTTCAGTTTACTTTTACTTCGCCTTTTGCGCTTACAGAACTAGACGGAATGCGCGCCAAAAGCTTTGTAAGTTCCTGCCGTTCAATAAGTTCTATCGGGCGGCCGTCAATAAAGCGCCGTGCTTCTTCTGAAAACGAACCGGCAGAAAAACAAATGCCGCGGCCAGCCTTGGTGTCGCGAATTTTTGTATGAAAATCGCGCAGGTAAAGTTCCCCAACCGAACTTGAAGTGCGGTAAAAACGGAAAATTACAATATCTTCCCAGCTTGGTGTGTTTATTTCAGCAACAGCCTCTGTATTTTCGGAAGTTGAAGTAAGGTCAACAATTCTTGCCCGCGTATTTGGGTAATAATTAAGTACAATCTGCTTGCAAAGCGTTACAAAGTCGCTGTTTGTAGACATTAAGTAAGTTTGCAGGTTTTTGTTCTGGTTCAGTTCCGAATACTGGGCAACAAGGCTGGCAACGTCTTTGTAGCTTGGTGCCTGTGCCTGCACTTCTTTCAGCAGTTTAAGCGCATCGCTGATGTTCTGCAGCTTTATGTAAACCTGCGCCATTCTGTATTTCATTTCAATTGCAATTTCTGCATTCAAATCCTGATGGCGCAGACCAATTTCAAAGTCCTGCAGGGCGCGTTCCGGGCTGTTTATGTTGCTATGCAAAATACCGGCCTGCAAGCACGACTGGGGACCGTATTCCGGGTCGGGGCGCAGGTGGCAGAAAATTTTAAGAGAACGTTCAATTGAATTGGTTTCTGCCAGAGCAAAAGCCATGTTGAACAGGCATTCTTTGTCTTCCGGGTTGTCGTCAAGCGAACGTTTCAAATAAGGCAGCGCTTCGCGCGATTTGTGGGTTTTGGTATAGCAAATGCCAAGCAGTCTGAAAGCGGAAATGTCATCCGGTTTTGTAATGATTGCTTTCTTAAAAAGCGGCACGGCCTTGTCAAAAACGCCGTTCTGGTAAAAGGCTTTTCCAAGATAAAAGTTTACGTCCGGGTTGTTCGGATCTGCGGCTCTTGCAAGGGAAAGACCCTTAAAAGCGTCCGTCGGCGAATTAAGCTGCAATGCACAAATGCCCTGACGCAAACCGGTGGTAAGTGTGTCTATTTCCGGGTGGGCAGGAATGATGTCCAGCATCAGGTTGTAAAGCGGAAAAGCCTTTGCCCACTGGTGTTCGGTAAAGTAAATGTTTGCCAGCGTGTTAAGCGCGTTGGGATTGTGTGGATCCTGGGCAAGCTTTCTGTTTGCTTCGCGCATAAGGGTTGCCCGGTCTTTCTGGGTTTCTGGTTTTTTAAATTTGTCTTTATTTGAAAGAAGGTAGGAAATGGCCAGAACGCCTATACCTAAAATTAAAATTGCAATGATGATGGGAAAAATAACGTCCATAAATTCCATTATATATGTAAAGAATTTGCAGGTCAAGGAAGGTTTATTGATAATAAATTGCTGTTTTTCTCAAGGCTGTTTGCGTTGACAAGATGGGATTTGCATAATAATCTATAAATTGTACCACTATGAGCAAAGATATTATTGGCTTAAAACAGGCTGACGGATCATTTTATCCTATTCTTAAACGCGGAACCCCTTCAAAAAAGCGGCTGCAAGTTACAACTTCAAAAGATAACCAGACCACAGTACAGATAAATTTGTATTGTGCCAGCGATAATTCTTTTGCAGATGCAGAGTTTTTGGATACTTTGAAAATTGACGGGCTTGTTCCCCACGAAAAGAAAAATCATCAGATTGATTTGATTTTGAGCTTGGACGAAAATGACAATCTTTCTGCCGACTTGAATGATAAAGAAAGCGGCAAAACTGCACAGAAACCAGTAAATTTTGCTCCTGCTGCAAAACAGCTGCCTAAAGATATTTCCAGTGAACTGGTTGCTTTTAATGAACAGAATCCTGAAAAAGGCGATTTTGACCCGTTGGACGCTGTTGCCCAGACTGCCGCCGCTGCCGGCGTTGCTTTTTCGGGAATGCCGAAAACCGATTACGCTACAGGTTTTGCTAACGATCCTCTTTTTGCCGGTGAAACCAAAATTGAAAATGAAGAAAATCCTGAAACCATAAATGACACCGAAAGTTCTGAAAACGCAGAAATTGCAGACAATGCTGAAAATCCTGCTGATGATTTGTTTGCAGGCGACGATTTAAGCGGATTGGGTGATTTGCCCGATTTTACTGATGATTCAGCAGACGGTTTATCCACAGAAAACACTGAAACCGAAGAAGTGACCGAAAACGCGGACGATGTTTTTGCAGGAGAAAATACCGATGCAACTGGCGAAGGTTTTGACGGAATTGCAGATAACGCAGATTTAGCCGGAGAAACCGAAAATGCGGAAGATTCTGCCGCTGAAGAGGATTCAATTGAAAATGACGAACTGCCGGATTTTTCAGCTGATTTTGACGAGGGAAACCTATCTGAAGAAAGTGCACTTCCCGATTCTTCCGAATTACCGGATTTTTCTGACGATTTTACGCTTGGCGACGCTTCTGCTGATTTGCCGGAAACAGATGAATTGCCGGATTTTGAAAACACCTTTGCAGCAGAAAATGCAGAAAACCCTGAAATTTCAAACCCTTCTGAAAGTGAAGAAAGTGCAGAAACTGACGATTTTGCGTCCGATTCATCTGCCCTTCCTGACTTTTCTGATTTTCCGGTTATAGAACAAAGTGACGATTTTTCTGCAAGCGAAAACGCAGAAATTGCAGACAATGCTGAAAATCCTGCTGATGATTTGTTTACAGGCGACGATTTAAGCGGATTGGGTGATTTGCCCGATTTTACTGATGATTCAGCAGACGGTTTATCCGCAGAAAACACTGAACCCGAAGAAACTGAAAATGCAGATTCATATTTTGACGAAGCGGCCGCAGTTGCTGCAATGGCTTCTGCCAGCGCATTAGGATTTGCCGATGGCACCGCCAGCGAAACGGATGAAAGCACCGGCGAAGGCTTTATAAACGACGGCGACGACGATGATTTTTCACTTGATGACTTTAGCGACTTGGACGCGGATTTTGAATTGCCGAATGAAGAAACTCTGGCCGAACTTGATAAAGAAATTGATGAATTGAACATGAACTTTTCAACAAGAAGTGCCTTAAACGAAGCCGACAGCTTTGTGGATACTTTTACCGAAGATTCAACTTACGATGATTTGGCCGATACTTACAGTAATTCTTTTGCTGCGGAAAGCGGTATAACCAATTTTGACTTTTTGGACGACAAGAGAAACCGGCCAAAACTGCCGATTGTGCCTCTCGTTTGCGTGATTTGCGCCGTAATTTCCATTGCAAGCTGTTTCGTAATATGGCTTCTGTTCCTTAACAGCAAAAACGCTGCTGCCCCGGTTGTTGCCGAAACTGCCGTTACAAAGGAATATCAGGGTGTTTCTGTGCTGAAAGAAGACCCGGCAAAACCTGAAAGCACCGCAAGTCAGCTTGAAAAAGCCTTGGCGCAGGAAAATTCGATAATCATCATCGATGCGCCGATTGTCATACCGATTCCAGTTGTACCGGTTGTAAATCAGGAAGAAACTAAGCGTTATCAGATTAAACGCGGCGATACCCTTTGGGATATTGCTGATTCGTTCTATAAAGACCCGTGGATGTATGAAAAGATTGCCAAAGCAAACAGAATTAAGAACCCGGATTACATATTGTCGGGCACTTGGATTGAAATTCCGCCAATGTAAGGCAATTTTTGCAGGAATATTGCTGATTTTGGTTTATCCAATTTTTCTCTGTTCCTGCGAATCAGAACTTTCTGCCGAGCGTAAAGCCCAGCTGAACCAGATTCTGTCACGGAAAGATTATGCGGCCTTGCGCCAGTTTGAAGAAAAACCGCTGAATCTGGTAAAGTCTTTGGGCAATGATGCAGCCTTTTATCTTGGGCTGCATTATCTTGACGCCGGCGATACCATAAACGCCCGGCTTCTGTTTGAACACGGAAAACGAAACGCTTCACCAATTGTGGCGTTAAACTGCGCAAAAAAACTGTGTCAGTTTGGTTCGGACACCGAGCGCATGAACGCCGCAAAAGACTTTTATAAAAATTTTCCACAAAACAACGATTCTTCACTTTGCCTTGCAAGGGAATTTTTTACCCAGAAACAGTACGAAAAAGTGCTTGTTTTTCAGGAAATTCCTTCGCTCAAAAGCTTTTCTTTGCCGCAAAAAGAAAGCGACGGCACGGACGCCGCCAGCAAACGCCGGATTAAGCGCAATTTGGAAAGCCAAAATGAACTGAACCGCATTCTGCTTTTGTCGATGTTTTATGATAAAAATGAAAATTTTACAGAATATCTGGAAATCTGGGCAAATGTCTGGACTTTTTCTGGCGCGCATTCGCAGTTTTTAAAGGATTTTGAACCCGTATGGCAGCAGGAAACAGCCGGCAAAGTCTTTTTAACTTCTTCCCAAACTGAAAAAATAGAAAATTCCATTAATGTTTTAAAATTCCGGCAGGCGGTTTACAACCGAAGCTATGCGCAGGCGCGGCTTTTAAGTGCCGGTTTGCCGTCAAATCCTGAAAACTACGAACCTGCCCTGCTTTCTGACTATTGCCGGAGCCTTTTATTTGGCGGAACTGCTGCCGGGGAAGGTTCTTCTATTTGTACGCAGATTGGTGAAAAGGCGAAAGACAGCCAGCGCCGTTTTCTTGCATGGTTTTACACCGGGCGTTTTTATCAGGCGGCAAAAAACTACGACGCGGCACTTAATTCTTTTGTGCTGGCAATGCAGAATGCCCCTTTAGGCGAAAATTATGACAACGCGCTTTGGTATTATTTAACCTGCACACTTAAAGTAAGTTCAAAACGGGTAATTCAGGCACTGGAAACTTATGCGCCAAACTGGAACGATGCGGAATATTTTGCCGATTTTTTGCAGACTTTCGCTTCTGAACTGATGCAGAACCGGCAGTGGAACGATTTTGTAAAGGCTTACACAATTATTCTGCCTTATGCCGACGGCGAAACTTTAGCCCAGTACGGCTACGTTTCTGCCCGGCTTTTGCAGGAAAATCTGGCGGTGCTGCCCGACGGCGAAAACAGCGGCAAAAAGGATTCTGAAGAAAACCCGGTTTTGAAAAACGGGCGGAAACAGAATTTTATAAACCACGCGCTTAATCTTGCTTACGGCGAAAACCATTCGGCATTGTATTACCGTGTGCTTGCGGCTTACTGCCTTGGCACGCCGGTGGAAGAAGTTCCGCAGAAAATTGCCCAGCTGCGCGGCAAAAGCGACTTTGAAAACGACAAAAACTTTGAAGACTTTTTGCTGGGTTTTGCTGAATATTCTTTTGAAGACCGGATTTTGCAGGAATTTTTAACTGAATACGAACACGTTGGCGGCGAATGCGCAATTAAACTGTACAAAGCCGTGGCAAATGCCGCTGACAAATACAACAATCCTAAACTTAATTCTCAGGCCTTGCGCATTATTTCCTACGCAAGCAAAAACCGGCAAATGCCCCTAAGCCGCGAAGTTTTGGAATGCCTTTACCCTCGCCCGTTTATTGCAGAAATTGCCGATGCCTGCAGCGAATTTGGCGTGAACGATGAAATTCTTTTTGCCCTTTGCCGCACGGAAAGTTTTTTCGACAGTTCAGTTTCTTCTGCTGCCGGTGCGGTTGGCTTGGCACAGCTGATGCAGGAAACTGCCGCGGACATAGCCCGCCGCCTTAAAATTGAAGAATACGATTTGCTTGAACCTTCGGTTAGTGCCCGCTTTGGCGCATGGTATTTGAATAATTTAATTGGCCGGCTTGATGATTCTGTAATGCTGGCACTTTTTTCTTATAACGGCGGCATAAGCCGGGTTAGGCGCTGGGTAAAAAGCAGCGGTAATTTACCCCTTGACCTGTTTTTGGAAACAGTGCCCTTTGACGAAACCCGCGACTATGGCAGAAAAGTTCTTGCGGCGGCAACAATTTACGGTAATCTGTATTACGGCAAAAACGTTCATCAGGTGGTAAAGGAAGTTATAGGCGATTTTAACGCCGTAAAGTAAGCGCATTGTGGAAAAGTGGAAAACTTGCCGAAAATTTAAAGGAAAGAGCATTTCGATGTTTTTGAAAATTTTTCAGAAATATTGACGGTTTTTAAACCTTAAAATTACAGGGTTTGGAACTTTGCATTTTCAAAATGCCTTTAATTGTTCTTAAAGGTTTACATAAACAATACGGCTTTTTAGGAGATTTACATGGATGTAAAAATAATGAACCCTTTTCTGGATGCCGGACTTTCGGTGTTTGAAACCATGTTTGGCATTGGTTCTACCAACAAAGAGCCTTACCTTTTGCCCGTTGATCAGGGGCACCCTTGGGAAATTTCAGGACTTTTGGGCGTGACAGGCGATTACAGCGGCATTGTTGCTTTCCGCCTGCACAAAAATCTGGCGTATAAAATGCTGGAACTTTCCGGAATGGGCGGCTTGAAAGGCGAAGAACAGGAAGAAATGGCACGTCAGCTGGTAAGCGAGTTTACGAACATTGTTTCCGGCAATGCGGTTTCTAACATAACTTCAAACTTAACGGTTTCTCCGCCTGTAACAATTTCCGGCCGCAATCACTTAATTTCGTGGCCGCGCAATTATCCGGTTATCGCAATTCCGTTTACAACCAAATACGGCCCTTACGAAGTAGATATCTGCTTTAAATAGAAACAAAAAGCCCCGATTTTTTCGGGGCTTTTTGTTTTTTTTGTTTAATTAAAGCTTTGGTTTTCAGCCTTCTGCCTTTATCATTCCATGCAAAATCAGCATTCGGCCTATTTTATTGCCACACCGGCAAGTGCCTTCGATTCTTCCAGAAAGTTGAACAGGCGTGAACTTGGCATAGGGTTTGCGTAAAAGAAGCCCTGCACATAATCAACGCCAAGCCCAAGGGTTTTTACCAGCACGTCAGGGCTTTCAACGCCTTCGGCAACAATGTCAATGCCAAAATTGCGGCACGCCGTAATGATAGACTTTACAATTTCGTCGTGGCGTTCCGATTCGCCAAGTTTAAGAACAATGCTTCTGTCCAGTTTAAGCGTGTCTACCGGCAGGTTTGCAAGATAACTGATGCCGCTGTTAACCGCGCCAAAATCGTCAAGGGCAAAACGCACGCCAATGGTTTTCAGCTGGTTAACCTTTTCATAAACCGAATCGAAAGACGTAATAAGAACATTTTCCGTAATTTCAAACTGAAAAAACGAAAGCGGCACCTGACTTTCCATAAGTATGAACTTAAGGCGTTCAAAAAAGCCGTGCTGCAAAAGCTGCACAAGCGAAAGGTTAATTGAAACCTGGTTAATTCCGCAGCCCCTATCCTGAAGTTTTTTGGCAATTGAACAGACATTTGAAATGATGACTTCGCCCAAATCGTTCATCAGGCCGTTTTCTTCTGCAACGGCAATGGCTTCTGCCGGCGAAATTGTAAACTGCGTGTTCTTAATGCGCAAAAGTGCTTCAAGCCGGGTAAAGTGCCCTTCCTGTACCGAATAAATGGGCTGGTACAAAACTTCAATATTGCTTTTTTCGTTTACGGCTTTAATGATTATGTCTTTTATCAGGTTGCGCCGGCTTATTGCGCTGGCAATAATCGTGTTGTAGGTAATGCACAAATTCCGTTCAGCAAGGCTTTTGCAGTATTTAAGCGCGGTCTTGCACTTGCGCAAAAGTTCCGTGGCCGTTACGCCGTGGTCAGGGTAGTCGGCACGGGCAGCATTCATGCTTATTGAATAGCGTCCAACGGGAATGTCTACCGGGCTGTTGAAAAATTCCTTTATGTCTTTCAAAACGTTGGCACATTTTGCGCCGTCGGCTTCAAGAATGACAATTACAAAAGTGTCGCCGTTGTAGCGGTAAACGTTGGACTGGGAAACCGTATCCAGCATGGCGGCGGTTTTTCGCAAAAGCATGTCGCCGGTTTTTACCGAAAAAAGCTCGTTGAAATGTTCAAAATCCACAACGTCAATCATAAAAATTGAAAAATCTTTTTTTTCGGTTTCTATAAAATGTTCAATGTCCTTTATGCAGGCACTTCGGTTTCCAATTCCAAGCAGCGTATCGGTAAAAGCCATCGCTTCAAGGTTTGCCTGATACGCGCTTATTGAGCGCATTGTTTCGTTCAAAGTGTCGGCAAGAACGTTAAGGCTTCTGTCGCCGCAGTGTTCAAACAGAATATCGTTCTGCCCAATCTGAATGTCCATGCAGCGGTTAACCATTTTTTCCAGCGGCGAATCAAGGCGGCGGTAAATAAGCACGTTTACAAATACTGCAACCAGAAACATTAAAAGCGTTGCAAGAAAAAGCGGCCAGAATGAAGAAAAAGTCTGGCCGAGAAGAACGTTTCTGTTAACCGTAGAAATTAAGACAACGCCGAACTGCTTGCCCAAAGAACAGACTGCCATGCGACTTTTTCCCTTTGGCGATTTTACCGAATGAAAGGAAACTGTCTCGCCTTTCTGCGGCAAAAGTTCGTTTGCGTAAAAGTGGTTTTCCCGCAGAAGGCTCCGCCACTGCTGCTGGGAAAGGGAACCGCAGATAAGGTTAAGGTTTTTGTCGCATACGTAAAAACTGGTGCCTTCTCCAAAAGAAGTGCGGCCTAAAAAATTGTAAAAATAACTTTTAGAAAGCTTTGCGCTCAAAAACCCGATGCTTTCTCCGTCTTTATAAACGGTTTCTATAAAATAAGGCGTAAACTGCAAATTTTCCGGTATGGTAATAAAAAGCGAATTGTCTTCCGGCATTCCGTTGTACTGCATCCAGTTAAGGATTCGGGTAATCTGCCACTGGGTAATGTTTTCATTCGGTTTATAGCTCAGCATCAAACCGTCTTGGTTAAAATAGGCAATGTCATCAACCACGCTGAAAGACCTGCACACCGCGTCGCTCTGCCATTTTACGATTGTACGGATGCTTTCATCTTCCTTTGCTTCCGGGTTTTCAAGAAAATTCAGAATCAAATCGCTTGAAACCAAAAGTTCCAGCTGGTTCTGCGCGTCCTGCATGGCACTTTCAATTTCGTCAATGTAAATGCCGTTAATGCGCTGCATGTTGTTTTTCAAATCGCCTGCTACCCGGTGATAGGAAATCCAGAAGGAGCAGATAATGAGCAGCATGAAAAAACTGAAGCATAAAAAAGCAGAAATTGTGTAGCCGTTTATTAGGTTTTTGGTGTGATTTGGCTTTTTTTCTTGTCTGTTCATCAAATTTTTTCCAGTTCAAATGGGGTTTCCTGGTAAACGTAATAGTTAAGCCAGTTTGAATAAAACAAATGGGCATGACTGCGCCATGTAGAAACCGGTTTGTTTTCCGGGTTGTCGCCGGGGAAATAGTTTACGGGCAGTTCAATGGGCTTGTTCTGGGCAAGGTCTCTGAAATATTCGCTGGCAAGTGTTTCCGTGTCGTATTCCAGATGACCGGTTATGAAAATGCGCCGGTTGTCTTTTGACTTTACCAGCAGAACGCCGGAATGTTCTGATTCTGCAAGAATTTCCAGTTTTTCACATTTTTCAATGTCGCTTTTCAATATTTCCGTGTGCCGCGACTGTGGTGCCGGAAAACGGTCGTCAAAGCCGCGCAGAAGCGGGTCGTTAGGTCTGTTCTTTTTGTGCTGAAAAACCCCGAACATTTTCTTTTCAAGGCTGTGTTTCTGAATGCCGTAATGATAGTACAGCCCGGCCTGCGCGCCCCAGCAAATGTAAAGGGTGCTGAATACGTTCTGGGATGCATAATCCATAATTGAAGTTAATTCTTTCCAGTAATCAACATTTTCAAAAGCCATCTGTTCCACCGGCGCGCCGGTAATAATCATTCCGTCAAATTTCTGGTTAAAAACTTCCTTGGGCGTAATGTAAAAGCGTTCCAGATGTTCTGCGCCGGTATTTTTGCTTACATGGCTTTCCATGTGCACTAAAGAAATTTCTACCTGCAAGGGGCTGTTTGCCAGCAGGCGCAGAAGCTGGGTTTCGGTGGCAATTTTTGTAGGCATAAGGTTAACAATGGCAATTTTAAGCGGACGAATGTCCTGCATAACTGCACGCTGTTCTGTCATTACAAATATATTTTCACTTTCTAAAACCGTACGGGCTGGTAAATCTGACTGAATTTTTATTGGCATAATGGAAATTATAGCATAAAGCGCGCACTTCTTGAATAGCCTTACAAAAATGGCAAAAAGAAGTACTTTTAAAGCAAAAAAGCACTTCTTCCGTGGGGAAAAAGTGCTTTTTGTTTCAGCAAACGCCGTAAAGAATTATTCTTTTACTGCGCCGCTTGTAAGGCCTGCAACAATCTGTTTTTGCGAAAGTGCGTAGAAAATGATTGCAGGAATAAGTGACAGGGTTAAGTAAGAAAGAATGCTTGACCAGTCCGTAGAATACTGACCCTGAAACTGCATTACGCCCAAAGGAAGGGTGTATTTGGTATCGTTGTTCATAACCAGCAGCGGAAGAAGGAACTGGTTCCAGCTTCCTACAAGCGTAAGAACGGCAATTGTCGTAATAATCGGCTTGGAAAGCGGAATGACCATTCTTACCAGAAAGCCCAGTTTGCCGCAGCCGTCAATTGTTGCCGCTTCTTCAAGATCCATAGGAATCTGCTGGAAGAAACTTTTGGTAAGCATTGTATGGAACGCCAGGTTAAAGGCAGCCTGCGGCAAAATAACGCCCATGTATTTGTCAATAAGATGAACGTCGCGCATCTGAAGATACATTGGAAGAATTGCTACAGCCAGCGGAAACAGAAGACCGAGAAGGAAATAGTTGTAAAGCAGCTTTCTTCCCGGAAAATCGATTCTTGCAAATGCAAAGCCCGTAAGGCAGCACAAAACAACGTCAACAACAACCGTTCCAGCCATAATGATTATTGAGTTCATAAGGTTTCTGAGGAAGGGTGATGTTACCGGGTTTAGGATTTTTCCGTAGTTAGCCCACTGAACCGGGTGCGGAAACCCGAACAGGTTGTGGCGCAGGTCTCCAAGCGACTTAAAACTGCCCAGAACCATTACGTAAAGCGGAAAAATCGTATAAATAACCATTACGACCAGAAAGGCAATTTTAAATATTTTGTAAAAAACGTTTGTATTTGTCTTATTCATTTCATTTGCCTCCCTGTTCCTGGCTTGTCAGCCGCTGGTAAACAGCATTAAATGCAACGCAAATGACAAAAATAACGATGGCAGTTGCACTTCCGTATCCCATCTGCTGGCGGCGGAACCCGAACTTGTAAAGGTATGTAACCATGGTTTCGGCTGCGTTTACAGGGTCGCCCTTGCCCATTGCCCATATAACATCAAAGGTTTGCAGCGAACCGACAATGCAGAAAAACAAGGTTACTACAATTGTTGGCGCAAGCAGAGGAATGATGATGCGCACGTTCAGCTGAAGCGGTGAAGCACCGTCAATTGCAGCCGCTTCGCGTATGTCGTCAGAAATGCCCTGCAAACCTGCAATGTACAGAATCATATACAGACCGAAATATTTCCAGATGATTACGACAAAAATGGCTGGAAATACCGTTTCCGGGCGTCCAAGGAACGCAAAATCTGTTCCGGCCGGGAAAAAGTTTGCAAGGAATGAAGTAGAAATACCGTACTGCGGACTGTAAATAAACGTCCATACGGTACCTGCAATAACTTCAGAAACAACATAGGGAATGAAGAACAAAGTTCTTAATGCAACATTTACCCTTGATTTTGAAGAAATGATTAAAGCAAGAATCAAAGCAACCGGAAGTTCAATTACAAGCGAAAAAATGATGATTTTTACGTTATGTCCGAAAGCTTTCCAGAAAATCGGATCGGTAAGAATCTGCTGAAAATTCTGTATGCCGACAAATTTTGTTTTAGGACCGGCGTGCGGGCCGGTAAGGGCGCCCATACCGTTCCATTTAAACAGACCATAAAATGCAGCCTTAAACACTGGAAAAACTACAAAGAATGTAAAAAGAATTAACGGAACGATAAGGAAAGCCATAGCAATCAATAAATTACGTTTTTTATTTACTAGCATAAAACCCTTCTGTTTTTTTACCATTCAAAAAAAAACCGGAACAGATCTTGAGCTGTTCCGGCCCTAAAGATTAGAAGATTTTTCTAATTATTTGTTTGCTTCCCAAGAAGCCTGAATCTTGTCTACAGCCTGCTGAGGAGTCAAGGTACCTGCGTACAAACCTGCTGTTGCATCTTTAATGTCTTCACCAACAGCTGTTGGGAGGAACTGGTCGTAGTAAAGCTGGTAGTAGCCGGCATCTTTTACAGCCTGTGCAACAACTTTCATGTTGTCGTCAATAAGGTCTTCGTAACCCGGAATAACTGGACATGCATTCAGTTTTGAACACATAATTGAATAGTTTTCAGGTTCGTAAAGTGATTTCAGGAAATCAATTGCCTCATCCGGAGCGTTTTTACCGATGATGTAACCGTCACCGCCGCCCTGTGTATCAGAAAGAAGACCTTTTCCGCCTTCAACTGCCGGGAATGGCATGTAGCCGTATGGATCGCCTTTTCTGTCGGCAGAGTTGTCTCTACCTGTTGAAGGTGCCCACTGACCCATAAGATTCATGGCAGCTTTTCTGTCTGCAACAAGTGCACATTCTTCAACCATTGTGTTGGCCTGGAAACCCTGCTGGAATGGTTCTGTATCAGCAAATTCTTTAAGCATTTCCATTGCTTTAAGGAATGAACCCTTGTTGAAAGCACCTGTTCCGTTGTAAGCAGCAAGGAAATCTTCTTCACCGCCAAGGCGCTGTGCAAGGTATGTCCACCAGTAGTGACCCGGCCATTTGTCTGCACCGCCAAGAGCAATTGGAGCATATCCGTGAGCTTTGATTACGTCGCAGCTTTTCTTGAATTTAGTCCATGTATCAAAATCGGCCGGTGTAAGACCGCATTCTTCAAAAATAACTTTGTTGTACCAGATACCTACGGTACCAAGTGAATATGGTGCACCATACTGAACGCCGTCGTAAGCGTATACGCCCATAGCACCTTTACCGATTTTTGCAATTTCACCAGAATCAAGCTTGCCGTTAAGGTTTTTAAGCATTCCGGCCTGAGCCTGATCGATCATTACACCGCCACCCCAGCTGCGGAAAATGTCAGGCGGGTTGCCAGACTGAATGACAGTTGCTACTTTCTGTTTGTAGGCTTCGTTTTCAAGAACAGTAATTTCTACTTTAACACCAGGGTGTTTTGCTTCGAAATTGTCAGCAATCTGTCTCCATGCAGCCTGCTGTTCCTCTGTTGTGTCAAGATGCCAGAAAGAAATAACTTTTTCTGACGGCTTGCTGCTTTTGTTACATCCTGTCATAAAAAGACAAGAAGCACCCAGCACAAAAAGTGCTGCTCTGATTAGTTTTTTCATGTATTCTCCTTCTTTTGATATATATCAATTGTAAAATCAGAATTTCGTGCCGTCAAGTTTTGTTTTCAATGTAAAAAATATAGAAAATTTAATGTTTTTTACCGATTTTTTCTATTTACATGCAGTTTGTTTTTGCATTTTGCCTGAATTTTAAGTTTATAACGCAAAGTTTAGCTAAAAAACTGAATATTTTTAGTATGAATAAAAATTGATATAAATCCATAATTTTTGAAAAAATCTTTACCTTTTTTGCCGAAAGAAAAGTTTGCGGCAAAAATTTGAAGGATACAGCTTTGCGTAAACCTTTCTTTTATTTATTCAAAAACTTTCAAATTTTTGTACCTTGTATGTGCCGGAAAACAACCTTATATTAAAAACATGCTTACACTTTTTAACGACGACTGGCATTTTTTTGAATATTCAATTGAAGAAAAACAGATGACAGAAAACGGCAACCCCGTTCTTTTAAAACCACAGGATTTTTTTGAAATTTCTAAAAATGCTGAATATAAACCCGTTGCCCTGCCCCACGACTGGCAGATTGAGCACGTAAAAAACCTTTACGCCAATTCAGTTGGTTTTTATAAAAAAATTTTTACGCCGGCCGCAGGCTGTGCCCGGCTTGCCCTGCGCTTTGAAGGCGTTTACATGAACAGTGCGGTTTACGTAAACGGCCGGCTTGCAGGTGAATGCAAATACGGTTACAGCACTTTTGAACTGGACATTACGGAACTTGTAAAACCAAATGCGCCAAATGAAATTCTTGTAATCTGCGTCTATCAAAATCCCAATACGCGCTGGTACAGCGGTGCAGGCATCTTTAGGGATGTTTGGCTTATTCAAAACCGTGAATGCTTTTTGCCGGTTGACGGCACGTATTTTGCTGCCAAAAAAAACAATAAAGGCAACTGGCTGGTGCAGATTGATCAGGAAATTGGCTTTGCTTCTTGCGGCAGCATGGACGAAGATAGTGAGAAAACCGCAGTTAAAAAATACGGCCTGCAAGTTGAACTTGTGGAAAAATCCACACTTAACAGTTTTTTTGTTCAAAAATACAGCTTGAATGATATTAAAAAACAGGACGACAGCCTTTTTGCAGGATTTAGCACAAAACAAAAAGGACTTGGCCTTGAAAACGCAGTAATTTTTCATAAAGAAATAGAGTTTGAAGTTAAAAATCCCAAACTTTGGGACGTAGAAAATCCTGATTTTTATCTTTTAAAAGTTTCTTTATTAAGCGGAATGGATGAACCCTGCCCGTGCCGTGATGAAAACCCCATTGCCGAACAGACAGTTTGCCACGCAGGTTTCAAAACTTCCGTTTTTGACAAAGACAAGGGCTATTTTTTAAACGGCAGGCATTTAAAACTGCATGGCGTGTGTCAGCACCACGATTTTGGGGCTTTAGGCGCAGCCTTCAATTTGTGCGCTTTAAGGCGGCAGTTTGAAAAGCTTAAGGAAATGGGCGTTAATTCAATACGCTGTTCTCATAATCCGCCTGCAAAAGCCTTTATGAATCTTGCTGATGAAATGGGCTTTTTGATTATTGACGAAGCTTTTGACATGTGGCAGAAATGCAAAACCACTTACGACTACGCCAATTATTTTGATTCTGACTGTGAGAAAGACGTCGCAAGCTGGGTACGCCGCGACAGAAATCATCCGTGCCTTGTTATGTGGAGCATCGGCAACGAAATTTACGATACACATGCCGGTAACGGTTATGAAACTGCAAAAAAACTGTACGGTTTTGTTGTTCAAAGCGACCCGAAGCGCGTTGCACCAATAACAATTGCTTCCAATTACATGATGGGTGAAAATGCCCAGAAATGTGCCGAACTGATTGATGTTGCCGGTTACAATTATCTGGAACGTTTGTACGATTCTCATCACGTAAAATATCCTTCGTGGTGCATTTACGGCAGCGAAACTTCTTCCACCGTTCAAAGCCGCGGCATTTATCATTTTCCGGAAGATTTGTGCCTGGTTACTTACGATGACCAGCAGTGCAGCAGCCTTGGTAACTGCACCACTACCTGGGGCGCGCGCAACACGCAGTTTGTTCTTACCCACGACCGCGACCACGATTTTAGCGCCGGCCAGTACATTTGGACAGGCTGGGATTATATAGGTGAACCAACGCCGTATCACAGTAAAAATTCATTTTTTGGCCAGATTGACACTGCCGGTTTTGAAAAAGACACTTTTTATTTGTACAAAGCCATGTGGAACGATAAGGCAGAACCATTTGTGCATATTCTGCCCTACTGGGATTTTAATGACGGGCAGCTGATTGATGTAAAGGTTTATACAAACGTAAGCAGCATTGAACTTTTCTTAAACGGCGAAAGTCTTGGTAAAAAAACAATCGATTTTGCCCGTGACAGTGAACCTTTTGGGCAGTGGCAGCTGGCGTATAAGCCGGGCGAACTTAAAGCCCTTGCCTATGGTAAAAGTGGCAAAATTGTTGCAAGCGAAGTAAAGCACAGTTTTTCCGATCCGGTGCAAATTATTGCCAAAGTTGAAGAACACAAAGACAGTGATTTGGTTTTTATAAACCTGATGTGCGCAGACAAAAATAATCATCTGGTAGAAAATGCTAAAAATTACATTACGGTTTCTGTTACCGGCGATGCCCGACTTTTGGGGCTGGATAACGGCGATTCTACGGATTATGACGAATATAAGGCAAAAGATAATTTGCACTGCCGAAAGCTGTTCAGCAACCGGCTTTTGGCAATTGTAAAACCCGGCGCAAGCGGCACTTTTTGCGTTCATGCTGCAAGCTTGGGTTTAAAAGGCGTAACGCTGGCGTTTAGTCCGCAAGGCTGCGTTTCTTTGCCGTTGCAGCAGAAACTGCCGCTTAACAGTTATGTGCCGGTACGTAAAATTGAACTTTTTACGGGCGAAAGCAGAATGTTTTTTTCTGCCGGTGAAAAAAAACTGGTTTTTGCAAAAGTGCTGCCCCAAAATGCCACAAACAGGCAAATTGCATTTGCGGCCGTGCAAAACGAATGCGTAAAAAGCAGCTGCCTTGAAGTTGAATCGGTAAAAACATTTGAACAGATGGCGGAAGTGCCGGAAAATGAGAAAATTGCTGCTTTTGAATGGAAAAACGATTTTGACCAGTGTGCCGAAATTGTTCCGACGGGCGACGGCATTGCCCGTTTGCGTTGCACTGCTTCCAACCAGACAAATCACAGCGAAATTATCAGCGATTTGGAATTTGAAGTACGTGGTTTGGGCAACCCTAATTTAAATCCATTCCAGTTAATTGAAGCCTGCAAAATGAACGACTGGGGGCATCATACCAAAAAACCGGCTGTAAGTTTTTTGGGCGGTGCACACAACCGCAGCATCGGGCCAACCTGGTTCACTTTTAACCGTGTTGATTTTGGCGACCAAGGTGGTAACGTGTTGCACTTGCCGATTTTTTCGTTTGACAACATGTTACCACTTGAAGTTTATGACGGTACGCCGGAAAACGGAAAGTGCATTTTGAGTGCCGAATACAGGGCTGATTCAATTTACAACACGTATCAGGAAAACGTGTTTGTTTTAGACCGGCGTTTATTTGGCGTGCATCAAATAAGCTTGAATTTTTTAACGGAACTATCGTGCCAGGGCTTTTATTTCGAACAAACGCCTAAGGCTTTTGCCAGATTAAATGCCCTTGATGCAAACGTGATTGTTGGCGACAGTTTTTCCAAATGCGAAAACGGCGTGTTTGGCATTGGTAATAACGTAAACCTTGATTTTGAAGCGATGAATTTTGGTGAAAAAGGTGCAAAAAAGCTTACCGTTTGCGGCCGCTCCAACAGCGAAAATAATTCCATAAACGTTAAGTTTTTTGCAGGCGAAGAAGTTGTTACCCAGCTAATTGAATTTGCCCGTAGCGATGGTTTTACAGAAAAAACATTTGAAATAAAACCAGTGCCTGGAAATACAAAAGTTTCGTTTGTGTTTTTGCCCGGCAGTAATTTTGATTTCAAATGGTTTCAGTTTGAATAATTGTTTGTTTAAAGCAAAAAAAGCACTTCTTTCATACGGAAAAAGTGCTTTTTTGTTTCAGCAGGCATTTCAAAAATATATAGCTACTTGAAGAGCAGTCTTACCCTATTCCCATTCAAAGTTTTCTTTTCCGGCGCCAACTTCAAAATGATTTTTACCGATTCCGAGATCAATACCAGAGAAGCTTCCGTTGTTGCATGTGATAGAAACTTTGTTACCAGAACCTTTCACAGTGTACATCATTTTATTCAATGCTGTAGGATCATGAAGCAATGCGTCCACTCCTGCATTGAACCAGTCCGGGACATCTCCTTCATACGAGCTGACATCTTGAGCAGTCTTCATCTTGTGCTGAACTCCCGAATCCTGACCATGACCAACTGCAATGATTCCATTAATTTTTACATCACTTGAAACATTCTTTGCTGCACCTTTTTTGCTGTATGTAGTTCCAATCCACCATGTATTCAATCCAAGCGTCTGAGCATAAAGCATCAACACTGAGCTGCAATATCCAAGTTTTTCGTCCAAGTCAGCACTGTCTTTTCCTGCAAGTACAAAATAATTGTTTACCCCCTTTGCAAAGAACAGTTTGGCTAAACCTGGGATTCCATCGCCATTGTTTGTTACAAGTTCGATGTTTAATCCATATTTTTCATTGTTTTCCTTTATGCAGTTTTTCAAAAGTTCAACCTTGTCGGCAGCAATTGGTTTCGCAGTATACTTTCTAACTGTGTGTCGTTCATAAACAGCTTCTTTTAATGTCATTTCAGTTTCCTTGTTTATTAGATTTATTCATTACTTAATACAAAACCTAAAAGCGGCGAGTCCTTCAGTCATTTGGCTTTCTAGAATGTTTTATGTTTTCTACATCTTATACATAAGGAATATAACATTTCAGACAGCTGTTACATTTGTCGATACCTTTGCCATACAAAGCCTCTTCCATATGTGCAGGAATTGTTTTGAATTTTAACACTTTAGATACCGTACTTTAACTTTAGAGACGTAACAAACTGAGATTTATCAATGGGCGGGTCTATTACGGCTTTAATTTTTTCTGCAATAGCTGAATCGTCAACCGCAATCAGGCTTGTTGTCTGTTTGTTGCACCCGGATGGTGCGGCCAAGCCTGCTTCCATTATTTTTCTCAAATCATTTTTTGATGGAATAATGTCAGTTAAATATTCGCCACGGTAACTGTGCCTGTTCATTATGCAATCTAAAGCATTCATTCCTTGCCACCTTAATTTGAATTATAAAACTGGAATTGGGATAATATAATCGAAATCATATCCTTCACGGATTATCATTTTTAGCAGCGTTTAAAAAGAACCGAAACATCATCTTTTTTTAGTCCGCATTTGTTATAAAACATTTCATTTGGTTCAATTGACATCAATTGAACAACGGAGATTCCCTTTCCTTTCAAAATAGTCTCTAACGCCTTAAGTAAATTCTTCCCAATGCCTGTTTTTTTGTTCTCAGGAACAACAAATATTTCAGAAACATAAAAGAAATCTTCTTTCGCGTAAGGATCGACAAAGCCCAATAGTCCGCCCTTGATAATTCCGTTATCCACTGCTGCTAAACCAATTGCCTCGTAGTTTCCCAGTATCGCTTTTACTCTTCTAATTGCCTTCTCTTCGCTCCAATTTTCATTCCAGGGTTCTTCAGAATAGGCACAAGCCATTGCCTTTGCTAAGCCTTTATAATCATTTTCCGTAACTTCTCTGTATTCCATGCTGAAAATCGCCTCTTTATCAAGTTTACCTGTTCAATTATTATTTCATGTTAATCAATCCCAATCCCGCCAGACAAACAATTATTCCTGCTGTTTTATTCCATGTAATTGCTTCTTTATAAAGCATGTAACCAATAAATATTAATATAACCGCAAGAACTGCTGCCTGAACAATCTGGGCAACGCTTACCGGCCAGCCTGCCTTATACGCATAAATGTATCCAACTTCCAACCCAACAATGACGAACCCTAAAACAAACGGTGCCCAGTTGGTTTTCTGGTATTCGTGAATAATGTTTCCGCCTTTGTTTAATGCAAGATACATAATCAAAGACACTATCGCGCCTGTCACATAAGTTATTGTTAGTGATGCAAATGGATTCATTTTATCTGGAACTGATTTTGCACAAATCTGATAAAAAACATTTGACAATACTACAAGCCCCAAAGGCCAGACATAACTGAACATAACAGTTCCTCCCGTTAAATTAATAATTTGTTCTGTCGTGCCGAAAAATCCCAACCGAACGGTTAACTATATACATTTTTTTAGTTTTCTGCACATTTGCCCGCTTGTTAAAAAGCCTGAACAAAAAAAAGCGCCCTTACGGCTAAACGGTTCAATTGTACTGTTATTAAAAATCGGGCGATAATAATTGCATGAGAACTTATACTGCTGCAATTATTGGTGTCGGAAGAATTGGTTTTTCCCTTGGGTTTGATAAAAAACGGGAACAGCCTGCTTCTCACACAATGGCTTTGAAAAACAATAAAAACATTCAGCTGGTGGCGGCCGCCGACAAAGACAGTGAAAAACTTAAAAACTGGCAGAATTATGTAAAAGGCGGAAAAATCTTTCCTTCCAGCGATGAACTTTACGGTTCAATTTGCCCGGACATTGTTACCGTTGCCGTAAACGAAGATGCCCACCTGGAAGAATGCATTAAGGCAATAAAAGCCCGGCCAAAACTGGTAATTTTAGAAAAACCGGTTGCCCTTAATTTGCAGGAAGCAGAAAAAATTTCTGCCTGTTCAAAAGAAAACAATGTGCCTGTTATGGTAAATCACGAAAGGCGTTTTTCGGCCGACTATGTTGCCGCCAGAAATTATTTGCCAAAAATCGGCACGCTTCAGACATTTCGCGGCGAACTGTATTCCGGGCTTAGAATTTATGGCGAAGAATTTGAAAAAGACGGCGCATACAGTCTGCTTCACGACGGCACGCATCTTGTAGACATAATTCAGTTTCTTTTAGGCGAAGAACTGGCAAAGCCTGTGGTTACGGGCATTTATAAAGACGAAAAAAACGCAGTACGAAACTTTACGGCAAGTTTTTCTACTTCAAAATGCAGCGAAATTCAAATTGCAATGAGCGGAAGAAGCCGTTTTTTTTCTTTTGGAATTGATATTCTGGGAACTGAAGGCCGCATTTGCGTTGGGAACGGTTATGCAAAGTTTTACAAACGGCAGGAATCAAAGCTTTATACCGGCTTTTTTTCCCTTTCAAAAGACAAGGCGGTAAAGCTGCCCAAAAAAACAGGTTATTTTTCCGGAATGGTAAAAAATGCGGTAGATTTTCTTGACGGAAAGGCCGAATTGAAGTCGCCTTTATCTTCTGCAATTCAGGATATTAAGGTTCTGGAAGAAATAAAAGCCCAGCTGAAATAGTCCTAGCATCTGCCACGGAATGCAGAACCAAGCCTGATTCAGCTTGCGGCAAAAAAAAGGAGTCCCGAAGGACTCCTTTTTTAATCTACTAAAGATTAGCTAAAATTATACCAATCCCTGAGCGATCATTGCTTCAGCAACTTTTACGAAACCAGCAATGTTTGCACCAGCCTGGTAGTTAACGTATTCGCCTTCGATAAGACCGAAACGTTTTGCTGTGTTGAGACAGTTGTCATGAATGTTGCACATGATTCCGTCAAGTTTAGCATCAACTTCAGCAGCAGACCAAGAAAGGCGTTCTGAGTTCTGAGACATTTCGAGACCAGATGTTGCAACACCACCAGCATTAGAAGCTTTACCAGGAGCATACATGGTTTTTGCTGCCTGGAATTTAGCAGCTGCAGCGTTGTCAGAAGGCATGTTTGCACCTTCAGCAACCAGTTTAACACCGTTCTTCAAGAGCATTTCTGCATCAGCTTCAAGAAGTTCGTTCTGTGTTGCACATGGGAATGCACAGTCACATTTAACTTCCCAAACTTTTTTGCCTTCAAAGTATTTTGCAGATGGGAACTGTTTAACATATTCAGAAATGCGGCCGCGTTTAACGTTCTTAAGGTCTTTAACCCAGTCAAGTTTTTCCTGTGTAATGCCGTCTGCATCGTAGATGTATCCGTTAGAGTCAGAAAGTGTAACAACTTTTCCGCCCAACTGAATGATTTTTTCAGCAGCGTACTGAGCAACGTTTCCTGAACCAGAAACTACACAAGTCTTTCCTTTGAAATCCTGACCTTTAACTTTGAGCATTTCGCGTGCAAAGTAGATAAGTCCGTAACCTGTAGCTTCAGGGCGAATCAAAGAACCGCCGAATGCAAGGCCTTTACCTGTAAGAACACCAGTGAATTCGTCACGGATGCGTTTGTACTGACCGAACAAGTAACCGATTTCGCGTCCGCCAACGTTTTTGTCACCAGCTGGAACGTCAACGTCTGCACCAATGTGGCGGTACAATTCTGTCATGAAAGACTGGCAGAAACGCATAACTTCTTTGTCTGATTTTCCGTGTGGATCGAAGTCTGAACCACCTTTACCACCACCCATTGGGAGAGTTGTAAGAGAGTTTTTAAGAATCTGTTCAAATCCGAGGAATTTGAGAACTGAAAGGTTAACTTCTTTAGAGAAGCGGAGACCGCCTTTGTAAGGTCCGATAGCACTGTTGTACTGAACACGGAAACCGCGGTTTACATGATAGTTGCCAGCATCGTCCATCCACGGAACACGGAACTGAATAACACGTTCTGGTTCAACGAGTCTTTCGAGAACTGCGTTTGGTTCCAGTTCTGGCATCTGATCAACAGCTGGTTCGAGAGTTGTAAGAACTTCTTCTACAGCCTGAAGGAATTCAGGTTCATTAGCGTTTTTTGCTTTAACCTCTTCCCAAATGCGTGATACGTAAGCGTTTTTCATTTAGTTACCACCTTTTATTTTTACTAAGCGAACATTTTTAACGAAGCAACGCTTCATCTGCACAAAGCATTTATGCCCGCGGTTCATTTATAACATTTCTAAAAAGAAACATTGTACTGAATAATGATTGCTGGTTTGGGGCAAAGCAAAACGCCCCCAACCGTTGTTCGCCATTGAACAAAGACGTGCGCAAAACTGCCGCACAAAGTCGGGGCTCGGTAATTGAGCCAAAAGAAAAAAAGAAATGAAACAGCGTTTTATGCGCCATTGCACTAGCAAAACCGCCATTGGTTGTGCTAACAAACACTGCTAATTAAAGAATATAGCTCAACACAAAAAAAACTTCAATGCAGAAGCGCCGAAAATTGCATAAATATGCATTTTTTAAAATTTATACAAAAAAACAGACATCGCACGCTAATAAAATCCGGCAAGGCGCTAACAGGCACTGCTATGGCGCAGAAAAAAAAAGACTTGTGCATACGCCCGGCGTATTTTTTTTCGTGTCTGTGCCTGTCTTTGTCACAATTATATAGATGACTTTTGGTCTTTTTTATAAAACTCGAAATTGAACCTATAAGAAAAAAATTAACTGTTCCCGCAAAAAAATTTTGCGGCTATGTTTAAAAATTTTTCTAGCCGTTCTCAAATTTTAGAACGGCCATTCTCAAAGTTGAATTTAGCCGTTCTTAAAAATAAATATTTAAAGCAAAAAATTTTAAATTTAACCGTTTCAATTTTTTGCAAAAAAACGCCGAAGCAAGGCTTTATTACATAATGTTCATTGTAAGTGCCACAATAAGCGGCATTGTAATAATGGAAAAAAACGTAGTAATTGAAACCATTGTAACCGCAAGCCTGGAATCCCTTCCGTACATAACGGAAAACATAACCGTATTTGCGCCGCTTGGTGCCGCCGCCGAAATAACCGCCGAAAGCAGCACGCTTCCGCGGAAACTGCACAGGTAAAGCACCAGAACCGTTAAAAGCGGCAGAAAAACCAGCCGCAAAAACACGCTGAAAGAAAGCGTTTTGTCTTTTAGCACGGCAAAGCTGGTAATCTGGCACAAATAATAGCCAATAACTACCATTGGTAGCGGCGTGTTAAGGGCGGCAAACCCCTGCACCGGCGCAAGAAGAATTTGCGGCAGCTTAAGCGGCGTTAAAAAGAAAATCAGGCCTAAAAAAACGCCTATAATGCCGGGATTCAGAAAAACTTTTTTCAGCTTCATTTCCTTGGCCGGATTCATAATAATAAGGCCATAAGTCCAGTTGAAAATGTTGTAAATTGCGTTGTACGCGGCACCAAAAAACACGCCGTCTGCGCCCAAAAGCGCATTTTGCAGCGGCAGTGCCATATAGCCGCAGTTGGAAAAAACCAGTCCGAACTGCAAAACCGCCTTCCGCGCCTGCTCTTTGTCGCGGATGAAAACAGACGCAACCGCAATGTTTAAAAGGTGGGCAATAACTGCCGCCAAAAGCGAAAGCAGCAGACCTTTCATCATTGCTGAATCGTACTGGCGGTGAAAAGAACTGATGATTACGCAGGGAATTACGATGTGAAGTATGAATTTAGTAAGGTCTTTAATGCCCTGGTCGCTGAAAAATTTTAATTTTGTGCAGATGTAGCCGGTTAAAATCATAAGGAACAAAATTAAAACCTGCTGGGCAACAATCCAGAAATTTGCGTTCATAAGGCAAGAATAGCAAAGTGTTGATTATTTTTCAATTTTACAGCAGGCGCTGTAAATGGAAAAAAGCAGGATAAGTGCCGCAAAAACATAAAAAAAGCCGCCAAGGCTTACAAAAAAATTGTACAGGCCATGTAAAACAACGGCTTTTGCTAAAAAATATGCGCTGTTAGCCAGCGGGCGGCGGCTTTTTGAAATAAAAAAACTTTGAGCACAAACGCAGGTGCATGCGCCGTGCAGCAAAACCGCGGTAAAAGGGCGCAAAATTGAAAAATGGCTGATTCCGGCAAGGTAAAAAATGCATTCGCCTACGCCAAAAGCTATGCCAAGGGTAAGTGCCATAAACAGCTGGCGGTTTTCCATCTGTTCAGTTTGCCGCAGAAAACAGTAAAAATTTTTCAGCGCAAAAAATTTTACCGTTTCTTCAATTAAAGCCACAAAAAACAGGTTGTAAACCAAAAGCGAACCAATGCTTTGTATTTTGTCTGGGGCAAAATTGAAAAAATAATCTGCAATGCTTATTAAAAAGCCCGGCACAAGAACAGAAAAAAAGCCCAAAACAGGCGCAAGGGCATATTTCGGGCTTTTCAATTTCAAAATGAAAAATGCAAAAGCTTCTGCCAAAAAAAGAGGCAACAAACAAACTGATACGGAAAGAAGAATGTTCATTGGTTCTGGCAAAAGCAATAAATCAGTTACCGCAGTTACAGTTGCCGCCGCAGCCACCGCCACAGTTGCAGTCATCACCACAGTCACCGCCGCAACCGCAACCGCAGCCACGGTAAAGGCCGTTTGCAATTTCGTCTTCGGTTGCATCACGCACCGAAACGATTGTTACGTCAAAAAACAGCTGTTCACCGGCCAGAAAATGGTTTGCGTCAACGGTAACAGTATTTTCGTTAATTTTCTTTACGGTAACAATGTGGCCGCTTTCTGTCTGGAACTGCATTCCAACTTCAACGGTAATTTCCGGCGGAAAACCGTCTTTTGCTACGTCAACGATAAGGTTCGGATCAATTTCGCCGTAAGCTTCGGCCGGTTCAATTGCCACGGAAACTTTATCGCCTTCGCTTTTGCCAAGCAGGGCTTTCTCAAGACCGATGATAATGTCGTGATGACCCTGCAAATATTCTAAAGGACCGGCGTTTTTAGATTCATCAATAATCTCGCCGTCTTTGTTTTTAAGAATGTAGTCAATAGCTACAACTTTGTTATCTTCAATAATCATATTTTTCCTTAAAATCAGAAAACCTGTTCTACTTCGGTTACTTCTGGAATGGTATCTTTCAAAAAGCGTTCAATGCCCATTTTTAATGTCATTGTTGCCATAGGGCAGCCGCCGCAAGCACCGGTTAATTTAACCTGCACTACTGAACCGTCTCTCATTCCAACATATTCCAAGTCGCCTCCGTCAGCCTGAAGCTGTGGACGCATCTGTTCAAGACCTTCTCTTACTTTTGCTTCTAATTCTTCTGCTGTCATGGTTGTCCTCCCGTGTGATGTATTTTTTATAAAATACAATGCATGCTAATTTTTTACAAGCAGTGCACAATGCCGCCGTCAGGCAAACGTCTTTATAACAGAATTTTAGCCGTTTATAACAAAGCCTTAAGCAAAAACCGCGTATCCAAAGGGAAAAACTTGTGGTTATATAAGCAAAACACGGCAAACAAAGCCGCTGTAATTCCACCCCAATGGAATTGGAACCTAAAAGAAACATTCGTTTTAAGGAGTTTATTTTATGAAAAGAACGTCAAACCGTTTTGTAAGATTCATGTCAGTTGTTTTTGCCGTTACCACGGTTTCTGCTGTATTTGCAAATCCTGCGCCAAAGGCAGAAGGTGAAAAACCTGAATTCCGCGGATACAAACCGCCGGTTATGAAATTTACCGGCGAAAAAGTAAAAGATTCTGATTTGTCAAAAATCATCAGTGCCGGTACGGCAATTCCAAATGAAGACAAAAGCTGGCACTTTGCGGTTGTTACCAATCCCAAAGTTCTTGCCAAAATAGATGAATCGGTAAAAAATCCGCCGGAAATGAAGGCACCTAAAAAAGGTGAACCTGTTCCGGTTCCAAAAGACCCGACTGTAAAAAAACAGGGTGATAAAAAAGTTCCTGAAAAACCAAAGGCAAAGGCTGAAAAAAGCGAAAACAAAAACGCACCGAAAGATGCAAAAAATGCTGAAGAAGCCAAAAGAAACGGCTGCTACCGCCGTCCGCACCACGGAATGCCTGGGATGGACATGGAAGCAATGAAAAAAATGGCTGAAAAAGGCATTAACGGTGCACCTGTTGCCATTGTTGTAAGCAGCGACTTTATGAGCGGAATGGGCAGCATGTATGCAATGCAGTGCATGACAAAAAAAGCAATGGAACTTGGTTATTTTGTTCAGGTTCTTAACCCTTTAATGGTGCGCGGTTTAAATGAAGGCGACTTAAAGGCAGAAGTAAAATCGCCGGAAGGAATGCCGGTTGGAGCAGTTATGCTTATTGGCAAGGCTGAATTTGCAGAAAAACCTGAAAACTTTGACGGCAAACGCCCTGAAATGCCAGTGCGCAAGGAACGCCCGAAAGCAAAAGAAGCCGTAACTTACGTAAAATAAAAAAAACATGCCGTACTTGCACGGCTTTCATGTAAATATTGATGAATGTGCAGTGCTGTGCGACGCTTTTACGGCAGCGGCAAAGTTCCTGCTGCCGGTAAAGGTTCATGTAAAAAATGTTATTAATTCCGAATAGTCTGTAAGTTTTACAGATTTGAAACCCGCTATTTGCCCCTAATTGCTGTGTGCTTTAGGGGCTTTTTTATTCTTCAACCGGCAAAAGCTTTTTCGCGTTTTATTAAATTTCTTCTTTTTTTTCTTTTCAAATGAAGAAAGTTTGGTAAAATAAATGCATGAAAAAAATTGCAATTATTACCGGCGCAAGTGCCGGCATGGGCAAGGAATTTGCATTGCAGATTGCTGCCTTTAACGAAGATGACGAAATTTGGCTTATTGCACGCCGAAAAGAACTTTTGCAAAGTTTAAGCGAACAGATTACCCGGAATTATAAACCGGCGGTAAAAATTATCTGCATGGATTTAGCCGGTGTAAAAGGCGTTAATGCTTTTGAACTTCTGATTAAGGAAGAAGCTGCCGCCTGTGAACAGAATGGTAAAAAACTGGTAATAAACAAACTGGTTAATAATGCCGGTTTTGGTACTTACGGCCCTTTTGAAAAAACACCACTTGCAAAAGAACTGGAAATGACGGAACTGAACTGCACTACTTTAGTGGGTTTGTGCGGCTTGTGCCTGCCCTACATGCAAAAAAACAGCCTGCTTATAAACACTGCAAGCCTTGCTTCCTTTTGGCCGCTGGGGAATTTTGCCGTTTACGGGGCAAGCAAAGCCTATGTTTTAAGCTTTACCATGGCACTTGCTGCGGAAGTTGCCGAGCACGGCATAAAAGTTTGTGCCCTTTGTCCCGGCCCTGTAAGCACAGAATTTGCAAACGTTGCAAGCAACGGTGCGCGTAAAGAAGTGCGCCACGGCCTTGACCCTGCAAAAGTTGTTGCCCATTGTTTAAAGTGTGCCAGAAAAGGCAAGAAAACTGCCATAATGGCACCTAAATGGAAATTCCGGGCATTTTTAAGCCGTTTTATCGGCAGGTATTTGGGCGCAAGTGCCACCTATAAATGGGGCAAGCGGCCTTACAACTGGAATTAGCATACAGTTTTAAAGTCATTCTGAACCAGTTTTGGAATGACTTTAAAACGTGCATGACTGTTGTTTATTCAAAAAAACTTTCTTTTTCCTCTATTATATATACCCTGTTAAACCTTCCAAATTCTAAAAAAATATTTTACCAGCCATCTGTTCTAAGCCCTGTTTTTTACCGATTTATGATGTGAGCAGGTTTTCACTTTTTGTCATTTTCGTGAATGTTGAATCTTGTCAGATAGCCGGCATTCGGGCTATCAGGGTGTTTTATGAAAAAATCTTCAATTGTATTAACAGGGGCAATCGCATTTATGGCCACTTTAGTTTTTGCCGGCTGCCAGAGCAGCAGCAACGGCATCGTTTTACAGTCTTCTTCAATTTTGCACGGCACGCAGCCACGCAAAGTTTCTGCAGCCACATTCAATAACAACGGTTTCAGGCTTATAGAAAAAAGGACGATTGCCGCCGTTGACGGAACAGCATACATTCTTGAACACGTGCAGAGCGGTGCACACGTTTACTACGTTGCAAACGATGACAAAAACCTTTCGTTTAACATAACCGTAAGTACTCCGCCGGAAAGCGACAACGGTGCAAACCACGTGCTGGAACACATTTGCCTTGCTTCAACAAAAAATTACCCGGGCAAGGAAGTTTTTAACGGCGCGGCAAATACTACAATCAACACGTACATGAACGCCGCAACTTCAAACACTTACATTGAATTCCCGTTTGCCACAACCGACCAGCGTCAGTATCAGGCTTTGGCTGACTATTACCTTTCTGCGGTTTTTGAACCAAGCCTTGAAGAATTTGCCTTTATGCGCGAAGGCTGGCGTTATGAAATGGCAGATGAAAATTCGCCGCTTACGGTTAACGGCATTGTCTATAACGAAATGAAAGGTGCAAATGCCAGCATTCTGCGCGTGGCAAGCAAGGCAGTAACAGAAACTTTGTTCTGCGACACGCTTGTTAAAAACGATTACGCCGGTGACCCGGAAAACATACCTAGTCTTTCGGGCGAACAGTTAAAGGCTTACCACAAAAAATATTTTGTACCGTGCAACACAATTATTGGCATTTACGGCGACGTTGAAATTGAAAGTTTTCTTGAATTTTTAGACAGGCAGTGGCTCTGTCACTACCAGAAAACCGGCGACCTTGCCAAAATTGAACCGCAGAAGCCTTTTGAAAAATCAAAATACATTTTCCGCCAGCTGCCGGTTAGCGCAAACACGCCCACAGCCGGTAAAAGTGCCATTTCCAAAGGCTATGCACTTAGCGGTATCAGCGACAAGGATTTGCCGGTTATGCAGCTTACCCTGCGCATTCTGAACAATCAGAACTCGCCGCTTATTAAAAGCCTTAACAAAAGCCGCATTGCCGACAGCTATTCAGTTTTTGCAAACAGTGCCACGCGCCAGCCCCAGGTTGAATTTGTAGCCGAAAACATAAATTCTGCAAAGGCAAGCACTTTTGAAAAACTTGTTCTTGACGCACTGAACCAGATTGCCCAGAACGGCGTAGAAAGCGACCTTTTTGAAAGCGAAAAAACAAACTTTTACGCCTCTGCCCTGCTTGCAAGGGAAAATACGGAAGTTGGTCTTGACCTGCTTAGCGGAATGGCTGCTGACCAGATTACCATTGGCTACCGTTATGCCAGTGCCCAGGCCAGCTACGCCGTGCAGGATGTTACGGTTGAAGACATTAAGAACTTTGTAAAAAAATATTTTATTAGTAACAACCACAGTGCCCTTGTAATTGTAGAACCAAAAGCCGGGCTTGCCGAACAGAAAGAACAGGAACAGGCTGAAAAACTTGCCGACCTTAAAAACCGCATGAGCGATTCCCAGCGGAAATCGATTGTTAAAAAGACAAAGGATTTTAAGGCTTGGCTTGAAGAAGAAGATAAGGCTGGTGCAGAAAGCGTAAAGAAATTGCAGGTTCTTACGCCGCAAAATTTGAACCCGGCGCTGGAAAGCTATGACATTGCCGAAACAACTGAAGACGGCGTGCTTTATTTAAGCACTCAGGCTTCTGAAAAAGCGCTGATGACCCGTTTTATGCTTAATGTTTCGCATTTGGACAAGGAAGAGCTGCAATATGCAAAGCTGTATACCAGCCTTATTGGCGGTTTGCCGGCAGGCACATATACGGAAGACCAGATTGACTACCAGTTAAGCATGTTGATTCTTGGAATGACTTCGCGCTTACATGCCCAGTGCGACAACTACCAAACCGAAAATTACTACCCGGTTTTGGATTATTACTGGTTTGCGGAACCTAAAAACGCCCAGAAAGCAGAAAACCTGATGACGATGATTCTGTACGATTCAGTTTTAGACCCTAACCGGCTTAAAGTGCTTGTTGCAATGGCAAAAGCCAACATTGAACGCGCCATGCAAAGCTATTCATATTCATTTGCGGCAACAAGGGCGCGTGCAGCGTGCTTTGACGGCTACATTCTTGACGATTATCTGAATGGAGTGCCTTATTACCTGTTCTTGCAGAAAGTTTACAAGGACATGAACAAGAACCCTTCCAACGTAATTGAAAAAATGATTACCGTGCGCGACAAAATGCTTTGTGCAAACCAGCCGGTTGTAATGTACTGCGGCGGCAAAACCAACGCACTTACAAAGCCGGGCAAAAACCTTGTAAGCCGCCTGTCGCCGTACAGCGGCAGAACCGGTAAGAATTATAAAGGTCTGCCAAAACCAGCCCAAAAAGAAGCCGTAATAATCAACGATTCGGCTTCGGTGGTTTCTGGCGTGGCTGTAGACGGCAGCAGGGAACTTGCATATTCAATTGCGGCTGATATTTTAACCAACGAATATTACACGCCAAAAATAAGGCTTGAAGGCGGTGCTTATGGTGCAGGCGCAAGTATTAACCGCTTGAATGCGCGTGCTTTCCTTGCCTACAGTTTCAGAGATCCGCAGGTTGAAAAAACTATAAGCACTTTCAACATGGTTCCATATTTTGCCAAAAACGCAGGCCTTACGGATCAAAGCATTGCGCCTTACCTTATTGCCTATTACGGCCGCCGCACTGCGCCGAACGGTCACTATGGCGAAGCACTGCTTCGGTTCAACAACTATTTAATTGGCTATACGCCGGAAGCAAAGCTGAAAGACTTGCAGTCCATCGGTTCAATTAAGGCAAAAGAAGTTGCTGACGCAATGCAGGACATTTCGGCACGCAGCCAGTACACGGTATTTTTAAGCGAAAGCGAAAAAAATGCGTGCAAGCTGGAATTTGATGCGGTAATAAATTTAATTGAAGGAAAATAAATGCCAAATAAATTAGACCAGGCAGGTGCTCAGCTTGAAAAACTGGGCATCGACCAGAAATATTTGCCCAAGCTTTTGGCTTATGCCAAAGAACTTAACATGTTCAACAAGGCCTACGATTTGGTTGGTGCAGACAATATTGAAGACATTTTTTTTAAGCACATTCTGGACAGCCTTGCGCCCTACGCCCAGATAAAGTCAATCGTTGAAAAACTTGGCAGTTCGGCAGAAAATATTACAGAAAATGCGGCTTTTCAGGCTGCGGACGTGGGTTCTGGCGGCGGTTTGCCGGGCATTCCCCTTGCCATTGTATTTGAAAACCTTCACTTTACGTTAATTGAAAGAATGAGCAAGCGCTGCGCATTTTTGGAAAACTGCAAGCTGCTTTTAGGCCTTAACAACGTAGACATTTTGAACAGCGAAGCCGAAAAAGCACCCAAAAAAGCTTTCGACCTGATTGTTTTCCGTGCATTCCGTCCACTGGACGAAGCAATGACAAAAACCCTTATGGCTTTGCCAAAAGATACCGGGCTTTTGGCCGCGTACAAGGCAAAAAAAAGCAAAATTGATGAAGAAATGAAAAACATTTCTTTGCTTGTGCCAAAGTGGCAGGCCGTAAAAATTGAAGCCCCCTTTTTAGGCGACGGCAAGGAAGAACGGGAACGCCACCTTGTTCTGATTGCCGGTTCCGGCTGCCAGATTTTTTAGAACTTTTAATTATCGCCCTGCACCACCACGTGCAGGGTTTTTTATTTTTCATTTATGTAAATATGTAAACGTGCGCATTAGCTTTAATAAGCCGTTTTTACAGACCGTTAACTTGATATTTGTTTCTTTTTCTGTTTATAGTGAAACGCTGAATCAATTTTGCAACGCGCAGAATTATTCAATCTCAAAAAAAGTTTCATTAGGAGTAGAGAAAATGAAAGTTAGGGTATGTAAAAAAGAGAACGTTCTTTTTGCACTGAAAGTGATTTTAACGCCGGTTATATGGTTGGCAACAATTATTTGTTACGCTTTTTGCACGTTGAATATGGATTCGGAAGAACTGTCGCCATTTACGGTTCTTCCTGTGATTCTTTTTTATGTTCTGCTGTTTGCTGGCTGGGTTTATTTTAGAAAAATTTTTCTTATCGGTTACTTGAAGGGCAATGGCGTAGAAATAAATCAGGAACAGTTTCCCGAATTTTACGTGGTTTATCAGAAAATGGCAGAAGAATTGAACATGAAAAAAATTCCGCCGCTTTTTATCTTGCAGGAAGGTGGCTCGCTGAATGCTTTTGCAATAAGGTTTTCATGCAAAAACTACATTGCCATTTTTTCTGAAATTTTTGAAATGTACGATACGGAACCGGAAGTTGTAAAATTTATTCTTGCCCACGAACTTGGCCATGTAAAAAGAAACCACATGCAAAAACGTTTTTGGACTGGCATTTCTTCGATTGTTCCGTTTTTAGGAAGCGCATATTCGCGCGCCTGCGAATACACCTGTGACAACATTGGCTGTGATCTTTCGGAAAATGGCGCAGAAAAAGGCCTTTTGGTGCTTGCTGCCGGTAAAAGTCTTTATTCCAAAATGAATGCGGCAAAATATATTGAAAATGCAAAAAAATGCAAAAGCGTTTCTGTTGTGTTTTCAGAATTGTGTTCAAGTCATCCGTATTTGCCAAACAGAATTAAAAACATTCAAAACGCACCTAAAGCCGAAAATGCCGTAGCAGCTGAAGTACAGGAAAACTAAGCCCAAGCGCCCTGCACCACCACGTGCAGGGTTTTTTATAAAAAAGGAAAAAATGAAAACAGTACAAATATTTATAATAATTGCATGCGTTATTGTTCTGGTGGTTTTGCGGCTGTTTAAGGCAAAAAACGTAAAAGTTTCAATTGCTGAAGCAGAAAAAGAAATTGAAAAACTGGTAAATGCAGACTATAAAGACCGGGGTTTTGCCGTATTTAGCGGCAATAAGGAGGCTCATTTTGTTCAGTTTGCGCGTGAAAAATACGGGCTTGTTTTAACGTGGCCTTGCAGTTCTGCCGGTAAAGACGATGCGGAAAAAGTAAAGGCGGAATTGCTGCAAAGCGGCTATACTTTTAAAAAAGATATTTCCGTTAATAGAAACGCCGTGGAAAACTTGCAGCATAAAGAAATTATACAGGATGAAGATTTTTTGTATGCCAACGCAGGGAACGACAGCAAGGAAATAGTCTCTTTGGCAAAATCTTTGTTTGAAAGAATTTACGGTTACTGTAATTTTGATGAAATTTTTGCTGAAGTGGTTTTGAAAAATAACTGAAAAATTATGACGGAACTGGAACTGAAGATTTATGAAATTGTGCGCCGCGTGCCGGAAGGCAGGGTTATAACGTATGGACAGGTTGCGCGGCTTGCCGGCAATGCCCGTTTGGCGCGTGTGGTGGGCAACGTTATGCATAAAAACCCTGTGCCGTTTTTTCAGCTGGCTAAAGCCGCCGGTTTTGCACCATGCACCGCTTTTGACGGCGCAGAAACGGATTTTGAACCAGTACCCTGCCACCGGGTTGTAAACTCTAACGGAAAAATGGGCGCTAATTTTGGTATGGGCGGGCCGCAAATTCAGGCGGCAATGCTGAAAGCCGAAGGTGTTGAAGTTGCAAACGGAAAGGTTGACCTTAAAAAGTTCGGCATTGAACCGGCGCTTTGAACCAGTTTTTTTGCTTTAACAAACCGCTGCCGGGTGCAATTTTATTTCAATGTGTTTGTGGGTTGTGCGCACAAAACGAAGGAATTTTTTCATGTCCCTGTCGGTTTGGGTTTGGTTCAAAAATACTTCAAAAGGTTTTCGGTCAGAAAATTCAAATCGCCACGAATATTCGGTATCAGTGTTTATCCGGCCTAATCTGGAAACGGAATAAATTTCGCCGCGAACTTGCGTAATCGATTTTAAGCTTGAAAAATTATTTTTCAAAGTTCTGGTTCTGCTTTTAAGAATCAGGTTTTCGCCGTCGTATTCAATGGAATTTCTTCTGTTTATTATGATTTTTGCGGCGACAAAGATTATTACAAAGTTAACGGCTGCCGTAAACTGAAACAAAGGGTTTGTTATGCCGAATTTTTCATCATTCGGTTCTGCTGCAAGCAAAACAAAGGCACCGTTTATAAGCAGCAGGTAAAATACAAAAATGGCATACACGGCATAATTCCATTTGCTTTTAGGCGCACAAATTTTTTTCATAATTCAATAATACAAAAAAACCGGCAAAAATGCAGCGCAGTTTGCAATTTGCACCCACCAAACAGCCTTAAAAACCCGGCTTTTGATCTGTAAAATATTTTCTTCCATTTAATTTAATAAACTTCTTTTTAATTTTGTAAATTTTTTTAGTTTAATAAGCTTTACCAATAATTTTGGTTAATATATAATCACCAAAATAACGGAATAAATTAAAAATACATGGTTTCTGGTAATGCTCTTAAATTTCAGAACTGAGCATTCCTGCTAAACGTCTCAAATGCTGTTTTTGAGGAAACGGAAGGTTAATTTATGAAATCATTGAAAACCAGACTGGTTCTGATAATTTCAATTCTTATGGCTGTTGCTGTTGGCGTTATAGGTATGCTGGCGGCAGAAACAGTAATCAGGCATCTGGATACCCAGATAGAAGCTACCCTTTTGGAAACGGCTGAAAATTCTGCCGAACAGGTAAATGCTGCCATTCAAAGCGAATTTGAAGTGCTGCACACCCTTGCCCTTCTTCCAAACATAATTGATGAAAATATACCGTTGCAGGAAAAATGTACTTTTCTGGCAACCTTAAGGCGCGATGACCGTAACATTGCCTTTTACGACGTAGAAGGCCGTTTTATAAATGCGGCCGGTAAACCCGTGCAGGCAAAAGTAGACGAAAGCGAATATTTAAAGCCAACCTTGCGTCAGGGCATTGACTATTCTACCGACCCCCAGTTTTCCAAAATCGGGAACAGGGTACTGATGTTTTTAAGCGTGCCGGTAAAATCGAAAGACGGAAAAATCATCGGCTGCATCGTATCGGCAAAAGACGGTTCTGTAGTTACAAGCATTGCAGACAATATTTCCGTAGTTGAAAATTTTCACCCGGTTATCATTAGCAACAAAACAGGCGAAATCCTTTCAAATGTAGCAGACGAAATAAAAAACAACGAAAATTATCTGGCCGAATATACAAAACTTATTCAGAACGTTGCCAAAAACCAGAAAATGGAAATTTACACCGACGGCATTACGGGCAAAAAAATGCTTGCAGTTTCCTGTCCTGTTCCGGACAAGGACTGGAAGGTAGTCTGTTCAATTCCATACAGTTACTATTACAGTTCGGTAAACACCCTGCGCCTTATCATTCTTCTTATTGGCCTTGCTGCCGACCTTTTTAATGTTTTTGTTATCTATTTCATTATAAGTAAATCACTTAAGCCGCTTGTAACGGTTAAAAAGTCATTCGAAAAAATTTCGAGCGGCGACGCAGACCTTACCCGGCGCATTGAATTTAAGTCCGATGACGAAATCGGTCAGATTATCAGGGAATTCAACAAATTTACGGAAAAACTTCAGGTTATTATTGCCGGAATCAAGAATTCCAAAAAAACACTGGAAGCCGCCGGTATGCAGCTGCAAATTTCTACAATGAACACGTCTTCGGCAATTACCCAGATTTCTGCAAACATCAGTTCTACCCACGAACAGATAAATACTTCATCAAATGCCGTTGTAGAAACCGCGTCTACGCTGAACCAGATTTCTGAAAAAATTGATTCTTTCGACAGGATTATTGAAAATCAGGCTGGCAGCGTTAATTCGGCTTCGGCTGCAACAGAAGAAATGGTAAGCAACATTGCTTCAGTAAAGCATTCCATGGATATTCTTGCTTCTTCTTTCCGCGATTTGTACGATTTGCTTTCCGGCGGTATTGAAAGCCAGAAGTTCATCAACGAAAAAATTCAGAAAATTGAAAACCAGTCTAAGGCGCTGGAAGAAGCAAACAAGGTAATTAACGGCATTGCAAGCCAAACCAACCTTTTGGCGATGAATGCTGCAATTGAAGCGGCACATGCCGGTGAAGCTGGTAAGGGTTTTTCTGTTGTTGCCGACGAAATCAGAAAATTAAGCGAAAACTCAACTTCACAGTCTAAATACATAAAAGACAATTTGAGCGATATTTCCAAAACTATTGGCGAAGCGGTTGCCGTAAGCAATGAAACCAACAGCAAGTTTAGCAGCATTGGGGAAAAAATTAAGGATACGAATGATTTTGTAGCCCAGATGAAAGATGCGCTGGAAGAACAGAATAAAGGTTCGCAGCAGGTTAGTCAGGCTCTTCAGTCCATGCGCAATGACAGTTCGCAGGTTGAAACTTCTTCTGTAGAAATTGCAAAAGGCAACGAACTTATTATGCAGCAGATTAAGAATTTGCAGGGCATTACCAAAGAAATTACCCAGAACATGGAAGAAATGGACATAGGTACAAAGCGCATTAACGACAGCGGCATTGAACTTGAATCCGTTTCAAAACAAATGGCAAAATCAATTGACGATATCGGTTCACAGATTGACAAATTCAAGGTTTAGCCTTTGCCGCCTGTAAAAAAGGGCGCAGTTTTTTGCGCCCACCAGCAGTTAAAGGCAAAGCAAGCAGCAAAAGCACCAGCCAACTTACATAAAAAAAGGGGTTTTTGCGGCCACCAGCAATAATAAAAGACAAAGCAAAAATAAAAAGCACTTCCTTTTTCGGAAGTGCTTTTTTGTTGTCATGACATCTTGTTTCGGAATGACAGTTTTTGAACTTTTTTAGTGTTTTTTACCAGCTGTCGTTTTCGTCAAGGGTTATAAAGCTGCCTGCCGTGCCTTCTGTTTCAAACAGAATTATGGTGTTTTTACCCGGCTTTAAAAGCGGTGCCGGCAGGTAAAGTTTTTTCTGCGGACCAATGTTCCAGTAGCGCCCAAGGTTAAAGCCGTTTATAAACGCGCAGCCTTTTTCAAAGCCTTCAAAGTTTAAAAAAGTGTCGCAGGGTTTTTCTACGTTAAAAACAAACTCGTAAAAAGCCGGAAGCTCCTTTGCATAGCCTGCATCAAAATCAATTTTTTCAATTTGCTGCGGCGTTAAAGGCAGGTTAAAAATGCTAAAACCCTGATGATTTTTGCCGTTGATTTTTACTTTTTCAATGCCCTTGCGCTGGTTTGCAATTTTTGAACCAAAGTTTATTCGCCCTAAATTTTCGCACAAAAGGTCAATTTTTGTTTCACCGCCGATTTTTTCATTTCTTTCAATTAAAAACTTTTTTTTAAGAGTTTTGCCAAAAGCCGTTTTTACGGGGTTGCCGTTTGCAAAAATGTTTACCCGGTCAAAAGCGTTCTGCATTTGCAGGGTTTTTGCGTTTTCTGCATTTATGCTGTACAGAATGTAGCCGTAATTCTGCCCGGTTTCTTCCATATAACAGGCATTTTTAAGCTGTTTGGGAGCGGCAATTTTTTTTAGCGTGCTGAAAAGGTCAACTTTCCGGCTTACTTCAATTTTGCCAAAACTGGCATATTCAATGGCGGTGCTTAATTTTTCTTCGCTGCCGCCTTTGTAGGAACGGATGATTTTCTGAAATTCCCGGTATTTTTCGGTAATTTTTCCGTCCTGGGTCAAAATGCCGTCGTAATCGTAACTTGTGGTGTCGCCGTACAAAGTGGTAACGTTACGCCCGTTCATAAAGCCAAAATTCGTGCCGCCTTCAAACATGTAAAAGTTTACGTTGCCGGTGCGCATAATTTTGTCAAGGTCTTTTTTGTTCTGTTCAAGGCTGGAAGTATGGTGCTTGTCGTTCCATGCGTCAAACCAGCCGCACCAGAATTCCATTACCATTAGCGGCCGGTTCTGTCCTATTTTTTTCTGCATGGCGGCAAACTGAAGTTTTACCTTGCTGCCAAAATTGCCGGTTGGAAGGGCTTGCGGCAAACTGCCGCGTTTAATTGCGCTGCCCCAGGGGCCGTCGCTGGTTACAAAAGGCACGGTAATGCCGTTTTGGCGCATTAAATCGGCATAAAATTGCAGGTATTTTTTGTCTTTTCCAAAATAGCCGTATTCGTTTTCAATTTGAACCATGATGATTGTGCCGTTCCGGTTTATCTGAAAAGGTGCAATTTTGGACAGAAGCACTTTGTACCAGCTGCGCACTGCCTGCAAAAACGGTTCGTACATGCAGCGCACTTTCATGTTTTTGTCTGCAAGCAGCCAGGCTGGCAGGCCGCCCCATTCCCATTCGGCACAAATGTAAGGCGAAGGGCGGATTATTACAAAAAGCCCCAAATCTTTTGCCGTTTGCAGAAATTTTTCCAGATTCCGCATTCCTTCAAAATTATATTCGCCCTTGTTTTCTTCGTGAAAATTCCACGGTACGTATGTTTCTACCGTGTTGCAGCCAAGGTTTTTTAATTTTTCCATGCGGTCGCGCCAGTATTCGGGCACGGTTCTAAAATAGTGAAAAGCGCCGGAAATAATTTGAACGGGTTCGCCGTCGATGTAGAAATTGTCTTTAATTTCAAAAGTTTTTGCCATGCCTGCCCCCTTGCAGTTTTATTGAATTTTACAGTTAAATTTCCCAAAAGTCGATTCTTCTCTCTTTTACCCCGAATACGCCACTATCAGCCGCCCGGTTTGGACAATGCAGAAAATTTAAGTATATTTTTAGTATCATCTGTAATAAAAAATTTTCAAGGAGACGGATTTGACAGAATTGCAGCAGAAAGAAGTGAACGAAGCACTGCAAGTAATTGACGAAATTTTGCCAATGCTTGGCGAGGCTGAACAGAAATTCAGCAGTGCGCGTAACTGGGGTTTTTTTGACATTTTGGGCGGCGGTTTTATTACCGACCTTATAAAACACAGCAAGCTGGACGGTGCTGCCCGGCTTATGAACCGGATAAATTACAAGCTTGGCGAACTTCAGCGGGAACTGAAGGACGTTCAGTTTGGAACGGATTATTCAATGAACACGATGACTTTTGCAACTTTTGCCGATTTTGTGTTTGACGGCGCAATTGCAGACATTTACATGCAGTCAAAAATCATGAGCAGCCTGAATCAGGTGCGGGATTTGCAGAACCGCCTTATTAATTTAAGAAGCAGTTTGCTGAACCTTATGCACCGCTAGCTTAAACCATTCCCCGAAAAGTAAAAAAAATGAAAAACTGCCGGTTTTCGGGGGTGTTTCTGTTTGTTAAAAAAAATATTAAAATTCTTTAAAATCTCAAATATCTACAAAATTCCATACATGTTTTATTGTCAACCGGGTTATTGTATATTATAATTTATTATCATTCGTTAAGCAGGAAATTATACATTTTTCAAATAATTGCGATTTTTTAGCTGAAAATTTGGTTATTTTGGCGGAAAGAACAAAATAATTATTGAATATTTCTGCAAATTCGCCTTGAACTTGCAGAGCCGTTTTTTTGGGAGAAATTTATGGCTGGTATTAAAAAGGCAAAAATTGCAAACGGTGTCGTTCCGTTTGTCGGTCTGATTGTTTTTCTGGTTTGTGTCTTGCAGGGCGTTCTGGTTTATAGAACCGTAAAATCCCGGCTGGTTGCAAGTGCAGAAATTGAATATCTGAATCTTGCCAAGGCCTATACTTCATTTCTGGAAGAAAAGCTTCGCCGCTATGCCAGCGAGCTTGAACGTTATGTAAACAGTCAGGTTGCCTTGGAAACAAAAGACCCGGCTGCCATTGTTGAATGGGCACGTTCGCAACCGGAAATTCGCCCGGCAGATTACGATTATGTCGGCATTATCGATGCAAATGGTAATTTTGAAGCCGACAACGGTTCCAGCGCAAAGGTTACGGACCGCGATTACTTTCAGGCAATTATGCTGGAAGGAAAAGATTTTTACGTTGATAACCCGGTAATTTCACGCACAAACGGCAAGCGCATCGTTCATGTTTGCCGCCCTATAAAAATACGTGGCCGCGAGCTTATCGGTATGGTTACCGGCGTTGTTTTTGCAGACAGTTTTGGTGAAATCCTTAAGGAAGTAAAGGTTGGTGAAACCGGTTTTGGCATCCTCATCGACGGTAACGGTGAAGTTATCAATACAAGCGGCGATTACGATACGATTGCCAAAATTTTGAACAGCAAGGAAACCAGTGCAAAAACTGTTGACATCAGCGGCCACGAATGTACAACTTCATGGCTGAAAACTGAAAACGGCATCCGCTACCTTTCTGCCCTTGCGCCGATTGCAAATACGCCGTGGCGCATTGGTTTTGTTATTGAAGAACGTGAAGTTTTGGCGCTGGTTGGCAAATTGCAGACAATTTTAATTTACGTTGGCATTTTCCTTGCCGCGTCGCTTATTTTTACAATCGGCAGTCTTATTGTTTTTGCCCTGCGCCCGCTTACAATGATAGAAACTTCAATTGAAAAAATTGCTGCCGGCGAAACAAGCCTTAACCATAAAATTACCCTTAAAGGCAAAAACAATACGGAAGTTGGACGCATCGTTGGCGCGTTCAACGATTTTACCGCAATGCTTAGAAGCATTATTATGGCAACCAAGGAATCGAAGGACGAACTTGTTGAAGTTGGTTCAAAACTTGGCGAAACAACCCAGAACACGGCTTCTTCAATTACGGAAATTATTGCCAACATTCAGAACATGGAAACGAACATCAACAGCCAGAGCACGAGCGTAACCCAGACGGTTGGCGCGGTTAATCAGGTTGCTTCAAGCATTCAGGCTTTGGACAAGATGATTGAAAATCAGGTTTCTAGCATCAGTCAGGCAAGCAGCGCAATTGAACAGATGATTGGAAGCATCGATTCTGTTTCAAATTCCGTTACTACAATGGTTTCTTCATTTGGCGACCTTGAAGTTAAGGCAAGCGAAGGCGTAAAAACCCAGAACGACGTAAGTGAAAAAATGAAGGTTATTGAAAACGAATCGAAGGCTCTGCAGGAAGCAAACACCGTAATCAGCAGCATTGCAAGCCAGACCAACCTTTTGGCTATGAACGCCGCAATTGAAGCTGCACACGCCGGTGAAGCCGGTAAAGGGTTCAGCGTTGTTGCCGACGAAATCAGAAAACTTTCAGAAACTTCTGCGGCGCAGTCTAAAAACATTGGTGAACAGCTTAAAAAAATCAACACAAGCATTGCTCAGCTGGTAGACTATTCAAAAACTGCTTCAAGCGCCTTTGAAAGCGTTTCTTCGGAAATTAACAGCACCGGCGTTCTGGTTCAGCAGATTAAGGAAGCAATGCACGAACAGGGCGAAGGTTCTAAGCAGATTTCTGTTGCATTAGGCGAAATGAACAAAAGTTCAAATGCGGTTAAAACTGCCAGCGAAGAAATGGAACGCGGAAACCAGTCTATTCTGGAAGAAGTTCACAACTTGCAGAAATCTACCCAGGTTATGAAAACCGGCATGGAAGAAATGTCCGTTGGCGCAACCCGCATCAATCAGAGCGGCTTGAATCTTTCTAGCCTTGCAAGTCAGATGGAATCTTCCATTCAGAAAATTGGTGAACAGGTAGACCGCTTTAAAGTTTAATCTTGAAAGGGTTTAGTTAACTGAAAAAAAAATTACCAGTAAAAAAAGGCACTTCAATTTTGAAGTGCCTTTTTGTTTGCAGAAAAACGGTTTTAACCTGTTATTCTGTCAATTTCGGTTTGCAGTTCTTCCGGGCTTTTAAAGTGAATCGCCTTTATTCCAGCTCCGGCGGCGCTTTCTACGTTTTCAATCCGGTCATCAATAAACACGGTGTCAGCGGCTTCGGTTTCTTCTGCAAGCAGAATCATTCTGTAAAATTCCGGGTCTGGTTTTGCAACTCCCATCAGGCAAGAAGCGTAAGTCTGGTCAAAAAATGCATAATCACCGTTTTCAATATGGTTCTGGTAGTGGCCGCTTATTGTGTTTGTGCCGCACACTACCCTGTGACCGGTCACCTTAAGGTTTTCAATAATTTTTAAGGTCTTGCCGTTCATTACCGGATGAAACAAAAAATGAAACCAGTCCGTGTTTACGTCCATTCCGCTGTTTCTGTTAAACTCTTCCCAGAACGTTTTCGTATCAATCGTGCCTTTCGTGCAGGCTGCAAAAAGGTCTTTTTCGGTATTTTTGCCCGAAAAACGTGCAAAATCTTCTTTTGTTATGCCTAAAACCTGGCAAATTCTGTCCGTACCTTTCCACGTGTTGCAGCAAACGCCGCCCATGTCAAAAATAAATAGCATTTTTTTCTCCTGTGTGCTGTGTCTATAAACCGCTTACGTCAAGCAGAATGTCGGCTTTTAAGTTTGCGGCGGTAACTTTTATGCTTACAAGGTTGCCTGTAACCTGTGCTTCTACCGGCGAAATTTGTGCAAGCCGGTACAGCACGGAATCTGTGTCTTCAAAATCCTGCAAAAGGCTTATTTCGCACAAATGCCGTCTGGAAGAAATCTGGTTAACGCTTATGTAAAAAGTTTCCATATTTACGTTTCCGTTCAGCTGGTTTCTGTGCTGGCCGGTTAAAAAAAAGCTGCCGTCGTCCGTTTTGCTTGAAAAATAAACGTCCGTGGTTGCGTTTAAAAGGTTCTGGCTGTTTGCCCAAAACCTTATGATTTTTCCGTTCTGGTTTATTACAGGCGTGTCTGGGGCGTTTTCAATTTTTTCAATTTTTTCTAAAACCTGTTGCAGCAGCAGGTTGGTAGAACTGCCGGAAGTGTTTGTACCGTAGCCGGTGTACGCGCTGTTGCCGCCTAAAAGCGCGTTTAGGGTTGCAATGTCGCTTCCGCCCATAAGCCCGTTTGTAAAGTTTGAAAGCATGTAGGCTTCGTTTTCTACGCCGGTTTTTGTTGAACTGTTTGTGTTCCTGCTGCTTGCAGTTTTGCCGTTGGTAGCCGGTGTTTGGGCGTTGTCATTTGGTTTTTTACCGGTTTGCGCCTGTGCACCAATGGAAGGAAAACTTGACATTGAAGGCATTTGCGGCGAGCTTGGGCTGTTTATGCTTGGCATTGAAACGCCGGATACGGAATTCTGGCACCATGCGCACGCGGTGCAAAAAACAAAAATTGCAGAAAATGAAAAAAACTTTTTATAAAGCAAGTGCATGGCGATATTTTACTTTTTACTGCATGTTTGGGCAATGGCGCTTTCTGATACTTTAAAAATAAAAAATCCGCCCAAAATTGAGCGGATTTTTGCATTTATGGTTTGCGTATTATATAAACTTGAAAAGTTAAAACAGCCTGAAATCTTTTTCAAAACTTCAGGCAATTTTTGCTTTCGGTTTATTACTACTGCAACAGTGAAAGTACGTTCTGTGTACTCTGGTTTGCCTGTGCAAGCATTGCTGTACCAGCCTGCTGAAGAACCATATCTTTTGTGAAGTTAACCATCTGTGCAGCCATATCGGTGTCGCGGATGCGGCTTTCGCTAGCCTGCAAGTTTTCTGCACCAATGTCCAAACCGCTGATTGTGTATTCAAGGCGGTTCTGGTATGCACCAAGGTCAGCGCGCTGTTTGTTAATCTTTTTAAGTGCTTCGTCAAGAGTATTGATTGCACGGTTTGCATCGTCTGGAGTTTCAAGCGAAATGATTTCTTCGTTGCCAAGACCGCGTACACCAAGTGCTGTAGCTGTCATTGTACCGATGAAAGCCTGAATGCGCTGGTCCATGTTAGCACCAACGTGGAACCACATTGAAGATGTAACTGTATTGTCGCCTGTTTCTTTTGCAAAACGACCAGTAAGCATATTCATACCGTTAAACTGTGCGTGGCTTGCAATGCGGTCTACTTCAGCAACAAGCTGTGAAACTTCAACCTGAATCTGCATGCGGTCTTCTGCTGTGTAAATACCGTTAGCTGACTGAACAGCCAGTTCGCGGATGCGCTGCATGATGTCAGTTGTTTCCTGCAAATAACCTTCTGTTGTCTGAATGAAAGAAATAGCGTTCTGTGCGTTTTCAGATGCCTTGTTCAAACCGCGAATCTGTGCACGCATTTTTTCAGAAACTGCAAGACCTGAAGCATCGTCGCCGGCACGGTTGATTTTCATTCCTGAAGAAAGTTTTTCCATGTCTTTCTGTGCCTGACCGTTAGAAATGCCTAAGGTTCTGTTGGCATACATTGCGCTAAGGTTGTGATTAATAATCATATTTATGTCTCCCTTTGTTTAGCCGCATTAGCCGGCCCCCAAAGCCGCCTAATTACAAGTTCTGTCTTAAATTGTCATTTTTAGCTGACAGTTTAAATGTCGACTTCCCAAAAATTGACTTTAGCTTTTTTTGGATTTTTTTTGAAATTTCTAAAGGATTGTGCCGGTTCAGCGTTTTTTGTGGCATTCCGTGCAGCCTAAAATGTGCACGTGATGGCTTTTATCGCTGCGAAGAAACATCATTGCAACCAGATGTCCGGTTTTGGGAATTTCCTTGCGGCACACGGGGCAGCGCCTTGCTTTGGCAGAATCTGCCGGAAGGCAGTGGAGGCAGCCGTTTATGTGGCAAAGCCGCCCTTCTCTTTCGTTGCCGCTTTCAAAAACTACGCTCTGCACCCGTTCAGGCTTTACAAGCGGCGTTCCGCAAATGGGGCAGCAGCCGGGCTTTACGCCGTCCGGGTACTGGTTCTGTGCAGAAGCGGCAGCTTTTTTTGCCTTCTGCTTCTTTTTTTTGCGTTTTGAAGAAAATGAAAAAGCCTGAATTACCAAAAATATTCCAAGCCCCAAAAGCAGGCAGGCTATTAAAAGGTTCATAGAAAATGTATCGGCTTTAATTTTTCAAAATGAACATAAAGAAACTGCTGCTTTTGCAGTTTTATGTCCTTTTTAAGGCACAAGACCGGGTGTTTTAAGCCTAAATTGTGTTAAAACAAAGACTTGAAAGGCTTTTAAATAGGCTGTATAATTTATATGTGTCGGTTTTATATATTGTAGCAACGCCTATTGGCAACCTTGGTGACATTACTTACCGTGCTTTGGAAACACTGAAAAACGCAGACGTAATTGCGTGTGAAGATACCCGGCACACTTTGCAGCTGTTAACGCACTTTGAAATACGAAAGCCTTTGGTTTCGTGCCGTTCACAGAATGAACTTGTGGCGGCGCAGAAAATTGTTCAGCTTTTGGACCAGGGGCAGAATGTTGCCTATGCAAGCGATGCTGGCACGCCGGGCGTAAGCGACCCTGGTGCAGTGCTTGCAAGCGAGGCACGGAAAGCCGGACACACGGTAAGTCCTATTCCGGGTGCCAGTGCATTTGCTTCACTTTTAAGCGTTGCAGGGCTTTCTTCTAAAACCGTTATATTTGAAGGTTTTCTGTCGCCAAAACCGGGGCGCCGCCGCAGCCGCCTGCGTGAACTGATTGCAACGGGAGATTCTTTTATTTTATATGAATCGCCCTTTAGAATTGTTAAGCTTTTGTCTGATATTGCCGAAATTAATAATGAACGGCGAGTGGTGGTAGGTCGAGAGCTTACGAAATTGCATGAAGAAATACTTGAAGGCGTTGCAGGCGACTTGAGAGATGATTTTGCGGCTAGGTCAAAGGTTCTTGGAGAATTTGCTGTTTTTGTAGCTGGTGAGAAAAAGCTAAAAAAAGCAGAAGAAGATGCCGATACTTAGTGTAAGTGAAAAAGGTAGGTTATTATGGTAATCAATCGACTTGGTGGAATGGATCCATTGCAGGATTTGCAAAGTTCAAAAAGAACACAGGACAAACTTCCTACAATCAATACAGCTGATTCTATCAATGTTTCTGATGAAGCAAGAGAGCTTGCAGAAGCTTATTATGCTGCCGAAGTTGCTGCTGTAACTCCAGATGTTCGTGCTGACCGTGTTGCAGAAGTTAAAGAAAAAATGAAAAACCCGGCTTACATCAATCAGGCTGTTATTAACGTAGTCGCAGAAAGAATTATGGACGCTTACGGAATTTAATTCTGTTGCGTTTAATAAAAGAATTTTGAAAGAATTTTTTTGACGATTATAAAGGCGGGTAATTTTATCCGCCTTTTTTTTATTTATGGTTTACTGCAAACTGTAAGCACGGTAACCCCAAGGCTTAAAGCATTTGCTCACTTTGGTTCGGTGTTTTAAGGTTTTAGTAAACCGTTAAATGGCAAAGTCATTTCTTTTGTATAAAGAGGCATTTTATGGGCGATTTTTCAATAAAAATTTCACCAAATATTTTAATCGGTACACAAACTTCTTCCCGTCTGGGTTCAATTGCAGCACCTTACGGCAGCCGCTTTTTGCTTATCATAGACCCGGCGACAGATGAAGTTTCTGCAAAACAGAAAATTGGTGAATCTTTGAACGGAATGAAGCTTGATTACATTCTGTACGACGATTTGCCGGATCATCCTGACACGACAACGCTGGAAAGTATTCTGAAAATTGCCCGGGGCGGCCGCATTCAGGGTGTAATTGCCTGCGGCGGCGAAAAAGCTATGAACATTGGCCGCGGTGTTGCTTCCCTGTTCAATGAAGACGACCGTTCCGTTTATGATTTTGCAGACGGCGATTATTCTACAAAACCTGCCCTGCCCTTTTTCGGCATTCCTACTTCAATTCGCGACACTTTTGCCTTTTACGAACGCTGCGGAATCATTGACGGACGTTCCAATCAGTTCCGGCTTATAAAAGTTCAGAAAGACATAACCAAAGCATTGATTTTTGACGCTGCATTCTGTTCCAGCCTTACAAAAAACCAGATTGCTTCCCTTAGCCTGAATGTTTTAACTCTGGCGCTGGAATCTTATTTTTCTTCGCGTTCCAATTTCTTTTCCGATGCAGTTGCAGAAAAAATATTTGAACTATTGGCACCAACCGCCAATTTAACCGATCCTCTGGCGAGCCAGACGGCTGTAGACAATGATTTGCTTCAGTGCGGCTGTCTTGCTTCTCTTGCGGCTCAGTTAAGTGCTCCCGGCCCTATTACTGCTCTGTCTTTCTCTGCATATTCACGGTATAAACTGCCCCGTCCAATTATTTCAGCCATTCTGCTGCCATATTTAATTGAGGATACGGTTTTTGCGCCGGAACGCATTAAAAAGGCTGCCAAGCTTTTGGGTGCTGCCGATGAAAACTGCACGCCGGAAACTGCTGCAAGCCTCCTTGCTGAAGATATTCGTGGCCGCATTGCGCGTGCCCAGCTGCCTGCACGTCTAAAGGAACTTTCTGTTTCAATTGAACAGCTTGCTGTTGCCGTAAACGATGCTTCACAGCTTGATTTTGTGCCGTTCTACGCAAAGCCGGTTTCTGCTGACGTTATGTTTAATCTGGTAAAACAGGCTTACTGATGATTTCGCCTGACAAACTTTTTCAGATAGAAGGCGGCCAGCGGCGCAGAAAGCTTGCGCTGTGTTTTGGTGCGCTGGAACGGGATATTTGCGGAACGGCTGAAGCAGGCTGCGGTTACGATTTTAAGCAGATGCCGCGTGCCGAATACACAAAGCGCATTGCAGAAGTTCTGCTTACAGATCCGCTTTTAAGTGCAGAAGCAAAAGCAGACATTGAAGCCAGCTTAAAGGCAGAACCATTTGATGAACTGCGGCTTTGCAACTGCGCCCGCCACCATCTTTTAACGGTTATAGGCACTTTGCCGGCAGAATGGGATTTGATTATTGCGCCCCACTCTGCCCCTCGTGACGAAACCGGTGCACTTTTGCAGCGCAATTTTTTTGAAGGCCTTTGGGTTTACGCTGAAGACATACGTTCGCCTTTTAATTTGGGTTCAATTTTTAGAACGGCAGAAGCCTTTGGCGCAGAAAAAATGCTTTTATCGCCTTTCTGCACAGACCCGATGCATCCGCGCTGCCAGCGTTCGGCAATGGGTTGCATCGATTCTCTTCCTTTTGAACGTACTTCCCTTGAAAATTTGCCGGAAGACATGCCGGTTTTTGTTCTAGAAACCGGCGGCACGCCGATTGCCGATTTTAAGTTTCCTGAACGCGGTATTGTAATTTTGGGTTCTGAAGAATTGGGCGTCAGTCCTGCGGCTTTGGAACGCGGTAATTACGGCAGGGTAACAATTCCGATGACAGGCATAAAGGCTTCGCTGAATGTTGGTGTTGCTTTCGGCATTTTGATGAGCTACTGGACGCAGTATCTGACTGATTTGAAAAAATAACTAAAAAAGCCCTCGAAAACCGAGGGCTTTTTTAATAGCCAAATACGCCTTCCAGCGATTCATCGTTTTTTATCCAGTCTTCAACGTCTATTACGCGAAAATTTTCTTTATCATCGCGAATGTAAACGTTTTTAATGCCTGCGTTTATAACCAGCCGCTTGCACATTGAACAGCTTGAAGCATTGGCTATGTACGAACCGTCAGAAACTTCCGTGCCGCACAGATAAAGGCTTGAACCAAGCAGTTCACCGCGGCTTGCAGAAATAATGGCGTTTGCTTCTGCGTGTACGGAACGGCAAAGTTCATAGCGTTCACCGCGCGGTATGTTCAGCTTCTGGCGTATGCAGACGTTCATATCGGTGCAGTTCTGTCGGCCGCGTGGTGCGCCAACGTAACCGGTAGAAATAACTTCATCGTTCTTCACTATTACGGCGCCGTAACGGCGGCGAAGGCAGGTGCTGCGCTGGGCAACGACTTCTGCCAGATCAAGATAATAATTGTGCTTGTCGCGTCTCTGTTGATTTTCCATTTTAGCAGACATGTTTTCCTACAAAGCAGAAAGTTGGAATTGAACCGTTTTCGTCAATTTCGCTGTTTATTTCATCGTTAAAAAGCGAAAAACCGCCTAAAATTAAGCCAACGTCTTCGTTGTATGCTTTCGGTTTGCGCAAAATAAATAGTTCGGAAGAAGAAAGAACTGTATCCCACTTTATGTTATTGTATGCTTCGGTTAATTGTTCGTTTGTAAACGGAAATTCGTTGCCGACTTCCAGACTGACATACGCAATTGGCGGCATATCAGAAGTTGTAAAAGGCAGCATCATGCGAAAAATCCGTTGTACGACCTCGTCTAGTTGCATGATTTTAAGTTTATATTGACACGTCGCAAAAATCAAGCAGAAACTTAAAGCCAGCGCTGCGCATACCATAAAGCGAAAAATAAAAAACCGCCGGCACAAAAATTCTGTACCGGCGGTTTTTGCAGCATTTACAGCAGATTAAATCTGGTCAAAGCGGGCAACATCGGCAGCGTAATCGACGCCGGCAATGTCAAAACCGTTTGTTGCATAAAAATCGTGTCTGTAACCGTCAAGGTCGCAGATTTCTGCAATGTTTTCGTTGTTAACTTTTGCCATCAGCTTGTCAACTTCAGCCTGAACGTCAGCCTGCATTTCCCAGTCGTCAACGCGGATGCGGTTTTCTTCGTCAACAGGAACTTTACCGGCAGAAGCATTGTCGCCAGTGTACAGACGTTCAGCAAAAAGGCGTTCCATCTGTTCTATACAGCCTTCATGTGTTCCTTTTGCCTTCATAACCTTGAAAAGAATGGAAAGGTAAAGTGAAATAATCGGGATAACGGCTGAAGAACGTGTTACAAGCCCTTTGTTTACAGAAACGTAAGCACCACCGTTCAGTTCTTTTGCAAGCTTGTCATTCAAGGTATGTGCTGTTGCTTCAAGGTGTTTTTTAGCCTGACCGATTGTGCCGTCGCGGTAAATTGCGTGGCTCAGTTCCGGGCCAATGTAAGAATATGCAACCGTGCGGCATCCTTCTGCAAGAACACCGGCAGCGGCAAGCTGGTCAATCCAAAGCTGCCAGTCTTCGCCGCCCATTACTTTTACGGTATTGGCAATTTCTTCATCGTTGGCTGGTTCTGCGGCAGATTCTTTCAGCGTGCTTGTAAGAATGTCGATGCCCTGACCGGCGTAGGTTTTGCCGATTGGCTTGATTACTGATTTGTAAAGGATGTGTGCGCCGTCGTTGCTGTTCGGGTCAATTTTGTCCGGGTCAGAACGAACAGGAGAAGCCAGAGAATAAACAACCAGGTCGAATTTTTTGCCGGCTTTTTTTGCTTCTTCAATAATCATTTTGCGTGTTTCGTGGCTGAAAGCGTCTGCGCTGAAAGTTTCTGTAAACAGGCCTTCTGCTTTTGCGGCGCGGTCAAATGCCAGATTGTTGTACCAGCCCGGTGTACCGCCCTTTGTTTCTGTGCCGGCTTTTTCAAACGAAACGCCGATTGTGTCTGCACCATATTCAAATGCAGCAGAAATGCGGCTTGCAAGACCATAACCGGTAGAACAGCCCAAAACCAAAACGAATTTCGGGCCGTTTCCGCCTTCTTTCAAAGACTTTGTACCGCGTTTAGCTTTCTGTGCTTTTACATATTCAATCTGATTTTCTACTTCTTTTGCGCATCCAACCGGATGGGCGTTAAGACACATGTTTGAACGAACCATTGGTTTTACAACCATAATTTCCTCCAAAAAAGTTAAAGATTGCCGCGCAGGGCAAAAAAATCAAAGGAAAGCAGAAAGTTTTTTAGCTTCCGGCTTTCCTTTATAATAATAGGGCATCTGAAAAAATTGGTAAATCGGCTTTTAAGCGATGCCCGCAGGTTTTAATGCCGCAAAACTGAAGGCTTAAAACACTGCATTTCAAAGCCGTTCAATATTTAGTTTGCGTTACCTACAAGACACATCCAGGTTGCTTCGGCGGCAACTTCGTCACCAACGTAAGCCACGCCAGACTGTTTAATCATTTTTGGCGAAACCCGGAGGTTTGTAATTTCAAGGCGAACTTTGTCGTTTGGGCGAACCTGACGGCGGAATTTAACCTTGTCCACAGTAGCCAAAAAGAAAAGTGAACCTGCGGCAAAAACTTTCTGATAGCTTAAACCGGCACCGCCAGCCTGAGCCATTGTTTCTACCAGAATTACGCCAGGAACGACAGGGTATTCCGGGAAGTGACCCTTGAAGAAAAATTCCTTGTCGGTAAAAGTGCGTTCTGCAACAATTTTTTCATTGTCAGCACTTACAATCCGGTCTACAAATTTAAAAGGGTCGCGGTGCGGCAACAGTGAATCAATATCTTCTGTCAAACAGTCACTCATTTTATGCCTCGTATTTTTTGAAAATTACAACGCCGTTGTGGCCGCCAAATCCCAAAGAACCAGATGCTGCGCAGTTTACTTCCTGCTTGATTCCTACGTTCGGAACGTAGTTCAAGTCACAGCCGTGTTCAAGGTCTGGTTCGTCAAGGTTGATTGTCGGCGGAATGAATCCATCCTGAATTGTTTTAACGCAGATTGCAGCTTCAATTGCACCTGCGGCACCAAGACAGTGACCGGTCATGCTTTTTGTTGAAGAAACCTTCAGCTTGTATGCGTGTTCGCCAAATGCGGTTTTTACCATCTGAGTTTCTGCCGGGTCGTTGATTGGTGTACTTGTTCCGTGTGCGTTGTAATAGTCTACGGTTTCAGGTGCAATGTTTGCATCTTTCAATGCGTTTTTAATTGCCATAGCGCCGCCGCGGCCGTCTGGTGCAGGGCTTGTTGTATGGTATGCATCCGAAGAAGCACCGTAACCGGCAAATTCTGCATAGATTTTTGCGCCGCGTGCTTTTGCGTGTTCAAGTTCTTCAAGAATTAAAACGGCAGAGCCTTCACCCATGATGAAGCCTTCGCGGTTTTTGTCAAATGGGCGGCTTGCTTTGGTAGGGTCGCCGTTGTAAGAAGATGCCAGTGTTTTAAGTACGCTGAAAGCAGAAATACCGTAACCGGTAACTGCGGCTTCTGCACCGCCTGCAACACAAACATCAATGCGTCCGCTTCTAATCATGTCCAAAGCTTCACCCAGTGCGTCCGTACCAGAAGCACAGGCAGTAGCAATTGCGCGTGAAGGACCGCGAAGGTTGAAAAGCATGCTTACGTTGCCAGGAGCTTCGTTTGGAATGAGCATTGGAATTGCAAGCGGTGGAACGCGGGTAGGGCCTGCTTCAAAATATTTGCCCATAGACTGTTCAAGAATTTCAAAACCGCCAATACCGATGCCGAAAATACAGCCGGTGCGGTCGCCTAAATCGCCGTCAAAATTTTCTTTTGTAAAGCCGGCGTCTTCAATAGCCATGGCACTTGCAGCAGCTGCGAATTTTGTAAAACGTGCCATTTTGCGGGCTTCCTTGCTGTCTACCCATTTGGTTACGTCAAAATCTTTTACTTCGCCTGCAATCTGAACTTTATAGTCAGTGCAGTCAAAATTGGTGATGTTGCCAATTCCGCTTTTGCCGTTGCAAACGCCCTGCCAAGTTTCTTCCATGCTGTTTCCAACTGGTGTAACAGCACCAAGACCAGTTACTACAACTCTTTTCATTTTATGCTCCCATGCCGCCGTCTACGCCAATAACTTGTGCGGTAATATATGATGATAAATCTGAACCAAGGAAAACGGCGGTATTTGCTACGTCTTCAGTTTTGCCGCCGCGTTTTAAAGGAATTGATTCAAGCCAGGTTTTTCTTGCTTCTTCGCTGATTGCATCGGTCATTTCTGTTTCGATGTAGCCGGGTGCAATTACGTTTACGCGTACGCCGCGGCTGCCTGTTTCCTTTGCAAGGCTTTTGCTGAAACCGATTAAGCCGGCTTTGCTAGCAGAATAGTTTACCTGACCGCCCTGACCGTGCAGGCCAACGATGCTTGCCATGTTGATGATTGAACCTTTGCGCTGTCTGATCATGTCGCCGGAAACAATCTGGCATACGATGAATGCTGCGGTTAAGTTAACGGCAATTACATCGTCCCAGTCCTGTTTTTTCATGCGGAAAGAAAGACCGTCGCGGGTAATGCCTGCGTTGTTTACCAGAACGTCAAAAGAACCGGCTTCTGCCAGGGCAGCTTTTACGGTTGCCGACAATTCTTCTGCATTGCCGCAGTTTGCATAAATTTCGTGGAATTTTGTTCCGTTTTGGGCTGCAAAAGCTTCCAGTTCTTCCTTGCTGGCAGAAGGTTTTGTACAAAGACCCCAAACTTCACAGCCTTCCTGCATATAGCGCATTGCAATAGCTTTACCAATTCCGCGTGAAGAACCGGTAATCAAAGCTTTTTTATTTTCCAATAAAGCCATTCTTTCCTCCTGTAACCGTTTTCCGGCCATATTCTGTTATGCTAAAATCGGGCTTTCTTCCCAAGGGGTTGCAGAAATCTGTTCAATGTAGCCTGTGTCTTTCCACAAGCCGCTAAGCACTTTGCCAGGACCAGTTTCCAAAAGCTGCCATTCGCTGCCGTCTGCATCGCAAAGGGCTTTGATTGAAGCTTCTTCAGTTGTCCACAAAACAGGGCTTGTAATGTGCTTGATAGCGTTTTCCTTAGCTTCTGCACCGGTTGTCATTTCTTTGCCGGTAACGTTGCTGAAAACGTGAAGGGTAGGGTTGTTGAAAGTAATTTCATCAAGAACTTTTGCAAATTCGTCTGCGGCTTTTTGCATTAAAGGCGAATGGAACGGACCTGCTACCTTTAACTGAACGACGCGGCGTGCGCCTGCTGCTTTCATCTGTTCTTCTGCCCATGCCAAACCGTCGGCAGTACCGGCTGCAACAGTCTGACGAACGCTGTTCATGTTTACGGCAAATACGTCGTCGCGGCCGCTTAAAATTTCAAGTATTTTTTCAGGTGCAACACCCAGAATGGCAGCCATGCCCGGTGCCTTTCCGTTGGAATTTGCTGCAATTTCTTCGCAAACTTTCTGCATGATTGCGCCGCGTTTTGTTACTGCGTAAACGGTTTCTTCAAAACTCAGGATGCCTGAAACGCAGAGGGCACTCCACTCACCAAGGCTGAAACCGGCAGCAACGCTTGGATTGATACCTTTAGCTTTTAAAATTTCTACTGCGGCAAGTGATGCAGCAGTAATTGCTGTCTGGCTGTTGTCGCTGCGTGCCAAATCTTCTGCGGTTGAATTCCACAAAAGTGAAGGAATATCAATGCCTGAAACTTTTGAATATTTGTCCAAAAGGGCTTTTCCTTCGCCAAATTTTTCACAAACGTCTTTAATCATGCCCGGGGCTTGTGCGCCCTGACCGGGAAAAGCATAAATATATTTTACCATGTTAATGTACATCCTCCCCATGTTAATCCTGCACCAAATCCGGCAAGCAGAAGCTTATCGCCCTGTTTGATTTTGCCTTTTTTCTGCAAATCGCACAATGCGATAGGAATTGATGCGCTTGATGTGTTTGCATACTGTTCAATTGTTACTGCAAATTTTTCCATCGGATAGCCGAGGCGTTTTGCAGCAGCCTGAATGATGCGTTCATTTGCCTGATGGCAGACAATCATGTCAATGTCATCAATTGAAAGGTTGTCTTTATCCATCAAAGTTTTTATGATTTCTGCCATTTTGCCAACGGCAAAATTGTAAACGGCGCGTCCGTCCATTTTAAGCAGATAATCTTTCGGATCAATGTAAAGGTATTCGCCGCCGTTGCCGTCTGCACCAAGCACAAAAGAACCGAACGCTTCCTTTCCTTCGGCACTGCGCTGCAAAATGGCTGCACCTGCACCGTCGCCAAACAGTACGCATGTTGAACGGTCGTTCCAGTCGGCAATTTTGCTCAGCTGTTCCGTACCGACAACCAGCGCCGTAGACCAGTTCATCTGGTTAAGAAGAGCACTTGCTGTCTGCAAACCGTAAATAAAGCCGGAACATGCAGCGGTAAGGTCAAAGGCTGCGGCGTTTTTTGCGCCTATTTCTTTCTGAATCAAACATGCGTTTGAAGGAAAACCCCAGTGGTCTGCGGCAGCGGTTGCACAGACAATAAGGTCAATGTTTTCAGGCAGAACGGTGGTTCCTTTTGCTGCGCAGTCTGCAAAAGCGTTTTTTATTGCAGCAACGCCAAGGCTTGTACCGTTTTCGCCTTCTTCACAAATATAGCGCTGCCCGATGCCTGTGTGGGAACGAATCCATTCGTCAGAAGTTTCAAGTTCCTTTGGCAGCTCGTCATTTTTTACAACTTTTTTCGGAAGTCCTTTGCCGATTCCAGCAATGCGTATTGGCATAAAATCTCCTTTTTTATATGAAATAAAAATCAGGATGAGATTTTATCTGCATTTGGCAATTTGTTTGACACAAATCATAAGAAATAGTTGCAGGATAAAATCATTTTGACAAAATTAGTGAAATTGTCAATTTTTATGCTGATACAATGAACAAAAATACAAAAAATGTCAACCTTTAGCCGGCTTTTTAGTGCTTGTTTACGATATATAATAGAAGAAAGCTGCAGATTTTCTGCAAAAATTCCATATTTGCTCTAAAAATATTCTTATAAATAGAAACAGCACTTTATTTAAAACAGTAAAAATGCTAGATTAAACTACACTATGAAAAGGACACAACCTCAAATGAAAGAAATTTCAAAGCTTTTAGATTTTCGCCCTCAAATTAGGGTTTTGGATGCAACCATGCGCGATGGCGGCCTGGTTAACAATTTTAAGTTCAGCGACGAATTTGTACGCGATTTGTATCATGCCAATATTAAAGCCGGGGTTGATTATATGGAATTCGGTTATAAGGCCGACCCGGACATGTTTAAAGAAACCGATTTTGGCAAATGGAAGTTTTCAAAGGATGAAGACATCCGTGCCATTGTTGGTGAAAATAATACAGACCTGAAAATTTCCGTAATGGCAGATGTTGGCCGCACAAACTACAAGCGCGACATTTGTCCAAAATCGGAAAGCCCTGTAGACATGATTCGCATTGCATGTTACCTGCACCAGATTCCGGGTGCAGTTGAAATGATTGAAGACTGCCACGCAAAAGGCTACGAAACAACCTGCAACATCATGGCAATTTCTACCAGTGGCGAAAACGACTGGCGCGCAGCCCTTGATATTGTATGCCGTTCCAGCGTTGATGCCATTTACATTGTAGACAGCTACGGTTCTCTTTATCCGGAACAGATTCAGCGCATTTGTGCCTTGTACAAGGAATACGGCGACAAATACAACAAGGAAATTGGTATTCACGCCCACAACAACCAGCAGCTGGCATTTGCCAACACAATTGAAGCATGTGGCGATGGTGTAAACTTTCTGGATGCAACTTACGGCTGCATGGGACGCGGTGCCGGTAACTGTGCAATGGAACTTTTGCTGGGATTCCTGAAAAATCCTAAATACAATATTTTCCCGGTTTTGCAGTTCCTTGAAAAATACATTCCGCAGCTTAAGGAAGAAGGAAATGTCTGGGGCTACGATGTTCCGTACCTTTTAACCGGCCTTTTGAACCAGCATCCGCGCAGTGCAATTGCCTACATGGCAGACAAGCGCACTGACTATGCCGAATTCTACAACGAACTGACCGGCCGCGACTGATTTAAGGTTTGATTCAGCTTTATAAAAGCAGCAGATTAAGGCTTAATGCTTCAAGCGTGCCTTGCCTGCTGCTTTTTTTATCTGCAACGGTTGCATAAAAAAATAAAGCACTGAAAAAGGTGGAAAAACCTGCCATTTTTTCAGTGCTTTTTTATGCCTGCTTGCGGAATTTGCAGAATTAAAGTACGCGTTTTTTCAGGCTTGCTTCAACAAGGCCTACAAAAAGCGGGTGGGGCTTGTTAGGCCGGCTTTTGAATTCCGGGTGAAACTGTACGCCAATGTAAAAATCGTTCGGTGCGTATTCTACGGTTTCTACAATTGTGCCGTCAGGCGAAGTGCCGCTGATTGTAAGGCCTTTCCGTTCCAAAAGTTCCCGGTATTCGTTGTTGAATTCATACCGGTGGCGGTGGCGTTCGCTTATTTCTTCCGTCTGGTAACATTTGAACATCTGGGTGTCTGGCGCAATTTTGCACGGGTATGCACCAAGGCGCAGCGTGCCGCCCATGTTTACTTTCGAGTTCTGGTCCGGCAAAAAGTCTATTACCTTATGGCTTCCGTTTTCGTCAAATTCGCCGCTGCTTGCATTTGTAAGGCCGCAAACACTGCGTGCAAAAGCAATTACAGCCAGCTGCATTCCTAAACAAATACCCAGATACGGCACGTTGTTTGTGCGGCAGTAATCGGCAGCAGCAATTTTGCCTTCTACGCCGCGGCCGCCAAAACCGCCGGGAACAATTACGCCGTGGCAGCAGCCCAAAACCTGTGCAACGTTTTCTTTCGTTATTTTTTCACTGTCAATCCATTCAATGTTTACATAAGTGCCCAGTTCGTAACCGGCATGGCTTAAAGCTTCGGCAACGGAAAGATAGGCATCGTGCAGCTGAACGTATTTACCAACCAGCCCAATTGTAACTTTGCGTGTGCGGTTCTGGATTTTTTCAAGCATGGTGTTCCATTCGGTTAAGTCGCATGGCGGCGGATTAAGCTGCAGTTCTCGGCATACGATTTCTGAAAAATTATTTTTTTCAAGCATGATTGGTGCCTGATAAAGTACCGGCAAAGTCTGGTTTTCAATTACGCAGTCGCTTTTTACGTTGCAGAACATGGCAATTTTTCTGAAAATGCTGTCTTCAAGTTTTTCGTCAGAACGGAGAACGATAATGTCCGGTTTGATACCCATTCCCTGCAGTTCCTTTACGGAATGCTGGGTTGGCTTTGTTTTGTGTTCGTCTGAACCGTGGAGGAAAGGAACAAGGGTTACGTGAATGAAAAGTGCGTTTTCCTTGCCAACTTCAAGGCTAACCTGGCGGATTGCTTCAAGGAAAGGCTGGCTTTCAATGTCGCCGGTTGTGCCGCCAACTTCGGTAATAACAATGTCAGCATTTGAAGTGCGGCCAACGTTGTAGATGAATGATTTGATTTCGTTTGTGATGTGGGGAATTACCTGAACGGTTTCGCCAAGGTATTCGCCGCGCCGTTCCTTGTTCAGAACGTTCCAGTAAACCTTTCCCGAAGTAAGGTTAGAAAATTTGTTCAGGTCTTCGTCAATAAAGCGCTCGTAGTGACCAAGGTCAAGGTCGGTTTCGGCGCCGTCGTTTGTAACGTAAACTTCGCCGTGCTGAAACGGGCTCATCGTACCCGGGTCTACGTTAATGTACGGGTCAAGTTTCTGTGCGGCAACTTTAAAGCCGCGGGCTTTTAAAAGCCGTCCAAGGGAAGCAGCGGTAATTCCCTTGCCAAGGCCCGAAACGACGCCGCCGGTAACAAAAATATATTTTGTGGTTTTCATATTTCACCTCTTTTCTTAGTCTTTCGCATCACAAAGTGATTTTTCTGGTTTTACAGAATCGGGTACGTGCCGTTAAAGCAGGCGGCGCAAAATGAATTCTTTCCAAAATTGTCCGCAATTTTAAGCGCGCTTTCTATTGATAAATAGCCAAGCGAATCTGCGCCGATAATTTCCTTAATTTCTTCAATTGAATTGTGGCAGGCAATAAGGTTTTCCTGTGAATCTACGTCGGTACCGTAATAGCACGGGTACAAAAACGGCGGTGCAGAAATGCGCACGTGCACTTCCTTTGCGCCGGCTTCTTTTATAAGCTTTACAATCAGCGCGCTTGTTGTGCCGCGTACAATTGAATCGTCTACCATAACAACGCGCTTGCCTTTTACCGTGTTTTCTACTGCATTAAGCTTGATGCGCACTTTGTCGGTGCGTTCTTTTTGCTGGGGTGCAATAAAGGTGCGCCCAATGTATTTGTTTTTTACAAAGCCCAGTCCGTAAGGAATTTTTGACTGCATTGCGTATCCAAGTGCCGCGTCCAGACCAGAATCCGGAACGCCTATAACCACGTCCGCATCAACAGGGTGTTCGTCTGCAAGAAACATGCCGGCTTTTTGCCGCGCCTGCTGAACGCTTACGCCGTCAATAACAGAATCCGAACGGGCAAAGTAAATATATTCAAATACGCAAAGGGCTTTTTTAGGCACGGCATTTTGCGGAATGCCGGAAAGTGTCTGAATGGAATCGATTTTTATCTGGTCAAATGTTTCGCCGCGGCTGAAAACTACAATTTCGCCCGGTTCAACGTCGCGCACAAACCGGGCTTTAATCGCGGTAAGCGCACAGCTTTCGGAAGAAACAACGTAGGAACCGTCACTGGTTCTGCCGATGCAAAGCGGCCTCATTCCCAGAGGATCGCGCACGGCAAGCATTTTGTCCTGCGTCATTATTGCCAGCGAATATGCACCCTTTATCTGTTCCATGGCTTTCTGCACGGCACTTTCAATGCGGTCGCAGCTAAGCCGCTGCTTAATTATTGCATTGGCAATTACTTCGCTGTCGCTGCTGGTGTGAAAAACCGAACCTTCCAGTTCCAGCCGGGTGCGCAAATCTACGGTGTTGGTTAAGTTGCCGTTGTGGCATAAAGCCAGCGAACCTTTTATGTGGTGAACTTCCAGCGGCTGGCAGTTAAGCCGGTTTGTTGCGCCGGTTGTGCCGTAACGCACGTGGCCAACGGCGGCCGTTCCTTCGCCTAAATTTTCCAGCGTCTGCCGGTCAAAAACATCGTTTAACAGGCCTAAATCTTTGTAGGAAGTGAAATTACCGCCGTCGTTTACGCAAATGCCGCATCCTTCCTGCCCGCGGTGCTGCAATGCAAAAAGCCCGTAAAAAACGCTTTTCGCAACATCGGTTTTGCTGCTGCTGAAAATGCCGAAAACGCCGCATTCTTCGTGCAGTTTGTCGCTCTGTAAATCTGCTGGTGATTGTAAAGTTTTCACTTTTTTGCCTTTGCTTTGTAAAAGCCGAATTGGTTTAAAAATAAAAAAGCCGCAGACAAGAATACTCAAGTCTGCGGCGCCATTGTCGCTAAAATATAGTTTTAGTTTTACAAAAAACTATTCTAATTGTCAACGCTTTTTCTATTTAAAATGAAAAATTAAAAGTTCGCTTTGCCTGTACCAAAGCCGCCGGTTTTTTACAGAATTTCAAGCATGCGCAGCACGCACCAAAGCAGCAAAACTGCCATTACGATGTTGGCAATTCTGTAATATTTTTCGTACAGGGGCTTTAAAAAACTGCCTGCAAATGCCCAAAGCAAATTGCCGGTTGCGCTGAAAAATACCAGATAAAATGCCATTGCAATTATCCATGCCGGGTCAGAAACGTTTGGCAAAATAAAGCTTGAATACATTGAAATTGCATAAACGATTAGTTTTACGTTTAAAACTTGCAGCATCATGCCTTCAAAAAAGGTTGGTATTGTTTCTGCGGTGCTGTCCTGGGGCGGTTTACGGATAATTGTTTTGTAGGCAAGGTAAACAAGGTATGCCGCGCCAAAATATTTCATTACCGGCTGAATGCGCGGAACGAAAGTTGCCAGTGTCTGGCACAGAAAGCCCGTAAAAACTGTAAGCAAAAGGCAGCCAGACCAGATGCCGAGCAGATATTTTATGTTCTTTTTCGCGCCGTATTTTCCGGCAAGGGCTAAAAGCATAACGTTGTTAGGACCGGGGGTCCAAACGCTAAGCATGGCCGTAAGTGCCATATTTAATAAAATTGAAACTGTCATAAATTGTGTTGTTTTGCGGCACAATTTGGTGCCAAGCTGAAAAAATAAACACCCCGGCGCAAAACCGGGGAATTAAGCCTGCGCCAAAAATGCGGCAGCTGCAAAAACAGCTGCCGCATTTTTTTAGTTTTAATGCCGGGTTTAAAAATCAGGCTTTAAATAAGCATTAAACGCCATAATTCAAAAACCGGCATCGGTTTTAGTTTGTAAATGCGCTAACCAGTTCTGTAGCGTCTTTGTGGCCTGCGGCTTCAAGCTGCTTGATGTACCAGCCAGGAATATCCTTAACGGCGTTCTTGAACGAATCAATGTCCAGTTCGTCGTAAGAAAGAATCTTAACGCCGTTTTTAGACTGCCAGCGGCTCATGATTTCGTCATTGCCGGAACGGTTCAGGTAGCGTTCGTATTCGGCAGCCTTCTGGCCGCATTCGTCAACAACTTTCTGCTGTTCAGGTGTAAGGCTGTCGTAAATCTTCTGGTTAATGCAGAAGAAAAGACAGTCGTAGTTTGCACCCCAAAGGGAACAGTAAGGCTGAACTTCCTGAACTGACGCGGCATCGATGGCCGGAAGAGGGTTTTCCTGACCGTTAACGGTTTTCTGCTGAAGTGCGGTGTAAGTTTCCGACCAGTTCATGTTGGTGGCGTCAGCGCCCCAGCGCTTGTAGCATTCCATCAGAAGGTTAGAACCTGCAACACGAATTTTAATGTTCTTCATGTCGCTAACGCTTTTAATTTCGTGAACGTTGTTTGTAAGCTGGCGGAAGCCGTTTTCTGCAATGCCCATGCAGTGAAGGTTGTATTCTGCAAGAACTTTTTTAAGCATTTCGCCGCCCTTGCCGTCAAGCTTTGCGTCAGCATCTTCAACAGAATCGAAGATGTAAGGAAGCGAAACAACGTTAAAGCGCGGGTCAAACGCAGAATAGATAAGGTTAGAGTGAAGCGAAACCTGAACCGGATCCCCGTTCATCAGTGCCTGAATGCCTTCCGACTGGTTGCCGTTTGTAAGCTGGTCGGCGGCGTAAACATTTACCTTAATTTTTCCGCCGGTTGCTTCGCTTAACAGTTCGCCGAATTTGCGTCCGGCCTGTGCCCATGTAGAAGTTTCCGTTGTAGAACAAGCAAAGTTCCATGTCTGTTCCGTCCAGTTAAGGTTGCTAAAATCGCCAACGCCAACTTTTGTAAATGCGCTAACCAGTTCAGTGGCGTCTTTGTGACCGGCGGCTTCAAGCTGCTTAATGTACCAGCCAGGAATGTCCTTAACGGCGTTCTTGAAAGAATCAATGTCCAGTTCGTCGTAAGAGAGGATTTTAACGCCGTTTTTAGACTGCCAGCGGCTCATGATTTCGTCATTGCCGGAACGGTTCAGGTAGCGTTCGTATTCGGCAGCTTTCTGACCGCATTCGTCAACAACTTTCTGCTGTTCGGGGGTAAGGCTGTCGTAAATCTTCTGGTTGATGCAGAAGAAAAGACAGTCGTAGTTTGCGCCCCAAAGAGAACAGTAAGGCTGAACTTCCTGAACGGAAGCCGCGTCGATGGCAGGAAGAGGATTTTCCTGACCGTTTACGGTTTTCTGCTGAAGTGCGGTGTAAGTTTCCGACCAGTTCATGTTGGTGGCGTCAGCGCCCCAGCGCTTGTAGCATTCCATCAAAAGGTTAGAACCTGCAACACGAATTTTAATGTTCTTCATGTCGCTAACGCTTTTAATTTCGTGAACGTTGTTTGTAAGCTGGCGGAAGCCGTTTTCTGCAATGCCCATGCAGTGCAGGTTGTATTCTGCAAGAACTTTTTTAAGCATTTCGCCGCCCTTGCCGTCAAGCTTTGCGTCAGCATCTTCAACAGAATCGAAGATGTAAGGAAGCGAAACAACGTTAAAGCGCGGGTCGAAAGCTGAATAAATGAGGTTAGAGTGAAGAGAAACCTGAACCGGATCCCCGTTCATCAGTGCCTGAATGCCTTCCGACTGGTTGCCGTTTGTAAGCTGGTCGGCGGCGTAAACATTTACCTTAATTTTTCCGCCGGTAGCTTCATTCAGTAATTCGCCGAATTTGCGCCCAGCCTGAGCCCATGTAGAAGTTTCAGTTGTAGAACAGGCAAAGTTCCATGTCTGTTCCGTCCAGTTAAGGTTGCTGTAATCGCCGATTGATTCCCAGGAATTTTCACCTTTGGGTGTTTTGCTTGCAGCACTTGTGCCGTAAATTGCGGCTTTTGCGTCTGCCATCTGTTTTTCGGTAACAGTACCTGTGTATGCACCGTTTTTATCAAGTGCTTTTGGCAAAATTGTGCTGAAGCCCGGAATGTAGGTAATCAGCAAAAGTACGATGATTGAAGCTGCAAGCATTGGCAAAACAGCTTTTGAAATTTTGTTGATGGTTACTTCCATTCCTTCTTTAAGCTTAACGGAAATTGCAACAAACAGGTTTACGCCAACTGGCGGTGTTACCTGACCAATTGCAAGGTTAACCGTTGCAACAAGACCGAATGCAACCAGGTCGTAGCCCAAAGCCTTGCAAACTGGCAGCATCATTGGAATGAAAATGTACATTGCCGAGTTTGCATCGATGAAACAGCCGGCAATTAAGAAAATAATGTTTACAATCAAAAGGAAAAGGAACTGGTTTGTAGCAACTTTTCCCAAAAGTTCGGCAGCAGCGTTTGCAATGCCAAAACGTGTACATACAAAAGAAAAAAGTGAAGCACATGCAACAACAAGCATGATTCCGCCGGTTGTTTTTGCAGAATCAACGATGATGTCGATTAAGTCGCGCCATTTGATTTCTTTATAAATGAACATGCCTACAAGAAGCCCGTAAACTACGCTTACTGCGGCAGCTTCGGTTGGGGTAAAAATACCGCCGTAAATACCGCCAAGAATGATTACCGGCATCAGCAGTCCCCAGAAGGTTTCCTTAAATGCCTGCCAGCGTTCTTTGCCGGTGCTTTTCGGGCGTTCAATGTTAATGCCGTCTTTTTTTACTTCAATTAAAACTACAATAATTAAGGCAATGCCAATTAAAATGCCAGGAATGATGCCGGCAATGAACATGTCTGAAATTGAAACGCCGGTAATTGAAGCGTAAACAACGAATGCGATGCTTGGCGGAATAACGATTGCAACGGAAGAAGCAGTTGCCATCAATGCTGATGAGAATGCGGCAGAAAATCCGCCCTGTTCAATCATTGCCGGAATGAGGACAATGCCCAGAGCCGCAACGGTAGCAGGCCCAGAACCTGAAATTGCACCGAAGAAACATGCAACGATAACACAAACAATGGCGATGCCGCCTTTTTTGTGGCCGACGCAGGTGTCTACAAATTTAATAAGGCGCTTGCTTATTCCGGCTTTTGCCATAATGTTGCCCGAAAGAACGAAGAACGGAATGGCAAGAAGAAGGAATTTGCTTATGCCTGAATAAATGTTGGTAACTACAATTGAAAGGGAAGTGCCCGAAGCGAGAATTGCACAGATGCTTGAAAGACCAAGGCTGATGGCAATAGGCAGCCCCAGAATTAAAAATGCAAAGAAAGAAATGAAAAGAATGGCTGCAATCATCAGTTTTTATCTCCTTTCATGCTGTCTAAAAAATTTTCAATAAAATGCAGAATCATGCAGATTGCACCAACCGGAATGAAAGACCAGAAAATCCATTCAGGCCAGTTAAGAACGAAGGTGCGCTTGCCGTTTGCCATTTGTGTTGCAACCTTGTCGAATCCGTAATAAACAAGCACGGCGCAAAAACCAATGCAAAGCACCAGAATGATTGCATCGGCAACTTTTTTTGCCTTTGCAGGCAGTTTCTGGTGCAGGATGTTAAGGTTTACCAGTTCGCCGCTTTTTGCACAAAGTGCCGCTGCAAGCAGGGTAATTAAAACGAAAACTGCAACAACAAGTTCCTCGGTAAAAGACCAGGACATGTGAATTACCTTACGTGAGAAAACGTTACCCACGGTAAGTACAAGAATAAGTATTGTAGTTAAAATCAAAATTACTTTTTCAATTTTTTCTACAATGTTCATGAGTTTCTTGTAGATCTCCATATTTTAGAAATCCTCCTATTTGAATAGGAAGAGTTTAGCAAAAAGACGCTTAATTTTCTATAGTATGGCTTAAGTTTGTGCAGTATTTGTAAAAGCAGAAGAAAAATTCTGAAAGTTCGCCTGCATAAAAAGGCAAAACCGTATTGACAGTTTTTTCAATTGTGGTTATAACAAGAACATCAAGCGACAATGGAGCCGCAGAAATACATCAAAGGTGTTTCTGCGGTTTTTTTGTTTTAAAAGCTGCCGTTTGGAATTGGGCAATGTTCCGGTTGCTGGCGGCGCAAAACTAATTATAAGGCGGCAAAGGCGCTGCTGGTTGGTTTGTAAAACTTTTTGTTTTACCCAAACCCACAGAGCCTTTGTCGCTTTTTTTGTCTGTATAACGGAGGATAAAATTATGTCACAGGTTTCAGAAATGTTTGGCAGTATGGTTTTTAACGATACAGTAATGAAAGAACGCCTGCCGAAAGAAACTTACAAAGCTTTGCAAAACACAATTAAAAATGGCAAGACTTTGGATTTGAACGTTGCTACAGTTGTTGCAAACACAATGAAAGACTGGGCAATTGAAAAAGGTGCAACCCACTTTACGCACTGGTTTCAGCCATTAACCGGCGTTACAGCTGAAAAACACGATAGTTTTATCCAGCCAACTTCAGACGGAAAAGTTATCATGGAATTTTCTGGAAAGGAACTGATTCAGGGCGAACCTGATGCTTCTTCTTTCCCAAGCGGCGGTATTCGCGCAACATTTGAAGCCCGCGGCTATACAGCATGGGATGCAACTTCTTACGCATTCATCAAGGAAGGCGTTCTGTGTGTTCCAACAGTATTCTGTTCTTACGGCGGCGAAGCCCTTGACCAGAAAACATCACTTCTTCGTTCTATGGAAGCAATCAGCAAGCAGGCTACACGCGTGCTTAAACTTTTTGGCAATGAAGACGTAAAGAACGTAAAAACAACCGTTGGCCCAGAACAGGAATACTTCCTTATTCCGGAAGAACTTTTTGACCAGCGCAAAGACCTTATTTATACAGGACGCACTTTGTACGGTGCAAAAGCCCCGAAAGGTCAGGAACTTGAAGATCACTACTTTGGTGCAATCAAGCCTCGCGTTCAGGCTTTTATGAAAGACCTGAATGACGAACTGTGGAAGCTTGGTGTTCTTGCCAAAACTGAACACAACGAAGTTGCACCGGCACAGCACGAACTTGCACCGATTTTTACAACTACAAACCTTGCTGCTGACCATAACCAGATTACAATGGAAACAATGCGCAAAGTTGCAAAAAAACACGGCATGGTTTGTTTGCTGCACGAAAAACCATTTGCAGGCGTAAACGGAAGCGGCAAGCACAACAACTGGTCAATTTCTACTGATACAGGCAAAAACCTGCTTGACCCGGGCGAAACACCTTACGAAAACGCACAGTTCCTGCTGTTCTTAAGTGCCGTTATTAAGGCCGTAGACGAAAACCAGGATTTGCTCCGCATCAGCGTTGCAACCGCCGGTAACGACCACCGCCTTGGTGCAAACGAAGCACCGCCAGCAATTATTTCAATCTTCCTTGGTACAGAACTTACAGATGTACTTAAGGCAATTGAAACAGATACGCCTTGCGACAAAAAAGAAAAGGTACTGATGCAGATTGGTGTTACCACTTTGCCGCACTTTTCTAAAGATACAACCGACCGCAACAGAACTTCGCCATTTGCCTTTACCGGCAACAAGTTCGAGTTCCGTTCACTCGGTTCAAACTCTTCAATTTCGTGCGCAAACACAGTGCTTAACACAATTGTTGCAGAACAGCTTAAGCAGTTTGCAGACCAGCTTGAAGGTGCAAAAGATTTCAACAAGGAAATGCATGCACTTATTAAAAAGGTTCTGCATGAACACAACCGTGTTGTATTCAACGGCGACGGTTACGACGATGCATGGGTTGCAGAAGCTGCAAAACGCGGTTTGCTGAACCTTAAAACTACACCTGAAGCTTTGAACCACCTTCTTGATGAAAAGAACCTTAAGCTTTTCGGTGAACACAAAGTTTTCAGCGAAGTTGAATTGAGGGCTCGCTACGAAGTTCTTTCTGAAAACTACTGCAAGGTGCTTAACATTGAAGCACTGACAATGCTTGACATGGCAAACAAAGACATTTTGCCTGCAATGAGTACATACAGCAAAAAACTTGCAGATGCTGCATTGCAGAAAGCTTCTTTGGGTGTTGAAAGCACCTACGAAAAAGAAACTCTGGCAAAACTTAGTGAAATGATGGGTGCAATGTACAAGGCTGCCCGCAAGCTTGAAGAAGATTTGGTTAACACAAAATCTTTTGCAAACATCGGCGATTTGTCTTTCTACTACAAAGACACAATCATCCCGGACATGGTAGCACTTCGTATTCCGGCAGACGGAATGGAAATGATTGCTTCGGCAGAAGACTGGCCATACCCAAGCTACGGTGAAATGCTTTTCGGTGTTCGCTAATCAGCGAAGCGTAAAAAACGCATTTATATAGAAGAAAATTAAAATATTCCGGGGCAGCGCAGGCTGTTTCCGGCAGACAGAAAAAGCGACAAGGGTGTCGTGCGGTTTTGCTGAAGAATAAAAACTTTGGCATCATCAACGGCGATTGCCGCTTTTTTTGTAAATACTGAATTTTTTATAAACCCTGAAATTATAAAATTAGGAGAAAAACATGGAAGAAGTGATGACAGCTGTTGAATCTGTCAGCAGCGACTTGTGGGGCGTGTGGTTTTTAATTGGTGCCGCCCTGGTTTTCTGGATGCAGTGCGGTTTTGCAATGGTAGAAACTGGTTTTACCCGTGCAAAAAACACTGGTAACATCATAATGAAAAACCTGATGGACTTTTGTATTGGTACAGTAACTTTCATTCTGATTGGTTTTGGCCTTTTGCTTGGCGAAAACATTCTGTTCGGTTTGCTTGGTAAGCCAAACTGGCAGGTTTTTACCAACTATGCAGAATTTGACTGGTCTGGATTTATTTTCAACCTGGTTTTCTGTGCCACAACTGCAACTATTGTAAGTGGTGCAATGGCAGAAAGAACAAAGTTCCTTTCTTACTGTATTTATTCTGCAATAATCAGTGCCGTTGTTTACCCGATTGAAGCACACTGGACATGGGGCGGCGGCTGGCTTGCTGAAATAGGTTTCCACGATTTTGCCGGTTCTAACTGTATCCACATGGTTGGCGGTATCTGTGCCTTAATTGGCGCTGCTATGGTTGGTCCGCGTATCGGCAAGTTTGATAAAGATGCAAACGGCAAGGTTACAGGCGTTCATGCTTTCCCTGGCCACAACATTCCGATTGGTGCACTTGGTGTATTTATTCTGTGGTTGGGCTGGTACGGATTCAACGGTGCAGCTGCTACTTCTTTGCCACAGTTAGGTTCAATTTTTGTTACTACTACAATTGCACCGGCTTTGGCTGCCGTTACAACAATGCTTTTTACATGGATTAAATACGGTAAGCCTGATGTAAGTATGTGTTTGAACGCCGCTTTGGCCGGTTTGGTTGCAATTACCGCCCCTTGTGACGTTGCAGATGCAGGCGGTGCATGTATCATCGGTATTGTTGCCGGTTTCCTTGTTGTTTTCGGCATCTGGTTCATGGATTACAAACTGCACATTGACGACCCGGTTGGTGCTGTTGCAGTTCACATGCTGAACGGTATTTGGGGTACAATTGCTGTTGCACTTTTTGCAAACCCGGCAGTTCCAGGCTATGCAATGGCAGACAAAAACGGTGAAGTTCTTGCCGGTTTGTTCTACGGCGGCGGATTTAAAGATTTGGGAATTCAGCTGCTTGGTATGGGTGCAACAATTTTGTGGACAGCAGTAACAATTACAATTGTTTTTGCCGTAATCAAAAAGGTTCTTGGCCTGCGTGTTACTGTTGAAGAAGAAATTGTTGGTCTTGATAAGCTTGAACACGGTCTTGAAACCGGTTATGCAGGTTTCGTTATGCCTTACACTTCTCAGGAAGTGGCAGAAGCAAAAGAAGCCGGCGTTGCAATTGAACAGGCCGTACCGGTTGTTGTTCCTGCAACAGTTGCTTCTAGCACGGAAGCCGTATGCCACAAGGTTGTAATCATTACACGCCAGAGCAAGTTCAACGCATTGAAAGCTGCAATGAACAGCATTGGCGTAACAGGTATGACAGTTGTAAACGTTATGGGCTGCGGTATGCAGAAAGGTTCTAACGAGTTCTATCGTGGTGTTCCTGTTGACATTACCTTGCTGCCAAAAATTAAGGTTGAGATTGTTGTTGCAAAAGTACCTGTTAACGATGTAATTGAAAGTGCTAAAAAGGCTCTTTATACAGGCCACATTGGTGACGGTAAGATTTTCGTTTACCCGGTAGAAAATGTAGTTAAAGTACGCACAGGCGAAAGCGGCTTTGATGCATTGCAGGACAAAGAATAAGCCTTTGTTCATTAAAATGTAAAAACTTACCAGCAGCGGTTTTGTCCCCCTTGATATTTCCTCTGCTGGTAATTGTTTATCACCTTTGCCCCGGGTTTCCGGGGCTTTTTGCTTTTTGCCTGAAGCCTTGACCAAATGTGGCTGTTGAGGTAATTTAAAAGAACTTAAGTTAGTTAAATTTTATTTAAGAAGTTTCTGGTTGTTATAAACCGGAAGTTTTTGTTTAAGGGTGCAAAATGACGTTTGCAAAAAACAGCTGCGCAATTTTTCAGGTTTTCTCATCAGCCTCACGGGCTTTTTCGTTTAGCAGCTTTTTCTTTTTTACTCACCAAACGCCAGTTAAGTAAAAGCACCGGGCTACAGTAATTTATTTTGTAACTAGCAAACGCGGTCTTTTACGGGCCGCGTTTTTTTATTTACGGTTTATTCTTGCAATGAACCGCAGGCATGGCATTTTACAGGAGCAGAAAATGAGCGTTTTAGACGAATGCAGGGATTCAATTGAAAAAATTGATGCACAGATGGCAGAACTTTTTGTAAGGCGCATGGAAGAAAGCCGGAAAATTGCTGAATATAAAAAAGAAAACGGCCTTTCCATCCGCGACAAAAAGCGTGAAGAAGCCCTGCTTGCAAAAAACCGCAGGCTGGTTAGTGACCAGAACATAGAATCCTATTACGTTGAATTCGTAAAAAACGTAATGAACCTTTCGGTTGATTACCAGTCGCGGCTTTTGAATGGCATGACAGTTGCTTACAGCGGCGTTGAAGGTGCTTATGCCTACATTATGGCAAAAAAAATGTTTCCTTCTGCAAAGCTTGTGCCTTATGCAAATTTTAACGCTGCCTATAAAGCCGCCGAAGACGGTAAGGCTGACTGCGCCGTTTTGCCAATTGAAAACAGTTTTGCAGGCGAAGTTGGTGCAGTAATGGATTTGCTTTTTAGCGGCAGCCTTTACATAAATCAGGTGCGCAGCCTGGACATTGTGCACAACCTTATGGCAATACCGGGCACAAACATTGAAAACATTAAGACGGTTGTAAGCCACCCGCAGGCACTGGATCAGTGCGCCGAATACATTCAGCGGCACGAGTTTGAATCAATTTCGTACCCGAATACTGCGGTGGCGGCAAAACACGTAAAAGACCTTAACGACCCGTCAATTGCGGCCATTGCTTCTGACGAAACGGCACAGCTTTACGGGCTTAAAATACTTGAAACCGGCATAAACACCAGCCGCAACAATACAACCCGTTTTGCAGCTTTCAGCCGTTCAAAAAATTCTTTCATGCCCGAAGACAAGCGCAGCGATGAATGTTTCATCATGCTTTTAACGGTTAAAAACGAAGCACTGGCTTTGGTGCAGACCCTTAACATAATTGGCGCCCACGGCTATAACATGCGCAACCTGCGAAGTCGCCCGTTAAAAGATTCGCTTTGGCAGTACTTTTTTTATGTTGAAGTTGAAGGAAACATAAACACGCAGAACGGGCAGGAAATGCTTCAGGAACTGAAAGCCGTATGTGCAAACTTTAAAATTGCTGGCACTTACTGCAACGGCTAGGTTCTTTCTGCACCGGCGGTTTTGTGCAAAGCCTGCCGCGCTGAAATTAATTCAGCATTTTGCCGTTTAATCAAAGTTCGTTCTGGAATGGTTCGGAATGACAGAAAAAGATAAAATTAATAGAAGAAAATAGAGAGGAAACTGCCATGAATATGGTTTTTAAGCGCAAATTGCCGGATTCCAACGTAATTAAGGAAATGTATCCGCTTACGCCGGAACTTGTGGAAAAGAAAAAACAGAACGACAAGGCGATTGAAGATGTTTTTACCGGCAAAAGCAACCGGCTTATTTTAATCATCGGTCCCTGTTCTGCCGACCGTGAAGACGCTGTTCTGGAATACATTGACCGCCTTCGCGTTCTGCAGGATAAAGTTGCAGACAAAATCCTGATGATTCCGCGCATTTATACAAACAAGCCGCGCACCACAGGCGAAGGCTATAAAGGCATGTTCCATCAGCCGGATCCCAACAGCCTGCCGGACATGCTTAAAGGCCTGATTGCAATCAGAAAGCTGCACATAAAGGCTTTTGAACAGACCGGCTTTACCTGCGCTGACGAAATGCTTTACCCAGAAAACTATCAGTATCTTACCGATGTTCTTTCATACGTTGCCGTCGGGGCGCGTTCGGTAGAAAACCAGCAGCACCGCCTTGTTTCAAGCGGCTTAACCATTCCTGTTGGCATGAAAAATCCAACCAGCGGCGACCTTTCCGTTATGATGAACTCAATTACGGCTTCTCAGCTTAGCCACACTTTTGTTTATTCAGGCTGGGAAGTTGAAAGCAAGGGCAATCCGTTAAGCCACGCAATTTTGCGCGGTTCGGTTAACAAATACGGCCGTTCGCTGCCAAACTACCATTACGAAGACTTGCAGACGCTGGCTGAATTGTACGAAAAGAACACAAACCTTAAAAATCCCGGCGTAATCATCGATGCAAACCATAATAATTCGGGCAAAAAGTTTGAACAGCAGATTCGCATTGCAAAGGAAGTTCTGCACAGTACGCGCCACAATGACGACATTAACCGGCTGGTAAAGGGCTTGATGATTGAAAGCTACCTTGAAGACGGCTGCCAGAAACCTGACGGCGGCGTTTACGGCAAATCGATTACAGACCCGTGCTTGGGCTGGGAAAAAACTGAACGCCTTGTGTTTGATTTGGCCGAATTGCGCTAGAAGTTTCACTGTTTGAAGGAGCGTGCAGAAATAAGGGTTTATCAAAAGCCGGGTATTTTTCTGCCATTCGGTCAATTTTTTACCCAAAAACAATGTTCTGTGCTAAAATGGTTGTAAAGTTTTCCACATTTCACTTTTATGCCTGTGGAAAACTTTACAAATTTCCTTGCTTGTGGAGAAAACCTGTGAGTAACCAGTTTTTGACTTTTAAGCTTGACGGGGCTCAGTATGCTGCCGATGTTCACAACGTTCAAGAAGTGCTTGAATATATGCAGATTACAAAAGTGCCTTGTGCTACTTCCTACATGGAAGGCCTGATAAATTCCCGCGGTCAGGGTATTTCGGTGGTGAATTTGCGCAAAAAGTTTGCAATGCAGCCGGTTGAACCCACAAAAGAAACCCGCATAATTGTTATGGAAGTGAAGGGCGAAAATGACAAGACCGTTACTTTTGGTGCAATTGCAGATTCCGTGCAGGAAGTTATTGAACTGACAGGTGACGAAATTGAACCTTCGCCCAAATTTGGCAACAGCATTGCCGCCCAGTTTATAAAGGGCATTGGCAAAAAAGAAGATAATTTCATCATTATTCTGAATATGGACCAGATTTTTTCAAGTGAAGAAATTATTAAGCTTGAAGGAACGGCGGCAACCATGGCTGCTGCCCAGCCGGAAGTTAATGCGGTTGCCGGTGCCGTGCTGGAAGACCTTTAACTTGTGATGTTTTTTGAAAAAAAACCGTAAACGAATAAAACAAAAGCCCCGGTGTGTTGTTTTCCGGGGCTTGTTTTTTTTGTTTCTACGGAATTCGGTATTTAAAATGCCGGGTAATTTTCTTTTGTAAACTAATCGGGCTTTACCGGCTAGTTAATAATTATTCTTCAATTTTGGGCGGTAAAACGTCTTTTCGCTAGTCAAAACGGGTTTTCAATGTTACAATTAAGTGTTATGAACACGTTAAGCGTACAGCCCGGCAAGCCTCTTCCTGCCGGGGCAACCCTTGAACACGACGGTGTAAACTTTACACTTTTTACCCGCAACGGTACAAAAGTATTTCTGGATATTTTCCAAAATCCCGAAGATGCAAGTCCTTATTTCACTTATGAATTCAATCCGCAGATAAATAAAACAGGTGACCTTTGGCACGCTAAAATTGTTGGCCTAAAAGCCGGTGCCCTGTATTTGTACCGCGTAGACGGTCCTTTTTTGCCGGAAGAAGGTCACCGCTTTAACAAAAAGCAGTATCTTTTTGACCCTTACGCAAAAGCTTTAACCAATGTTTCAATTTTTAAAAATCTTCCGCCAAATTACGTAACGCCTGTTGACGTTATGGATATTGAATTTTCAACAATTCCCAGTGCGGCAGGTTTTCCCAAGTGCATTGTAATTGACGACAATTTTGACTGGCAGGGTGACAAGCCGCTTAATTATAAGCTGCAAAACTGCGTAATTTACGAAACCCATTTGCGCGGTTTTACCAAAAGTTCAACTGCCAAAGTAAAAAATCCGGGTACTTTTTCTGCCTTAACCGAAAAAATTGACTATTTGAAAGATTTGGGGATTACCAGCGTTGAACTTTTGCCTGTTCACGAATTTGACGCTTACGAAAACACCAACGTAAACCCTAAAGACGGCAAACGCTTAAAAAATTACTGGGGTTACAGTACAATTGCCTTTATGGCGCCAAAAGCTTCCTATGCGGCAAGCACAAAAGTTGGTGGTCAGGTAGAAGAATTTAAAACCATGGTGCGCGAAATGCACAAAGCCGGAATTGAAATAATTCTGGATATTGTTTTTAACCATACCGCCGAAGGCAACGAACACGGCATTACGCTGAACTTCCGTGGGCTTGACAATTCAATTTATTACATTTTGTGCAGCGATCAGAAACAGTATTATACCAATTATTCTGGCTGCGGCAACACTTTCAACTGTAACCACCCGGTTGTGCGCGAATACATTTTGAACTGCCTTAAATACTGGGTAATCGACATGCACGTTGACGGTTTCCGCTTCGATTTGGGTTCAATTTTGGGCCGCGACAATAATGGAAACCTGATGCCTAATCCGCCGGTTTTGGAATGGATTGCCGAAGACCCGGTTTTGCGCAATACAAAAATTATTGCCGAAGCATGGGACGCAGGCGGTGCCTATCAGGTTGGCTGTTTCCCCGGCGGCCGCTGGGCAGAATGGAACGACAGGTTCAGGGACGATATCCGCCGGTTCTGGCGCGGCGACGATTATCTGGCAACTGCCGCCGCAACACGTGTTTCCGGCAGCAGCGACTTGTACTCTTATTCCGGCCGCAAACCGTTCCATTCAATTAACTTTATAACCAGCCACGACGGCTTTACCATGAACGATTTGGTTTGCTACAACGGCAAGCACAATGACGAAAACGGCGAAAACAACCACGACGGTTCTGACAACAATTCAAGCTATAACTATGGGTTTGAAGGACCGTCGATGAATGCCGCAATTGAAAGCGTGCGCACCCGGCAGGTTAAAAACATAATGCTTACTTTAATTCTGTCTCAGGGCACGCCAATGCTTCTGGCCGGCGACGAATTCAGGCGAACCCAGAACGGCAACAATAATGCCTACTGTCAGGATTCTGAAATTTCGTGGGTTGACTGGTCGCTTTTGCAGAAGAATATTGAAGTTTACCGATTCGTAAAAATGGCAATTGCTTTCCGCAAGGCTCATCCGGCTTTGCGTCGCCCGGAATTTTTTACCGGTCAGGATATTTCCCTGAACAATCTGAGCGACATCAACTGGTTTGACGAAGAGGGCAATACGCCGGACTGGGAAAAACTGAACCATTTTCTGGCTTTCCGCCTGTCCGGCAGCCAGAAAGAAATTGTTTCTGACAAGGATGACAACGACTTTTTCCTTATGATGAACTCGTCGGTAAAAGACGTTACGGTTCAGTTGCCGCTGCCAAGTGAAGGCAAAAAGTGGCTGCGCTGCGTTGATACATCGGTGGCAAGCCCCGGCGATTTTTTGGAAGAAGGCAGGGAAGAGCTTTTGGAAGAGCAGAAGATTTATATTCTGCCGGCACGAAGTTTTGCAATTTTGCTGAGTCGCTAAAAAGGTAATTTTCACTTTGAATTAAAAAAAGCAGCAAATGTAATAATTGTTACGAAAATGAGTCAATCGGGTAGGGCAAAGGCGCTTTATCCATGGCAAATTGTAAGAAAAATTCTGTTATTTTTCAGTTTTTTTTGCAATTTACCTTGAAAAATAATTGGCTAACTGGTACTGTAAACCGGTTTATTAGCAATGAAAAGCCTGTAAATTTATTTGCTTTCTTGCTGCGGAGGAATTATGGAATTTAATGCTGAAGAATTTAAGGAGAATCTGACTGCCCGTCTTAAACGCCAGTATGGTAAAGACATTACTCAGGCAAACCAGCATGATTTGTTTGATGCAGTTTCAGCTTCGGCTGCGGAACTGATTATGGACAACTGGATGAAAACCCGGCGGGAATATGAAAAAAAGCCTACACGTCAGGTTTATTATCTTTCTGCAGAATTTTTGATGGGACGCGCTTTAAGCAATAACCTTATCAATACAAAAATCAAAGATTCAGTTGTTGAAGTTTTGAAGTCTTTGAATGTTGATTACAATCTTGTTGAAGATGAAGAACCGGATGCCGGTTTGGGTAACGGCGGTTTGGGTCGTCTTGCTGCCTGTTTCCTTGATTCGCTTGCAACTTTGGATTATCCGGGACACGGTTACGGTATTCGCTACGAATACGGTATGTTTGAACAGCACATTGAAAACGGCTATCAGGTTGAATACCCGGACAACTGGCTTAAACACCGTGACCCGTGGGAAGTAAAGCGCAGTGACCTGGCTGTTACCGTTAAATTTGGCGGTAACGTTGGCGTAAGCAAATGGCCAAACGGTACTGACAAATTTACAATTGAAAATGCCGAAGAAATTATTGCAACACCTTACGACATGCCGATTACAGGCTATGATACAAACACAGTAAATACTCTGCGTTTGTGGCAGGCTTCTAGTCCTAACGGCTTCGATTTGCAGCTTTTTAACGACATGCAGTACAACCGCGCCGTAGAACGCCAGAACGAAGCTGAAAACATTTCGCGCGTTCTGTACCCGAATGATTCTGGTCCTTCAGGAAAAGCTTTGCGCTTAAAGCAGCAGTATTTCTTCAGTTCTGCTAGCTTGCAGGATTTGCTCCGTCACTTTGTAAGTGAACACGGAACGGATTTCCGCAAATTCCCTGATTACCACGTAATTCAGCTGAACGATACGCACCCTGTTGTTGCAATTCCTGAACTGATGCGCCTTTTGATGGATGAATACGGTTTGGGCTGGGATGAATCTTGGAGCATTGTTACAAAAACATTCGCCTATACAAACCATACAATTCTTGCAGAAGCACTTGAAAAATGGCCGATTAACATTTTCCAGGGCTTGCTGCCACGCATTTACCAGATTGTTGAAGAAATTAACCGCCGTCTGGTTATGGATTTGCGCGAAAAGTTCCCTAACGATTACGAAAAACAGAACAAAATGGCAATCATTAACAATGGCATGATTCACATGGCATGGCTTGCCATTCACGGCTGTTTCAGCGTTAACGGTGTTGCAGCCCTTCATACCGAACTGCTTAAAACCCAGGAACTTAAGGACTGGTACGAACTTTATCCGCACAAGTTCAACAACAAAACCAACGGTGTTACACAGCGCCGCTGGCTTTTAAGTGCAAACCCGGAACTTGCAAAATTCATTACTTCAAAAATTGGCGACGGCTGGCAGAAAGACTTGAGCCAGCTTAAAAAACTTGAAAAATTTGCAGACGATGAAGCAAGCCTGAAAGAATTCCTTAAGATTAAGCAGAACAACAAGGAACGTCTTGCTGCTTACCTTAAGGAAACCCAGAACGAGTTCCTTGACCCTGAATCAATTTTTGACGTTCAGATTAAGCGCCTGCACGAATACAAGCGCCAGCTTTTGAATGTTCTTCATGTTATGTACCTGTACAACCGCCTGATTGAAGAACCAGATTTCAATCCGCCGGCACGTACATTCATTTTTGGTGCAAAGGCTGCTTCTGGTTACCGCCGCGCAAAAAGCATCATCAAACTTATCAACACTGTTGCGGAACGCGTTAACAACGACCGCCGTGTTCGCGGCAAGCTGCGCGTAGTATTTGTTGAAAACTACCGCGTAAGCGTTGCAGAAAAACTTTTCCCGGCTTCTGATGTTTCTGAACAGATTTCTACAGCCGGAAAAGAAGCTTCTGGAACAGGAAACATGAAGTTCATGCTTAACGGTGCAGTTACATTGGGTACGCTTGACGGCGCAAACATTGAAATTGTTGAAGAAGCCGGAAATGAAAATGCATTCATCTTTGGTTTAACTGCTGATGAAATCATCAAGATTGAAAGCGAACACAGCTACAATCCGCAGAAATACCTTGAACGCAACCCGCAGCTTGCTAAAGTAATGAACCAGCTGATTGACGGTACTTATGACCCGACCCATCAGCTGTTCCGCGAACTTTACGATTCTCTGGTTTACGGTGTTGAAGGCCAGCGCCCGGATGTTTACTATGTTCTGGCAGACTTTGCTGCTTACGTTGAAGCACAGGAAAAAGTTGCCGCTGCTTATGCAGACCGCATGAAGTGGGCAAAAATGGCACTTTTGAACATTGCACGTTCCGGCAAGTTCTCTTCTGACCGTACAATTGAAGACTATGTACGCGACATTTGGAAGCTTGAAAGAGTAATTGTAAAATAACGAAGTTTAAAAACGGCGGCGGCGTTAAAAGCTGCTGCCGCGAAAACTTTTAAGTTTTCCTTTAGCTTTCTGTTTCAGCTGAATAATGAAAAATCCCCGGTATTTTTATAATGCCGGGGATTTTTTCTAAATCAATATTTTGTAATTTTTCTGCTTTTGCTTTTGGCGGCAAAATCTTTTACGCGTTCAGCACTACAGACTTTAATTCGCCTTTGCCTGTGCCTTTAAATGTAAGGTACAATGCGCCTTCTCCGTCCGGCACTTTTACGGCACATTCGCCGTATTCCCAGACATTTGAACCTTCTACCTTAATTGTGCCTAAAACTTCACCGTCAATTTTTGTGCGTACTTCAAATTCACCGTGAATGTATGCGCGGGTGTAAATGCCTACGCTTTTTAAGTTTTTATAATTAAAGTATTTAAAGCCAATTGTTGCGCTGTTCTGAATGTTTGTAATATATGCGTCGCATTCGTAACCGTCGCTTTTTTCCTGAACTACGCGCGGATATTCACCTTTTTCGCCAACGTACATGCATGGTGTATCGGTAAAAAGGTGGCAGGCAATGTATGCCGGGTATTCACCGGTGCCGGCAAGCGGGCCGCCGTTTAAGCCGCAGGAAGTGATTTCTACCTGTTTAATTTTTCCGTCGCTTTCGATTTTAATTTTTTCTGCACAGCCCTGACGGCTGAACCATGTGTTGTTTGTGTGGCGATGGTAAAAAATGTACCAGTCGTCGTTAATTTGAACCATGCTGCCGTGGTTGTTTGCGCCGTAAGCTACAGGCAAATCGGCTTTTTTGTAGGAATCAATGCCGATGTCGGTATTGCTTACAATTACGCCGCCGTAAGTAAAACCGCCGGTTGGGTTTTTGCTTGTTGCGTAGCAGAGTTCGTGCATAGGTGTTGAAGAATAAATGAAATAGTAAGTGTCGTTGCATTTTCTGATTGATGCGGCTTCAAAATATGCGTGGCCTTCGTAGCCGGTGCCTGCTTCGTATTCAACGCCGGGAACGATTATTTTGGGTTCTTCAATAACTGTAAGCATGTCGCTGGCCAGAACCGTACACATTGCACCGTGGCGTTCCTTGCTGCCGCGCGGACAGAACCCTGTGTAAAGGTATGTTTTTCCGTTTTCAGTTAATACACCAGGGTCAAACTGCGGTTCGTCGCCGGGCTTTTCGCCAAGTTTTGTGCCGTCTTTATAGTGAACATAGCCCAAAAACTGGTACTGGCCTGCCGGTGTGTCGCAGACGGCAACGCTTACAACATTAACTTTGTCCAAAACGTAGTAAAGGTAGTATTTGCCGTCTTCGCCTTTTGTTACGTCCGGGGCATAAAGACACATTTTTCCGTTTTTATTCAACGGGTCTGCGGTTTTTGGGTAAATTACGCCTTCGTAGCGCCAGTTTCCCAAATCGTCCGCTGGTGCAGACCAGCAAACGTAATCGCCAAGGCAAAAAACGTGACCGTTGAACAGGTCGTGCGAACCGTAAATATAAACGCGTCCGTCAAAAACGTAGGGTTCGCCGTCCGGAATGTATTCGTGGGAAGGTAGGTAAGGATTGAATGCTTGTTTTTTCATAAAACGTCCTTTTTGTGTTTTTGTGGTTTAATTTTGCCCCGCTTTGCCAAAACTTTACCAAAAATTGAAAATTATGTTTTGATATAAAAAAGCCCGCCCAAGTTGCCTTAGACGGGCTTTTGTTTACCATTCAAATGGAATTGTTGCAGGCTTACGCCTGCTTACCAATTAAGCAAATGGGTTTTCGGTTGGGTAGCGAACGCCAGCTGGCTGGTTGTAACCAATTTCTTCAACTGGTACGCCAACATATTTGAATACTTCGTAAAGTGCTTTACCCCAGTGACCGAATGCAACTGCACCGTGGTGCGGGTAATTTCCTTCGATAAGTACGTGGCGGTAGAAACGTCCCATTTCTGGAATAGCGAAAATACCGATACCACCGAATGAACGTGTAGCAACTGGAAGAACTTCACCGTGAGCGATGTAAGCACGGAGCTTAGCATCTGCTGTAGACTGCAAGCGGAAGAATGTGATGTCGCCTGGTTTGATGTCGCCTTCAAGTGTACCGTTTGTAACTTCGCGTGGAAGGTTACGAGCCATAATCATCTGGTATTTCATTTCGCAGAATGAAAGTTTAGATGATGCTGTGTTACCACAGTGGAAGCCCATGAATGTATCTTTGATTGTGTAAGAACCATGTTTACCTTTGATGTCTGCATCATAGATATCCTGTGGAACTGTGTTGTTGATGTCGAGGAGTGTAACTGTATCATCAGAAACTACTGTACCGATGAATTCAGAAAGACAACCGTAAATATCAACTTCGCAAGATACTGGAATGCCTTTTGCTGTAAGGCGAGAGTTTACATAGCAAGGAACGAATCCGAACTGTGTCTGGAATGCCGGCCAACATTTACCTGCGATTGCAACGTATTCGCGGTAACCTTTGTGAGCTTCAATCCAGTCAAGAAGTGTAATTTCGTACTGAGCAAGTTTGTCCAATACTTCTGGAACTTTGTTTCCTTCGCCAAGTTCTTTAGCCATGTCAGCAGCAACTTCTTTAATGCGTGGGTCGCCGGCATGTTTGTTGAATGCTTCGAACAGGTCAAGTTCTGAGTTTTCTTCAATTTCAACACCAAGGTTGTAAAGCTGTTTGATAGGTGCGTTACAAGCAAGGAAGTTCAATGGACGTGGTCCGAAAGAAATGATTTTCAGGTGGTTCAATGCGTAAACAGCTTTTGCAATCGGTACAAATTCTTTAATCATGTCTGCACACTGTTCAGCTGTTCCTACCGGATATTCAGGGATGTAAGCTTTGATGTTGCGGAGCTTAAGGTTGTAAGAAGGGTTGAGCATACCACAGTAAGCATCACCGCGACCCTGAATAAGTCCACCGTTTGCAGATGTTTCTTCTGCAGCAGCAATGAACATTTTTGGACCTTCAAAGTGTTTAGCCAGCAATGTTTCAGCAATTTCCGGACCGAAGTTTCCGAGGTAAACACAAAGTGCGTTACATCCAGCCTTCTTAATATCTTCCAAAGCCTGAACCATGTGGATTTCGCTTTCTACGATACAAATAGGGCATTCGTAGATTTCGTCTGCACCATATTTTTTTGTGTAAGCTTCAACTAAAGCTTTTCTTCTGTTTACAGAAAGTGATTCTGGGAAACAGTCGCGGCTAACAGCTACGATACCAATTTTAATCTTTGGTTTGTTCATTTTTTTGCTTTCCTCAAAAAATTTTAAAGTGTTGCGGCCTAATTTCTCCCCGTAAAAAACTAGACAGCACTTCTATTATAACCCTTTTTTGCATTATTGGTAGATAAATTTTCAAAATGTGAAATGGTTTACATAAAAATATTTTTACGTTCCTTAGGTTTGCCCAAAACTGAACCTATAAAGTCAGTTCGGCGTATTCTGCACCGCAGGCCGTTAAAAGATTGTCTGCGCTTAAAAGCAGCTGCACGCCGCGCAACCCGGCACTTACTGCAATAAAATCAAACAGCTGGGCGGTTTCGTCTATAAAGGTAGGAAATTTCTTTTTCATGCCAAGCGGCGAACAGCCGCCGCGGATATAGCCGGTTAAGCCTAAAAGTTCGGTCTGTTTTACGGGTTCAATGTCTTGGGAACTGGTAAGGGCGCGCACTTTTTTCAGGTTTACTTCAGTTGTGGCGGGCACGCAGAAAACGTAAATTTCTTTCCGTTCGTTGCGAAAAACAATAGTCTTAAAAACCTGTTCTGCCGGTAAGCCAACTTTTGCCGCGGCAGTTACGGCATCGCTGAATTCTTCGTCAAAGTCGTATTCTTTTACATCGTATTCAATTTGCAGCTGGTCTAAAATGCGCATTGCGTTTGTTTTTTTTGCCGGCATATAATTTCCTTAAAAAATCATAAAGTGTTCTGTAATTTTCGTTTGTACCGCGGTTTTAGCACGCGCAAGCACGGTTTTGGCGAAGTCAAACGGAATACCCCACGCCTTTGCCCCGGTTCATTCATTTAAAAGACCATGTCCATTCTGTTTTTGTTGCGGAAGGGCTGTCTCCGGCAACATCGTAACGGGTAAAATAGGCCTTTCTTTCAGTTTCGTTTATTTTTACATAAGTCCAGTGGCGCATATTGTTCTTGTCTTTTTTCAGGCTTCCACATACAACTTCTATAAACGCCGCCGGTGCAGTTGAATAAAACGGTTCGTGAAAATGTCCGCAAAAAACACCGTCCACCTTGTTGTTTGCGCAAAGTGAAACCAGCGTGTTTCTTTCCGCCGTGTCTGCCAGAACAAAATAACGGTCTTTGCTTGCTTCACCGTCGCCGTAAAAAGGGTAGTGGGTAAAAACAAATTTTCTGTTGCCGTCGCTTTTTAGCACGCTAGCAAACTTTTGCAGCTGTTTTTTGCCCATAGTGCCGCTTGCAGTGTCCGTAAAATAAAAACTTCTGTTCCATTCAGGCACGCTAAAGCTGTAAAAGGAATTGCCGGGCGCTGCGTATTTTTTCCATCTGTCCCAGCCGTCGTTCCACAAATCGTGGTTGCCTGCAACATTTAAAACCCGTGCACCGCCGCATGCCGAACTTACTTTGCTGATAAAATCCGCATACTGCTGATATTCACTTTCCAGACCATTGTCTGCAACGTCGCCCAAAACGGCAATAAAGGCCGGTTTGTCTTCTGCTGCGGTGCGGCTGCTTATGCTTGCCTTAATCTGTTCCAGCGGCACGGTTCCATAACTTTTTGCGCCAAAATGAATGTCAGTAATGATTAGAAAAGTGTAAACCTTGCCGCCGGTTGGGCAACCGGAAGGAACGGAAACGCTACCCAAAGTGTCGCCGGTGCGGCTGTTTGTCTGGTTGCCGCTGTAAAAAAAATCGGCAATCTTGCTTATCGTTCCGCCACCGCCACCGCCGCCACCGCAGGAACAGAATAAAAGCGGCAAAACCGCCAGAATCAAAAGGAAAGCACGCTTTTTCATTTTTACCACCTGTAAACCATAAAAAGCTTGCCTTTAAAACCTTCAATTGCGCCGTTAAGCGTGGCCTGGTCTGTATAGTGCAGGGCACCGCTTGCGCCCAGTGTCATTTTCTGGTTTACGTCAATTGAATAGCCAAGTGAATAGTAAGGCGTGAAAAACACGGGAAAATAATTGTCGTCAAAGGAAGAAAGCCGGGCAATTATCTGCTGATTGCCCATAAAGCGCTTGGTCAGTTCCAGAAAAACGGCATGGTTCAAGTCATTCAGTTTAATATCGTCTGTGCGGTTGGATTTTATACTGCTTTTCTTAAAATCCATTCCGTAACCAACTGAAAAAACAAGGGGATTTGCCGTGTCTTTGTTCTTTAGCGAAACAAGCCCGATGCACATGTAATCGGCCTGTGAACCTTCGTATTCCAGGAATCGCCCGTAATGAAGAACGTTTTTTATGCCAAGGTCTAAAATTCTGTTTGAAAAGGGCGTTAAAGTTACCGTGCCTGCGGTGTCTATGCTTGAAGAATTGAAAGAAATCTGGGCTTTTGCCAGTGTCTGTTCGTCAATCGGTGTTTGAAAACTCAGGCTTCCTTCCGCCGGAACTTTTATTGTAGTGCCGGACATATAGCCGCCGCTGACGGCAAGCCCGTCGTTCCAGTAATCCAGCGCGCAAATTGAACCATTAAAAAGCGAAATAAAAAATGCAGAAATGCCAAAAATCTTTATTCTTCTTTTCAAGCCGAACCTCAGTTAACAAACCATTTTAGCACAAAAGCCGCCTGTTTGTATGTGGTTTTATGTTTTTTTTACATAATGCCGAAGGCGTTGCCCCCTCGCTTTTTTCAGGTAACGTTTACAGAAAGTTTTTTTTGCGTTTCGGGGCTCAATGTTAATCAGCGGTATTTTTAATAAAAATTCAGATTTGAAAATGTATCTTTCTTTATACAGACAAATCTAATGGTAAATCACTTATATCTTTTAATCTATTTCCTTGAACCAATACATTAAGTAATTCTATGGAATCCTCTGCTCCAGTTGCTTTTACAGCTTCTATTAGTTCATATAGAGCAAAATGATACATACAATCAATGTCACCTGTACCTAATGCCAATGATGCTAATCGTCCAGGCAGAGGTTCTCCTGTTACAACTGATATATGAGGAAGATTTCCTTTTCTATTACGGATTAAACCCAATGCTTCAGTTCTGCTATTTTGAGCTCGGTCACTTCTCATTGTCCATTTTGCAGAAATAGAAGCGTGAAGAATAGGTAGTCCTCCGTTCTTTTTTCTAATGTATGCCTTTTTTGCAACTTCGTCATCGACAATTATTTGTGTTTTATTTATTTCAGAGTCATCAACAGTTTCTCGATAAATAACAACATCAGGAGCAACCATATAATCATTTCCCATACTTGCGGCAAGTTTTGCATCTTTTTCAGTTAATTTGCTCAGATAATCTAAATGTTCGTATTGAACAAAACTACTTGTTTTTATAGTGTTGCGATTCCCTAATTTTATTATGTGCCATATTCCTGGACGAAGATTTTGAAGCTTGGGAAATGTGTTTGCTAAAAACTCCATATTAATGAGTTCAAATTTTGCTCCAGAAGTTTGCCCCACAGCCTTTTCTGCGCTTTCTGCCATAAGTGCATTTGCAATACCTGTCGCTATTGAAATTGATAATCGGGAAGACTTATCTGCATTGCTCGGGACTCCATTATTATCAATGGTTAAAACTCCATTTCTTAATAATGATTTATGATACTTTTTTCTTTCGATTGCTAACAACGATTCTATTTTCTAAAACCATCCTTATTTGTTCTCCTACAACCTTTGCTACTGGTGGTGGGAATGCATTCCCTATCATTCTACAGGCGGCTGTTTTTTTGGTTCCAAATGACCATTCATCAGGAAATCCTTGTATCCTCGCAATCATTCGAGGTGTCAGTTTAGGCATTCCTTCGAAATCCACAGCAGGTGCCTCGTTTGCAATACCTAATCCATCAACTCCTAATTCTGCCCAAGCTTTTCTTGAACGTACAGGACCTAAATCTGGACCACCATGTTTTTTTGAACCACCAACAATAGTAGGAGCTATAGCATTAGCTTTTTTTATCCATTCATCTGCATTTTTCCACCCGTTCTCTTTTATTAGGTCTGAGAGTGTTTCTCCAACAGTAGAAGTTTTTTTTGTTATTAGGTAAAGGATATTGGAATTCTGTTGTAATGTCGTTTCTGATACCCACAATTACAATTCGAGGTCTTAATTGGGGAACTCCATAATCAGAAGCATTAAGTAGTTTTATTTGAACTTTATAGCCGAGTGATTCTATACTTTTAAGTATAGAATTTCTGTACTCATCGAATTTAGAATCTAAAAAACCTTTTACATTTTCTAACATTATGGCTTTAGGATTTATTTCTCTAATAAGTCTTAACGCCTCTGGGAATAAATCTCTTTCATCAGATTTTCCTAGCTGTTTTCCTGCAACAGAAAAAGGAGGACAAGGGACACCTCCCGCAAGTAAATCAATAGTATTAGCATATTTCAACCCTGAAAAATTTTTTACATCTGTACAGATAACATTCCAGTTTGGACGATTTTGTTTTAATGTTTTACAATATTCATCTTCATATTCAATTAAGGCAACATGTTCGAAACCGGCTTCTTCTAATCCTAAGGCTTGTCCACCAGCTCCAGCGCAAATTTCTATACAATTCAATAGTTATCTCCCATAATGAAATTATACTATCAATTTTTCTGAAAATTTTCTATTGTTTTTTTCTACTAGCGCAGACAACGTTTGGTTGTACTGTTAAATAATTCTCTTCTTGCAACCAGCTGCTGCGCGTTGTTCTAGTGTTTGCTTTTATACTTTCGTTATGGATTTTAAAAAGTGTCATCAAAATTGTATTCGTAAACAGTGTAAAACGGCGCAGTAACCTGCAAAACATAACCATATTCTGAATGAAAATGATATTTTATAATTGTTGTGCTTGGCTTTTCCTATATCATTTCATACTAAGCATAAGGTTGGACTCAATTTATTCAAGATTATTTGTCATTTTGGTAAATACAAAATACCATATCTTTAAAACATCAGAACTCGTTTGCGCTAGACAAGTCAATATAGTATAGAAGCAACGGTGTGTCATTTCCTTTGTATTTGAGTATGTTTTTTGTCAGACTATTTCAATGCTTTCTACATAGCCTTGTAAGAATTGTTTGTAAAAGTTTTGATGCAATAAAAATCAGAAGTATTTTTTTCTGCTTTCAAGCTTTGCCTGTTACTCTGAACCATGGAACTCCAAAATAACCTTTATATAATTTTACATACACGATGTTTCCTATCTGAACTTTTGAATACAATGTTTTTCCAACGGAAACTTCTTTAAATTCTTTTTCTTCATTTATCCACGGAGAAATTTTCAGATAGTAATCTGTGTTTTTGCCATGTGATACCCGCTGGTCAACGACCGTTGATTCATAAACTACAGGTTCAGACTTATCAAACATAATGTTTCCCGGCATTGTAAGGCCTATTCCATACATGAAAAAAATAAAAGTCAGACTTATACAATTCCACACTTTAACGGATTTTTTCTCGCCAATATTTTTTTCCGATTCATTTGCGCAGAAAAAGTAAAGGATTAACAGAGCCAGTGTTATTAATGCAGCAAGAGTAAAATTTTTTGAAAAACTATATATCATGTCTATATAGACACAGGCTATAAACATAAGTGATGCTGAACAAAACAAAAAAGGAGGAAAAACGCTCGGATGTATGTCAGTTGTTTTTTCATTAAAACGTATTTCGCCATTAAAAAAACGCAGAAGAATTATTAAGAAAACCGGGTACGCAGCGCACACGACAAAACAGATTTTTAGCCAGTTTACATTAAGTAATATACTGGCAACAGGAAGAAGGGCAATGATTATTCCGGCAATTTTCAGGATTTTCGCAATTTTTTGGTTTTTCTGATAAAGCTTTGCCTTTTCTTTATCCTTAAGTTCAGAATGGGCTTCCCTGAATTCTTCAATAGATTTTATGACCTGTTCTTTATAAATATTACGGGCATGCGAATCCAGCCATTCATACAGCAGGTCTATGTTCTTAAAATAGCTACTGACTTTTATTTCTTTCACTTTTGGAGAATTATTGTTGTAAAGTTTGTACGAAATAACTATTCCGTCATTTACCGGCATGAAAGAATCCAGCATATCAACAGGTATTTTTTTTACTTTTGCATAGCCCGAATAAAATTCAATTCCAGCTTCATCGTCAAAAATACAGTAGGCATAAAAAGCTTCCCTAATGCTCAAAACAGACAATGTGCTGAACATTAAAAACAGGGGAAACATCAGCGCCCATGTAACAGCAGGGTTTAATTTGTTAATTACAAAATACAAAAATCCCAAAAGAAAACCTGCCGTAAGAATGATTCCGCATGCAATTGAAATTATTCTGTATTTTTTAGAAAAAATTAATTTTGTCATATTTTTCCTTTGGTTACTTTTTCGTTTATTCGGCACTGTCAATCCAAATTTCCAGGCTGTACTTCATTCCGTTTATTTCTTCAAAAATTGCCTGCTTTTCAATTTCGTCGTGCCATTCTTTTACGGTTTTTTCACTGCTGGACGAATTATACCATTCCTCGTAAGATTCAATTTTTGAAAATTTTTCTTCGTAAGGAAACTTTAGCGTTATGTGCACTTGCTTTATGGCATCGTTTTTAACTAGCTGGCGCGCAAAATCAATTTCCAGATTTTTTCCGCTTCCCCAGTCGTAAACACCGTATTGAAAAAGCAGCATGTCTGCGTCTTCGCTTCGATTGTATTTTTTATTTTCTTCCGCATAATTTTCTGTAAAAACCTTGAGAATATTTTTAACCGAATTATCAGCCGCTATTTTGTTTTTATAGTCCTTCAAAACTTTATTTTCATATTTTGTAAAAAACATACACTTCTCCGTCTGTTTTTCTGTTTAAAAAATTGCCCGGCACGGGAACAACGGGAATTGCGCAGAAAACCAAATCCTTCCATTGATATTTTTATATGCCTCCAAAAGATACCGGACGCTTTTTATTTATTTAAGTTTTGGTAAAAATATCCGCCTTCTTCAAAGGTTTTCTTGCTGTAATCTCCTTTGTACGGCCATCTGTCGTTTCCAAAATAAATTGAAGAAACGCAAGGATCCTGATATTTTGTTCCCGGATAGAAATCAATAAATTTGATTCTTACATTCTTCACCGGTTCCGGCAAATCTATGCTTGTAAAATCAATTCTGTCTTTTATCGTGTATTTTCCAAGGCTTTTTGAATTGTCCAGATTTATAACTTCGATAGTCTTCGGCCGTGCATTCTGTTTCCACAAGTGCTTGCGCGAAAAATCAACAAAGCCCGGCAATATGTGAACGGAACTTCTTTCCTGTATCAATTCAAAATCAATGAAAGGTTCTTTGTCTTTGGAAATATCCGGAACCCATGGAGCTCCTAAAGGACAAAAGAAATAACCAGTTTCTTTTTCGGAACCGAGGGTAAGAACATTTTTTGCTGAATAAATTATTTTCCCTGATTTTGAATTTTCTACAAGTTCGGAAGATGCCTTTATTTTTTCAACGCCGCCATAAACATTCTTGAACAGGTCCTGCATTGATTCATTTAACGTCCGGTTTTCTATAAATGGTACAGAAATTATGACACCACGCAAATCCAAAAAATAAAAAGCCTTAATTTTGCTGTTTTCATAATACGGGTTATTTTTATGCATGAATGAAGTATAGCCGTATTCGTCCGTCAGTTTTTCAGGTCGTTTGTCTTTCCATAATTTTCCGTCGAAACCAATAACATAGGCGTTGTCTTCATAAAAAAACAAGCCTGTTTCAATGTCCAGTAAAACTGAAAAATTTTCCTTGTCGTAATCGAAACTAAATGCGCTTGCCGCTGCCAGCAACAGCAAACAAAAAAATACCAGTTTTTTCATTTTTCTTCACTACCTTAATTTGCAAGTTTAGGTTTATCCATATTGCATATCATGGTGTTGTATTTGGTGTCAAGTTTGAAAGATAGTTTTATAAAAAGATGAAAATTGTATACTTTTTTTTCTTTGCAAGAAGCTGTTTTTTTTCCGTAATTGCTGTTGCCTGCAAAATTTCATTTTTTTTGTGCGAGGCCGGATTTGCATGAATTACTAATTTTTTCTAAACATAATTTACAAATTTGTGCCAGCCCTTGTATACTTAAACCAATGAACGCTTTCGATTTGTCTTCTTGCCTTGAGCCGATTGTAAAAAGCTGCCGCCTTTGGGCTGGCAAAAATTTACAGATGATTGTTATTGCAAACCCGGTTGCCGGCGGTTTTACCCGGCCAAAAATAAATTTGCAGCATCAGCAGGTTTTGCAGCTTTTCAGCCAAAAAGCCGCCCAAATGCCCGGCCAGTGCGCCGGTTTTAATGCCACGGTTTACCCAACGGAAGGTGCCGGAAAGACAAAACACTTTGTACAGAATATTGTAAAGGAAGCCTGCCTTGAAGAAAACCTTCAGAAAGAGTATCTGCTGGTTGCTGCCGGCGGCGACGGAACTTTTCTGGAAGTTCAGACCACTTTAGCCCAGATTGCCTTTGAATTGAAAGGCGAATACGAAGAAACAATAAAAAAGCGCCTTACGGTGCTGCGCCTGCCATTTGGCACTGGCAACGATGGTGCAGACGGCGACGATTTGGAACAGTGTCTTAATCTTTTGGTAAACGACAGCCATTTTGCCTTGCAGCGTGCAGTGCGGGTTAACTGTTCAAATGCCGGTCAGCTGCCGTCCCTTGCCGGTTACGACAGTCTTTCAAAAAATCCGCCGTGGTATTCGTTCAACATTGCAAGCATTGGCATCGATGCCTTTATTACGCACATGACAAACCGGACGAAAAATGTTTTTCCCGGTGATTTTTACAAAATATGGATTGATTTGGCCTGCATTTTTTACGGCGCAATTTACAAGCCGGGCATGGCAAAAATTACCATGCTTGGCAAAAACGGAGAAATCTTGCAGACCCTTGAAACCGGCATAGAATATGCCCTGCTTGGCGTTTCGGGTCACCGTACTTATGGCAGTAAGCAGAAAATTCTGCCGGACGACAACAATGTTTGCGTTGCCAAAAAGATGAGCCTGCTGAAAAAAATGGCAGTAAAAGAAAAGGTGAAAAATGGAGAACACGCCGGCTTAAAGCAGGTCGTTCTTGCCAGTGCCGAAAAGCTTTCAATTGAATACGACAGAAAAATACTGGTTCAGATGGACGGCGAGGCACATTTGCTGAGTCCTGAAAATTTTCCTATTATAATAGAAAGAACTGAACCGATTGTACGCATTATTGTAAATGATGCCGCCCGGTACGATAAAGGCGCAGAAGCCTGCATCCAATAGCAGAAACTTTGCTGCGTGAAAATGCCCTGCAAAGTTTTTAAGCCACTGATTCTGTTCCGGGGCTGGATTTTGCGCGGCAGGTTCTTTGTATTTTCAATCAACATACCTTGCCGCAAGCAGCGAGGTATGTTGTTCTTAATAGGTAGTTGCAGTCGGGTTTAATACCCCTTGTTACGACGCAAGCGTCGGGGTATTAAACCCTCCGCACGAATAAAAACAAAAACACAAAAAGTGCTGAAAAAAATAGTTGCATCTGTAAAAGTGAAAAAAACATTTCACCAATGGTTCTGTCATTTGCAGGCCATAAAATTCTGCGTTTCATAAGGGAGGAAATATGGCAGAAAAAAAGCAAGTAAAAAAATCCAGCACTTCCAGTGCAAAAAGCAAAACTGGCAGTAAGAATACAAAGGGAAAAAATTCAATTGCTAAAAAAATAATAACCTTTGTATTAACTCTGGCGTTAATTTTCGTTCTTTACAGATACTGCCCAAGCGTACTGCAGGAATATTTTCCGGAAGTTGCACAGGTTTTAGGACTGCCGGTTGAAACCACTTCCGGTACTGATACTGGTTCAGCAGGTTCAGCCGGTGCGCAAAAAACCGGCACTGGTTCCGGGGCAAGCACCGTAACGGGCGTAACCCCAAAAGGAATGCTTTATCCGGCACGCGTAAACGAACCGGACCACGAATACCGCGATTATTTGGGCTACAGCCTTTGCTACCGCGAATCCTACGAACAGGCCGAATGGTCTGCCGACTGCCTTACCCGTGACAAGCTTAAAAAAGTTGTAAACCGCACAGACGACTTCAGGGAAGACCCGGGCGTTTCTACCGGAACTGCAACCCTTGCCGATTACAAAGGTTCGGGTTATGACCGCGGACATCTTGTTCCGGCTGCAAACCTTTGGTGGGACGCACAGGCAATGAGCGAATCTTTTTATTTCAGCAATATGAGCCCGCAGGCCGGTGCTTTTAACCGCGGTATGTGGAAGGAACTTGAAGAACAGGTACGCGACTGGGCCGGCGAATTCGGTACGGTTTACATAACAAGCGGCCCTATTCTAGAAAAAGACAATTACCCGACAATCGGCAAGAAGAACAAAATTGCCGTTCCAGAATATTATTACAAGGTTATTCTTGCCCATACCGACGATGACAGATGGTCGGCAATTGGGTTTATTATGGCAAACGAAAAGCTTGAGGGCGAAATTAAAGATTATGTTACTACTGTTGATGCCGTAGAAAAGCGAACTAACATTGACTTTTTTGCAGACCTTGACGATGACATTGAAGCCAAGCTTGAAAGCGCCTACGATCTGGATTTCTGGTTCAAATAGACAAAGTTTGTTTTTTTAACAGGCTGAACAGAATGAAAAAAGCAAAGCCCGGGGCAAAATAAAAATGCTTTGGGCTTTGCTTTTTTTTGCGTTTATTTGCGGCAAAACTGAAAAATAAAATGCCCCGGCACTTTTAAAAGCACCGGGGCGTTTTGCTTTGCGTTCAGTTTATAAAGGCTTTAAATTGCTTTAAGTGCCTGTTCAACGTCTGCAAGAATGTCGTCAATGTGTTCAATACCACAGCTAAAGCGAACCAGACCGCCGTCAATACCGGCTGCGGCAAGCTGTTCGTCGTTCAGCTGGCGGTGGGTTGCGCTTGCCGGGTGCAAAACGCAGGTGCGGATGTCTGCAACGTGTACTTCGTCGCTGGCAAGTTTCAGCGCATCCATAAAGCGCATTGCGGCGGCGCGTCCGCCCTTAATGCTGATGGAAACAACACCGCAGCAGCCTTTTGGCAGATATTTCTGTGCCATGGCGTGGTAAGGGTTGTCCTTAAGGCCTGGGTAAGTTACGCTTGCAATTTTGTCGCTTTTCTTAAAGTATTCTGCAACTGCAAGGCCGTTTGCACATACGCGTTCCATGCGAACCGGCAAAGTTTCAAGGCCAAGGTTTAAGTAGAATGCGCTTTGTGCAGCCGGGAAACAGCCGAAGTCGCGCATAAGCTGGCAGCGTGCTTTTAAAATGTAGGCAAGCTTGCCATATTTTTCTACGTATTTTAAGCCGTGATAGCTTTCGTCTGGTTCTACCATGTCTGCAAATTTGCCGGTTGCTTTATAAGCCTTTTCCCAGTCAAAGTTTCCGCTGTCTACAATGCAGCCGCCGCCCTGAACGGCATGGCCTTCCATGTATTTTGTTGTAGAATGAATTACAATGTCTGCGCCCCATTCAATCGGGCGGCACAAAACAGGCGTTGCAAAAGTGTTGTCAATAATCAGCGGAATGTTGTTGTCGTGGGCAGCTTTTGACCATACTTCAAAATTGAAAACCGTTAAGGCCGGGTTTGCAATTGTTTCGCCAAAAACGGCTTTTGTGTTTGGTTTAATTGCTGCGCAAATTTCTTCGTAGGTCGATTCCGGTTTAATCCAGATGCATTCAATGCCAAGTTTTTTCAGCGTAAAGCCGAACAGGTTGATTGTTCCGCCGTAAATTGAAGTGCTGCTGATGAAACTGTCGCCGGCCTGGCACAGGTTCAGGATTGCAAGCAGCGAAGCGGCCTGACCGCTGGACGTAAGCATGCAGCCTACGCCGCCTTCCATGTCAGCAATTTTCTTTTCTACTGCGTCGCAGGTAGGGTTGTAAAAGCGTGAATAAATTGCCCCAAGCGTCGGGTCATCAAATATATCAGCAACGGCTTCGCATGAATCGTAGCGGTATGTGGTACTTTGAACGATAGGAACTACCCGTGGTTCACCATTTTTAGGCGTATAGCCGGAATGTAAACATTTTGTTTCGATTTTCATAGTAGAAAAATTATAGGGCATCTGCAAAAATTAGTAAATCAGCCGCCAAAAAAGACGTGTTCAATTAAAATTTTTACGCCAATTCCCACTAAAATTATGCCGCCTGCAAGTTCTGCTTTGCTTTTGTATTTTGCGCCAAAAAAATTACCAATTACAACGCCGCCAAACGAAATGGCAAAGGTTGTGCAGCCGATTAAAGCGGCTGCAAAGCCAATGTTTACCTGAAGGAATGCAAAAGTAATGCCAACAGCCAGCGCGTCAATGCTGGTGGCAACTGCCATTATGAACAGTTCTTTTATGTCCAGCCTGTCGTCGCCGGTTTCGTTTTCTTCGTCTTTTTCGGTAAGGGCTTCGTAAACCATTTTTCCGCCAATAAATGCAAGCAGTACAAATGCAATCCAGTGGTCAAAACTGCTTATAAGGCGTTCAAAGCGCGTGCCCAAAAACCAGCCCAGCGCCGGCATCAGTGCCTGAAAACCGCCAAAAAACAGGGCAATTACTGCACCCTGCCCGATGTTAAGTTTTTTCATTTTTAAGCCCTTGCAAAGCGAAACTGCAAAAGCGTCCATGCTAAGGCCAATTCCAATTAAAAAAAGTTCAATAATTCCCATAAAAAACCTCACGGGTTAAAATATTTTAAGTTTTTTACCAGACAGAAAAACGCAAAAATTATAACACACCGGTAAATTTTCGTTCAACAAAACCAAAAACGCTGCTGGCGTGCAAGTTCAGTATGTCAAATTGAAGCTAAATAACTTTTTTGGTTTTCCACTTGCCGCTTGCAAAACGGTGAACAAACAAGCTTGAACGCAAAATCCAGTCTACAATCATGGCAACCCATACGCCAACCGCGCCATAAACCGGTGCCAGTCCAAGCGCCGGTAAAAGCCCAAACATCTGGGTGTATTTGAATGCGTAGCTTAGGCCAACGCGCAGCAGCCACATGGAAATGAGCGAAACCCACATGGTAAAGGCAGCGTCGCCGGTTGCACGCAGGGCGTTTGGCATTGTAAACGACCATGGCCATATTAAAATGCCCATCGTTCCGTGAATCATTGCCATAAGCCATGCCAAATTTGTAGCGTCGCTGCTTAAGTGATAAAAGCCCAGAATTTTGTAGCAGAAAACTAAAAGCGGCACGTTCCACACAAACATAGAAGCAAAGGCAATGACCATCATTTTTTTTGTGTAGTAAACGGTCTGTTTATCGTTGCCGTAGCCTGCACACTGGCCAACTACGGTTAAAACAGCAAGGTTTATTGAGCTTGCCGGTAAAACTTCAATTGAAGCAATTGTGTTCGCCGCCGCATTTGCCGCAATTGCGCTGGTTCCAAAAGTTGCCATAAGCGAAAGCACCAGAATTTTTCCAATCTGAAAAACGCTATTTTCCAGCCCGTTGGGCACGCCAATTTTCAGTATTTTTTTTACCAGATCAGCGTCAAACCTGTCTTTAAAAGTGTTTTTTATAGAAATTGCGGCTTTCCCTTCGTAAGGTTTTTCTTCCAGCATCCAGTAAAGCAGCAGTGCGCAGGCCACAATGCGCGAAATTACCGTTGGTATTGCAACGCCTTCAACACCCATGTGCAGGCCAAAAATGCAAACCGCGTTGCCGCCAATGTTTACAATATTGGTAATAACCGAAGCAATCATCGGCGCTTTTGAATTTCCCTGGGCGCGGAAAAGGGCTGCAATTGCATTGTAAATTGCTATTGCTGGCAGCGAAATCATTGTAAGGGTAAAGTAGGTTTTGCTTTGTTCCATAATTCTGGCTTCAACTTCGCCAAAAATGGCATGCAAAATTGAACCTGCAAAAACAATGCACACAAGGGTTATCAAGGCAGAAAGGCCAAGCATGGTGTAAATAAGCTGAACGGCTGTTTTTCCTGCCTGCTTTAAGTCGCTTCTGCCAATGTACTGGGACGCAACGACTGCGCCGCCTGTAGCAAGGGCTGCAAAAATGCCAAAAAGCAGGACGTTTATGCTGTCTACCAGCGATACGCCTGAAATTGCAGTTTCTCCAAGGGTAGAGACCATTAAAGTGTCTGCAAGGCCTACGGTTACCACCAGAAGCTGTTCAATTATAAGCGGCCAAATTAGCAGCATAAGGTCGCGGTTGCTGAACAGCCTGTTTTCTTCAATTGTGCTTAAATCTTTTTTCTGCATTCGCTTACCTGTTTTTCCCGAATGTGGAGTTTGAAAAATTTACGAAAAGTAACCTTCAGGCAAATATTTTAAACTCGAAGTTTGAGCTGTTAAAAAATTCCGGGCATTTTTTTAGCTGAAATTAGTTTTCTTTCGGCTTGAACTGGTCTGCAATTGTTATTGCTGCAAAAATCAGTATACAGCCAATAATCATCACTGCGCTCATCCGTTCTTTTAAAAAAATGGCGCTGAACAGCACGCCGAATACGGATTCCAGCGAAAGGAAAAGTGACGCAAGGCTTGATTCCATGTATTTCAGGCAGATGTTCTGAAGGCAGAATGCTACAAGCGAACTGAAAATCCCCAGATAAAGCATGGAAACGACAACTTTGCTTTGGGCAAGGTCGCGGAAGGGCAGGGCGCCGTCAAAAACCGGGGCGCAAAGCCATGCCAGAAGTGAAGCCGTTAAAAACTGAAGTGCCGTAAAAACCAGCATGTTTTTGTCTTTGCCAAGGCGCGCAGTAAAAATTATGTGAAGTGCGTAAAAAACGCCGCAAATCAAGGTCATCACGTCGCCAAAGTTCATGCTGAAGCCGCCGCCTGTTTCGTGCCGCAGTGCCAGAAGCCCGATGCCCGTTAGTGCCATTATTGCGGAAAGGAAAACTATTATGCCCGGCCGTTTTTTGTTAAGCGGCCAGCTGAACAGAGGAATTAAAATTACGTAAATTGTGGTTAAAAAGGCATTTTTGCCGGCGGTGGTAAAGTTGCAGCCAATGGTCTGGGTAATGTAGCCCATTCCAAGCAGAAAGCCGGTAAAAATTCCGTGTAGAATGTATTTTCTGTTTATTACGGCAAGATGCCTGTTAAGGATAAGTGCCAGTACAATGCCTGCAATGGCAAAGCGTATTGCCGTCATGTAAATGGGTGGTACAAAATCAAGTGAATCTTTTACAACAACAAAGGCAAAACCCCATATTGCGGCGGTTAAAATTAAGCCCAGGCTTGCCAGAATGTTAATCTGCTTACTGTTCATGGGTAAAAAGCATATCGTTTTTAAGATATGTTTTTCAATGCTTTTGCATTTTGTAAAATGACATTTTAAAAACTTGTTAACGTTTAACCCCTTTTCAATATTCGGGTTAATATGTCAAATGCAGTGCCGAAAGTTCATCTTTAAGAGATTTTTCAACAAAACTATTCAGCGACATGTTTAGTTTTTTTGCTGCAACAGCAACTTCACTGTGAAACAGTTGAGAAAGACGCACATTAAATTTTTCAGAATAAGGTTTTTCCGGTTCTGTTCCGTCTTTCCTGCGCCAGTCAAGATAATCGTCTACGCAGGTACGAAATTCATTTTCAATTTCTTCAACGGAAGTGCCCTGAAAAGTAATGGCCTTATGAGTATTTATTACTTTGCCGGAAAAAATGTGTGCTTCGTCGTCATATTCAGCAGTGCCAATAAACCCTTTGTGATTCATCATATATTCCACCGCATTTTCTAAAAATTTTCGCATTGCCTTAACTGCACCTTTATCCGTAACTTTTTCAGGGTGCGGACGATGAAAAACAGCCCTTTCGCCGCTCAATTCAATGCGAACGCGAGAACTATTTCCTTCCGATATGTCAGTACCAAGGGATTTTAATAAATTTTCAATGTCCTGCCACAAAACATCAGACTGAACAGGATTCCTGAAAATCAGTTAGTACACTTTCTTTTGCTTTGCATTCACAAATACACGATATTATATTCTGGTACTATCAGGTAAGAAAAAAAAGTGCTTTTGTCAGGCTTTAATCCTTACATTTCAACATTTAGCAAAAGAATTGAGAATTGCATGTCTTTTACATATTTACAAAAAATGCTATTATGTCAGCATGATTACACTTGTAGCTCTTTGCGCTGTCGGCGCTGAAAAAGTTTTGGCCCAGGAAATTAAGCATCTGGATTATACACCGTGCGGCAATGCACCGGGACGTGTTGTTTTTACTGCCCCAAATGAGGACGCACTTTTCAGGGCAAATTTGTGTCTTCGCACCGCAGACAGGGTTTACCTTCAGCTGGCAAGTTTTTATGCAGAAGATTTTGACCAGCTTTTTGACGGAATTAGCGCCGTAGAATGGCAGGATTATTTTTATAAAGATGTACGCGTGGTTATAGACAAAGTGCGCAGTCACAAAAGCAAGTTAAACAGCGAACATTCGGTTCAGAAAATTGTACACAAGGCAATTTACACCAAACTTGGAGAAGTTTGGCGCATGTCCGTTTTGCCGGAAAGCGGTGCTGAAAGTGCCGTACGCATTTACATAGACCAGAATCAGGTGCTGGTTCTGCTGGATTTAAGCGGCGAACCGCTTAACAAGCGCGGCTACCGCACTTCTGGCGGAGATGCACCAATCCGCGAAACTCTGGCTGCAACGCTTCTGCACTTAATGTGCTGGCGGCGCAAAACTCCGCTGCACGACCCGTTTTGCGGCAGCGGTACCATTGCAATTGAAGCTGCTCTTTACGCCTACAACATTGCACCCGGTTTCGGCCGGCATTTTGCACTTGAAAATTTAAGCATTTACAATCAGGCACGCTGCCTTGAATTAAAAAAGGAAGAAGCCGCAAAAATACGGCCGGACGTAACGGCACGCATTACCGGTACGGACATTAACCCTGAAGCTGTTGCCCGCGCAAAATTAAATGCAGAACACGCCTGCGTAAGTGCCGGGCGTGCCTTGCAGTTAATCGGCAGCGACATGCGCATTCAGCGGCCGGATTTTGTTACTGCCGATTTTAAGGTTCTTGCCGCGCCTTATCCGGAAGGCATGATTCTTGCAAACCCGCCTTATGGCGAACGTCTTGGCAACGTACAGGAAGCTGAAGCCCTGTACCACGACATGTCCGGTCTTTTTGAAGCCTTCCCAAACTGGGAAATGGGCTTTATTACAAGTCACCCGGGGTTTGAACGTGCACTGGGCAAACATGCAAGCAGGACTAAAAGCGTAAAATGCGGAAACCTTGAAACGGTTTTCTATTCTTTCCTGCAAAATAACCACTAAAATTTACAGAAACAAACGGAGAAATTATGGCGATTGCCGTTGAACACGAAAAGCGTAAGCAGGAAATATTGGACAGGGCGCTTGATATTTTTGTAGAAGAAGGTTACGAAGACGCAACTTTTCAGAAAATTGCAGACCGGTGCGGAATAACGCGCACCACGCTGTACATTTATTTTAAGAACAAGCGCGAAATTTTCACCTGGTCAATACGCCAGCTTACCCGGAATATTGAAGCAACCCTTCTGGTTGAAATTGCAGACCAGAACCTTGATACGGAAACCAAACTGCGCACGGTCATTTATAAAATTCTGGATGCCTGCCAGGAAAAAGCCCGGCTTTTTACCGTTGTCCTCAATTATCTGCTTGCCCAGCAGAAGGCCGGTAAAAACCCTGCGGAACTGGTACGCCGCCGCATTCTGCGCCTGCGCCACCTGCTTTCTACCATTTTGATTGAAGGCATAAAGCGCGACCAGCTGAGCACTTCAAACGTAAAGGCTGCCAACGAAATGCTTTACGCTCTAATTGAATCAAGCATTTTCCGCATTGCGATTTTAAACCAGTCCAGCGAAGAATTAAGCATTGCCATTGATTTGGCAATTGACAGTTTGATAAAAAAATAGGTTTTCCTTAACAGGTTAACAGGCTGAAAAATAAAAAAAGCTCTGACCGAATTGCGTTTGCTTTTTGCAAGTGTAAAAAACGCAGTTTGGTTAGAGCTTTTTTATTGGTAAAAATTTTTTTATTCAGAAAGCTGTACTTTGCTGCACGCGCCTGCTGCAGTGAATGCTTCAAAATTGCGGTTAAAAACAGGCCGAATGCATAACCGGCGTTTTGCACGGCATTTTTTTATGCCTGTTCTTCTGCCCAGTAGATTTTTTCCAGTTCCGGGCGCAGGGCCTGCACAATTACAACCATGTCCGGGTCAAACTGGGTGCCGCTGGAATGGGCAATTTCAGAAAAAACCTGTTCCTTGGTAAAAGGCTTTTTGTAAGGCCGTTCGCTGCTTAAAGCGTCAAAAACATCGGCAATGGCCATAACCCGTGCCGAAAGCGGAATGGTGCTGCCTGCCAGATGATCCGGGTAACCAGTGCCGTCCCATTTTTCGTGGTGATAGCGCGTCATCTGGTGGGCAATTTCCAGATAAAGCGGATCTTCAATGCTTTTCAGCGTGTTCTGAATGATTTTGTCGCCTTCTTCCGAATGCTGCTTGATTACTTCAAATTCGTCCGGTGTTAAACGCCCCGGCTTGTTTAAAATTGTGTTTGGAATTTTGATTTTGCCGATGTCGTGCAAAGGGGCTGCAACCGTAAAAAACTTCAGTTCTTCACGGCTTATTTCATTGCTGTAAATTTTGTGGCTTTCAATGTAATCAACAATAAGCTGAACAATCTGGCTGGTTCTTTTTACGTGTTCGCCTGTATTTGTGTCGCATTGTTCTACAATTTCTGCAAAACTGTAAACAACCTGATTTTTAAGTTCCTGGTTTCTGTTGTTGTAGGCAGTGTATTTTAAGAATATTTTTCGTGACTGAACCGAACAGGCGCAGATAAGGCACGAAATTAAAATAAGTTCAATTAAAAGGCCTGAACCCGTGGTTAAAATGTAGGTTTTTACCGTGTAGTTGCCGGTAATAAGTGTAATTGCCAGCGGTGCACGTATAACGCAGGCCGCAAGTGCACTTATTGAAGCCAGAATGCAAACGCCGAAAGTGTAAACCGGGTCAAAAAACACAAAAGTGATGAGCGGAACTACAATTCTTGCAAGGCTTAAATTTAAGTGCGGGTCTATTGAAAGTACAAAAACAATTGTCTGCATGGTAAAAGCGGCAATGTACCTGAATTTTTTGCTGTTTGGTTTGTGCCTGTAAAGGGAACTGAGAACAAATGCCAGTGCTACGCTGTAAACAACCGTTCCGCCTGTAAGCCACAGTGAAGATTTAAACGCACCGATGATTGTTTCAATCAGAACCAGCAATGGTGCAACCAGTGAACAATAATAAAATCGTAGAATCAGTTTGTTCATTTCTGTTGCATGGTTTTCCAGCAGTTCCTGTTCCAATTCCGTTTTTCTATTATCGTTCATCCCCCCCCCCCCATCTATACATTTGTGTGGTGGTTGTTGCCTGAATGTTGCCAAATCGGTACAATTATACCATATATAATTAAATATTTTAGAGAAAAAATGTCAAAAAAATTAAAAATTTAAAATATTTAACTCTATTATTGTAAATTTATATACTGTCTTATGTTTGTTTGCAATTGAGTTTTCTCATACTTTTTCCGGGAGAAGTCTCCTGATTTTTTCTGCTTTTGGCCGGAAATGTGCATGATAGCGCAACCCTTAAAAGGAAATGCAAAGATTGACAAACAAGCGCAAAATTTGTCATTGTATAGCAATGACTTTTAGTGAACATCGGGTGGGGAAACGCTATGAGGATTTTGCACGCATAGAAGCGCCGGGGCTTTGTGTGCTGCCCGGCGTTTTGGTGAACATCAGCAAAACCGGCTGCCGCGTGCGTTTTCCAATTCCAGTAGAAAGCAGCAAAAACAGCCTTTGCGAACTCAACATTCAGCCTTGCTGCAAGGCAGGTTTAAAACCTTTCAGCGTAACCGCAAAACAGGTTTGGAAAGACAGCGAAGCACCAGCCAGCGAGCTTGGATTTTCTTTCGTAAATTCAATGGAACCATTAAAATTAAAAAGCTATCTGGACGTTTTGAGTGAATCTTCCTTAGACCCGGAAGAAGAACTTTTGCAAGAATTATGCCTTTAGAAAAAACACCTCTAAATGGTCAGGCATTTTTGGCTTTTGAAGAAAAGCTTGCCTGGCTGCAGGACGAACTTTGTACCCGTTTTAATGCCGATAAAAACAGCTTGCAGACTTTTGGCAACCTTATTTACAGCCCGGTTGCCCTTTGTACGCAGGAAAACCTTCCTTACTGGGCAAGCTGCGTAATGCTTCAGCCTTTTTTTCTTACCTTCGATTCTGTAGGGCAGGCTGCCGCAAGCCTGAAAGAAATTCAGCGCAACTGGGCGCCGTATCAGTTTACGCTTTTCCGCCGCGCCGCCCTCATTCAGGAAAAATTGCCCTACATCAACTTAAAAGACCGGGCTTTTCCGTATCAGGTGCCGCAAAGCCAGATTGGGCTTTTTACTTTAATTGAAAACAACAAACTTATTGCGTCGCCTCTTACCACCAGCTTTCTGCCGGCCGGCCGCATCCGGTTTATAGAAGACCACGAAAATCCGCCAAGCCGGGCGTACTTAAAAATTCAGGAAGCGCTGGTACATTTTCAAAGCTCTTTCGGCAAATTTCCCCGTCAGGGCGAACGCTGTTTTGAAGCCGGTGCATGTCCCGGCGGCTGGACGTGGGTTTTAACCAATTTGGGCTGCAAGGTTTTTGCCGTAGACCGAAGCCCTCTGGCCGACGGCCTGATGAAAAATCCGCTGGTTACATTTTTAGCCCACGATGCCTTTACCCTAAAAGCCGAAGACATTGGCGAAGTAGACTGGGTTTTTTCCGACGTAATCTGCTACCCGGAACGGCTGTACGAATGGGTAAATTACTGGCTTGGTCAGAAAAAAGTGCCCAACATGATTTGCACCATAAAAATGCAGGGCGAAACCAACTGGGATTTGATTGACGATTTTGCACGGATTCCCAACAGCAGGGTTTTGCACTTGAATTACAACAAGCACGAACTTACATGGCTTCATTGCGCCAGCAGCGACTAAAATGAAAAGCCGTTTTTTACCAGAAAAAATATGCGAAAACCTTCAAAAGCAGGCAGGTCATTTGCCGGTTTTTGAACATTTGCCCCAAATTGCCGGTGCCTTGCACCAAAGCCCGGAAAAAAGGCTTTTGCTTAGTGCCCAAACCGGTGCCGGAAAATCTACCACGGTGCCTTTTGCCCTTTTAAATCAGTTTGAAAAAAAAGTAATCGTTCTTCAGCCCCGGCGGCTGGCCGTACTGGCAGTGGCAAATTACTGCGCCCAGCTTAGCGGCGATAAAACCGGCGGTTTTTGCGGTTACCGCATAAAAAACGAAACCTGCGTAAGTACCCAAACCCGCCTTGAAGTAATGACCGAAGGTTTGTTCCTGCGGATTTTTCAGCAGAACCCGGCACTTGATGATGTAAGCTGCATAATTCTGGACGAATTTCACGAACGAAGCATTTACGCCGATTTGATTCTGGCTTTTTTGAAAGAAGTGCAGACCCTGCGCGACGATTTGTACGTGCTGGTTATGTCTGCAAGCATTAACAAAACCCAGCTTTGCACGTATTTGCAGTGCCAGAATTATGATGTGCCCGGCAGGCTTTTTGATGTTGAAGTTGAATATTTAGGCGGCGAAGCCGGTTTTGTCCAAAGCGGCAAGCCAGCCGTTAATTTTGAACTTTTAAAAAAAGCCGTTTATCAGGCATTCAGCAGTTCGGCATCGCGCAGTATACTGGCATTTTTGCCCGGCATTGCAGACATCAGGCGCGCCCAGAAAGAACTTGCCGGCGTTTTGTCCGGGTTTGACGATGTTGAAACTTTTATCCTTCACAGTTCCGTAGATTTTGCCCAGCAGAAAACCGTACTCGCCGGCAGCAAAAACGGCAAAAGGCGTTTAATTCTTTCTTCCGCTGTTGCAGAAACTTCCCTTACAGTGCCCGACGTTACAACGGTAATAGACTGCGGCCTTTCAAGGCAGAGCATTTTTGACCCGAACACGGGCATGAACCGCCTTTGTACCCAAATTGAAAGTGAGTTTTCTGCGGTTCAGCGGCGGGGGCGGGCAGGGCGCACGCAGAACGGAAAATGCTTTTGCCTTTGGAACCAGTTTGACCCGCGGCAAAAAGATCATTCCTGCGAAATTCTTCACAGCGATTTGTGCGCCCTTGTTCTGGAATGTGCCCAGTGGGGCGCCTTTTCCATTGATTCAGTTGACTGGCTTACAAAGCCGCCTGCCGGTGCGTGGCAGGTTGCCGTGGATTTTTTGTGCAAAACCGGCCTTATAGAAAGCGGTGCAGAAAATGACGAAAGCCGAAAAGCAGGTACTTTTGGAAAAATTACCCAGCTTGGAAAAACTGTCCTTCAAATGGGGCTTCATCCGCGCATTGCACTTGTTGCCCTTGTCAATTCTCCGTCCGCAATTGAATACGCGGTAAAATATTCCGGGGATGCAAACCCGGCGGAAGAAGAAAAAACCCGTGCCGATTTGCAGAACCGTGTGAAAAATACAAAAATCCGCATTGAACAGAATCTTTCCGGCGAACAGGTTCTGCTTGCCGGTTTTTTTGACAGGCTTGCAAGGCATTGCGGCGGCGGTTTGTACAAATTTGCCGGTGGCAGGCAGGCAAGCTTTTTGCAAAAAGATTCGGCGCGTTTTGCAGACGGGAATTTTCCGGAATGGATTATTGCGCCGGAAGTTGATGCCGGTGAAAAAGAAGGTAAAATTTACCGTTTTGAAATAATTAAAGATGATGAAGCCTTAAACCGGTGGCTTTTGCCGCGCCAGACAGAAAAAACTGAAATTGTTCTTGGCGAAAATTTAAAGGAAAACGGCAAAATCAAAAAGTTCAGGCGCATTTATTTTGAAAAACTGCTGCTTGGCGAACAGCTTTTGCCCCTAACCGACGATGACAGAAAAAGTGCCTACTGCGCTTTTGTTCAGAAAAACGGTTTGCAGGTTTTGCCGTGGAATGAAGAAAGCAGCGGTTTTTACAGGCGCGCACTTTTTTTTGCGTTGCATTCACCAAATGCCTGCGATTTTTTCAATTTTTTGCCGGCTGCGGAAGAACAAGCGCAGCCCAACGGCCAGCTGACAGACCAGCTTATAAAAACGGAACTGCTTGAAAGCCTAACCCAGTGGCTTCTGCCATTCTGGCTTGGCGGTTCTTTAAGCGAAGCTTCGTTTTTGCACGCACTGCGCTATAAACTTAGCGGCGATGCGGTTGATAAAGCCGTGCCCAAACGCTTTAAACTTGGCAACGGCAAAGAAGTGCCGGTTAAATATGAAGAAACTGATAAAGCTTTTGGCCCCGAGCCGGTAATTGAAATAATTATTCAGCAGATTTTTGGCGTTATGCAAAGCCCGGCAATTTGCGGCGTAAAAGTTACTCTTAAACTGCTTTCGCCGGCGCGCCGCCCATTGCAGGTTACAAAAGATTTGGAAAACTTTTGGGCAAACACGTGGCCGCAAATCTGCAAGGAAATGAAAGGCCGTTACCCCAAGCACAACTGGGATTACCGGGTTGCCGATTAGTTTTTTACGAATTTTCCGGAAAGCTTTACAAATTCATTTTTGAGGCTTTTATATTTATATTTTGAAAGGATGAAAAATTGACGATTTTACAGGGTTTATTGCTTGGCTTATTGCAGGGCGTAACTGAATTTCTGCCGGTTTCAAGTTCCGGCCATCTGGCTGTGGCACAGTATCTGTTCCATTCGGGCGAAGTGCCTCTTTTGTTCGACGTAATGCTTCATCTGGCAAGTCTGGTTGCGGTCGTTCTGTTTTTCCGCTGGCAAATTGTTGAACTTGTAATGGTTTTTGTCCGCTGGGTAAGCAAAAAGGGCACAAAAGAAGACGAACCGAAGCAGCGGATGATTATGGCAATTATTTTTGCAACGTTTGTTACGGGTGTTATGGGCGTTGTTTTCAGCAAAATCATCCCGGAAATGCCGTTGCAGATTGTCTGTTTCGGTTTCATCATAACGGGGCTTCTGCTGATTTTGTCGGGGCTGCTTAAAGTAAGGCAGGGTGCGGAAGGCACTGTTTCTGTAAAGCAGGGGCTTTTGTGCGGTTTTGCCCAGGGGCTGGGCGTTTTGCCGGGCATTTCAAGGTCTGGCATTACCATAAGTGCGTGCTTGGCGGCTGGCGTAAACCGCAAAACTGCCGGTGAATTTTCATTTTTAATTTCTATACCGGCAATTTTGGGCGCGTTTGTGCTGGAACTGAAAGATTTTGGCGAACTGAACCAAAGCGTAAGCGGCCTTGCTATTGCGGCAGGCTGTATTGCGGCTTTTGGTTCCGGCTACGGTGCGCTGGTTCTGCTTAACAGGCTTATTAAAAACGGAAAACTTGCATGGTTTGCGGCGTACTTAATTCCCCTTGGCGTGTGCGGCGCAATTCTGTTTAAGTAACGGTTTGTGAAAATTTGCAAAAAGCCTGGTTTTATAAAAGCGCACTTGAATTTGAAAAAAGTTTTAGGTCAAATTTCGAGTTTTGTATAAAAGGCAAAAAGACATCTATTAATTAATTGTGATGAAAGCCAGCCGCAGACAATCCCAGACATTAAAAAATACGCCGTGCGCGGCACAAGTCTTTTTTTTCGTGTCTGGGATTGTCGAAAGGCTGTTTTTGTGACATTTCATATAAACTCGACATTCGGTCTTTTAGTGCATTCAGCAATCCTGGGATTTTTCTGTTTTTTAAGGTGCGCGTTTTTTTGCCTGTTTTTTTGCCTGTTTTTTCGCCTTAAACGCTTACATCACGTTTGTAACGGTTCCAACCGCAACATAGTTGTCACGTATTGCGGCAACGTCAGTTCCTTCCGGGCATTTTTCCCAGTGGCGAGCTGGAACAACATTCAGGATTCGTTTTCCTTCTGCCGTGATTTCTTCGCTGTAGCTGTCGTCGTAAAAACCGTCGTAGGAAACGCGGACATTTCTTTTAATGCCCTTGCATTCTTCAGCAGTGCAGTCTGGAAAATTGATATTCCATATTTGATTTTCCTTTAAAGGCACGTTCATGTATTCGCCAATCAGTTCTTTCAGATATTTTTCCGTTGTTTCGTGGCATTCGCAGGCTTCGTGAGAAAAAGCTATTGAATGAATGCCAAGAAATGCACCTTCCAAAGCTGCGCCTGCCGTGCCAGAATACTGAATGTCTCCGGAAATATTGTAGCCGTAATTTATTCCTGAAAAAACGAAGTCCGGCTTGCGCGGTAAAAGTTTCAATGCTCCAACGCGCACGCAGTCGGCCGGTGAACCGCTTACGGAAAATGCCTTAATTCCTTCAATTCCAAAATCGTATTCGGCAACTTCAACCTGCTTAAAATAGGAAACCCTGTGAGACATTGCGCTTTGTGCAGAATCCGGGGCAACTACGTAAACAGTTCCAAAATCTTTTGCAGCCTCTGCAAGCATTCTGATTCCCGGTGCAGCAATGCCGTCGTCGTTTGTAACAAGAATTATTTTTTCTGCCATTTGTTTTTCCTGTGCATTTATGTTCAGCCAAGAATAGCATTTATGGCTGAAAAAATCATGAAAAGCATCCTTTTTGCAAGCCCGGCTTGCGCAAAAACAGTGCCGCGAAAAAAAATTATGCCGGGTACAGCGCATTTTTTACCCGTGGCATTGTTTCCGCTCGCCTGTTACTTAAAAATAAAAAAAAACTAATTTTTAAAACTTATTTCCATTGTTGTGCCTTTGCCCAGGCCTTCGCTTTTTGCCCTTATTGTGCCGCCAAGGTTCTGCACAAGGGTTCTGGCAATTGCCAGCCCCAGCCCCGAACCGCCGGTGTTTTTGTTCCGGGATTCGTCTGTGCGGTAAAGGCGGTCAAAAATGTGTTCAATGTCTTTTGCATCAATTCCAAAACCTCTGTCTGCAATTAAAAGCCGGTTCTGGTTTTGTACAAATTGAATGCATATTTTTGCCGGCTTTTCGCTGTAGGCAATGCTGTTTGTTATTAAAATGCGCAGAATCTGCACAAGAATGTCGCTGTTTGTAAAAAGCGTTGCGTTTTCGTCGCATTCAAGGCAAAACTGAACTTCCGGCGCAATTAAAAGCTGGTCATCAATAAGCTTTTTTAAAAGCGGCTTAATGCGGATAATCAGCATTTCGGGTTTGTTCTGGCGTTCGCTGCGTGAAAGCAGCAGCAGGTTTTCTATAAGTGCCTGCATGGATTTTGTTTCCGTGTACAAAGTTTCAAGTGAAGAATCAAGAATTTTCGGGTCGGATTTTCCCCAGCGGCGCAAAAGGTCAAGATGCCCTAAAAGAACGGCCAGAGGTGTCCTCAGTTCGTGGGAAACATCGCTGGTAAAACGCTTTTCGCGTTCAAAATCGGCCTGAAGCCGGGCAAACAAATCGTTGAAGGTCGTACCAAGTTCCTGCAATTCATCATGCACGTCGCGGTTTGTAATGCGACGGTCTAGGTTGGAAGCACTTATTTCTTTTGCAGTTCGGGTAATTTCTGCAACCGGGCGCAAAAGGCGTGCTGCAAACAGCCGGGCACTTAAAAACGAAACGGCAACCAGCGGCAGCGAAAGGGCAATTATTATAATCGGAAGGATGGAAAGCATTTTATCTATGCTGTCAGTGTCCATGTTTACGGAAGTTTGAACGTAAAAAGTGCCGCTTGGCAGCGTAAGATACAGAATGTTCAGGTCGCCGTCTGCGTAATAGGCTTTTTCATAATAGCGGCGCGGTACAAAATTTTCGGTTTGCGCCAAAAGCGGCAGGTACGGGTCGTTACTTGCAAGCAGGTAGCAAATCCCTTCGCTTTTGTAATAAAGCGTGTAGCTTATATAGTAGGGTATCCGTTCCTGACGAACCACGCGGCCAACTAAATCGTAGCTGCTTTGCAGGGCGCGGTAAATGTTTACCGAATCGTTTTTTACAATTTCAGAAAGCCGTTTCAGTTCGGTCTGCACTTCCGGGCTGGAAAGGGAAGTGCAGAGGCGGACTGAATTGTTCAGCAGGTCTTCGGATTTCTGGTGCAGGACGGAAGAGCGAAGAATTGCCGTAATGAAAAAGGAAAAGCAGGCGACAAATACAAAGGTGGTAATGCCAAAAATAAGTGCAATCTGGCTGGAAATTGAAAAGCGCCTGTTGTAAAAATGTTTTTTTATCTTTGATTTTTTAGAAAAATTAATCATCGGCAGCATTGTTGCGGATTGTGTAGCCTGTACCGCGTACTGTTGTAATGTAGTTTACTTCATAAACGTCATCAATTTTGCTGCGCAAATACCTTATGTAAACGTCAACGGAATTGGCATCGATAAAATGGTCGTTACCCCAAACCTGCGTAATGATTGCTTCACGGTTCAAAACTTCGCCCTGATGCAAAAGCAGGCACTTTAAAAGCATGAATTCGGTTTTTGTAAGGTTTATAGGGTCTTTGTCCATAAAAACTTCAAGGCTCAGTGTATTCATGCTAAGCCGTTCAAAATGAATCATGGCCAGATCCGGGTGTTCTTCCAGCTGGTAGGCATCGTTTACCTGTGCAGAACTTGCAGCAGGTTCAATTTCTGCCGGGTGTGTTTCGGTACGGCGCAAAACGGAACGAATGCGTGCCAGAAGTTCTTCAATTGCAAACGGTTTTGAAATGTAGTCGTCGGCACCGGCATCAAGCCCGGTAACTTTATCGTAGGTTTCGCCGCGGGCTGTTACAAGAATTACCGGTACATTTGAAACTTTGCGGATTCGGCGCAGAACTTCTATGCCGTTTAAGCCCGGCAGCATAATGTCCAGCAGAACAATGGAAAACTGCTGGCTTGGTTCTTTTGTTAAGGATTCTTCAAAAACCGTTACGGCGTCGCGCCCTGTGGTGCTTAAAAAAACTTCGTATCCTTCGTGTTCAAGTTCAAGCTTTTCAAAGGATGCAATATTTGGTTCGTCTTCTGCGATTAGAATTTTCACAATTACTCCGAGTATTGGTAGTTTACATTGAATTCCAACCTGTCGATTTCCAGACCTTCAAATTTTGTGCCATCGTAAGCCCTTATTTTTTTTACGCAGATTGCCAGCTGCTGGCTTTCTTCCGTGGTAAGGGCGTGAATTTCTTCAATTGGAATTACAATATGAATTTCGGTACCAGTTCGGCTAAATTTTACTATCGTTTCTTCGGTTAGGGGCAGCTGGTTTACTTCTATGTTGCGGTAACTTACGCTTTGCGGGTTTACAGGCAGGTTGAAGGTAACAACCAGAATTATATAGAAAGGTTCCTGTTCAACTGAAATTTTTTCTATTACAAAAGGGCGCGGCTGAAAATAATTTTCGGTATTCTGCAATTCGCCAAAACTGTCTGCAAGGGAAGAACTGCCGCGGTATGTGTTTACGCCGGCAGAAACCGGCGCATTTACAGGCAGCAGCTGGGCAAAACAGAAATTGCAGCCGCCAAGCAGCAGGATGAAAATGAGGAAACTTTTCGTTTTTGGTTCAATATATTTGCTGGTGTTCATTTCGCCGGTGAAAAATATTGCTTTTCTAAAAATGTAATTTTTAGAACCGTTTTATAAATTACGCACAAAATAACAATTTGCAATCAGTATACAGCTATTTTTGTTTTTACGTACATTAAAATTAGATTAGAAAATCATGAATTTTTCTAATCTATATTTAATCTAGTTTTAATGTACATTTATCTTTCAGCGGTTATACTGGGAAGCGTCATCAGCAAGGCGGGTAAAACAACAGTTAAAAAGAGGTAGAATGTTTACATGAAAAAAACACTTTTAATTTTGCTGGTAATTTTTACCGCGTTTTCGCCTGTGTTCGCTCAGGTTACGGTAAAAGTTGGCGGAGTTGTAGAGGTAGGGCTTGATTGCAGGATGCCGCCACCTCCGCCCAAACCGGGCAGGCCGCCTGCTTCGCATCATGTGCCGCCACCGGTGGTGCACCGTGCACCGATAGTTATACGACCAACAGTGCGCATAGAACGCACATGGCAGCGCAACGAAAGTTATGATGACAGCGATATTTACGGAAAGATTGTAGATGTTGACCTGCATGAACAGCTGATAGTTGTTGAAAAGCGCGGAAAACATTACGAAGTTGGAATTACTGACGGAACACGTATATGCGTAAAAGGCAGCAGGACAAACTGCGACTGTGCGGCTTGCCGCAAAAAGGCAAAGCAGGAAGTTCCTATAAAGCTTAGCGATTTGCGTGTTGGCGATTATGTTTCAGTTGAACTTGCTTCCAGCGGAAAGCACGGCCGGTATGCGGCTTACATAACCGTGGAAGATTAAAAAAAACGATGAAGTTTCCTGAACTTGTTTCAGGGGACTTCAATAAAGCGGCTTGGTTAAGTTGCTTTATTGAAGTGAATTACTCGTCGGAAGGTTGCAAAGACACCATAATTTGTGACTTTTACGAAAAGTTCTCCTTTTTCTCCTCCTTACTTTCTTGCTTTTTGGCAGGCTGCAAATCTTTGTTTTTCAATTTGCAGCCTGCCTTTTTTTATGCACCGAAAGGTAAAGAAACTAGCGCAGGTGAACCATTAAAAGCATTATGTCTGACTGGCGGATGCCTGAAATGCGGCCGGCCTGACCAAGTGTCTGGGGCCTGATTTTTTCAAGTTTCTGCATTGATTCTGTAGAAAGGCCTGTAACTTTGGCATAATCAAAGTCGGCAGGAATTTTTGTAGAATCCATGCGCTTCATTTTTTCAATGCGCCGGTTCTGTTTGTCAATGTAGTGCTTGTATTTGTAGTCAATCAGCGCCGCCTGCCACATCTGCTGGTTAAAGCCGGGGTTTTCTATCTGCGGCAAGGTTTCTGCAATTTCGCCGGTTTCTTCTCCGATTTCGTCTGTTTCTGCCGGTAAAGTCTCTTTTGGGGCAAAAATAATTTTGTCTACGTTGGGCAGTTTTTGCAGATATTCAATAATTTCTGCCTTGCCTTCAATTTTACGCTGAACGGCCGCAAGCTGGGCTTCAGATTTTAAGCCTTCTTCATAGCCTTTCTGAGTAAGGCGTTCGTCGCAGGTATCGTGGCGCAGTGCCAGGCGGTATTCGGCACGGGCGGTAAACATTCGGTAAGGTTCTTTCGTGCCAAGGGTTACCAAATCGTCAATAAGAACGCCAATATAGGCTTCGTTGCGGCCAAGCACGAACGGTTCGTATTTAGCCGACAAATCGCCTTTTGCCTGCTTTATAAGTGCCTTGCAATAGCGCCCGGCGTTTATACCGGCAATCAGTCCCTGTCCGGCGGCTTCTTCGTAACCGCTGGTGCCGTTTATCTGGCCGGCGCAGAAAAGCCCTGCCATGTGCTTTGTTTCCAAACCCGGAAAAAGCTGTGTCGGATCCATGTAATCGTATTCAACTGCGTAGCCGGGGCGCGTAACAACTGCCTTGGCAAAACCCGGCAGAGTGCGCAAAAAAGCGTCCTGCACTTCTTCCGGCAGCGATGACGAGAACCCGTTAAGGTAAATTTCCTGTGTATTAAGGCCTTCCGGTTCAACAAAAAGCTGGTGACGGTCGCGCTGGGGGAAACGGCGTACCTTGTCTTCTATTGAAGGACAGTAGCGCGGCCCGATGCCTTCAATTTTACCGCTGAAAAGAGGCGAGCGATGCATGTTTTCGCGGATGATGCGGTGGGTTTCTTCGTTTGTGTACACAAGCCAGCATGGCACGGCCGGCCGGTCTACTTTTATGTTGTCAAATGAAAACGGCACAATTTCCTTGTCGCCGTACTGTTTCTGCAAAAATGAAAAATCTATGCTGGAACGCAAAATACGCGGCGGCGTACCTGTTTTTAATCGCCCAACGCTGAAGCCCATTCTGCGCAGGGCTTTGCCAAGGCCTAAAGCCGCGCCTTCGCCCAAACGGCCGCACGGTGCGTCGTATTCGCCTATAAAGATACGGCCTTCCATAAATGTGCCGGTGGTTAAAATTACGGCTTTTGCAGGCACGCGGCGGCCGCGTTCTGTAATTACGCCCTTGCACAAAAGGCGGCCGTCAGGCGAGTTTTCTATGTTTTCGTAAATCAGGTCAACGGCGGTGTCCTGCAAAAGGTCAAGGTTTTCCTGATCTTCTACGGTTTTTCGCGCCAGTGCGGCATATTCCAGCTTGTCCGCCTGAGAACGCGGTGCCTGTACAGCAGGGCCGCGGCTTCTGTTCAGCATTCGGAACTGAATCATGGTTTTGTCAATAAGTTTTGCCATTTCGCCGCCCAAAGCGTCGATTTCGCGCACAATGTTGCCTTTGGCAATGCCGCCAATTGAAGGGTTGCAGGACATTCGTCCGATTGAATCAATGGTCTGGGTTAAAAGAAGGGTTTTAAGCCCCATTCTGGCGGTTGCAAGGCTGGCTTCAATTCCGCCGTGACCGCCGCCAACAACAATTACATCATATTCACTTAAAACAAAACTCATAAATGGTATTATGCTGAATTGCGCTGAAGTTTACAATAATTTTTTGCATTGGCTAGAAAAGTTTGGAATATTTTGCATTGAATTGTTGGTAGACAGCGGTTTGCTGCTTAGTGCCGTTTGACAGAACCGGCCACAACAAGCAGCAATTAGAAACAAAGCAATCAGCAAAGGCACAGCAATCCGGCATGGATTCCGAAACAAGTTCGGAATGACAGATTATCGTTCAGCATGACAGTGCATCATCACATGAACAGTGCGATATCTTCTGAAAAATGTGTCATCTCCTGAACAAGCAAGTGTCATCCCGAACTTGTTTCGGGATCTGTTTTTGGGCAGCAAATTGCATCAGTTGAAAAAAATCGAAATTGAAATTACAAAATAAGTTTTTCAAGGCTGATGTCTTTAAGGTTCTGGCAGTCGCTCATCATCATGGTTTCTTCCAGTTCTTCTTTTATTTTCTGCGTATAAAGCTTTACGCCCTCGCGCCTGCCGCCGTGGGCTGCAATTGCATAAGGCCGGCCAATTAAAACTGCATCGGCACCAAGGGCAAGACACTTAAACACGTCTGCGCCGCTTCGTATGCCGCCGTCAACCAGCACTTTAAAGTCTTTGCCCACTGCTTTTCGTATCTGCGGCAAAACAGAACACGGTGCCGGTGTGTCCTGCATTACACGGCCGCCATGATTGGAAACAACAATTCCGTATGCGCCTGCCTGCTTGCATTTAAGGGCAGAAGCCGGTGTCATAACGCCTTTTACAACAAAAGGTATTTTTGTGCTTTGTGCAATTTCTGCCAGTTCGGCAGGCGATTTGGGACTGACGGGCTTACCCATAAGCTTAAGGTTTACCAGCGCGGCAGAGTCCACATCAACGGCAAAACCTATTACGCCGGTGCTTTCAAGCATTTTAATCTGTGCAATTATTTTTTCATTTGCCCAGGGCTTTATTGTGCTTATGGCAACGCCGCCGGCCTGTTTAATAACCGGCAAAGTAGAAGGAAAATAATCGTCTTTGGGACCGTCGCCGGTAAAAGCCAGCGAATTGCAGTCGCGCGCACCAAAAACAACGGCTTCGCAATATTCGGTTTCGCTTAAATAGCCGGTATAATTGAAAGGCATGCCGCCAATCGGTGCAACAAAAAACGGCACGTCAAACTTTTTCCCGAACATTTCCAAACTGGTGTCGGTTTCGTAAGGTTCGTGAATCGCATCCATGTTTATTTTTACCGAATCCAGAAATTCCCGGCATACCGTAAAGCCGCGGCCGTTGCCTTTTCCGCCTACACCCGGAATTTCGCCCTTGCAGGCAATGCCGTTGCAAACCGGGCATACCCGGCATTTTGGGGATAAAACTTCCCTGGCATTTTTCAAAACTTCATCGTAAGTCATTTTTTCCCTTCTTTTTTTTGTTTTTTTCAATTGTAACTGGTTTTATGGTATTTAACAAATTTTAATTGAAGGCATAAAAGGCGGCAGTTTTTTTAAAGCTTCGTCAAGCCGCCGTTTTAAGTGCGGCGGGCACTTTTTTGCACGGTTGGTGCATTTGGCGTGTTTTGGGCGTTTGTGCGTGTTTTTCAAATTGAAAAATTGCAAATTTTTTTGGTTCAATTATAATGAATTACACATGGCAGACAGAGAACTTTTGCATAATTCTATTACAGAAAACGCCTCATTTACTTTTGCACGTTCCGGGGGCAGGGACGGGCAAAATGTTAACAAAGTGAATACAAAAGTTCACCTTGTTGTACCTTTAAATAAACTTGCCGGGCTAAGCGAAGAAGAACACCGGCATCTGCTTTTGCATCTTAAAAGCAGCATCAACGCAGGCGGCGAACTTTTTATTGATGCGGATGACGAGCGCTATCAGGAAAAGAACCGGCAGATTGCATTGCTTCGCCTTGAAGGCAAAATACTGAACGCGGTAAAAATTCCTGCAAAACGCAAAAAAACAAAACCCGGTCGGGCTGCCAACGAAAAACGCCTTTTAGGCAAAAAAATCCGTTCCAGAATAAAAGAAAACCGCAGATTTTACGGCGAATAGGCTGAAAAAGTTAATTTGCGTTAAATTAAAAACACTTTTATAAGTAAAAATACTTTTAATTATTCTTACTTATGGTATAATTTCCCCTATGGCAGAACTTGCAGAATTTTTAACACGCCCAAAAATTGATGCACATAATCACATGAATTTGGGTATGCGTTACGCCTCTTATGCGCCGTGGGCTGGTTTTTACATCCCAAATTTTCCGCGCACAATGGACGGACTTGGCGAGATGCACGAGGTAATTTCTACTTTTACCCGTCCGCGCTGTTCTACACCAAAAGATGTAAAAGATTTGTTCACTTTAACAATTGAAGATGCAATTGCGGATTCTGTTGTTGTGCTTGAAGGCAGTGTGGACTTACAGTTTGTAGGTCATTACGAAGAAGATTTTGATGCTTTTCTTGCAATGATTGAAGAACTGCGTGATAAATATGCAGAAAAAATCACTTTTAAGCCGGAATTAGGGCTTGGCAAAACTTTTCCGATTGAAAAGGTTCGCAAGTGGGCACCGGAACTGATAAAAAGCGGCGTTTTTAAAAGCATGGATTTGTACGGTCCGGAAACGGAAGACGGCATAGAGAATTTTAAGGAATTTTTTAAGCTTGCAGGGCAGTACGGCTTAAAGAAAAAAGCCCACGTGGGCGAGTTTTCCAAAGCAGAATCAATAAAACGCTTTGTTGAATATTTTGAACTTGACGAAGTTCAGCACGGAATCCGTTCCGTAGATGATGACAACATTCTGCGCTATCTTGCAGACAATAAAATACGCTGCAACGTAACGCCGCAAAGCAATCTTATTTTGGGTGCGGCAAAAAAACTGAAAAATCACCCGATTAAACGCATGGTAGAAGCCGGCGTAAAGGTTTCCATCGGTACGGACGACCTGCTGTTTTTTAACCGTTCGGTTAGTGAACAGTGCCTTGATCTTGAAGAGGCCGGCGTTTTAACCAAGGAACAGATTTTTACGATTCTGGACGATTTTGAAAAATAGCTGGTTTTAAAAAATAATTTTGCTGTTTCGGGCTTGTTTCGGAACTGGACAACATAAAAAAAGCTTCCGTGTTTGACGGAAGCTTTTTTTTGTGCTTTTAAGGTTTTTTTTCCGGCATTTTAAACCGGGCAAAAAGCCTTATTAAAACGCCGGAACTGAAAAGTACCCGAAGGCCCCTTCAGGCGCTTTTCATACTTTTATGCAGTACGAAATTTACGCGCCTTATACAAATTTTTCCAGTTCGTTTACAAGGCCGCTGAAAACGCCTATTGCCGATTCAATTGGCGCAGTTGTTGCCATGTCTACGCCGGCAGCCTTTAACGATTCAATTGGATATTTAGAACCGCCCGACTTTAAGAAGCCGAAATATGCTTCTTTTTCAGCCTTGCCGCCGGAACAGACGCGTTCTGCAAGAGCCAGTGCCGCAGAAATGCCCGTTGCGTATTTGTAAACGTAAAATGCGTTGTAAAAATGCGGAATGCGAAGACCTTCAAGGTCGCTGGTTTCTTCAAAGGCAACTTCTTCGCCAAAATAGGCAACCAGAAGTTTTCTGTATTCGCTTCTTAAAACGTCAAGCGAAAGCGGCGTGCCGTTTTCTACCAGTTCGTGGGTTTTAAGTTCGTATTCGGCAAACATGGTCTGGCGGTAAAGGGTAGCCAGAATGTCGGCCGCACGGCTGGAAACAAGCCAGGCTTTAACCTGTTCGTCTTTTTCATTCTGCATGTAATATCTGAACAGAAGTTCTTCATTGAAAGTTGATGCAACTTCTGCTTCAAAAATTGTGTAATTGTACTGCAAAAACGGATTTGACTTTGCAGAATACCAGCTGTGCATTGAATGACCGCCCTCGTGTGCCAGCGTAAACACGTCGCGAAGAACTTCGTCCTTGTAGTTGGTCAAAATGTACGGGTAGCCGGTGTAAGCACCTGCGCTAAAAGCCCCAGACCTTTTTCCCTGATTTTCGTAACGGTCTACCCAGCCGCCTTTTAAGCCGCTGCAAAGAATGTCCGTGTACTCGCTGCCAAGCGGAGAAAGGGCGCTGCGCAGAACTTCTACCGCGTCGTCAAAAGGCGTAACTTTTTTTACGTTTTTTACCAGCGGCACGTAAACGTCGTAGTGGCGCAGCGGCTGGTCGCCAAGTTTCAGTATTTTTCGCCTTACTGAATAGTATTTGTGAAGAGGCGCAAGGTTTGCGCGCACGGTTGCAATAAGGTTTTTGTATACTTCCAGCGGCACTTTGTCCGGAAAAAGAGCGGCTTCTATTGAAGAATTGTAGCCGCGCACCTTTGACTGGTAAATGTCAAGGTTTACGCTGCCTGCATAAAGGGCTGCAATTGTGTTTTTGTGGGCATTAAAAGTGTCGTAAAACTTGGTGTAGGCTTCCTTACGTATTTCCCTGTCTTCGTTTTCCAGAAAAGCAGAAAAACTTGTCTGGCTTAAAGGCTTGCCCTGAACGATGCCAAAATCCAAATCTACGTTGGTAAGCATGCTGAATGCCTTGTGGGCTGTTTCATTCGGTTCAGCCTGCATTGCAAGAATGCGTTCTTCTTTTTCGCTTAAAATGTAAGGCTTAAGGTAAAGAAGTTTCTGCATGAAAATGCGGTAATTGTCAAATTCGCTGCCTTTAAGCCACAGGCTGATTTTTTCGTCAGGAATTGACTGAAGTTCAGGTTCAAAAAAGCTGATTTCAGTTCCGGCCTGAGAGGCACACATCATGTAGCGGCCTTCCTTGTCCTGGTTTGCGCTGTCGCCTGCGTCTCCTGCCGTAAGCAGAAAGGCGTAAGAACCTGCAAGTTCGGCAGTCTGTTCAAACTGTTCAAAAAGCTTTAAGGCCTTTAAAAGGTTTTCCTTGCTCTGGGCAAGCGTGCCTTTCATTGCGGCAAGTTCTTTTGCATAAGCCGTAATCTGCTTAAGCGCTTCTTCCCATTCCCGGTCAGATTTGTAAAGGCTCGTTAAGTCCCATTTATCCTTCTGTGCAACTTCTGCACGCAAAGGTATTTTTTTTGTTTCTGTAGTTTCCATAAAAACAATATAGGGCATCTGCAAGAATTAGTCACCATTCCGCCAGGGCCGCCCGCCGCTGCAAAAAGCGAAAAACAGAAAAATGCTTCCGTCCTGACGAAAGCATCCTTGTCCGCTCTGCGTACAAACTCATTTTTTTTGAGCAAAATCAGAAAGTTTTGTACGTAAAAAAGGCAAAATTCAGTTTTTTTACTTTTTTAACTTGTCTGCTGTTAATTTTTACCGGTATTTTATGGGTACAGTTTTCTCATTCTCTGACACGCGGAGAATGGAACTATCGGTACTGTTCGTTTCTACAGGAAAGGAACAGTAGGTTACCTGCTTTTTTTTCATAAGGAGAGAACATGAAAAAAATTAATTCTGCTGTCCGGGTTACCGAACTCGACACACTTTCTGATGTTCTTGTACGTCTGTACAAGGATTCTTCCGGTATCAAAAGTTCTGAACTTTCAAAAGATGCAAACCTTTCAGGTATTATGGCAGAAATTGAAAATCTTTCTGAACAGATTACGACTGCAATTAAAAGCGATAAAGTCTTAAGCTCGCTTGACGAAGCAGATATTGCACGTGATGAAATAATCAGAAATTTTTCAGATGCTTTAACTGGTTATGCTTCAATTCCTGTTGCAGCAAAGAAAGCCAGCGCAGAAAATTTGCTTGCTGTTTTTAACAAGTATGGCAGACAGACTGCTTCCAGAAGTTATGCAGAAGAATCTTCTTTAATTGAGAGCATGCTTAAGGATTTTTCGGCACAAAGCCTCAGTGCAGATATTTCTGCTCTTGAAGGTATTGGCGAACTTCTTGAATCCCTTAGGCGTGCGCAGGATGATTTTAACAGGAAGAATGATGAATATACTGCGGCAAATGTAACAAAGGCAGAAAGTGCAACGGCTGTTAAAAAATCTTTGCTGGCTGTTATTAACGGTAAGTTTGTTCCTTATGTTACGGCAGTTGGTACATTGGAAGGCTACAAGGATTTTTCCTTAAAATGTGAAGCTGAAATTGTAAGGGCAAATGCTACTGTAAAAGAAAGGTCAAAATCAGCAGAAAAGAAAAAATAGGCTGAAAAATACCAAAAAGCGGAGCTTTGAAAGACAAAGCCCCGCTTTTTTTATCGTGTGGGTTTGCACGCGACTTGCCCAGCGCAAATTCTACTCGTGTGCAAATGCACGCGGCTTAGCCGATGCAAATTCTGTCCGTGTGCAAACGCACACGCCATGCCCAGCGCATTTTCTACTCGTGTGTTTATAAAACGATGGCTTTATCTGTTCGGCAGCGCAGGCTGTAAAGCATCTATATCATTCAGCAATTTTATCAGTTTATGCCCCATGGCTTCTGCCAGATTTACAGGAACGGCATTCCCTATCTGCTTGTATTTGCTTGTAAGCGGACCTGTAAATTCCCAATCGTCAGGGAACGTTTGAATTCGTGCATATTCACGAACAGATAGAGGTCTTGTTTCTAAAGGATGACACCTTTCTGTCTGTTTCTGCGCCGGAGAGCAGGTAAGGGTTAAAGAAGGTTCTTCCAGTGATAATCTTCTTGCCATGCCAGTTTTACCGCCATCCAGATAAAAGCTTCCTTTCATATATTCTTTTTGCAAATCGACTGACAAATTCCGCCAGTCTCCGCCCTGTGGAACTTTTGAAAGTATTTCGGCTTTTCTTTTGGGGTATTTCTGACCTTCGCTTTCGGGTACATCAGCATCGAAAAGCTCACCTTTATAAAAGGCATCCCTTAAAGTCATAACTCTTCTGTAAGGGCTGGGCCATTCAAAAGAAACTTTGTCGGCGTATTCTTTTTTTATTCCTACCAGAAATATTCTTTCTCTTTTTTGTGGAACTTTGTACATGATAGCTCGTAAAACTCTTGGCGGAACAAGGAAATATCCAAGTTCATCAATGACTTGTGATATAACTTTAAAAGTTTTTCCGTCATCGTGGGACAAAAGGCCTTTTACATTTTCACCAAGAAACACTTTGGGTTCAGTTTCTTTTATTGCTCTTGCAAATTCAAAAAACAAAGTTCCTCTGGCATCATCAAACCCTTTTTGGTTTCCTGCGTAAGAAAACGCCTGACAGGGGAATCCTCCTGAAAGGAATTCTATTTTTCCTTTGTATTCAGAAAAATCAAGATTGTGGACGTCTTCCTGTATGACATTCAAATTAGGACGGTTTTTCCGGAGTGTATTACAGGCGTTTTCGTCAACTTCATTAAGCATGACAGGAGAAAATCCGGCATTCTCAAGGCCAAGGGCTAATCCGCCTGCACCGGCAAACAATTCAATTGATTTATATTCTCTGCTGGGTTTTATGTTCCTTTCAAAATCCCATTTAGAATTAACCATTTGCTGTATTTCCGGTATGTTCAGTTCTTTCAAATTAAAATAGTTAGTGTCACCTTTTTTTTGCGATACTTTTATTTTTTTTGAGTTTATCCAGCTGTATACAGTTTTGTTGGAAACGCAAAGTACGCTTGCCAGATTGGTGTCGCTGATATAGTCAGTCATAGGTTTTTAAATCCTTCATAAGTCTTGAAAGACAGTAAATATAAACTCTTGAGAATATCTGTTGAAATTGCACTAAGTTCTTCAAAAACGGTATTTGTGCTTTTTTCAATGCCGCCTTCTGCAATTACGTCATCAATAATTACTGGCAGAGCCTTGCATAATTTAAAAAATGCATCTTCTTGATTGAATACCAGATTATAGAATTGGTCCATAGATATTCGCCTGATTCTTTCATGTGAAAATTTCTTGCCGTCTACCATTGTAGCCCAGATTATGTTCTGAGATGTTTTTGCAATTGCTTCTACTAAATAACAGACAGCTTTATTTTTGATTGCATTTTTAAATATGTTTTCTGTGCTGAAGCTGAATTCATTGTATTGTGCTTGTTTTTTACTTCACAGAAAAGATGTTTTTCGTGATTGGTAACATCAAAACCACCGTCAGCTCCATTTGCAGGAACTTCCCATCCATTGCCGGCAAGCTTAAACATGTTCTGATGAAAATAACCGATGTGGTTGGAATTGGTTTTGTCAATTTGCCTTATGCATTCGGCTTCAACTGTTTCTTTGTAGCTTTTGTTGTAAACTTTTGAATCAAAAGTAAGTTTTATAGGGTCTATAAGGTTTTTGTTGAATGATTCCAAATCAATGTTATAGCGATATTTAGATACAGTATCTTTTACATGATTGAAAATTTGTTCGTCTGTTACAAAACCCAAATTATAGTTGTGCATTTTTTCTCTCTTCCAAAATGTAAGTGTCTTTCTTTTTCGGTAAGTTTACCATTGAAAAAAAGTTATGTCAGCAATTCCCTTCCGGTCAAAATCAGAAATGCGGGGCGGATAATTCCATGTATTTTAAGCAAAACTTTTTGCAAAACCCGGCATTCGGTTATTGAAATAGCACGCATAAACGCAGACACTTAAAGGCAAATGTGCTATGCTTTGCCCATGATTCGCGTAAGACATAACATTTTCAAAGTTTGTACAATTCTGGCAGTTTTTGCCATTTTTTTTACTTCGTGTTCTAAAAGCCTGGGTTACAGCGTAATGCTGTGGTCTAGCCAGGAATATGGCCTGCACGACGGCGATCTGGTACAGGTTTACATCAAATCAAACATCAGCCAGGTTTACGTTGTTGGTACGCCTGCCACCCAGCAGAAAATAGAAGTTCCCTTCTGGCAGATTATGGAACCTCAGTCTAAAAACAAGATTCTTGCTTCCTACGAACGCTATAAAGATTACAGAAACATGTACGCAACCGTTGCCGTAGACGGCCTTCCCGTTCGTTTTGAACCAGTAAATACCAGCCGTCAGGTTTACCGCCTGCGCAAAAATGAAACGGTAAAGATTCTTTACAAGGGAAAAGGTGTTGCACCGATGTCTGGTTCTACGCCATTACCCGGCGACTGGCTTTATATTCTTACCAAAGACGGCACAATGGGCTGGTGCTTTTCCTACAACCTTCGCCTTTACGACGAACTTACGCCCCTTGTGGCAGAAGAAGCCGTTGAAGAGCTTGACGAAAGCCTTGAAAAAGTCCTCGATTCCGAATGGTTCCCCGAAATTTACCAGAGCATGATTAACAACCGCCGTGTAGACGTGCAGCAGCTTATGGCCGGCTATCATTTTTACACGGGCAAGGAAAGCGGAAAAATTGAACTGCGCCTTGAAGGCGTAACAGGAAGCTGGGAATACAAGGGCACTGAAAAAGTGGAAGACAACATTTACCGCTTTACGGGCACGCCGCTTACGCTTACCGTAAAAAATGCAAATTACGTTACCCTTCAGTATGCGGACGACCGGGGAATGCCAAAATCATATCCACTGGTAACAATGCAGAATTCCGTTGAAGAAGTAATTGCAGAAGAAATTCAGCGCCGGGAAATGCAGTACAGGCGCATTCTTGACCACGGAACAATGTTTTCCAGTACCAACTACGGCGATTTGCTTTTTATGGAAGATGGTTCTTTCTCGTGGAACGATTACCAGCGCCTTGGTTCAATTGTACCGGCAGGTGCAGGCAACCACGGCAAGGTAGAATTCAACGTTTTCCTCGATTCAAAACTGATGAACGACAACGCTGCAATTCAGCAGAGCGGCTACGACGGTGCAATTACCTTTAAGTTTGACCGCAGCACAAAATCCGTGTGCTTTCTGTACCGGCTTGAATCAAACGGCATCCGATTTGAAGAAGTGCAGCCGCGAAGCATTAAAAACGGCCTTATTACGGAACGCAGCCCGAATGCGCTGGTTCTTTTCTTCAGCAGAAACTAACGGCAGCCCTGAAAATTTTTAAGTTTTCAGGGCGTTTTAAAAACTAAACTACCAACAATTTTATTTGAACGATTATGGCATTTGTACAGTTTTCCAAAGTGTCGCTGGCTTTTGGCGACCGTGACATTATAAAAGAAGCAACTATCAACCTTGCAGCCGGTTCCAAGGCGGCACTTTGCGGCGCAAACGGAAGCGGAAAATCTACCCTGATGAAGGTTCTGTCCGGCACAATCAGCCCGGACAGCGGCGACCGTGCCGTGCAGAAAGATACAAAAATTGCCTATCTGCCCCAGTCCGGCATTGTTTTCAGCGGTTCAACATTGCGGCAGGAAGCCGACCGGGCTTTTGAAGACGGCTACGAAACCGAAAAGCAGATGGAAGAGATTGGCGAGCTTTTAACCCAAAGCGAATACGCCCAGAACGAACAGAAAAGTGCGCCGCTTTTGCACGCTTACCATGACTTGCAGACAAAACTTGAAGAAAGCGGCTGGTACCGCCGCCAGACGCTTGCAGAGCAGGTTTTAATAGGCCTTGGTTTTTCTGCAAAAGACTTTGACCGCCCTGTTACCGAATTCAGCGGCGGATGGCAGATGCGCATTGCCCTTGCCAAGGTTCTGCTTTCAAGCCCGGACATTATGCTTCTTGACGAACCTACCAACTATCTGGATATTGAAGCCCGCAACTGGCTTGAACAGTGGCTTAAGGATTTTACCGGCGGTTTTCTGCTTGTAAGCCACGACCGGTATTTTCTGGACGTAACGGTTAACGAAGTTTACGAACTTTTTAACGGTGACTTGAAACGCTACGCCGGAAACTATTCCCATTACGAAAAAGTGCGGCAGGTTGAACTTGAAACCCTGATGGCGCGCTATGCCCAGCAGCAGGAAGAAATTAAAAAGCTGGAAGATTTCATCATCCGTTTCGGGTACAAGGCCACAAAGGCGGCTCAGGCTCAGGAACGGCAGAAAATGCTTGATAAGATTCTTGAAAACAAGATAGAAATTCCTGAAAACTTAAAGAAAATTCATTTTTCTTTTCCGCCTGCACCTCATTCCGGCAGGCTTGTTTTAACAATTGAAAACCTGTGCAAAACTTACCCGGCAAGTGCAGAAGGCCTTGCGGCACTGGAAATTTTGAAAAACCTTGACCTTGTGCTTGAAAACGGCGACCGTCTGGTTGTCGCAGGGCGGAACGGTGCAGGTAAAACCACCCTTCTGCGCATTCTTGCCGGTCAGGACACAAACTTTACCGGCAATGTAAAGCTTGGCACCGGCGTAAGCATCGGTTACTTTTCTCAGGACAGCGCCGAACAGATGAAAGGCAGTCAGACCGTGCTTGAAACACTTGAACAGGATGCGCCGCTTGAACTTATTCCGAAAATCCGCGACATGCTTGGTGCGTTTCTGTTCCGGGGCGACGATGTTTACAAATCGGTAAACGTGCTTAGCGGCGGCGAAAAAAGCCGTCTGGCACTGCTTAAGCTTTTGCTGCGCCCCGTAAACCTGCTGATTCTTGTCGAACCGACCAACCATTTGGATTTAACTTCAAAAGACGTGCTTCTTGAAGCACTGAAGGATTTTGGCGGTACGGTTCTGTTTGTAAGCCACGACCGCGGCTTTATTGAAAGCCTTGCAACCCGTGTTCTGGAACTGAAGCCGGGGGTTGCACGCCAGTTTGTTGGCGGTTACGCCTATTACATGGAACGCATTGCTGCCGAAGAAGCCGGGCTTGTGCCTGCGCCGAACGCAGCTGAAAGTGCCGGAACTGCTGGAAACGGGAAAAGTTCCGGGGCAAAGGCCGAAAGCGAAGCTGTAAAGGCGGATTCGTTTTTAAGCTGGGAAGAAGAGAAAAAGAGAAAGAACGAACGGAAGCGCCTTGAAAAAGAAGAAGAAAGGCTGATGAATGAAATAGCAAAGGCCGAAGATGAAAAGGCTTCCTTTGAACAGCAGCTGGCGCTTCCTGCGGTTTATTCCGACGGGGCAAAAAGCCGTGCCGTGCAGCAGAAAATTGAAGAAGCCGACAAAAAAATTGCAGAACTTTCTGAACAATGGGAAAATGTTTCTGCCCAGCTGGAAAACTTTTAAGGTTTTGTCATTCCGAACTTGTTTCGGAATCTACGGCAGTTACTGAAACATGGATGCTGAACCAAGTTCAGCATGACAAAGCGTCATTACGAATCTGGTTGCGGGTAATTTTCTAAAAATTTGAAATTGAAACAAAAAAAGAACCTTCTGAAATTCATAGTGCAACTGCCAGGAAGCATTACGAATATCAGGAGGTTCAAATGGATGAGCAAAGTTTAGTTCATTCTAAACGGAATTGCAATTATCATATAATGTTTGCGCCAAAACGTGGCTTTTCAGTTCTGGTTTTCGCAAAGCGGAATTTCTATAAAAAATTCCGTGCCGTCTTCCGGCTTTGTGCTGAACCATATTTTCCCCTGAAAACTGCCCGCAATTGTTGCGTGTGCCATGTAAAGCCCAATGCCGGTGCTGTTTTTGCTGGTAATAACCTGCTTGAAAATTTTAGGCTGAATTTCTTTCGGTATGCCCCCGGCGTAGTCTCCAATGTTTATTAAAAGCTGCTTTTCTGCGCTTTCAGACAGCGTTAAATATATAAAACCTTCCTTTTTGTTATAAGCCTGCACGCTGTTGCTGATAATGTTCACCATAACCTGCACAAGGTTGTTAAGCACGCCTTTTACTTTTGTGTTTTCGTCTATGCGCAGGGTTATTTTCAGTGAACATCTTTCTGCGTTCAGTTTGTCGTTCAGTAAAAATTCCATGCGTGCAATAAGTTCCTTAATGGTAAAGCTTGCAGACTGATCGTCGTTTACGCGCTGGTTCTGTTCGCCAATTGCATTCAGCACTTCGTTTATCAGGGCAATGCTGGTTTTCTGGCTAAGCAGGTTCTGCTTCAGTTCCATAATCAGTTCCCTTGCTTCCTTGTCGCTTAAATCGCCTTTTTCTAAAGCCGCAAGATATTCCCGGGTTATTTCTTCCATGCGGATGCTGTAATTGTCCAGGCGCAGAATAGGAACTTTAAGGTTGTGAACAACGCTTGTAATCATCTGCCCGGCGGTGGCAAGCCGTTCCTGTTCCACCATTGCGTTAAAGGTTTCTTTGTTTCTGGTAATGTCCTGGCCGGTAATAATGCAGGCTGCGTAAATATTGTTCTGCACGATTGGCGTAAAACTCATGGCAAAAAATATTTTTTCGTTCTGCATTTTTGTGGGTACGTAGCAGAATTCTTTCGTTATGGTTTCGTTACGGGCCTTTGCTTCTTCAATTGAATCAAAAACCTCTTCGTAATTGAATGCCAGCGGATGTACTTTCTGCAAGTCTTTCAGGCATTCGCCCTGCCTGAAAATGTGGCTTGGAAAATAATTTTCGGCCTGCGTGTTAAAGTCGATGATTTTAAGGTCTTCGTCTACGGCAAGGTAAAAAAAGGAAATTTTGTTTATAACCGTGCGTAAAACCAGCGGATTGGTTTTTAAAAATTCGTAGTGCTTTATTGCAAACAGCACCATAAAGCCCGTAACAACAAAGGCAATTGGCGTTGCGTAAGACGAAACCGGCAGAATGTTAAGCGTGTAAAGGCCGTTTACCACGGTTGGTATTGCCACGCCAATAACCAGCCACACGGTCTGGCTTTTAATAACTGCGTCGCACAAAAAGCTGTTATATAGAAGAAAAAACAGAGAAGCCAGCAGGCAGAAATACGCAAATGCCGAATGAACGTAAAGTGCCGGGCCGTAAACGCTGTTCTGGTATTCAAACTTGCGTATAAAAAGCCCGAAAAACGGGTCTGTCCACAAAAAAGCCTGTACCAAAGCCGGGTAAATGTACAGAAAATTCAGTTTTTTGGCTGTTTTGCCGCTGTTTACAATGCTGTATGTAATTTTTACCACAGCAACCGGGCACATGGAAATTGGCAGGTACTTTAAATTCTGCAAAACGTGAAGGACTGTGCTGCTTGCGCCAAAATAATACAAAATGTCCTGAACCAGAAGGATTAAAAGCCACAGGTCTATGCTTGCCATTAGGTGGGCGCAGTAAACCATAATATTGGTACGTTTGGGCGTGCGCAAAATTACTGCCAGTGTTGCAGTTTGAATGATAAAAGACAGCACGACGATGCAGTAAACGAAAGGGTTTGCCATATATTTTCAGTCCTTCAAAAAAATTGCCGTTTTCCGCAAAATGCCGTTACGGAAACCTTAACTGGAGAGTTTAGAGTTTTTCTAAATCTTCCTTGTCTATAGATAAATATTGAGTTATTATAGAATTACTACAATTTTAGCACGAAGTGGCAAAAAAAGGAGGAAGCAGGCAAAATGAAGTTGAAAAAAATTATTTTGGCTTTATTCTGTACAATTCTGCTTGCTTCCTGTTCAAAACTTGAACCAGCCCACATTGTTCTTGACGAAGGCTGGCTCTGGGCTTCTTCAAACAATCCCCGTTCCGATTTTCAGTCTGCAAACACTCTTGAAATTGCTTCCATTGTGGAAAAACTGCCAAACCGCAAAGGCTATATCTGGCTTAAAAATTACTTTTACGTTGATTTATCCTTAAAGGAACGGGATTTAGCCGTTTACCTTGGTAAAGTAGAAATTGCCGCCGAAGTTTTTATCAACGGTGTTTCAGTCGGCACGTTCGGCGAGTTTCCTCCCCACGAGTTTGGTCCGGGAACAGGTGCCACATACTTTAGAATTCCCAAAAACGCCATACACCAGAACGGCACAAACCAGATTCTTATAAAACTGTGGACAAACGGCGGCGGCGGCATTCAGGAAGTGCCGGTTATAGGTCCTTTAAATTATATAGAAAACAAAACCAGACACTCATCTTTTCTTCTTTCTGACGTAAACATGATGTTTGCGTCGGTTGTGTTTGTCATTGCAATGTTCTACCTGTTCATTTATTTTAACCGCAAAAAAGACAAGGAATATTTGAACTATGCGTTTATGAACATTTTTTCTTCAATGTACATTCTGCCTTATTTTTTAAGCAGCACGCCGTGGCGTTTCCCCATGATTTCCTATCTGGCGTTTCAAAAAATATTTTACGGCATCGTTGCTTTTGCAGACATGTATTTTGCAACGTCTTTCATGCTTTCTTTCATAAAAGTTGAATATGGGAAGCGCCTTCAGAAACTGCGCATTCTGCTTTTTGTTGTGCCGGTTATCAACATACTTTTCCTTAAAGACCTTCGCTCTTTTTCAGCCCTTCTGCCGGTGCTGTTTATTTTTGGTATTATTCAGCTTATGTTTGCTGTTGTGCCAATTACAAAAGGTCTTTTTAACGCAGACCGGCAGGTTTTCCTTTTGATTGCCGGTTTTGTTCCCGTTGAAATTGGCGTTGTTGCCGACCTTTTTGTGCACGTTATTTTCAGGCGTGTTGACATGCCCATGTTTTCGGTATGGGGCTGGCAGTTTACAACTTCGTCTTTTCTTATCATTCTTGCCGTTCGCTTTGCCAGGGCGCTTAACGAATCTGAACATATGGCCGCTTCCCTTGAAAGTCAGGTAACTGAACGCACGAAAGAACTGAAAACTGCCAATGAATCGCTGAAAGAAAAACAGGCAATTGCGGAACGCGAAATGAAACTTGCCGTGCATGTTCAGGAAAGCATTTATCCGCACAATGCGGATGTTGGCGAAAGCTGGGACGTGGCGGTTTATTTTAAACCCTTCGCAGGCGTTTCCGGCGACTTGTACGACTTTTATACCCAGAAAGACGATTTTGTTGGCATGAGCCTTTTTGACGTTTCCGGTCACGGAATTGCGGCAGGTCTTGTTACCATGCTTTCTAAAAACGTAATTTTCCGCAACTTTATAGACAACCGGCAGAAACCGCTGCCGCAGGTTATGTACCTTATTAACGACGGCATTATTCGTACCAAGGGCGACATTGAAAATTATTTGACCGGCATTGTTGTGCGTGTTGAAGATGCCCTTAGCGGAAAAATGGCGCTTGTAAATGCAGGCAGTCCGCCGCCGCTTTTGTACAAGCAGAAGGCTAAAAAAGCCATTCCGCTTCTGCCCGATGAAAAAAAGCAGCAGAAAGGCATGATTGGTGTTGCAGGCATAAGCGTAAGTTTTCAGCAGCTGGATTTTGTAATGGAAGAAGGCGATACGCTGCTGCTTTACACTGACGGAATTACCGAAGGCCGTAACCCGTTTGGCGTTGATTACGGGCAGGACAGGCTTTTGGAAAGCTTAAGCCATTGCGGTGACGGTTCGGCCGAAAGCCGCCTTTCGCTTTTGCTGCGCGACTTTACCAAATTTACCGGCGGCGTGCAGCAGCCTGATGACATTACGCTGATTGTTCTTAAACGCTTAAAGTACACAGACCCGCACGCGCAGAAACTTGCCGATGCAGAAGCCCTGCTGGAAAGCCTTGAAGGCGCAGACGATGCAGATGAACTTGAAGAGCTGGAAGAATTGGAAGAACTTGACGAAATTTAATTTTTTTTAAGAATTTCACCGGTCTTTGGGCGCGCAGAATTGTTCTGCCTTTTTGTCATGCTGAATTTGATGGTCTTTGGAGGCTGCGCACAGCATCCACCAAAGATTCCGAACCGGTCAGCGGCCTGTTGTTTTGCAGGCCGTCTTACTTTCTGCCTGATAGGGCCAAACTCTGGTACTGGCAAATAAAGTTTTTTGGTACTTTTGTTGCTTGCTTTAGTTTTTGCAATTAGGTATGCTTGTTTCAAGAATATGCGCAATTTACACGTGTTGCTTTTTGCCGATGGGGCGGCGCTGCACGTTTTTTTTCAATTTTGCGTAAGATTTTTATTGCAAGCGGAGGAACGCATGAAGGTTTTGGTAATTGGTGGCGCAGGTTATATAGGCAGCCACGTTGTTAAGGCGCTTATGAAAAGCGGTCACACTGTTACAGTATTTGACAATCTTTCTTCTGGGCTTCGTCAGAATCTTTTTAAGGAAAACGGATTTATTCACGGCGACATTCTGATACCGAATCAGCTTGAAGCAGCTTTTTCGCAGGGTTTTGACGCTTTCATTCACCTTGCGGCTTTTAAGGCAGCAGGCGAATCTATGATTGTTCCTGAAAAATATTCCGTAAACAACATTAGCGGCACCGTAAACATTTTGAACGCGGCTACAAAATACGGCTGCAAATACATGGTATTTTCTTCAAGTGCGGCTGTTTTTGGCGAACCTCAGTATCTGCCCATTGACGAAAAACATCCGCAGAACCCGGAAAACTATTACGGCTTTACCAAGCTTGACATTGAACACTACATGGCATGGTACGACAAGCTGAAGGGTTTGAAATTTGCTGCACTGCGTTATTTTAATGCTGCCGGTTACGACCCGGAAGGTGTTCTTTACGGTTTGGAGCAGAACCCGGCAAACCTTTTGCCTGTAATTATGGAAGTTGCCTGCGGAATGCGCAAGGAACTGACCATTTTTGGAAACGACTACGACACTCGCGACGGTACCTGTATCCGCGATTACGTGCATGTAAGCGATCTGGCAACTGCCCATGTTAAGGCTCTTGAATACATTGCCAAAAATAACCAGAGCCTTACCGTTAACCTTGGAAGCGAAACCGGCATTACAGTTACCGAAATGCTTGAAGCTGCACGCCGCGTTACCGGCAAGGAAATTCCTGCTAAATATTCAGAACGCCGCCCTGGCGACCCTGCATGTTTGTATGCAACTTCTGCCCATGCACGCGAAACCTTAAACTGGAAGCCGGAATATTCTGACATTGACACTTTGATTGGTTCAACGTGGAAAGCATACCAGAAAAACATGGCAAAGAATGAAAAATAATTTGCCTGAAACTTAAAGGCAGCAGTTTTTTGAATTTTTTAAAAACTTTATGCCTGTTTTAAGCCCCGGTTTTAGCCGGGGCTTTTTTTATGCGTGCAGGTGAACTGTTTTTTTCGCTTCGGGCTTTAGGTTGAATTGTGGCGCTTTATGGAAATGGCGGACGTTGCAGAAACGTTATTCTTACTGCTGAAAGGGTGCGGTTGCGGTGAACGGCGGGTTTTGTTGCATTGTTAAAAATGCTGCTAATCCATTATTTGCAAAAGAAATAAACGCGCTGCAACATTTTACCGGGTTGAGAAATTTTGAATAAAAATGTAAAATAATGGTGCATTTTGTATTTTTATGCGTTTTGCCCGGCAACGAAGATTTTTTCATTAAACGGCAAGGTATATTTATTCAAAATGTAAGTTAGTGAACTGGAGAAAATATGACCTCTCAATTGGTGGCAAAAATAATTGCCTTTGTTTTGTATCTTGGTTTTATGATTTACATTGGTTTGCGTAACGCCAAAAAGAACAACAGTCCGAAAGACTTTTTTCTTGGCGGCCGCAAAGTTGGCCCGTTTGTAACAGCCCTCAGTGCCGAAGCTTCAGACTCTTCAGCATGGCTTTTGATGGGATTGCCGGGTTTGTGCTACCTTGGCGGAATTAAGGAAACTTTCTGGACTGCACTGGGACTGATTGTTGGTACTTACCTTAACTGGCTTTTTGTTGCACGTCCGCTCCGCAAATGTACGGTTTCTTTCGGCGATTCTATCACCATTCCGGAATTCTTTTCTAACCGTTTTAAGGATAAAAGCCACGTAATTTCAATTATTTCGGTAATTTTCATTGTTTTCTTCTTTACAATTTATACAGCTTCTGGCTTTGTTGCCTGTGCAAAACTTTTCCGTTCCGTATTCGGCTTAAACTATTACGTTGGTCTGGTAATCGGCTTAATCGTAATTCTTACTTACACAATTCTGGGCGGTTACACAGCCGTTTGTACAACAGACTTTGTTCAGGGCACATTGATTTTTGTTGCCTTCGTAATTTCTTCTGTAATTGCCGTTGTTGCACTTGGCGGCGCAGGCAACGCAATGGCTGCCGTAAGCGACTTTAGCCAGCGCGCAATCAGCGGTCAGTTTGGCGAAGAAATGATGGCAAAATTCAGCGCCAACCAGAGTTACGGCGCAATGGCAATTGTTTCGGCACTGGCATGGGGCTTGGGCTATTTCGGTATGCCGCACATTATCATTCGCTTTATGGGCATCCGTTCAGGCGAAGAAGTTAAAACAGCCCGCCGCATTGGTACAATATGGATGGTAATTTCTTACATCGGTACATTTATTATTGGTACTTTGGGCACTGTTTACCTTGCCGGCGGCGATTTGTCTAACCCGGCAATGCTTTTAACCGGCGGTTTTGAAGAAACCGTATTCAGCGAAACAATGCTTAAAATGTACCCGGCATTCATTGCAGGCCTTTTCCTTTGTGCAATTCTTGCCGCTTCAATGTCAACTGCCGACAGTCAGCTTTTAAGTGCTTCAAGTGCAATCAGCCTTGACATTTACAAAAGCATGATTAACAAAGATGCTGACGAGAAAAAAGTTCTTACCGTTAGCCGCATTACCGTTTTGATAATTGCCGCAATCGCTTTCTGCCTTTCGCTGAATCCTAACAGTTCAATTTTTGGTTTGGTAAGTTACGCCTGGGCTGGTTTTGGTTCAACATTTGGCCCGCTTGTACTGCTTTCTTTGTTCTGGCGCAATGCAACAAAACAGGGCGCAATTGCCGGTTTGATTGGCGGCGGCGTAACCGTTGTTTTGTGGCACAACTTAAGCGGCGGAATCTTCAATTTGTACGAAATTGTACCTGGCTTTGTAGTTTGTCTGGTGCTTGCAGTTGTTGTAAGCCTTTGCACCAAAAAAGACCCTGAAGTTCTGGCAGAATTTGATTCTTACAAAAAAGCAAACGACTAAAAACATTAAGTTTTGTCATTACAAATGATAATCTGTCATTCTGAACTTGTTTCAAAATCTATGGAAGGTGTTGTGTGCAGCTGCCGAAGACTGACAAGTTCAGCATGACAATTAAAAAGGCACCAGAATGCATTGGGGCACCTGCCCGTTGCGTTAAGGTGCCTTTTGTTCTTAAAGCAAAAATAGCATGAAGGGGTTTTACATGAGTGATTTTGAAAAAATCTGCGATTATATAGAAAAAAACAGGCAGAAAGCAATTGAACTTGAAACAATTTTAACTTCAATTCCTGCACTTGCACCGGAAAGCGGCGGTGAAGGTGAACTGGCAAAATGCGACGCCTTGGAAAAATGGCTTAAAGAAAACGGAATCAGCGATTTGGAAAGGTTTGATGCTGCTGACGAGCGCGTTGAAAGCAAAATCCGCCCGAACCTTATAGCAACCATTAAGGGTAAGGATGATACCAAATCTTTGTGGATAATGTCGCATCTGGACGTTGTTCCGGCTGGTGAACCGGCTTTGTGGCATACAGACCCTTTTACCGTGGTAGAAAAAGACGGCAAACTGTACGGCCGCGGCGTTGAAGACGATCAGCAGGGCTTGGTTTGTTCCGTAATGGCAGCGCTGGCATTAAACGCCTGCGGAATTGTGCCCCAGTATACGGTAAAACTGCTTTTCGTTGCGGACGAAGAAGTTGGCTCTGCCTACGGCATTCAGCATTTGCTTAACAATTACGTAATTTTCGGCAAGGACGACCTGATTATCATTCCCGACGGCGGCGATGAAAAAGGCGAAACCATTGAAATTGCAGAAAAGAACCTGCTCTGGGGAAAATTCCGTACAATCGGCAAGCAGGCGCACGGTTCTACGCCGGACAGCGGCATAAATGCACATCTTGCCGCCTGCGACCTTGCACTTAAACTTAATGCGCTTGAAAGCGACTTAACCGAACGTGATGATTTGTTTGATCCGCCTCGTTCAACTTTTCAGCCTACCAAAAAAGAAGCAAACGTACCTAACGTTAATACCATTCCCGGCGAAGACGTGTTCTATATGGACTGCCGCATTTTGCCGTGCTACAGCCTTGACTTTGTACGTGGCGAAATTAAAAAGCGCGTTGCCCAGGTTGAAGCCAAATATGGCGTAAAAATTGAATTTACAGAAGAACAGGCAGTAGAAAGCCCTGCAACGCCTAAAAATGCTGAAGTTGTAGAAGTTTTGGGTGAAGCTGTAAAGCGCGTGCTTAAAATTGAACCAAAACTGATTGGTATTGGCGGCGGTACTGTTGGCGCTTATTTGCGCAAGGCCGGTTTTAACGCGGTAGTTTGGTCTTTGCAGGACGAAACCATGCACCAGCCCGACGAATACTGTGTAATTCAAAACCTTATTGATGAAGCCAAAGTGCTGGCTTCGGCAATGGTAAAAAACTGCTGATGTTAAAATGATGCCGGTTTTTCAAAATCCGGCATTTTTTTTGCGGGAACGCTTAAAAAATAAAAGCCCGGCGCATAAAAAAAGCCATAATTGGGTGCATTTCATTTATTGCACTGCAATTATGGCTATTTTTTTTGCCAACCGGCGGTTTTTTATTTTTTCAATTAGCGCACTTTGAACATTAAGCCAAAAATGCCGGCCGAAATTAACAGCTGCATAATCATAAACTTAATAAGCACCTGTGTTGGCGACCAGTTGCGGTTTTTGCGCATGTGGTCGTGGAGTGGGAAACGGATGCTGGCAAATATTTTTATCTTGAAAAAGCGCAGCAGGAAAACTTTAAGCAGGCCCATGCCGCCGTTTACCAGAATAATTGAAGACGTCGCCAGAATGAGGAAAGGGTTTCCGCTTACAAGAACAATGCAGCCGATGAAAAAGCCCAGTGCGCGGCTTCCGGCATCGCCCATTAAAACCTTGCTTGGAAACGCGTTGTGCCACAAATAGCCCATCAAAACGCCGAAGAGTGCAAAAATAATTATTGCCCAGCTTGCCCCGGTGGAAAGGTGCGGAACAAGCAGATATTCGGCAATGTCCCGGTGTCCCAGAACGATGTAAAAAATTACACCCATCATGCCAAGGCCAATTAAAACCAGCGTGCTAGACAATCCGTCAACGCCGTCAGTGCAGTTTGTTGTGTTAATTGAAGCCCAAAGCACCACGGTAGAAACAATTATAAAAACAACAGCAGGAATTTTTACTGTTCCGGTTACAAAAGGAAACCAGAAATACACGCCGTCGGCGTTTGCCGGGTTTAAATAGTACAGAACGAAAGAAGCCGCAAGGCACACTATCAGATCAAGCACGGCTTTGCGGTATTCGCCCCACCCGTGCAGGCTGCGGTCGTCCAGGTAGCCTGTAAGCATTGTTACCCATGTTAGGGCAATTATGCATCCCTGTACAAGTGAAAGCGGTGCAAAAACTGCGCACACCAGCACAAAAAATGAAATAAAAACAACGCCTGCGCCGGTCGGCTTGCCTTTTGCGGCTTCCGCAGAAATCGTAAATTCCCGGCCGCGGTCGCTGGGTAAATACTTGTAAAATTTTGGCAAAAGTCCGCGCGTAACAACAAAACCGCTGTAAAGTGCAAGACAAATTAAAACAGCGTTGGACTGTAAAAGACGTGCCGGACCAAAATAAGGTACCAAAAGAGAAGCTAATTTGCTTAACATACCGTTTCCTTTTGCAAATTTTCAATTATGTTTTTTGTAAGTTTTTCCGGGTTTTCAGGTCTTGCCATTCCAAACCTGTTTTTGCAAGTTACGTTATATTTCATTAAAAATACCGTAACCCTTAATTGTTAAAACCCGGTTTAACATATTATGAATTTTCGGCAATTAGGCTTTTGCTGTTAAGTGGCTTAACGGCAAAAAAAATCGGCAGAAAAGCCACTTTATTGTTTTTAAAGTGCCGCTGCCGATTTTTACATTATTCGCTTTATAAAGAATTAATGCTTAAAGTGGCGTGTGCCGGTAAATACCATTGCAATGCCATATTTGTTACATGCGTCAATGCATTCCTGGTCGCGGATTGAGCCGCCAGGTGTAACGATTGCCTTAATTCCGTATTCGTTTGCTTTTTCTACGTTGTCGGCAAACGGGAAGAATGCGTCGCTGATAAGAACTTCTGCTTTTCCCAAACCAAGGCTTTCGGTTTTTTCTTTTGCACGGCTCAAAGCCTGTTCTGCTGCCCAAATGCGGTTTGTCTGGCCGCAGCCAATGCCGTAAGCAGTGCGGTTTTTAATAACCAGAATTGCATTTGATTTTGCAAACATTGCAACTGTCATGCCGAATGCCATTTCGTCAATCTGTTCCTGGGTTGGTTTAGCCTTTGTAACGATGTCCCATTTTTCAAAAAGCTGGTTGTCGCGGTTCTGTACCAGAACACCGCCTGCAACGCTCATGCATTCAAAATTGTCGTCTGCTTCTACGCTTGCAGTAATAAGGCGAAGGTTTTTCTTTGCGGCAAAAACTTCAAGTGCTTCCGGTGTAAAACCGGGTGCAACGATAACTTCGAGGAAGCATTTTACCATTTCTTCGGCAGCGGCTTTATCAATAACGGCACTGCAACCAACAATTCCGCCAAAAATAGAAACCGGGTCACAGTCGTAGCACTGTTTGTAGCTTTCAAGTACGCTTGCACCAAGTGAAGCACCGCAAGGTGTGTTGTGCTTAAGGGCAATTGTAAACACGCTGTTAGAAGCGCCTGCAAAACTTGCAGTAATAGGGCTGCCGCTTGGGTTTGCCTTGTTTCCGTCTGCGTCTTTTCCGCAGATAATTCCGTTATATGCAGAATAGTCTGTGCCGTTTACCGGTGCAGCATTTTTTACAAAACGGTTGAATGCACAAACTGCTTTCCATGCAACGTCAAGGTCGCGAATGTTGTTGTAAGAAAGTTCCTTGCCCTGAAGCTGGTTCATGCCTGCAAAAGCGCCTTTTTTGTCGGCAAGCACGTAAAGTGCGGCTTGCTGGTGTGCGTTTTCGCCGTAACGAAGCGACTGGCTTTTTACCAGCGGCATGTCGTAGTAAGTTGGCAGTTCTTCTTCCAGCATGAAGCGTGAAACGGCTGCATCGTAGGCAGAAGTTAAGTTGAAAACTTTACCGGCCAGGCGGCGTTTGAATTCTTTAGAAACACATGCTGCCCCTGCTGAAGGCTGTGCGTTGATTGCTGAAATTGTTTCTGCGTAATCCGCAGGGTCTGTAAGAACGATAACGTCCTGAAAGTTTTTGGCAGCGGCGCGAAGCATAGTAGGACCGCCAATGTCGATGAACTCCACTGTTTCTTCAAAAGTAAGGCCGGCCTGTACTTTATCAAAAAATGGGTAAAGGTTAACACAAATCATGTCAATCGGGGTAACGCCCAGTTCTTCAATTGTTTTCATGTGGTCTGCGTTTTCGCGCATAGCAAGAATACCGGCGTGAATTTTTGGGTGCAATGTTTTTACACGTCCGTCCAGACATTCCGGGAAACCTGTAACGTCGCTAACGTCGGTTACGTTGATTCCGTTCTGGGTTAAAAACTTTGCTGTTCCGCCAGTTGAAAGGATTTCCCAATCAGCATTTTTCAAAGCGTTTGCAAGATCCAAAATACCGTCTTTAACAAATACACTAATAAGTGCGCGTTTTTTCATTTGTGGTTCCTGTTTGTTTAGTGGAGTTTTGTGCAAATATTACCATATTTTGCGGTTGGTTGTAAATTGGTATGAACCGCCGTGTTTTTTTTCGTGTCTGTGCCTGCCTGCGGCTGTTTATGTTTCAGTTAATAGAAAAAATTGAAGTTTTATGCAAAGCTTGGCCTTCAACATTTTGCATAAATTTGAAGTAAAAAAATCCCCGGCGCGAAACCGGGGAAAAATGCTGTTTTTGTTTGTCATTCCGAACTTGTTTCGGAATCCGTGCTTTTGCCTTCATCAAGCAATAATTAGAGGCAAAGTGAATGGCAAAAGCGTGTCGTTCAGCATGACAAAAGGCTATTTGCGGTTTTGGGCAATTAAATCCTTGTACCAGTAATAGCTTTCTTTTGGCGTGCGTTTCTGGGTCTGGTAATCAACGTGAACAATGCCAAAGCGTTCGTTGTAGCCGCTTTTCCATTCAAAATTGTCTAAAAGCGACCAGTGGAAATAACCGCGGATGTCTGCGCCTTTTTCCTTTGCCTTGCTAAGTTCTTCCAGATAGCGCTGGGTAAAGTCAATTCGGTATTCGTCGTGAACCTTGCCGTCAAGGCAAACCAAATCTGCGCCGGAACAGCCGTTTTCAGTAATGTAAACCGGCTTTTTGTAACGGTTGTAAATGTATTCAATAAAATAGTTCAGGCTTTTTGGCGTAATTGGCCATTTTGCAGCGGTAATGTCTTTTCCCTGCCCAAAAGGAATATTGTGGAAACCTTCTGACGATTTGCCGTCGGCAGAACCTGCGGCAATAGGGCAGCCCTGATAAACGTTCTGTCCGTGAAAATCCAGTTCTTCCGAAATAAGTTCCATATCGCCGTCTTTGATAAGCGGCATTTTGTCTTTAAAAATTTCAAATGCTTTTGCCGGATATTCGCCTTTGTAAATAGGGTCGCAGTAATATTGCAGGCTGCTGCCAAAAAACAGACCGCTGCCTTCCTGAGGCGCATAATCGGCCGGGGCACTTTCAAGGCAGTCCATGGCGCGGTTAAAGGCCGCAATGTCTTCCGGTTTTTCGCTTGCCGGAAAGGGTGCAAGACCACAGTGGGCAAACCCGATTTTAGAATCCTGCACGTTTGCACGGATTACTTTGGTCATGTTGCCGTGGCACAAAAGCATGTTGTGAATGATGTTCAGATATTCGCGCAGGTTTATGGTCAGTCCCGGCGCCATCCAGCCCTGATAGCCGCCCAGAATGCAGGGCATTTCGTTCAGCGTCATAAAATGCTTTACGCGGTCGCCAAAATGCCGGGTCATCAGGTCGGCATAATCGGCCAGCCAGTACATAATTTCCCTGTTCCTGAATCCGCCCATGCGTTCCAGTTCCAGCGGCAAATCCCAGTGGTAAAGGGTCATCCACGGGTCAATGTCGGCTTCCAGTACACAGTCAATCAGGCGGTCATAAAAGTCCAGGCCTTTCTGGTTAACAGCCGGTTTAACGCCTGTGTTTCCGTATGAATTATCGTAAGTTAAAACCCGGCTCATGGCAGTAGAAAATCTGTAAACCTGTACGCCAAGGTTTTTCATCAGTTCAACGTCTTCTTTATAGCGGTGATAATGGTCGCAGGCAACGGTACCGCCAAAATGGTCTATGCTTTTTCTGCTTTGCAGGCAAAAATCGTCCCAAACAGTTTCCTGCTTGCCGTCAACATCGGTTGCACCTTCTATTTGATAGCTGGCAGTTGCAACGCCCCATAAAAAATCTTTACCAAAATTCATATACGCCCTCTTTCCTATATATTTACTAAAAATTGTAGCATGAAATTTAACATTTTAGGGTTTTTGTAATGTTAAACTAATTCAGCCCGGTTGAGTTTGAAAATATTTCCATCGCGTTTGCAGGTTCTGTCATTCCGAACTGGTTAGCCTTCGTCGGCTGGTACGGCGTAATTTTTTTTGCGTCCGTGTCTGCCTGAATGTTGCCTTTTATATTTTCCCAAAGCGAAATTGGGCTGATGAATAGAGAAAATAGAGAAAATGGATGTATTGTATCTTTTTATAATACAATAATTTACGATTGACTAAAAATAGGATTGGGTGTATTTTCATTGATATTGTAAAATGTTTTGCCTTTTGCGTGTTTTTTCATAAAAACCGTACATATTTAAATTTTCATGATGAAAAGAGATTGACAAAAAAACTGGGGAGAAAGTCAAAATGTTTGTACAATCAGCAATCAGCAATCAGCAATCAGCAATCAGCAATCAGCAATCAGCAATCAGCAAT
>JAZRVO010000011.1:0-8169 GCA_045599185.1 Treponemataceae bacterium | reverse complement strand
GTAAAGGCCCGGTTAAAGGGTAAACTTTAGCGTAGAGCAGGTAAGGTTCTTTTTCGTTTTCAATTCTCCTTTATTTGTTGTTGTTATTTGAATTGATTTTGGAACAGACATTACGATTCTCCTCATTAAAGTTTCCCCTTTAAGCGGGCTTTGCTTTTGCTGTTTACTTAGTCTCTAACTGCTATTTAGTGTACGCAAAAAAACTACGTCCCTTTTTACAACCAGTGTTTTTGCTTTTGCAAAATTCTGTCATTCCGAACTTGCTTCGGAATCTATGACAATTACAGGCCAATCCAACTTCCTTTAAAAGGGAGAAGTTTTACTGTTTTTCTTCTATATTAGATATTAAATACTTTGCATTCAGTAAATTTCACAATAAATTGCCATTCGCAAGTTTTGTTTTTCTGAAAAAAATGTTAAACTTTCAGTATGAAAAACATGATACAGGAGGATGAAATATGATTTACGAAGCTTTTTTTGACGGAAATACAGTAAAAATAATAGAAAACATAAATATTCCTCAAAATTATCGTGTATTTGTTGACGTGCCAAATAAAGAATTAACGGAAAAAGAATCTTCTGACATAAAAAACAAATTGCAGGCCTTAGATGATGTTTGCGGACTGCTGACAGAAAAAGAAGCAAACGCCTATGAAAAAGCAGTTTCTCAAAAACTAAATTTCAAAGAACGATTTGAAGTATGAAATATTTTCTTGATACAAATATAATCAGCTATCTGTTGAAAGGCAGCTTGAATGTAAAGCAAAAAATTACAGATTTACTGATGAACGGGCATGAAGTTTGCATACCAGTTGTTGCCTATTATGAATCAAAAAGAGGACTTTTATCTATTTCTGCAAATAAAAAGCTGGATGTTTTGAACCGATTTGCACAAGCTTTTGGTATTATTGACATTACGGTAAAAACCTTTGATATAGCATCAGAAAATTGGGCATATTTAAAATCTATTGGGAAAAATATTGAAGATTCTGATATTTTTATAGGTTCATCGGCTGTAGAAAAAGATGCAATTCTTGTTACTAATAACGCAGACCATCTTTCGAGAATTCCAAATATAAAACTTGAAATTTGGAATTATTAAATTTCACAATAAATTGCCATTCGCAAGTTTTGTTTTTCTGCAAAAAATGTTAAACTTTCAGTATGAAAAACATGGAAAATAATTCTTTTGCAGAAAAATGGGGACTTGTGCTGGAAGGCGGCGGTCACCGGGGCATATACACGGCAGGCGTTTTAGACGTCTTTCTTGAAAAAAAACTGATAGCGGACGGCGTAATCGGCGTTTCGGCCGGGGCAATACACGGCGCAAGCTATTTTGCAGGTCAAAACGGGCGTTCAATCCGCTATACAAGCAAATATTGCAGCGACAAACGCTACATGGGCGTCGGTTCGCTTATAAAAACCGGCGACTATTTCAATGCGGACTTCTGCTATCGCCAGTTGCCGCTGGAATTAGACCCCTACGACGACGAAGGCCTTGTAAAAGCAGACGCCGCCGGCCGGGAATTTTACGTTGTCTGCACCAATCTTGAAAGCGGCAAGGCTGTTTACAAAAAACTTTCCACCTTAACCGGCACCGGCATGGAATGGCTTCGGGCAAGCGCTTCAATGCCGGTAGCTTCAAAACCCGTAAAAATAGACGGAAAACTTTATCTTGACGGCGGCGTTGCCGATTCAGTTCCGCTAAAAGCCTTTGAAGATTTGGGCTACAGAAAAAACATCGTGGTTTTAACCCAGGTAGAAGGCTACCGCAAAAAGCCTAACAAATTGCAGCCGCTGGTAAATCTAACCCTTAAAGGCTACGGCGAATGCAAAAAAACAAGCGCAAACCGTCACATAATTTACAACGAATCAATTGAATATGCCCAAAAACGCCGGAGCGAGGGCAATGTGCTGATTTTGCAGCCTTCCAAACTGCTTAAAGTTGGCCGCACTGAACGCGACCCTGAAAAAATACAGGCAATGTACATGCTTGGAAGAAGCGACGCGCTGGCAAACATTGAAAAAATAAAAGCATTTCTGGGTGTAAAAAATGATTAGACCCTTTGCCAGTTCCGACATTGCGGCGGCGGCGCAAATGTGCCTAAACGCCTTTGGCCGCGAAATTGACTTTTACCCGGAAAAACTGCCGCCGCTTATTTATGAAATGATGGTTCGCTTTTACAAGCGCAATTCCTGCATGTCTTTTGTTATGGAAGAAAAACAGGAAATGAAGGCATTTTTGCTTGGTTTTTGGGCAACCGACCCTTTTGGCCACGAAGAATGGCTGAAAAACGCACAAAACCCTTTAAGTGAAGAAGAAAAGCAGCTGTTCATTCATTATTTTGACTATTTGAAAAATAACGGCAGGCGCGTAAGAGACATTTCAATTGAAAAAACAGCCGTAGTAGGCCTTTTTATAAGCAAAGGCAACGGTAACGGAACCCGGCTTCTGGAACATTTTGAACAGTGTTCCAGAACTTTGGGTGCGCAAAACCTGCTGCTTTGGGCAGATTCTTTTTGTGCCCACAACTATTACGAGAAGAAAGGTTTTACCCAGTTTGGCAAAGACACCGTGCCATCATTTCTTCCATTCAAAACCGAAGATTTGTATATCTTCCAGAAAGTACTGTAAAACTTTTTTTCTTCTATTATATGGGCACTATATAGCGGTGAATGCTTAAAAGGCCTGCTTGCAAATAAAACACTCAAAGGACGGAAAACACAAATGATTGCTTATAAAACAGCTTCCAGTGATGACATTGAACTGCTGATGTCTTCACGTCTTGAAATGCTTAAAGTTGTCAACAATCTTCCTGCCGATTACGTTTATGCAGAAAGTTTCATCGAAGCTTCAAGAAAATTTTTTCTTGAAGGAAACCAGACGACGATTCTTGCAATGGACGGCGAAAAAGTAATCGGCTGCGCTTCCATGGTTTATGTAATTTTCATGCCCACATTCAGCCACCCAACGGGCAAACGGGCGCACCTAATGAACGTTTACACAAACCAAAATTACAGGCGGCAGGGCATTGGCGTAAAAATGGTTCAGTCGCTTATTGATGAAGCAAAAAGCCGCGGCTGCACGGAAATTGGCCTTGATGCAACCCAGGCCGGCAAACCGCTGTACGAAAAACTCGGCTTCATCGGCTCAGATTCCTACATGTTTATGAACATTTAAAATAGCCCGTGCTGAAGAATGCTTTGAAAAAAAATGACGAATAAAGAATTTTACAAAATAATCGGTCTGGAAGAAGGCGCGGTTAGCCAGCTTAACCAGTACGAATCGAACCGCGTTTCTGTTCCTGATGACATTTATAAAAGGCTTTTGGCGCGCCAAACCTGGGACGAAGCGGTAAAAGAATTGCAGACCCTGCTTGGTGAAGATTCGTGCGGCATGAAAATCCTTTGGGAAGAGATAAATCTTATAACTTCCTTCTCTTATCCTGAATATAAAAATGCCGGATTTTCTGATGAAGTGTTTGCGGCAACTTTTGGTTTCATAAGCCGCTTTATCAACCAAAACCGCAGCGCGGAGGGCAAATACAGGTTTGAAAAAGCGTGGTGGCTTCCGCGGCAGATTGCTTTGCAGGAATTCAGGATTGGAGAATTGGAATACGAGTTTGCAGAAACTTCCGGCCGGAAAGAAATTGCAGTGCACATTCCTTCCGATGCGGACATGAATATTGAAGCTTTGTGCCGTTCGTTCAAGGATTTCTTTAGTTTTCGCCGGAAGCACTTTGCTGAATGGAAAGACGCTCCCGTAACAACCGAAACATGGCTTCTTATGCCGGAACTGGAAGATTTTCTTCCGGCAGGTTCAAAAATACTTGCCTTTAAGCACCTTTTTGAAATTGAAAAAGTGGACTACGAGCAGACGTGGTACATGGAATGGGTTTTTCCCGGTTTTACTTCAATTGACGAAAACCTGCCGGAAAAAACGACCCTGCACCGGAACTTAAAAAAGCACCTGCTTTGCGGCAAAAAGTTTGGCGTTGCCAAAGGGCATTTAGTAGCAGAAAGATTGCCGTATTTTTAACGCTTTTTTTTACCAAAAGTGAATGAATTTTGCCACTTGCCGGTTTTTATGGCGGCGGCAGTTGCAAAAAATTGAAGTTTACACTAAAGTTCTTACACTTGGTTTTAGCCTTAACAGGCAAGCCGGGTAGGGCAGTTTGCTAGCGCCCGGTTTTGACACAATATATTACTTCAAGGAATTGAAGACGGTATGGAACACCCGTTACAAAACGAAAGCTGTCAGCTTCTGGCAGCGAACGACGCACAGAAAAAATTTCTGCGCACTTCTTGTATTTTGATTGCCCTTTATACGGGCGCTCAAATCTTTGCCGACATCGGCAGCCTTAAAGTTGCATTTATTGCAGGTTTTAGCGTTGACTGCGGCACTTTCATTTATCCATTCACATTTACATTGCGAGACATGGTTCACAAAAAGCTTGGTAAAAGCTGCGCACGCACGTTAATTATCGTTTGTGCCTTCTTAAACCTTTTAATGGCAGCTTTTTTTGCACTTGTTACCGCACTGCCGGTAGACCCAACCTGGACTTTGCAGGCTGAATGGGCTGCAGTTTTAGGACCGGTTTGGCGAATTGTTATTGCTTCAATTTGTGCAGAAACCGTATCTGAACTGATTGATACCGAAATTTACCACTTGTGGGTAACAAAGGTAACGCAGAAGCATTTGTGGAGCCGCGTTCTGGTAAGTAATGCCGTAAGCATTCCGGTGGATTCTCTCATTTTTTCAATGATTGCTTTTGCCGGTACAATGGAAATGTCTGGAGTAATTTCAATTTTCTGGGCAAATGTAATTGTAAAAGGTCTGGTTACGCTTGTTTCCATTCCGGCAATCTACATCGGAAAAGATGAATCGCCAGCCGTTTAGTTTTTAAGGTTTTGCGCTAAAAAAGCTGCCGGTACAGAAAGAATTGAATATTTTCTGTACCGGCGGCTTTTTTTTGTGGGAAGAAACCTCTTTTGCCAATATTGTAAATGCCAATTTTTATTAACGCTAAAAATAGAAATCAATTACCAATCAGTCGCTGCCGACATGCAAAAGCAGCAAAAGCGCGTCATGCTGAACTTGATTCAGCATCTGCCATGTTTCAGTAACTGCCATAGATTTCGAATCAAGTTCGGAATGACAGAATAATTTAAAATCTTTTATAAATTCCATCCCAAAGTGCGAAAATTTGTAAATCGTCTTATATATCCTCTGTAAGGGAAACCTTGCAAAGGAAACAATAATGCAAAAAGAACGAATAATTCCAATCACCAACGCCGTAATGTTTGCAATGGTGATGCAGGACAAAGAGCTTTGCCGGCAGGTTCTTGAAACGCTGCTGCAAATAGAAATTGACCATCTGGAAGACGTAAAAACTGAAGAAGTGCTGAAACCGGCGTATGAAACAAAGGGCGTGAGGCTTGACGTGTTCGTTAAAAACAGCACCGCGGTTTTTGACGTGGAACTGCAAATGACGAACACCGGCAACCTGCCGCTTCGGGCGCGGTACTATCAGGCAGTCTGCGACTACGACATTCTGAAAACCGGCGCGCCGTACCAGGAACTGAAGCAAAGCTATGTAATATTTTTATGCCCGTTCGATTTAATAGGCGACGGCGAGGTTTGCTACTTGGTAGAAAACGCCGTAAACGGCAAAGTAACAGAAAAATACAACGACAAGTGCAAGAAACTGTTCTTCGATTTCACAAAGTTTGCCAGTTGTGATAATATTCATACATCGGCGCTGCTAAAATTTTTTGCAACCAGCCAGCCCAGCGATGACCTAACGCGCAGGCTGAGTGAGAAAGTGTATGAGAATAATGGCCACGAACAGTGGCGGAGGGAAAACATGACGCTAGAAATGTATGTAGAAGACAGAGTATATGAAGCAAAGCAAGCCGGAATAGAAGAAGGCAAGTACGAAACAGCGCGGAACTTGCTTAACATGGGATTAAGTATAGAACAAATCTCATTTGCCACCGGCCTTTCCATTGACCAGCTGCGTGAAATTGCTGCCGAAATAAACGCAGAAAGCTAGCCGGAAATTCACACGCCAAAAAAATCCCCCCAAAAATCCTCATAAAAAATTTGGCTTACGCAAAAAAAGACCGTTTGCACGTATGTGCAAACGGTCTTTTTTTTAGCCGAATTTGCAAATTTAAAAAGGTTACAAAAAAAATAAAAAAAAATAAAATTTTGTTGACAAAAAAAAAAAATGTCATATTACCTTAACAATTATTTTGGCTGGGGTAATGCAATCGCCACGGTCAAAAAAAAGGAGTTTTAAATGAAAAAGATTATTGCAATCTTGACTGCTCTTGCTGTAGTTTCTATGGCATTTGCACAGACAGTTTCAATCAAAAATGAACTTGAAACTCAGCCTGTAGTAACCATTGATGGCGCAAACAATCAGTGGGGTTTCGACAATGACGAAACTATCCTTCGTGATTCTGTTGTAGCTCATGCAGAAGTACTTGATGGTCGTGCTGTATTTGAAGGTCGTGTACGTTTCTATGTACGCACTCGCGACACAGCAATGGCTTCAATCCTGAATGTTTCACCACGCTGGACATTCAATACAGCTGCTGTAGGTTCTGCTCTTCTTAAACCAATCGATGGTCTTGAATTCCGCATCATTGGTGACGCAGATTTCTGTGAAAAAGGTTTCGGACCTAACTTGAGCTGGAGCAACTTGCCACAGTACAACGCTGCTGGAATTAACTTCCCTGGTATCACTGGTAAATGGCAGAACATCCATAAACTTGCAAAAGGTGGATACGTAGCATTCACTGGTATCGATGGTCTTTGGGTTGGCGCAGGTCTCAGCTTCGGTGTTAACGATGCTGCTGGTGGTACAGAAGCAAACCCAGAACTTAACTGGAACAACTTGAATGCTTCTTTGATCAAAAAAGGTGCTTTCGGTCCTATCACAGTTGGTGCAACATACGACACAGACCTTTTCGGTGTTGGTGCTAAATATGTTGGTGAATTCGGCGGTTATAACGGTGTTAAAGGTGAAAACGGTGTTGCTGATTCTAACACAGGTAAATTCAACCACCACAACATCTATGCTGGTTTCACATTCAAAGGTTTGCAGGATGCTAAAGTTGGAACAACAATCGGTGCAGCTGTTGACTTTGATACATACTCAGCTTCTTCTGTAATGAACACAAAAGCATACACAGGTTTCGCTGTAAGTGCTAACGCAGACATGAACTTCCGCAATGGTATCACAGATAAAGTTACAGTAACTGTAGGTTACGGTTCTTACGACGGTCAGAAATCAAAAGTTCTCCAATTCTATGTAGGAAACGATTGGGGATACAAAGTATCTGACGATGCATCATTCAGCTTGCACACATCTTACTTGCAGGGTGGTTTGGCAAACGCAAAGAAAACTTACACAAATGTAACAGAAGATAAAGATATCATGAACGGTACCGCTGCTTCTGTAATCACATTGAAACCTGCATTCACATTCTCAATGGGTGCACACTCATTCGACTTTGGTGTTGAAACACAGGTTGCAAACCAGATGAAATACAACCAGAAGACATCTTCTGAATGGGCTTTCACTTCTCTCTACGGAAAGAAAGCTGTTGTTAAGTTCCCAGTTAAATGGACTTACAACTTCTAATTTAAGCCTTACGGCATAAATTAAATTGCTTAAGTGGCAGGTGCTTGTAAAAGTGCCTGCCGCTTTAAGCCGGTTTTTATAAAAGTCAAAGCACTTGTTTTTGGTTTTTATAAAAGCTGAAAAAAAGCGGTGCATATCCGCCGGTCATTCTGAACTAGTTTCAGAATCCGCAGTGTTAATTGCAGATGCCGAAAGAACTTCGGCATGACAAGGTTCTAACACATAAATAGGGCAGGATAGCGGATAAACTTAGCGTAGGGCAGCAGGATGCTTTTTCATTTTACGATTTTCCTTTATTTGTTGTTGATGATTAAACATTTCTACTATTCTCATCAAGTTTATCCGTTATTCTGCCTTAGATTTAACAGAAATGGTAAAGGCCCGGTTAAAGGGTAAACTTTAGCGTAGAGCAGGTAAGGTTCTTTTTCGTTTTCAATTCTCCTTTATTTGTTGTTGTTATTTGAATTGATTTTGGAACAGACATTACGATTCTCCTCATTAAAGTTTCCCCTTT
>JAZRVO010000010.1:0-40445 GCA_045599185.1 Treponemataceae bacterium | reverse complement strand
ACTCAGCCTGCGAGTAAGGTCATCGCTGGGCTGGCTGGTTGCAAAAAATTTCAGCAGCGCCGATGTATGAATATTATCACAACTGGCAAACTTTGTGAAATCGAAGAATAACTTCTTGCATTTGTCGTTATACTTTTCTGTCACCCTGCCGTTTACAGCGTTTTCTACCAGATAGCATACTTCACCGTCGCCTGTAAGGTCAAACGGGCATAAAAATATTACATAACTTTGTTTCAGTTCCTGGTACGGCGCACCGGCTTTCTGAATGTTTGAAAAAGCCTTAAATGGGTTTTGCAAAGGGATTGCAGCGGAATACCCGATAAGCTGTAAAAGCGAATTTTATCTGTTGTTTCACGATTTTTCAGCTGCGCAAACGGTACAAATTGTTATGCAGACGGTGCAAAAAAGCTCTTCATTTACGATGCAAACACTTGTTTTCTTCTATTAAAAGTGTGTTTTAAAGCATATTTTTTACAGTTTTTGCCCTGCAAAAGCACTTCCTTTTTTTTATAAATTCTCCGATAATGAAGATATGGCAGACAGTACGAATTTTTCAAAAGAACTTATTGAAGCTGTAGCGGAAAAAACCGTTTGGTACGATTCAACGGAATTACCAAAAATTTTGAATTCCTACAGGAACATTAAAGGGTATACGAATAACCTTGTAAGCGTGCTTTCGCGCAAAGGGCTTATACAGGACGACCCTTACAAATTGGAAAAAAAGATTGCCGACATTAAGCCAATTGAAAATACCCAGTTTATGGACAATGAACGTGCTGCCGTATTAGGTGTCCGGCTTTCTGACTACGACAACATGCTGGAATATATTTGCAGTTACGTAAAATTCAGCGTAGAGTCGCTTACTTTGGACCGCATTAAAAAGCTGAACGCTTTCAACAAAAGCTTGCCCTGGGGCACTTCCAGCACAACAAGCGAACCAACCTTAAAATCACTTTTTGACGTCATTCATTCCGTAAAAGCCGGTTCGGACAACATGTCAATCACAATGATTAACGACATTATGTCTTTGCTTGCAAAAGAATTAAGTTCAATAAACCAAACACTTAAAGGGCTTTTGGAATTTCAGCGTGAAGTTTACAAGGCAAACGTGCGCAAAAATGTTCTTGAAGATTCCGGTTACGACGCAGAAAAAGCAGCCGAATCTTCTCAGGCCGCACTGGCAATGATCCGGAAGATTTTTGCTTCCAAAATGAACAAGCAGCCTTTTTATGCTGAACTGATTCAGGAAATCATCAACGAAGAATACGGTGCAAACAAGGAAACTGTACGCCAAAAGCTTCTGGACAAGCTGAAAATCAGTGATGCACCTTCTGCCAAAAAAGAAGAAACCATAAACTATCACGAAACAATTATGGAAGCCGTGCGCATTTTGGGAAGCAGTTCTTCACAGCTGGATATGGTTGCCAAAAAACTTACCGAAAACAAAGATACTTTGGACAGCCAGAACAACAGTTTCTTCAACCGCCTTAAAAAGGCTTTCCGCAAGGCTTTCGGGCTGGCGGAAAAACCTACGGAATACCGGGTTACGGTTACAGAAAACGTAACTCATTCAACGCGCATCGAAACGGTTCTTATTCAGGATTTCATTATGGATATTGAAAAGCGCGCCAAGGTTTATTCTTCTATTTCCATGAAGAAAAACCCCGGCTACCAGAAACTGGACGCGCTGAATGATATGAAAGTTCTGGAATTCCTGAACAAGCAGCTTTCTGAATGCCAGAAAATACTGATTTTGCTTGGTGCCCTTGATACCTATTTTAAGACGAATGCCAATTCTTCAAACGGGCTGCGCATTAAAGGCATTAAAATTGAAATTTCATCGCTTAAGGGCATTTTTCACAACGCAAACCAGCAAAGGGCAGAATTTGTTGCTTCAATTGAAGAAAAATCTCAATTGCGCAATTTGGGAATTACTAATGCTAAGTAGAAAAACACTTTGTTTTTTTTCTGTTATTTTTTTTCTTGTCTGTGCCGCTGCAAATGCCGCCGGGTTTGACCCTCTTTTGCAGCGTGAATTAACAATCATCTGTTCGCCACACGCCTACGACCTGAACCCGCAAACAGCAACCTACGCCGATGAATCGCAGGTTTTAACCGGCCTTTACGAAGGACTTTTTTCCTATAACCCTTTTTCGCTGGAACCAGAACCTGCACTGGTTGAATCCTATAAAGTTTCCCGCAACAAAAAATCATGGACATTTACACTGCGTAAAAACGCACGTTTCAGTAACGGCGAAATTATTACGGCAGAACACGTTAAAAATTCGTGGCTTGCACTGCTGGAACCAAGCTTACAGGCACCGTTTGCTTCGCTTTTGGACTGTATTGCCGGTGCTGCCGACTACCGCAGCGGTAAGGCCAAACGCCCCGATTCTGTTGGCATTGAAGTAAAGGACGAACGCACCCTGGTGGTGAAGCTTGCCAACCCTACGGAACATTTAAGCCGCATTTTGTGCCACCACGCTTTTGCAGTAGTTCACCCTGAAAAAAATGTTTACAGCGGTGCGTTTGTTTTGCAAACCTTTACACCGGAAACAATCGTATTGCAGAAAAATCCGCTTTACTGGGACAGCGGCTCGGTTGCACTGCCATTTGTGCGGTTTGTTCTTAGCGACAACAGCCAGAGCAACACTTTTGATTTTAACGTTGGCAACGTTCAGTGGGTAGACAGCGCAATCGATTCCGGCAAGGTTCTGCTTCGCAATTCAATCATGCTTTCTTCCCAGTTCGGCACGGAATACATGTTTTTCAAATGCAGCAAAAAGCCTTTCAGCGACGAAAGAGTCCGAAATGCGCTGCTTTATGCAATTCCAAACGACGAAATCAGAAAAAATTCCTTCATAAAGGCTAATTCCCTTGTTCTGCCCCTTTCCGGCTACCCGGAAGTTTTTGGCGCGCCGGAACAGGATTTGGACGAAGCCGCAAGCCTTTTAAAAGCGGCCGGTTACGGCAAAAACAGAAAGCTTACGGTTACCGTGTGCTTTTCAAATGACGACACTTCAAAAAGAAGATGCGAACTTCTGGCAAAAGCCTGGGCTGAAATTGGCGTAGAAGTAAAAGGCATTTTTCTGGAATCGGATCAGTATCTGGCAAACGTAGAAAAAGGTGATGCGGATTTTTACGTTTACAGCTGGATTGGAGACTTTGCTGATCCGCTGGCATTTCTTGAACTGTTCCGCGGAAGCTCTTCGCTTAATGTAACGGGCTGGAAAAACCAGAAATACGATGCAATAATAAACGAAGCTTCTGCAATGTCCAGCAACGAGCAGCGTTTTGCCAAGCTTGCGGAAGCAGAACAGCTGCTGCTTGACAGCGGCGTAATTTATCCAATCTGCCACACGGTTTCTTTTAACGTGGTTGATAACGAAGTTATTTCCGGCTGGTATGACAACGCCCTTAACATTCATCCGCTAAAGTACATTAAATTCATTCAGCCTGCCCTGCCGGTAAACATTGTTATGGCAAACTGAACAAAAAAAACAGACACGAAAAGCGCTTTGACCCAAGCGCTTTTTTGTGCTATAATTGTTCCATGAGTGATACTCCAACATATCAGATTGATCAAAAAATTGTTTATCCAAGTCAAGGCGTCGGCAAAATTACCGACATTACAACCAAAAAATTCAAAGACCAAGAACTGAATTATTATGTAATTTACCTTGAAGTTTCCGACATGACCGTTATGGTTCCAGTAAACAAGGCTGAAGAACTGGGCATTAGAGCCATTGTTACCGAAGCAGAAGCACGTCAGGCACTTGAACTGATTGGCGAACCTGTTGACCAGATGCCTTCTGACTGGAAACTGCGTTACCAGATGAACATGGACTTGCTGAAAAAAGGCAGTGTAAACGACATTGCTTCAATCGTCCGTTCTCTTTACAACCGCAGCAAAGTAAAAGAACTGCCAATCCTTGAGCGCAAACTTTATGATTCTGCAAAAAAATTGCTTGAAGACGAAATTTCTTTTGCATTGGACATGTCAACTAAAGAAGTTGAAAACTTAATTCATTCCAAGCTTGAACCTTTTGGCGAAAGTGCGGACAGTCATCACAGTTTTGCTAAAAAAGATGAATATGACGATGATGACGAAGAAGAATTTGAAGAAGTTGATATGCCGGAAGAAGACGATGACGAAGATGAAGGCGACATGGACGAATAAATAAGCCATGAAACTTGCATTAATCATAACTGCGGCCGGCAGTTCAACGCGTTTTGGCGCCGGCTGCAAAAAAGAATACCTGCCTTTAACAATAAACGGCAATGAAGGAACGGTGCTTTCTCATTGCCTTGATGCTTTTCTGAAAACCAGCCTTTTTTCTTACGTTGTAATTACAATTCCACAAAATCATCAGGAAAATGCGAAAGCGGCTTTGTCTAAATCGTGTTTTTATAACGAATTGTTTACAAATACCCGTTTTGCCTTTGCATTTGAAGCCGGTGGAAACAGCAGGCAGGAATCGGTTTACTGCGGTTTAAAGAAAATTGAACAGATGGCCACTGCCAGAAACGAAATGCCGGACGCCGTGCTGATACACGACGGTGCAAGACCGTGGATTGATGAAGAAATTATAAGTGCCGTGGTTGAAAAAATTTCGATTAGCGGGGCAGCGGTTACGGCTTTGCCTGCAACAGACACGCAGAAAGAAGTTGACGCAAACGGTAAAATTACCAAGCACCTGCACCGGGAACAGATTTTTGCAGTGCAAACGCCACAGGGCTTTTTGCTTCAGCCGCTTTTAAAGGCACATCAGCAGGCCGCAACTGACGGCTGCGTTTATACCGATGACACGGAAATTTGGGGACGCTATTGCGGCGATGTTTACATCTGCAAGGGCAGCACCCGCAACAAAAAAATTACCTACAAAGAAGATTTATAAGAAAAATGATTAGAGTTGGACTTGGAACTGATTTGCACCGGCTTGTACCGGGGCGCAAACTGATAATTGGCGGAATAGAATTCGACTTTGAACTAGGCGAAGACGGCCATTCTGACGGCGACGTGCTTTTGCACGCCATTACCGATTCCCTGCTTGGGGCTGCCGGAATAAGCGACATTGGCGAACTTTTTCCGCCAAACGATGACAAATGGAAAGGCGCTAATTCCGCAAAACTTTTAAAAGAAGCCTATAAACTTGTAAAAGCAGAAGGCTGGAAAATAGAAAACATTGACTGCGTGGTTCAACTTGAAAAGCCCAAGTTTTTGCCGCACCGTAAGGAAGTTTGCAAAAGCATCGCAAACATTTTACAGATAGAAGAAAATCAGGTATTTGTTAAGGCCAAAACCGGTGAAAAACTTGCGCCAATTGGAACAAGCGAAGCCATAAGTGCGCAGGTTGTTTGCCTGCTAAGCAAATAAAACCAGCCCGATTACCGGAATAACAGTATATTCTTTTCTGCGCATAAAAAAAGCGGTTTAGATTTTTCTAAACCGCTTTTTTGCATTTGCTTTTTCTGCCGTTATTTTACACCGGTGTTAAGTTCAAGAATCAATTCAACTTCACCGCGCGAAAGGTGCATGCGGCTGGCAATTTCTTCAATATCCCAGCCCTGCTTGCTCAATTTAACAACAGTTTCACGCTGCTGAATAGAAGGAGAAGCATCCACGCTGGCAACTTTTGAACCGCCGTGATTAACTTCCGATTTTGCCAAGTCGCTCATCATGCGCACCTGTTCCTGCGCCTGTTTCTGAATCTCGTTAATGCGGGTTTCGGTACGGGCAAGCCATTCGCGGGCTTTCTGCATTTCAGACATACGTGTTTCGGTATCTTTAATGATAACGTCAAGGGAAGCAAGTCTTTCAACAGCTTCGTTAATCTTATCGTTGCCTTCCTTAAGCTTGTCAACGGTTTTCTGAATGTCGGCAACCTGATCAGGGAGTTTCTGCACTTCAAGGTTGCAGCTTGCAATGCGCTTTTCAATTTTCTGCAAGCTTTCAAAAGAAGAATCAACGCCTTCCATTGTTTTTTCAAGAACGGCATTTTTCTTTTCAAGGCGATCGTAACGGCCGCCAATATCGGTAAGGCCTTCCTGATAACGGCGAATGTCAAGCTGAAGCTGCTGCAAATCGTCATTTGAGTTTTTAAGGTTTGCAATCTTCTGCTCAATGTCGCCGGACATATTCATCAAAGTATTAAACTCGTTTTCAATTGTTTCAATACGGGTCTTTTCGCTTGCAAACTTGTTAAGCTTGCCCTGCACTTCTTCTTCCATGCGGCGAATTTTGGTAAACTGCTGTTCCAAATCACCGGCAACCTGCCTGAATGATTCAACACGTGAAATTTCAGTACGCAAAGCACTGATATCGCCCTCAAGCTGTTCCTTAAGTTCATCAGCCTTGTCAAAAAGCTGGGTCTGCGAAACAAAACTCTTAAGGCGTTTGTCCAAATCATCCATTGTCATGTTAATTGCATTGGCATCAGTTTGCAGCTTAATGCGCATTTTTTCCTGTGCAGCTTCGGTCTGTTCCCTAATTTCCTGTGCCTGAGTTTTAAGTTCACGCATCTTCTGGTCTGCTTCAAGGTTCTGTTCACGGATTTTCTGTGCATTTTCTTCAAGCATCATTTCATAGGATTTCTTAAACTCGGCAGTCATTTCTTCTGCACGCGTGTTATATCCATTTACGGAACGATCCATCTGAGTGCGCAAATCGTCCATTTCGTTTTTAATGTGTTCTTTTTCTTCACGAACCTTTGCAATGTAGTTTTCTACGTCCATCTTGAATGAACTGCCAACCTGCGCAATCAAATCGTTTGCATTAGTCTGCATTCCGGCCAGACGTTCGTCAAAACTTTCCTTATATTCAGCGCACTGCTGGTTCAGACGTTCGCTCCATGTACCAAAATCCGAACGCACGGCTTCAAGGGAAGTTTCGGTTTTTTCGCGGGTAGAATCAACATCGGCGAACACGGCCTTAATCTGGGCAGCAAGCTCGCGTTTCTGCTTTTCAACCTGTTCCTGAATTTCAGAAGCGTGGGTTTCAAGTTCTGCCTTGATATGGTCGTCTGAAGAAGCCCTTGCTGCTTCAAGCTGTTTTTTGGCATCAAGCGAAAAACTGTTGATGCTCTGTTCGTATTCGTTAAGTTTAACCTGAAGCGAATTATCAAGTTCCGAAAGCTTAACTTCAAAATCGCCGGTCTGTTCCTTGAAACGGTTTTCAAAATCGGCAAGCCGGGTTTTCATTTCTTCAAGATACTGCAATTCAACCTTACGGCGGTCATCTTCAGTTGCGGAAGCCAGATTGTTCAGTTTTGCTTCCATATTGTTAATCCAGTTGTCCAGTTCAACGTTAAGGGTTTCGCCTTTTTTATTCAAATCGCGGAAGAAACTTTCTTCAAAGTTCTGCAACTGTTCAGAAACATTGCCGGTGGCTTTCTGTTTAAGCGCTTCAAGCTCGTTTTCAACATTTACCAGTTCCTGGCTCAATGCCTGAGTGCCTTCCGTAATGTTCTTTTCAAAAGTGTTCTGCTTTGCCTGCTGTTCGGTTGCAAAAGCTTCAAAATCATTTACAACGCCGGTGCGCACGTCGTTCATAGAACGGCGAAGCTGTTCTTCAAGCTGTTCTGCATCGGCAGAAAAACGGTCAAAAGCCTTAAAGCGGTACATAACGTCGGCTTTGTATGTTTCAAAACGGGTGGCAATTTCAGAAAGAAGTTCAGTATTTTTTGCGTTCAAATCGTCACTAATCTGGGCGTAGGAACTGGAAACCTGATTTTCAAGCCCGGCAATCTGTCCGTGCAGGGCAGATTCAATTTCCTTAATTTTTTCATCAGCAGTGCTTTGCAGTTTTGCTTCAACATCGGCAAAATTGCCCTGCAGTTCGGAAGTTTTTGCGGCAAATTCGCCGTTCAAATCTTCAAGTGCGGCAGCAACACTTTTAATATTCTGCTTAATGTCTTCCTTAATATTGTTAATCTGGCGTTCGGTGTCGCTGAAAGTTAATTCAATGCGCTGGTCGTTGCTGTCAAGACGGGCATTGAATTCGTCAATGCGGTTAACGGAAGTACGTTCAAACTCGGCAACGCGGCCGTCCAAAGTCTGAATTGTATCCTGAAATTTGGAAGAAATATTCTGCATTTCGGCACGGATTGATTCTTCGTAATTAGACATTTCAAGCTGAAGCTGGCTGCGAAACTTTTTAGCAATGTCCTGAGTTTCTGCAATCTGCGATTCAAGGTTCTTGCGGAGTTCTTCGTTGCGCTGGTTAACAGTTGCAATGTAATCGTTTTTGCGCTGGTTCTGCTGGTTTTGCAGCTGTTCAAAAACAGAATCTTCAAGAACGGAAGCCTTGTGGGTGGCCGTATCAAAGGAAGACTGAATCTGATCGTCAATCTGCTTGAAAAGCTGGTTGCATTTCTGAATCTGAATGTCGTACTGTTCGCTTATTTTGGCAGTGCGGCTGTTGTAATCGTCCAAAAGATGCGCGCCAATTTCCTGCAGCTGGTTCATGTTCTGCTTTGAAAAATTTTCAGTTAAACCCGGCAGGGCTGCTTCTGTCTGGGCAACCTTATCCTGAAGTTCCTTAATTTTTTTGAATGTTGCATCAAAACGTTTTGACTGCGTAGAAAGGTTTTCAAGATTTTCTTCCGCACGGCTGGTCATTTCTATCAATTTACGGATTGTTTCGTCGTAACTGCTGATTTTCTTTTCAATTTCGCCCAAAGACTGAATGCGATCTTCCGTTTGCTGGGCACGCGTAACAAAGTCGGTTTCAAATTTTTCAAGACGTTTAACGGCAGCAACTGCAAATTCCTGCTTTGTGTCCAAATCAACCGCGGCATCTTTTAACGACTGGTTTCTGCCTTCAAAATAGTTGTCCATGTCGGCTTTCGCGTGGTCAATATACTTTTTAACTTTGTCAATTGACTTGTTGTTAGAATCCAGCTGCCTGAAAACAAGAAGAATCCCGACACATATTGCCAAGGTAATAAAATTTCCCGCTGTAAACATTTTTCCCACCCAAAGATTAATTTTTTGCGATTATTTTTTTGTAGATGACACCGTTTAAAAACGAACGTTTAAAACGGCATAAATACGCAGTTAGTTTAGCACAATTTTCTGCAATTGGCGATAGTTTTTAAAAGAAATATCTGCATTAACAGGTTTGCGGTTAAATATTTTTCGCCACCAGGACATTATATAGGCGCTTTTCATGCCGCAGGCATGGGCACCGTCAATATCAGCCATAACGCTGTTGCCAACGTACAGAATTTTTTCGGGCTTTACGTCCAGTTCCTTTGCAAGCAGGGCAAATGCGTATTTTGAAGGTTTCAGTGCACCAACCTGTTCCGAGCCCAAAATTACGTCGCAAAGGGGCGCAAGCTGCCAGATGTCGCCTTTCTGTTCCGGCGGAAAATCTGAAAGGATGCCGATTTTGTAGCCGGCATTGCGGAAGGCCTGAAAAGTTTCGGTTAAATGGCTGAAAGGCTTTACTTTTTTAAAAAAAGGTTTCAGTCCGTCGTAAACAATGTTTTGAATTTTCTGCTTTGCTTCGGCTGGAGTTACGCCCAGATTTTCTGCCAGAAGCCGCGCCTGATATTCGTAAAAGTCGGCTAAGGGCGCGGTGCGGTGCAATACTTTGCGCACTTTATTATATTGAATAAAAAATGAAAGGTTCTTGATAAAATATGGCACCATCAATATGTAAAGGCGCCAGTTGGCATAAAGTGTACCGTCTATGTCAAAGGCTACTGCTTCAATGTCGTTTTTCACAAAATCAATCTTACTATAAATGAAGTTTTTTTGCAATTTTTGCAGGTTCCGCTTTGCAGTTTTATTATGAAAAATCAAAGACGAAGGTTTAACGGAAAGAACAAAATCTATTAGAAAAAAGAAGCGGAAAAATTCCCTTGTTTTATTGAAAAGAGCAAGGAAAATAAAAACAATACAATTGGAATCCTTCTTACACTTGACTCATCTTCAAGATATTTTCATCATAACAACAGTTGTTTATGTGGTAATGGCAAGGTTTAGTTGCATTAGAAATCTGTGAATATAAAATCCTTCTTTGATTTCTTTAACTTCATCGGAATTCGTAGTTACAATAAAGGAATCAACAACCCCTTTGTTAAAACCATAAATTACGGCAGTACCTGCATCTTTGTTAAGGAACAGACTAACTTGCGCGAGAAATCTTTAGAGAAAACTTAAAATTTTACAGAAAAAAAAGAGGGATTTCACAGGAAAAACTTTCAGAAATGATTGGCTACGGCATTACTTATATAACAGAAATAGAAAGCCGCAAAAAATTCCCAAAACCCGAAACTATAGATTTAATTGCAGAAAAACTAGGCATTCAGCCTTACCAGTTTTTTTTACCTAAAGACACGGCTATTAATACAGATAATAAAATTGAAGAGTTTGCTACAGATTTAAATCTTGCAATCCAGCACATTCAGTCAAAATATCTTGTTTAGGCTTTTAAAAATTCTTTCGCAGTTTTCAAATATCAGCATAAAAAAATCTGTATTTATATAGAAGAAAAATTACATATCTTTGGTGTTAAATTGCATTACGCTATGTTATTGTCAGAAGATTCAGAGACAAATCCAGAATGAAAAAGATTCTCATCCAAGAAAAAATTCCGAATCTTATTAGCAGAAAAAAAACACAAGCTGAATGTTTTTATTCTGCTTGTGTTTTTGTATAAATACTGATTTGCAAATTTTGAACTAATTGGCAGCGTCCAGTTCGTCCGCAATTTTTTCCAGCTGTTCGTAAGAAAGTCCGGTAACGTCCTGAATGAATACAATGTCCATACCTTTCAAAAACAGATTACGTGCCGTTTCGCAAGCTTTCCGCATCTCCCCTTCTGCAAAACCTTCTTCACGACCACGTTCTTCTCCTATAAGGATACCTTCTTCACGACCAATTGCTATGCCATTGATGGTTGCGTCATCAATCATTTCGTACAATGTCATAAAGTTTTTCCTCCACGGTTCGTTTTTTTTGGACGTGCACACTGCGGACTGTATGGTTTGAGTTAAATCGGTTTCGGCGGCTTGAGTCGTTAAAAACTTTAGCAACGCGCGGACTTCGGTATTTTCGCTTTTGTGCCAGCTTTCTGCATTATAGTATAACTTGTGGCTCTTGTCATTTATTTTGGAATTTGCCCGGAAATCTTCTTTGCATACCTGTTCAACGGTATAGCATGGCAACCCGCAACCGAACGGGTCTCTGGTACAAATGAAAACTATAAAAGATTCTTTCAGGTCTTTATAATTGCGTGCCTTTCCCAGCGTATCCAAATCCACAAGACCCTGATAGTAACGCGCACGCATTGCCACGTCTTCAAAATGACTCGTCTGCATTTCCAAATCAAAAATCCGGTCAGAATCTTTGACGTACACGTCCATTCTTATACCTTTCGCGTCGTAATCCGGGCTGAATTCCTGCTGATTGTTCAGGTATTCAACGTGATCTACTTCAACATTTAGCAGAGCCTTAATTACGCCCTTGCAGATTGTTTCGTCCCTCATAATCCGGCAGAACAGATAATCGTCTGCAAAAGTCAGTTCATCATAAGTTTTTACTTTGAACATTGTTACCTCTTTTTAATATGATGTTCAAAGATATATATACGTGCAAAAAAAATTTTTTGGTACTTTTTTGAATAAAAATGAAAATTTTTCTTGCTTCCGGCAGACACAAAACCAATTTCAGGGAGAGGAAGCTTTATAAAAACAACCGGAAAAAACTCAATATCCACCGGTTGTACAAGGCAAATACTTTTACGCAGCAGCCGCAGTTCCGGTAAATAATCAACGTATAAAAAAAAAGGACAAAAACGTAATGACTTTACATCTTTGCCCCTTTCTTCAAAAATATCTGTATTGTCTTTATTTTTTCAGCTTTTTATTCTGCGTCTTCAGGCAACTGGTATTCTACAGGCAAAAACTTTGGTGACGATTTTACGCGGCACAAATAAACGTAAGAACCCTGATTCTGGTTGATGAAATCGTCAAAATTCGTTTCTACGCCGCTTTCAAATACAACAACACGGCAAACGCCAGTTGAATCGAAATAAGGGAAGAAAATCACGTCGTGATGAAAAGTCCATGTTTCAATATGGTCTTCCATGCCCGGCTCGCCGGTTTTTACCGCGCCCAGATACATCATGTCCGGTTCGGTGGCGGCAAGTACGTATAAAAGCGGCTTAATAAGGTTTATGTCGTAGCCGGTTTGCGGAATAAAACCAACATTGCGCACCGGTCCTCCGCGGGAAACCATTCCTGCAAACGGATTAACCTTTACGTCCATTCCCAAAGTGCCCGGTTCAAAACTGTTGTCGCGTTCGGCACAAACCACAGCCGTAGAAAGATTGCGAATCCAGTCGTAGGTGCGGAACATTTCTGTTACCGGTGCGGAACTGGCATAAAGGGTTTCGTTTACGTCAAATGTGGGGCGCTTTAATGGTTCAAGCTTTAGGCCGCAGCCTGTTAACGGATTGACAATGCCGTCAACAACCCATTTGGTAAAACCGTCGGCATCTACGCTTATTTTTCCCGGCGTACCAGACCTTGGCTCGCCAGTTGAAAGGAAAATTTCTTCGCCGTTTTCGTCGTAACCGGCATCGGCAACATATTCAAAGTTTGCAAGCTTGCGGCGGATTTTTTCTACCATATACTGGTTGTTTACATAATTACGGGTGTCGGCTTTTACATAATTCCACGGCAAAGTTTCAGCCGTCAGATTGTACAAATCCCTAAAGGAAAGGGTTAAAATCGATTCAAAATCAATGCCCAGCGGAGTACCGCGGGAAGCATAGGCACCGTGAATAATTAAGTCTGCCTGAACTTTCGGCTTTTTGGGTGCTTCGTCCGGGCGAAGGCAAAGGTAAATGCGCGGATCGTGCTGAAAATAAACGTGAATGCGGTTGATTTTACCGGTGGCAATGTCGCGGTACATTGTCCAGCCGCCGGGTGCAAATTCAGGAAAAAGATAATCGTGTTCACGCGGAGCAAAAACAACGGCAAGCTCGCTTCCGCGCAAATCGCTGCTAATCTGAAAGCCCTGTCCGCGCTTTGTGTAATGAATTTCAACAGGCTTATCTACCACCATGTTTATGGGGGCAACAATCCAGGTTTCCAAGGCGCGCTCGCGCACTTCCGCAGAATCCGGAATGGATAAAATTCCGCCCACGGCAAACAGCGGCAGGCTTAAAGCACAAAATAAATATATAAAACTGCAAAAAATAAATGTCTTTTTCATCATTTTCTTATCGGCACAATATACGTAAATCTGCAACCTGCATTTTGCACTGGCTTTTTGGCATTTTACCGGCCAAAAACTTTTACCAAGCGGCAGGGCGTGTTAGTATTTCAGCAAAGCTAAAAACAAAAAAACTGAAATAAAACCACATATTATGGAAGGAAATATGCTGAAAACTATTGTTCACGATTTAGGCGATTTTGAAGAACTGGTGCTTGCCGCCGCCAAACAGGACGACCTTTGCGTGGTAAACGCAAACGCCAAAGCCACCCACTGCCAGGGCTGCTTTAAGTGCTGGCTAAAAAACCGGGGCTTTTGCGTTTACAACGACAGTTTTGCCCACACCGGCAAACTTATGGGCACAAGCGAACAGTGCGTTATAATAAGCAGCCTTACTTTTGGCGGTTTAAGCAGCAGCGTAAAAAAGTTTTTCGACCGTTCAATAAGCACTTCCCTGCCCTTTTTTACCCTTTTTAAAGGCGAAACTCACCACATAAAACGCTACAAAACCCAGCGTAACTTTGTTTTTTGTTTTTACGGCAACGCAACCCAGCAGGAAAAAGAATGCGCCGAATTTTACGCCCGGCGGTTCTGCATAAACGGAAGAAATATTCTGCAAAAAGTTGAATTTGTAAACGATTTGAACGATGCTAAAAAATTCGCCTTAACTGAAGCAGGCAAAGGAACGGAAAAATGAACATTTTACTTTTAACCGGCAGCCCCAGAGGAAAATCTGCCGCATCCTGCTATTTTGCAAAAGTTCTTAAATTCTTTTTGGGCTTCAGCTCTTTTGGCAAACACCAGATTGAAATTTCAGAAATTAACGCAAGAACAGCCCCGGAAACATTAAAAAAACTTGCCGCCGCCGACAAAGTTGTAATATTTTCGCCACTTTACTGTGACGGCATGCCAAGCCACGTAATAAGTTTTTTGCAGCAGGCCGAAACTTTTTGCCAGCAGAACAAGTGCCATTTTGATTTTTACGCCGTAAGCAACAACGGTTTTATAGAAGGCAGGCAGAATCTGGCGTGCCTTAACCAGTATCAGTGCTTTTGCACGCGCATTGGGGCAAACTGGGGCGGCGGTTTGGGCATTGGCGGCGGCGAAATGCTGAAAGTGCTGGCAAAGGTTTACCCTTTTGTGTTTCTGTATTTTATTGCGCTTTTTGTTATTGGCCTTTGCAAGGGGTACACCGACAAATTCGCCTTAAACCAGCTGGTGCACGAAATTGTCATTTATTTATTTTTTACGTGGCACTGTTATTTCAGCCTTGCGCGACTTGCTTTTTCAGTAAAAAAAGGCCGGCTGCTTAAAAAGAATATTTTCAGCCGCGCATTTGTACCGGCAATAATCTTTATGGTTTTTGCAAGCATTTTTATGTGCCTTGGCAGCCTTTTTAACGGCAGAATAATTTTTACCCTTTTAGGAAAAGACAAAGCCCCTGTGCCCAAACAGATATAAAACAAAGCCCCGGAAAAGTCCGGGGTATTTTTTTCTTCAATTAAAAACTAAATGAATGCAAATGTGCAGAACGCTTGAAAAGCCCGTACTTTTTGACGAAAATACAAGCATGACTAATTCTGTAAAATCAATAATTTCGTGGAACGTAAACGGAATACGCGCAGTAGAAAAAAAAGGGTTTGTGGACTGGCTGTGCGCCAGCAATGCAGACATTGTTTGCTTGCAGGAAACGAAAGCCCACCCCGGCCAGCTTTCACCGGCTTTAATTGCCCCGGGCGCAGACGGCAGCAGCGAAGGAACCGCCATTTATCACAGTTTCTGGGCATCGGCCAAAAAACCGGGCTACAGCGGCACTGCCATTTATTCAAAAATTCAGCCGGACAATGTTACCCCAAGCGGGTATCCGGAATTTGACGATGAAGGCCGCATTTTAACCGCGTGGTTTGGCAATCTTGCGGTAATTTCTGCATATTTTCCCAACAGTCAGGACAAAGGCGCGCGGCTGGACTACAAACTGGACTTTAACCGCGCCATAAAGGAAATTTGTGACAAAATTGTTGCCGAAGGGAAAAATGTTGTGCTTTGCGGCGACTACAACGTGGCGCACCAGCCCATTGACCTTGAACACCCGGAAAGCAACCAGCAGAATCCCGGCTACCTGCCGGAAGAACGGGAATGGATGACAAGTTTTTTACAGGGTGGCTATACCGATACTTTCCGCCATTTTTGCGCCGAACCCAGGCAGTACACATGGTGGAGTTACCGCATGAAAGCCCGTGAACGGAACGTAGGGTGGCGCATTGACTATCACTGCGTAAACAGCGCCTTTATAAATCAGGTTGAATCAAGCACAATTCTTGCAGACATTACGGGCAGCGACCATTGCCCCATTCTGCTGAAGCTAAAATAGCGCTTGTGCGGTTTGTTTTTTACTAGCTGGCATTTGGTGAATTAGCAAGGCAGTGTTGAACTGGTAAAGGTTGCCGGGCTGAAGGATTTTTGCCGGCGTTAAGGGTTTATGAATTATGGGTAAAAAAAATATAAAAATTGTTTTCGATTCACCGGTTACGCTGGCTTTAACAGCCTGCTGCCTGCTGGTGTTTGTTTTTTGCAAAATTGCGCCCCAGCAAATAAGCAGCAGGGTGCTGGCTTTCTGTTCAACGCCGGTTATGCGACTAAACAGAAAAGTGATAAACTTTTTCAGCATTTCAACATACCTGCGGCTGGTGGCACACGTTTTTGCGCACGGCAGTTTTTCAGGCCTGTTCCTAAACCTTGGCTTTATCCTTATGCTGGCACCGCAAACGGAAAAATTATACGGCAGCCGCTTTTTTGCACTTATGACCCTTATTGCAGGACTTGTAAGCGGTGTTCTGGCATTCTGTTTTGTACCGTTCAGTTTGCAGGGCGCACAAAGCATCAGTTTTCTGCTTGTTGTGCTTTGCGTTTTCGGTTCAATTAAAAAGCAGGAACTGCCTTTAAGCCCGCTGATACTGCTGGTGCTTTTTGTCATACATTCAATTACGGCCGGGTACGGTGCCTATGCCCAGATAACCAGCCTTGCAGGCGGTTTTTGTGCAGCACTTTTCGGCATGATACCGCAGGAAAGCAGAAAACCAAAAAACAGCGGAAAATCTTCTATTAAAAGAACTACCGGAACAAGCGATGAATGAAAGAACAGGCCAGCCAACAGAAAAAGCACTTTTAAATTTGCTGAAAAAATATTTCGGCTATACAAGTTTCCGCCCCGGACAGCTTGAAATAATCAATTCAGTCCTTGCCGGCAACGATACGCTTGCTATCATGCCAACCGGCGGCGGAAAATCCCTTTGCTGCCAGATACCGGCACTTGTTTTTGAAGGCATTACCCTTGTGGTTTCGCCGCTGATTGCACTTATGCAGGATCAGGTGAACCAGCTGGAGCAGCTGGGAATTGCCGCAGTTTTTATGAACAGCAGCCTTACTTTGGAACAGTACCAGCTTAACCGGCAGCTTATACGCCAGAAGCAGATAAAACTGCTTTACTGTGCGCCGGAAACTTTACTGACAGAAAGAATGGAAAACCTGCTGGCGGACATAAACATTTCGCTTATTACCATTGACGAAGCCCATTGCATAAGCGAATGGGGGCACGATTTCAGGCCTGAATACCGTATGATTGAAACGGTTCGCAAAAAGCACAGCGAAGCCGTTTGCCTTGCCCTTACTGCAACGGCAACCCAAACCGTGCGCGACGACATCCGCAAAACCCTGCGGCTTGGTGCAAGGGAACGCCAGTTTGGATTCAATCAGTTTGTAAACACTTTTAACCGCCCTAACATCAGCCTTCAGGTTATAAGCAAGGCCGGTTCGGCAAACGGCAGCATAAAACCGCCGCCGGGGACAAAACTCAGCCGTGCCGACGAGCTTGTTCTTGAATTCTTAAAGGAACATCAGGATGAAAGCGGCATTATCTATTGTTTTTCGCGAAAGCAGGTTGATGAACTGACTGAACTTTTGCGCCAGTACGCGCTTAACGTGCTGCCCTACCACGCCGGTTTAAGCGACCAGCAGCGCACCGAAAATCAGGACCGGTTTGTAAAAGACGAAGTGCCTTTAATCGTTGCAACGCTGGCTTTCGGCATGGGCATAAACAAGCCCAACGTGCGCTTTGTAATTCACTACGACATGCCAAAATCGCTGGAACAGTATTATCAGGAAATTGGCCGCGCCGGAAGGGACGGTGAAAAAGCCACGGCTCTTTTGCTTTTCAGTTACGGCGATACAAATAAAATTCGCTTTTTTATGCAGGAAAAAACCGGCAACGAACTGAAAGCTGCCGAAATGCAGCTTAACAGCATGCTGGAATACGCCCAAAGCCGAAGCTGCCGCCGCGCCGTGCTGCTTAACCATTTTGGAGAAACCTTTACGCCACCGGAAAAAGACAGCGAGCAGGCTGAATGCTGCTGCGACATCTGCCAGAACGGCGGGGCACTGGTTGAAGAAAATGACGTTACCATACCGGCGCAGAAGTTTCTTTCGGCTGTGGTACGCACCGGCGAAAGGTTTGGTGCCGGCTACGTTGCAGACGTTCTTATCGGTTCAAAAAACCAGCGCATTCTGGACTACGGGCATCAGTCTTTAAGCGTGTACGGCATCGGCAAAGAATATTCAAAAAGCGACTGGCTTGAACTTGCCCGGCTGCTTGTTGATGCAGGTTTCCTGCGCAAAAGCAGCGACTATCAGGTTTTAAGCCTTACCAAGGATGCCAGAGACACTTTGCGCGAGCGCGGAAAAGTTGCACTTTCTTTTGTGCCTTCAAAAGTGCAGAAAACCATGGCAGCAAAAACTTACGGCTTTAGCAAAACTGCACCGCGCAGCAAAAACTTTACCCTGGACAGCAGCGATGCGGCAGGCGGCCTTATTCTTGAAGCATTAAAGCAGATGCGCAAAAAACTTGCTGCCGAAGCAAACCTGCCGCCGTACATGATACTTTCGGACAAGGCACTGGTTGACATTGCAGTGCAGAAACCGCGGCTAGAAAGCCAGCTGACAAATATTTACGGCATCGGCGAATCCAAAGCCGAACGGTACGGCAGCATAATTCTGCGCGTGGTAAGAGATTACATTGAATGAAAAAGCGTGCCAGCCCGACGGCGTAAAAAACCGAAAAAGCTGCAAAAAGTGTTAAAAAGTTTGCAAAAAGCCGAATATTAAAATAAGATTAAAAGAAGATTAAGAAAAGATTAGAAACTACAAAATGCTGTAACTGTCATCAATTTTAATGGGTTTATGAAATATACTTTTCACAAAACTATTCATACAAAAAAACAGGAGAATAAAATGAAAAAGATTGTATGTATTTGCATTGCACTTTTAAGTTTGGGTATGCTGTTTGCCGCAGCCCCGGTGCAGGGCGACACCGTTTATGTTGCAGTGCGCAAGGCAGAACTTAAAGAAGGCACTGGCAACTTTGACAAGGTTATAAAAACCTTAAACTACGGCGATAAGCTTGTAGTGCTGGGTGCCAATGCAAAATGGGCTTTGGTTTCTTTCGACGATTCAAAAAAGGAAGGCTGGATTCCGCTTGCCAGCGTAACTACAAAAAAAATCATTGCATCTTCAGCCAAAGGCAAGGTTTCTGCTTCTGCCAGCGAAATTGCACTTGCAGGCAAAGGGTTCAGCGAAGAAGTTGAAACAAAATACAAAAGCAATTCAAAACTGGACTACAGCGCAATAGACAGACTTGAAGTTTTTTCCGTAAAAAAAGCCGACCTTAAAAACTTTATTGAGGAAGGCGAACTTTTGGGAGCTGAATAAATGAAGAAAATTCAAAAAGTTATTGCCGGTACGTTGCTTTCATGTTTCTGCTTAAGCGCAGTTTCTGCTTTTTCAGTAGAAAACATCATCAATGAAAAAACCAGAAAATCTGCCAAAACAACAAACGAAGCCCTGCTGAAAGCCGCCGAAGAAATTACGCCGGAAGAAGAATATTATATCGGCCGGGCAGTTGCCGCCCAGATTTTAACCAAATATAAGCCGCTGAATAACCAGCCGCTGCAAACTTATCTTAACAGAATCTGTTCAACGCTGGTAATCAATTCTTCAAAACCGGAACTTTACAACGGCTACCACGTAATGATTCTGGACAGCGACGAAGTAAATGCCTTTGCAACACCGGGCGGACACATCCTTTTGACAAAAGGAATCATAAAGTGTACCGACAACGAAGAAGAACTTGCTGCGGTTATTGCCCACGAAATTGGTCACATTCAATTGCAGCACGCCCTTAAAGCCATTAAAAGCAACCGTACAAAAGTCGCCCTTACCGCTGCCGGACAAACCGTGGTTTATGCAGTTGGCAACGAAAAACTTGATGAAATGGTTGATACTTTTAACGCCGACATTGGTGAAATTGTAAACACAATGACAACCAACGGTTATTCTAAGCAGCAGGAATTTGATGCGGATAATGCCGCACTTGCACTGCTGGCGGCTTCCGGGTATGACACCGACGGTTTGCTGGGCATGCTGAACGAACTTAAAAGCAACCAGACTGGCGCAGCCGGCGGCATGTACGCCACCCACCCTTCGCCAGATAACCGCATACGCAATGCAAAGCTGCGTAACAGTAAATACCCGGTTGTAAAAACAACCCAAGCCAGGGTTAACCGCTACAAAGCTAACGTAAAAGGCCTATGAAATTAATCAATAAAAAATTTCCACGCACTGCCCTTATTGCACTGGGCAGTGCAGTTTTGTGTTCACTGCTGTTTGTTTGCGGCGTGTTTAATTACCCTGAAAACAAAGTGTACGATACGCTTATAAAGCAAACGGCGGAACTGACAGTGCCAAGCGATGACATCATGCTTATTCTGCTTGATCAGGAAAGCATTGACTGGGCACAGCAGGAACTGGGATGGAGCTGGCCCTGGCCGCGCAAAGCCTACGCCGACATTGTAAACTTTCTGGCAGACGGCGGTGCAAACTCGCTGGCTTTTGATGTTATGTTTACCGAACCTTCGGTTTACGGCGATGAAGACGACGAAAGTTTTGCAAAAGCTTCTGCCAAATTTGCCGGCGTCATTCACACGGTGTTTTTAAGCGAAGAATACGGCAATACCATTACTTTTCCAGACGACATAAAATCAGCATATTTTGACCTTTCCGATTTTTCACCAAAACTAATAGCAAAAACCTGCCCGCCTTATCCGGGAATTTTTCCAATCAAACCGCTGCGTTCTACAGCTGGCGGCATAGGCAATATCAGAAGCACTTCCGATTCCGACGACATAATACGCCGCACAAACCTTTTTTACATGGTAGACGGCAGGGCTGTTCCGTCCCTTGGTATGGCACAGCTTTTGGTACGCGACGGCAAAAACGAAACTTTAACCTTTAACGCCAAAAATAAAACGGCAACTTTAATGGGAAAAACCATTCCGGTAGACAAAAACTGCAAGCCGCTTTTACGGTTCAGGGGCGACTTAGACCGTTACATACCTTACAACGCCATGCAGGTACTTTCCAGCTGGTACGCGCTGCAAAAAGGCGAAGAACCGCTTTTAATGCCGGAAGATTTTGCCAACAAATATGTATTCTTTGGCTTTTATGCCCCCGGACTTTTCGATTTGTGTACTACGCCGATTTCTTCAAAATACCCCGGCGTTGGCGTGCACATTACCATGCTGGACAATTTTCTGCAAAACGACTTTATCTATCAGGCACCGCTTAAATATTCACTTTTGATGATTGTTCTGGGTGCATTTCTTGGTGCGTTTTCCCTTGCATTTACCGAACACATACCGTTTATAAGAAAACATGCACTGGTGTTTTCGCTTTTTGTGGTGGCGGCACTAACGCTTGTGCTGATTTTTGCCAATGCCTTTATTTTTACAAACGGCCTGTGGCTGGCCTTAATCACACCGGCGGCGGCACTTATTTTCAGCTACATTCTTACCGTTCTGGCAGACTACGCCTTTGAAGGCAAGCAGAAAAAATACCTTAAATCCGCCTTCAAGCAGTATTTAAGCCCGGCCGTAATTGACGAACTGATTCTGCACCCGGACAGGCTGCGTCTTGGCGGTGAACGCAAGGAAATAAGCGTTTATTTTTCCGATTTGCAGGGCTTTACTTCAATAAGCGAAAAAATGGAACCGGAAGTGCTGACTTCGTTTTTGAATGACTACCTTTCGGCAATGAGCGACGTTATTTTGAAATACGGCGGAACAATTGACAAATACGAAGGCGACGCAATCATCGCATTCTGGAACGCGCCGACCGGGCAGAAAGACCACGCCCAGCGCGCACTTGAAGCTTCCCTTGAATGCCAGCGGCTTTTGGCTAAAATGCGCCCGGATTTGGCAACGCGCGCGCAGAAAGGCGTTTACATGCGCATAGGATTGAACACGGGCGTTGCAGTTGTTGGCAACATGGGTTCGCGAAACCGTTTTGACTACACCATGCTTGGCGATTCGGTCAATTTGGCTTCGCGCCTTGAAGGCCAGAACAAGCAGTTTGGCACTTATACAATGTGCACCCAGTCAATGAAGGAAGCGGCGGAAAAAACAGGATGCCACGTAAAATTCCGCGAACTGGCAAAACTGGAAGTTGTAGGAAAATCCGAAGCCGTAACGGTTTTTCAGCCGCTTTTGCAGGAAGAATACGAAGAACTTAAAGACATTCTGCCGATTTTTGACGCAGGGCTTAAATTTTTTTACAAAGGCGAACTGGAAAAAGCACTGGAAGTTTTTGAAAAAATTAAAAACAAAGACGAACCGGCATTGCGTTACTGCAAAAAATGCGCCAGCCTTTTGGCCAGCAATTTAAGCGAATGGAAAACTGGCGTTTGGGTTGCAGACAGCAAGTAGACGCTTTCAGTTTTTTGTAAAACTAGAACAAAAAGCCCCGGAGCGAATGGAACGGTTTAATCAGCCTGTTCCTTTGCACACCGGGGCTTTCTGCTTTTAAAGGAGTGATTTACAAAAGTTCCAGCAGTTCCCTTGCCTTTGCACTTATTGCATCATAATCAAATAAATCGGTGGCTTTTTTTATTTCTTCTATGCAGCCCCTAAATTTGGCAGGCCACAAAAAACCGTCAATTTCTTCAAACAGGTCTTCAATTGCAATAATGTCAGTATTTTCGGAACGATCCAAAACAGCTTCGATTTTTTCTTTCAAAAAGCTTAAATTGCCCTGCTCGTTGGCATCGGTTTCTGCCGCATTTTCGCTTGCAAACAGATAGTCGTGAATGCCCTGCTTTAAAGTTGCAATTTGCAGCAGAAAAACGTCGATGTTGGCCGTAATGTAGGCTTCATTTTCCAGCTTGCCGGCTTCTTCCATGTGCCGCGCAAAAGCCGAAAGATTGTCCGCGCCGATATTAGCAGCCGCGCCCTTTACCGCGTGGGCAAAAACCGCAAACAAATGCCAGTCCTGCCCCTTGTAGGCAACCTTTAACTGTTCAATTTTGTTTTCCGCATCAATAAAAAACGTAGAAAGTATGTCGCGGTAGGCTTCAATATCGTTTCCGGCAAAATTAAGGCCAACTGCAAAATTTACGTCGTCAATAAACGTGGTAGCGCTGGCAAGTTCCTTGCCTTTTTCACGGTTTTTCTTTTGAACCAAATGATGTGGCAGCCATTTGAAAAGCATTTCGTTCAGCTTGCTCGGTTCAATTGGCTTTGCCAAAAAGTCGTTCATGCCTTCTGCAATAAACATTTCGCGCACGCCGCTTATGGCGTTTGCCGTCAGCGCAATAATCGGCACGTCGGCTTTGTCGCCGCCCATGGCACGTATGGCGTGTGTAGCTTCAACCCCGTCCATTTCGGGCATCATGTGGTCCATAAAAATTAAATCGAACTTTTTAATTTTTATAAGGTTTATAGCCTCAAGCCCGGACTGAACCGCGTCAATTTCAATATCATGGCTGCGAAGCAAACCTGCTGCAACCTTAAGGTTTACGGCATTGTCGTCAACAACCAGCACGCTGGCATTCGGCGCACTTACAACTTCATTGCCGCTAAGCGCAAAGGCTTCCTTGGTACTAAGTTCCGGCCCGTAAAGGAAAAGCTTTGCCAGCTGCACGCAGTTAAGCGGCACCGACGCAATCAGCAAATCCTTGTCATACTGAAAATCGTTGCTGCCTTCGGCCAGAACAACAAAACGGCTTTTTCCTTTCTGGCTTTTGGCGTAAAGGTAAAATTTGCGGTAATAAATGGAAGAAATAAGAATAAAATCGAACAGCGGTTCTTTACCGGCGGAATTACGGCTTAAATAATCTTCAAACTCGCCCTGCAAACAGCACAGGGTATAATCGCAGCCCAAATCGCTTAAAATTTTTGCATCGTGGTTGCGGAATGCTTCACGCGGTTCAAAAACCAGCACCTTGTGTACTTTTTCAGAAAGTTCGTGCAGCGGAACGATTGTTTCATTTTTTACAATTTCCTGAACAATTGTTGCAGTAAACACGGAACCCCGGCCGTATTCACTTTGAACGGTGATGTTGCCGCCCATCATTTCGCAAAGCTGCTTTACAATGGAAAGACCAAGACCCGTGCCCACAATATTGCGGTTGCGTTTTGTGTCTACGCGTGAAAAAACTTCAAAAAGCTTGTCAAAATCTTCTTCACGTATGCCAATTCCAGAATCTTCAACCCTAAAATGCAGGACAAGCTGATTTTCGTTCTGTTCGCCCGTTACCACCAGCCGCACGCTGCCTTCGCTGGTGTATTTTACCGCGTTGCCCAAAATGTTTACCAGCACCTGCTTTACGCGGTTTTCGTCACCAAACAGTTTTTGGGGCAAGTTAGGGTCGATGCGCACAAAAAAACTAAGGCTTTTTGCAGCCGTGCGCATTTTTATAAGGGTTATAACGTCGCCAATAAGTTCGCTGAAATTGTAAGCCGTGTTAACCAAATCAATGCGGCCGCTTTCAATTTTGCTTATGTCAAGAATGTCGTCAACAATGCTTAAAAGGCTGCGCGTTGCCTTGTTTATGTCGGCAGCGTAATCTTTTATAAGCGGCGGCAGCTGTTCCAGCAGAATCAGTTCCGACATGCCCATAATTGCATTCATCGGGGTACGGATTTCGTGGCTCATGTTTGCCAGAAAATTGCTTTTTGTGCGTGTCGCAGTTAAAGCTTCTTCTTTTGCTTCAATTAAGCCTTTTGAAGTTTCGTCCTGCAAAACCTGGGCAATAAAAATGCTTGCGCAGTTTGCAAGAATCGCCTGCTCGTCGGCGGTGTAAACACGTTCTTCCCGGCAGTTGTCAAAACTCATTACGCAGAAAAAGCCGCTTTCAAGCATTACGGGCACAATAAGGGTTGAAGCAACATTCAGTTCCTTGCAGATTGCGCGAAGGCCTTTGTTCGGCGTACCGTCGCTTTTACAGTAGGTAATAACCTGCCCAAAATTGGGATTTTTGTGCCAGTTAACAAAAAAATCGCTGTGGTCAAAATAACTTTCAGGCAAAGGCGGTATCCCCATCTGTTCCATAATCGGGTTGCGCCATTCTGCAACAAGCCTTGTAAACTTTAAAAATGAACTTGAATCGTTCCGTGCGGCATCGTCAGAAACATCGCGGGTAGCTTTCCAGATGTGTATGCGGTGAATGTCCAGCTGTTTTCCTATATAGCCCATGCACTTTTTCAGGCGTTCGGTTATTTCCAGCGACTGCAACGAAACCAAATCCCTTGCCGCTTTATTCACCGTTGCCAGAAGCTTGTCGCGTGCATTTATTTTTTTCATGCTTTCCTGCTGAAAAACGTATGCAAGAATCATGTGGCCACAGGTGTTTACAATATTTTCCTGACTCGGTGAAAAAAGCCTTTCGTGGGTACAGTCGCTTATGCCTATGCAGCCCCAGTAATCCGCACCGGAAACAATCTGAATGACAAGTTCGGATTTGATGTTCTGTTCAATCAGATTTTCCCAGCCCCGGGGTTTGTCTTTGGCAACCATAACATTGGTAAACATGTTTTCAGGCTTTTTACAGTTTTCAACATCTTCGTTGCTTATACGCTTGCGCCGTATTATACCCTGCGGATTTATCGGCGCGCCCGGATCCTGCCAGTAATACTTTAAGCCAAGCCAGCAGCCGTTGTCACAGTCTTCGGTTTTTTGCCATATATAGGCGCGGTCGCCGCCAACGCTTTGGCAGATAACCTTTAGGGCACTTTGAATTTTGTCGCCGAAACTTAAACTGTCATTCTGCGTTAAAATTCTTGTAACTTCGTTACTGGCCTTAACCAGTTCATCACGGTGCTGGGCATTTACCATGTATTCGTGCTGGTTAATGTGCCCCAAAAACATGTGGGAACAGGTATTAAGAATATTCTCTTCATGCTGGGTAAAAAGCCTTTCCCGGTGGCAGTCGTCAAAACCTATAAAGCCCCAGTATTTGTCGCCCAAAAGAATCTGCACCACCAGAATAGAAAGTACGTTGTCTTCCATTTTTCCCTGCCAGCCGCGCGGATGGTCGCTTATGCGGGCATTAAGGAAACGCTGGTCCGGGCGGCAGCGCAGTTCAATGTCTTCTTTGGAAAGAAACCAGCCCAGGTGATCGTTGCCGGGCTTGTAGTCCGGTGCATTGGGCGAAAGCCAGCAGAAAGCACGTTCTACCCAGCAGCCGCCGTTTTCTTCGCGCACATTGCGGTAAACGTAAACACGGTCAACGCCAACGGCTTCGCCAACAATCTGCAAAGCTTTGTCCATGCGTTCCTGATAATAAAGTTCTTCGGTACGGCTGAAAATTTCAGTTATGGCATTTGCGGTAGAAAGCAGCTTGTCGCGCAAATCTTCTTCTTTGTTTTCTTCCTGCCGGCTTTTAACCAGCTGAAACATTTCCAGCTGACGAAGAGAAGCCAGAGAAGCATAAACAACGCTGCATAATGTATAGAGAGAATCAGCGTGAATGCCGTCATAATTTACGCCATTCAGAACGCCAAAGCCCGAAAAAACACCGTTGCCGATTGGCATTACGAAAGTGCCTTTTTTATACGGAATGCAGACAGATTCAGGCGAATAGATGCGTTCCCTGTATGGTTCAAAAAACTTTTTAAAATCTATGTCTTTGTCAAAAATTTCCGTATTGCAGGCGGTGTTGGTTTTTAAAGTTTCGTCTTTTTTTGAATATGAAGCGCGGCAAAGGCACAAAAGTTCGCCGTCACTGTCTTCGCTTACGCTCCACACCTGAAAACTTTGTGCCTGATAAATTTCGCAGACGCGTGCAAGATAAGTCTGCACGGATTCTGAATAATTTGATTCTCTAAGGTTTGTTAACTTTTTGGTTATTTCCTGCATAAATCCAATCGGGTTTTCCAGGCTGAATACTTTAAAATTTTCCACAAATATATTGTATCACGGTTCTTCGGTTTGTTAATAGATTTTTGTACCATACAGGCGCATTAAAGAAAAAAAGAAAGTATTTCCGTACCATTTTATAAACGAATGCACGTTTTTTCTTCTTTCAGGAAGAAGTTCTCTTACGAGAACCGGTAAAAAGCCCCGGGCTTTTTGCACGTTTTTTTCCGTTCAGTTAAAACTGCCGTTCATAAATGCGCGAATTTCATTTTGCCGCTTTTCGTCAAGGCTTCGGCTGGCAAATTTTACAGCGTTACGTATTTATAAACGACAACCGTACCGGCAATTTTGTCGTGCAGTGTCTGCCTTTTTGAAGATGACCTGGCTTTTCCGTAATCAAACCAATAAACAACAGGCATAATCAGACTGTACATTCTTGAATATATAGAATTTGAAAAAATTGCAGAAGCATCAGCAAAGGTATTTATTGCTTCCATATTGGTAAAAAATGCTGCGTAAAACAAAACAAGAAAAATAATGTCGACAGATATGGAAATTATTTCCCTTTTTATGGCCGCAGACCACGTAACCGGCGCTCCGTCAGCCTTAACAATTTTAAATTTGCAAATAAGCTTGCCCGGCGTTCCGCCAATCTTTTTTGCAAAGAAAATTCTATAGAAATTAGAAAAAAACATGTTGAATATCTGTACCAGCACGCCTGCCCAAACAGTATTTTTGGTTACCCTTGCCTGAAGCAAAATAACCAGCATACCGAATGGAAGAAAAATTATGGTGTCCAGAAAAAATGCTCCGGCTCTGGCCATAACGCTTGGATAAACTGCATTTTCCATCTGGTTTCTTAATTTGTTCTGCATTTTTAACTGATTCATATTTTACATTTACCCCGTTTTTTTAGTTAGTGCACGTTTATGCAAAAAACATAGCAGAAAAGCAGAAAAAATGCCACACGGCAGCAACTGACGAATAAAAGGGAAACAGGTGGGCGTGGAGTGTGACGGAAGTAAGGGTGGATAACCGACAAATTGAAGCAGCAACAAATTTGCAGGAATTTTTTGAATAAAATTCCTCTTTATACTAACTGAAGCTGGATTTTACTTGCCAGTTTCTTAACTTTTACAAGAGAACTGTCGGTAATTTGGGCAATTTTTCTTGTTCTCATTACTGACTCAACAATATCTTTTATCTCTATTCCTTCAGTTTTGAGTAATTCATTTACATTCTCTTTACCGGCATCTATTTTCTCTCTATTTTGATTCTTTCGCCTTCAATCATAAACGGCATTCCGAATCGATTGTTTGATTTTGTCATACGGTTTTCTCCTTGTGTTTATTCTTTCGTTTATCGCTATATTCATTATACTTTTACTTTCATACTTACTGAACAAATCACTTTTTACTTTTGCAAGCGAAAGGGTTTGGCCTTAAAATAACCGGCGCAAAATTAAAACTTGCCGGTGAAGATTCAGGCATTTTCTTTATTCCTGTTGATGAAAAAGGAAAAGCTGCAAACAATGAATCTTTATGGATTAGTGTTGATGCGAGCTATTTGCCGCAAAACAAACAAAAGGAAGTGCAGTTTAATCTGCCGGAATCTTTACAGTCTGATATTCCTTATTATATTGGAATAAGAACTGCATATTTAAACGCCAATACCAACCGCAAGAACAGTGTTTGGGGAATCAGCCCAATTACAGTAACGCTTAATTAAAAATCAGCATCCGATGCCAAGGTGGAAAATATTAAATATATTACACTTTGGCCGCTTTACATTCTTCCGGATTTTTGTAGCTTACTTTTGCGTTGTAAAGTGCGCAGGCGCGCAGCTGTTCGTATTTAAGCTTGGGGCGTTCTATAAAAAACAGGTGAACGGATTCCCACAAAAATACCCAGCCTGCAATGTCTACGGCTTCAACCAGCACTTCACCAATGCCCAGCAGTTTTAGGGTAACAGCGGCAGCAATAATTACAAAGCCTGCTATCACCATCCACAGCGAAGCAAGGCCGTTTCGGTGCAGGCGCTTGTCGCTGTCTATCACTTCGCCGCGGTAATAATTCTTTATGGCCTTGCGATAAATTTCCTTTTCTTCATCATCAATCTGGCTGCTGGTTATAACCAAATGCAGGTCGTCACGCAGCGCCATGGGCTTTACTGCATTATCCAAAAATTCTGCAACGTCGCCGGCAATTACAGCACCGTTTGGGCCGCTGTACGCCGAAAGAAAATTGCTGTCTTCGCGCACAAACATGCTGATAATTTCACGGTGTTCTTCATCGTATTCGGGAATGATTGATTTTACGGCTTCTTTTTTAAGGTTGCCTAACTGTTTAAGTGTGTTTTTCATGCTCACATTATATCAAATGCTGCTTATTTTTCACATTGTTAAATTTATTTTTTGCACAGCTGAAAAAATAAAAAACTGAAAGATTTTGAGCGCAGAATTCGTTTCTTCAAATATTCAGGTTCGGTGTGAAATATTTCACAGAAAAACAGCCCTTTTCAATTGACATTTTGCTTTCAAAGTTCTACATTGTTTGTGAAATAATTCACAGGAAAAGCTTTGTGAAAACAGAAATACCCAAGCCAACACTTGCCCGACTTGTAAAACTTTCGCGTTTGCTGGAACAGATTGCCAGTACCGAAGGCGAAAGTGCCGTGATTTCTTCTGCGGAAATTGAAGGGCTTACGGGCTGGACACGTGATACCGTGCGCCGGGATATTTCGTTTTTGAATGCAAGCTGTGCAAAAGCCGGCGGCTACGACGTGCTGCTTTTGAAACAGACCATTCAAAGCCGGATTGCAGTGCAGACAGGCGAAGCAAAATGCTGTCTGGTTGGGCTTGGAAGACTGGGCGAAGCGCTGATAAATTACGGCGGCTTTGACGGTACGGCTTTTTCCATGGTTGCCGGTTTTGACAGCAATGTTAACCGCACCGAAATTCTTTCTGCACCTTTTCCGCTTTACACAACGACCAAGATGCAGGCGGTTATTGCCGCGCAGAAAATTGAATATGCCATTCTTGCAGTGCCTACAAGTGCTGCACAAAGCACGGCGCAAAAGCTTGCGGAATACGGCATAAAGGGAATTGTTAATTTTACACCGGTGGTTTTAAGTCTGCCGGCAAATATCAAAATAGAGAACGTGTCTGTTCTGGACGCCTTGCAAAAGCTGGCAGCAGAACGTGCAGTTCTCGGGGAAACAAAATGAAACGCGTTTACAACTTTTCAGCAGGACCTTCTGCAATGCCAGAAGAAGTTTTAAAAGAAGCAGCCGCCGAAATGCTTGACTGCAACGGAACAGGCCAGAGTGTTATGGAAATGAGCCACCGCTCAAGTGCTTTTGAACCAATCATTGAAGAATGTGAAGCAGTTATTCGCGAAGTTATGAACATTCCTTCTAATTATAAAGTGCTGTTTTTGCAGGGCGGCGCAAGCACCCAGTTTGCAATGATTCCTATGAACCTGAAAAAGAAAGGAAAAGCTGCATACGTTAACACAGGTGTTTGGTCTAAAAAAGCCATTGCTGAAGCAAAAAAATACTTGGACACTGTTGATGTAATTGCAACGAGCGAAGACAAAAACTTCTGCTACATTCCAAAAATTGAAAAAGTAACCGGCGATTACGACTACGTTCACATTACTTTCAACAATACAATCATGGGTACAAAATGGGGCTACATTCCGGAAACCGGCGACATTCCGCTTGTTGCTGACATTTCAAGCTGCATTCTTTCTGAACCTCTTGACGTTACAAAATTCGGTTTGCTTTATGCCGGTGCACAGAAAAACCTTGCACCAGCCGGTGTTACTCTCGTAATCATCCGCGAAGACCTGATTCCTGAAGAAATGCCAGTTGCAAACACACCAACCATGCTTCAGTACAAAGTTCACGCTGAAAACGGAAGCATGTACAATACACCGCCATGCTACACAATCTACATGATGGGCAAAGTTCTTAAATGGATTAAGGCTAACGGCGGTGCTGAAGGCATGGCAAAACGCAACAACGAAAAAGCGGACTATTTGTACAACTATCTGGACAATTCTGATTTTTACCACGCAACAGCAGAAAAAGGCAGCCGTTCTTTGATGAACGTTCCTTTCCTTACAAAATATTCAACAAACGACGGCAGCGAAGAAGCCAAGGCAAAAGAAAAAGCCATTAACGCCAAGTTTGTAAAAGAAGCAGAAGCAGCAGACCTGATGAACCTTAAAGGTCACCGTCTGGTTGGCGGTATGCGTGCTTCAATTTACAACGCAATGTCAATTGAAGGCGTAAAAGCACTGGTTGCTTTTATGGATAAATTCGCAAAAGAAAACGCATAATTTTTGAATGGATTGCAGTTCTGATTTCAGGAACCGCAATCCATTTTTATTCTTTTTAACGGGAAACCCCTAATACTTTTACAGGAAACTACAATGTACAAAATTCAAACACTTAATAAAATTTCTGCCACCGGTCTTTCAAACTTTCCGCTGGAAAACTACGAAATTGCTTCAGAAATCCTTAATCCGGATGCAATCCTCCTTCGTTCTGCCGACATGCACTCTATGGAACTGCCTGCAACCGTAAAAGCCGTTGCACGTGCAGGTGCAGGTACAAACAACATCCCGATTCCTGCAATGACAGAAAAAGGCGTTGTTGTTTTCAACACACCTGGTGCAAACGCAAACGCCGTTAAGGAACTTGTAATTGCCGCACTGCTTTTTTCAAGCCGCCCTGTTCACAAGGCAGCTGAATGGGTAAAAACCCTTCAGGGCAAAGGTGATGAAATTCCTGAACTTGCAGAAAAAGGCAAAAGCCAGTTTGTCGGCCCGGAAGTAAAGGGAAAAACACTTGGCGTTATCGGTTTGGGCGCAATTGGTGCAATGGTTGCAAACACAGCAATTGAACTGGGAATGAAAGTAATCGGTTACGACCCTTACCTTTCTGTAGATGCAGCATGGTCTTTAAGCCGCGCCGTACAGAAAGCAGAAAGCCTTGATGCACTTCTTTCTAAATGTGACTACATCACAGTACATATTCCGCAGACAAACGATACAAAAGGTTTTATCAACGCAGAACGCATTAACACAATGAAAAAAGGTGTTCGCCTTATTAACCTTGCACGCGGCGGTCTTGTAGTAAACAAAGACATTCTTGCTGCAATTGAAGCAGAAAAAATTGCCCTGTACGTTAGCGACTTTGCCGATGAAGAACTTTTGAAAAATGACAAAGTTATCTGTCTGCCGCACCTTGGTGCTTCTACACCAGAAGCAGAAGAAAACTGTGCAGTTATGGCTGTTAACCAGCTCCGCGACTTCCTTGAAAACGGAAACATCGTAAACTCTGTAAATTTCCCAAAATGCCGCATGGATGCTGCCGTTCCGAAAAACGGAACACGCGTTTGCATTGCAAACAAAAACATTCCAAACATGGTTGGTCAGATTACAACTGTTCTGGCAGACGCAAAATGCAATATTTCTGCAATGGTTAACCAGAACCGCGCAGACGTTGCATACAACATTATTGACGTTGAAAACAAACTTGATGATTCTGTTGCTGCAAAACTCAGCGCAATCGACGGAATTATTTCAGTTCGCCTGATTAACGGCTAACAGACAACGATTTAACTGCGTTTTAGCATATAAAGGCTGTTCCCAGTGATATAGCTTGGGAACAGCCTTTTTTTGTTTATGGCAATTTTTTGAAAAAACACTAAAAACAGCCGGCAACCGGCACGGCAAGCGCACTAAAAATAACAAGGCGAAAAACGAACGCAAGAAGAATGCAAATGCATGACTTTACAGACAAGCGCAGGCTTTTGACTTATTCAGCATTTATTTTGCCAGATTTCTAATATTTGCAACCGTTTGCAATAAACCGTAATATTTGCGGCAAACACTTGCATTTGTTACGTTTTTTTGACATAATGTACGGTATGTTAATGGCTACAAATAATTTCAATAAAAAAAGTATTTCGTCAGGAAAAATTCTGGAATTTTTCCTTCTTTTAACAGCTTTGTTTGCAGTTGCATTCTTTTCATTTATGGTTTTCCGCCAGCTGCAAAAACTGTTCATACCGCCGCAGCAGGCAGAAGTAATTTCTGAAATTACCACAAAAACATTAAGTACCAGCGTTAATCCGCAGGATTACCAGAAACTGGCCGTAACCTACGCCCAGAAAGACGACATTGGGTTAATGCTTTACCGCGACGAAGAAAACCGCCAGATGGTAGAAGCCTTTTACACTTACATCACCGGCAGCGAAACCGTTACAAGCGCAATCTTAACAAACGCAGAGGCAAACGACATTCCACTTTCACTTGCTTTTGCCCTTGCCTACATTGAAAGCCGCTACAAAAGCCGCGCTGTAAACGTTAACAAAAATTCTAGCATCGACCGCGGTCTTTTTCAGCTTAACAGCAATACATTTACCAAATTAAGCGAAGAAGATTTTTTCGACCCGGAAATTAACTCTAAAATGGGGCTTAAACACCTGCGTTTCTGTCTTGATACGGCCGGAAACGAAGTAGCAGCCCTTGCAATGTATAACGCAGGAACAACAAAAGTAAAAACAGGCACTACGCCGCAGAAAACTTTGGATTATGTTTCAAAAATAATTGAATACAAGAACGGTCTGGATGCAATTTTCAGCAATCAGGTGGTTGCAAAAGTGCAGACAGAAAATCAGGATTTTTACGTTGCCCTTTTGGCAAGGTAAAAGCCCCAGCTGCCAGCTTTTAGCTTTTAAATAGATACAGGTTGTCCGGTAAAACGGGCAGCCTTTTTTTTTGCAGCAAAAATTTTTCCATTTGTATTTAAACTTGCGAAAAACGCAGCATTTGTATAAATTTGAAAACAAGAGAAAATTATGAACGACGTTACTTTTCCTCAATATGAAAACTGTAGCCTTTGCCCGCGCAATTGCGGCGTAAAACGCAATTTGGGGCAGAAAGGCTTTTGCAAAGAAACAAACGAACTGAAAATTGCCTGGGCCGGTCTGCACTTTGGCGAAGAACCGCCGATTGCACACAAAAAGGGTTCCGGCACAATTTTTATAACCGGCTGCAACCTGCACTGTGCCTTCTGCCAGAATTACCAGATTTCGCAAAACAGCATGGGCACGGTTGTAAACAGCGACGATTTTTCTGCAATTTGCCTTAAACTGCAAAGCATTGGGGCAGAAAACATAAACATCGTAAGCGGCAGCCACGCAATTTCTGGCATTGCAAGCTATATAAAAACAGCCAAATCAAAAGGCCTTACAATTCCCGTATGCTGGAACTGTTCTGCCTATGAAAGCGTAGAAGCACTGGAACTGCTGGACGGTATTGTTGATATTTGGCTTCCGGACTTAAAAACCCTGAACCCCATTATAAGCGACGCGCTTTTTGATGCGAAAGATTACCCAGCCATGGCGAAAAAAGCCATAAGATGGATGATTGACCATAGTACAAGCCGTTTTGACGGCGACAAAATGCTTGGCGGCGTGATAGTGCGCCATCTGGCTCTGCCCGGCAGAATGAGCGACACGGAACTTGTCCTTGACTGGTTCAGCAAGCATGGCAGGCACGCTTACCTTTCCCTTATGAGCCAGTACACGCCTGTGCCTTTTAAAGGCGACGATTTGAAAAAACGAGAAAAAGCGCTGAACGCATTCAGCAACCGCTTTATAAACGAAAGTGAATTTAAGACACTTCAAACCATGCTGGATGATTTCGGCATTGAAAACGGGTTTTACCAGGAACTTTCGCAGGATACGGAATGGCTGCCGGATTTTGAAAAAACCCAGCCGTTCAGCAACAAGCTGGCAAAAGCCGTATGGCACTGGCAAAACGGCTTTGTAGAAGAATAAAAAAAACGAGAACTGCATAAAAAAGCCCGATTTTTATCGGGCTTTAAATTTTTTAAGCATTCAGCCTTTAATTTCTTTCAAAATTGAAACAACAGCATCTTTGGTAGGTTCTATCACCTTGCCGGAAGGCGTTGGCGTTAAAATCTTCCTGATGTGTTCCGGTATTTCAGGCTCTTCTCCGCAAAGCTGGCGCACCTGTTTTGCCGAAAATGCCGGATGGTCGCGGGAAATGATAACCAGCGCGCCGTCATCTTCTTCCAGCAAATCAGAACGCTTTAAAGCCGCAGCATAGGCATCCGCGGTTTGTGGCGAAACCAAAAGCTTGTGTTCCATAAAAAGTTTCTGCGCCGCTTCTTTCTGTTCTTCAGGTGAAACTTCTGCCGGAAAAACAAAACCTCGCATAACCATCGGGTTTGTGGCAAAAAGCGCTTCAAGACGTTCCAGATTGCTTGGTACCGCAGGATTTGCCGCACCACGTAAATGAAGCGGAATCTGGGAATCGGTTAAAAGACAGCTGCCGTTAGGGTCAACGCCCAAAGAAGCCGTGCAGTCGGTAATAAAACCATTAACCGGCAGCGCAAACTTCCAGCTGTAAAGGCCTGCTATCAGATTTCCGTAATTGCTTGAAGAAAGTGCGTAGTAAATGTCGCTGCAAACCCGGTTTTTTAGGCGGGTAAAAGCAAACGTATAAAAGAAAGCCTGTGGCAAAAGACGGCCAATATTTGAAGTATTTGCCAGCGTAAGGCCAAATTCTTCAACAAGTTTTGCATCGGCAAAAACTTCGCGCACCAAACTTATGCAGTCATCAATTTTGCCGTTAACTTCAACCGGGTAAATATTTCCGCCATTCCATACAAAGGAACTTTCATCAAGTCCGCGCATTGCACCTTTTGGATAAAGCAGCAAGGCCTTTAAGTGCTTTTTGTTTTTAAAAGCCTGTGCAATGCTTGCCCCGGTTTCGCCGGTTGTATCAGCAATAACAATGGCTTCTTTTTCGTGCATGATGCAGATGTGTTCAAGACACGAAGCAAGATAGGCAATACCAAAATCCTTGTGAGAACCTGTCGGTCCGTGAAAAAGTTCCAGATGATAAAGCCGTTCGTTCAAGCGGTTCAGTTCCGGCGAAAAAGTAAAAGCACTCGTTGCAATCGCCTCAGAAATAATCGGGCTAAATTCTTCCTTTATTAAAGCAGAAGTTAAAGAACCGGCAATTGAAGCAAACGAAGTATTCTCATTCATGTACAAAATCCACGAATTGAGGTTTTCTTCGTAAGCGGGCATGTACAAACCGCCGTCGGCTGGTATGCAGTTCAGCACAGCCTGCGAGAATGAAACCTTATTGTTTGTATTACGGGTACTTACAAATTGCACAAAATCCCTCCCTTGAAAGGGTATTTTAACATGTAATGGATTTTTTGACAGCTAGAAAGCTGATTAAAAGTGAAAATTTTACAAAAAAGTAATTGTTCTTTCTGTTTTTTCATTTTTTTATATGGCAAAAGGTTCTTTAAACGCATTAAAAGTGCCTTTTTGAAGTAATTTCACAAATTGAAGGGTTTTCAATTTTCAGCCGGTTCAGTTTATCTTAACTGGGAAAAGGCGTGGTCAATGTCTTCTGCCATTGCTTCTTTAAGCTGCGTTTTTACGGTTTCCAGCAGCAGCAGGCTCATGTCTTTTCTGTTCTCCCGGTCTGTTTCCGCATAATCAAAAAAAAGCGATGCAATTGGAATATTGAAAATTGCAGCTGCGGATTCAATAAGCTCAAGTGACATTCCGCGTTTACCAGATTCAATTTGCGCCAGAAAAGGTGCAGTAATCTGAAGCCGGTCTGCCAGATAAACCTGCGTCCAGCCTTTATTTGTTCTTAAAGTGCGGATATTGTCACCTAAAATCCTTCTGATTTTACCCATTCGTGAAGTATATAGCTTTAAGTAACATGGTTATTGTACTTTAAGCTAGTATTATATATACTTTTAGCTAACAAAATATAACTTAAAATTAAAGATTTATAAAAACTTTGTAAATCTGTTTTAAAAGTGTCAGGGTGCCATGCTTTTTAATTCTGCTGAATTTTTAGTTTTCTTTGCCATTGTATGTATTTTTATTGGTTTTGCATCAATAAAAAATGCGGTTACGCGAATGCAGATTGTTCTGCTTTCTGCAAGCCTTTTCTTTTACGCTTTCTGGAACCCGTTTTACCTTATTCTCATTTTGTTTTCGGTGTTTGTTACGTGGGTCAGTGCACTGCAAATGGAAAAAATGCCGGAAAAAAAGAAACTGATTCTTATAATTTCGCTGGTGCTGAATCTGGCTGTTCTTTTCTTTTTCAAATATTTCAATTTTTTTGCCGGTTTAGCAAACAGAATAAGCAGTTTTGCCGGAATAAAAGTAATCATTCCTCAATTTTCGGTTTTGCTGCCTGTCGGCATCAGTTTTTACACGTTTCAGGCGCTTAGCTATTCAATTGACGTTTACAAAGGCAGCGTTAAGGCAGAAAAAAACCTTCTTGCCTATGCACTTTTTGTTACTTTCTTTCCGCAGCTTGTTGCAGGGCCAATTGAAAGAACGGAAAACCTGCTTCCGCAGTTTAAGGAAGTGCATAAATTTGATTACGACCGGGTTGTTGAAGGCTTGCTGCTTGCAACATGGGGCATGTTCAAAAAAATTTTTATAGCTGACAGACTGGCGTTTTACGTGAATATGGTTTACGGAAACCTTCTGGAATCGACCGGAGTTGCACTTCTTACAGCAACCGTGTTTTTTGCCTTCCAGATTTTCTGTGATTTTTCCGGCTATTCAGATATTGCCATTGGAATTGCCAAAGTGCTTGGTTTTAACCTTATGCGCAATTTTGACCATCCGTATTTTTCAAAATCAATTGCCGAATTTTGGCGGCGATGGCATATCTCACTTTCTTCCTGGTTCAAAGATTACGTATACATTCCGCTTGGAGGAAATCGCGTAAGTATTCCACGGCATTATTTTAATTTACTTGCTGTTTTTCTGCTGTCCGGGCTTTGGCACGGCGCTTCGCTTCATTTTGTGGCATGGGGCGCACTGCACGGCTTTTACCAAATTGCAGGCTATGCAACAAAACCGTTTCGCGTTGCGGTGCTGAAAAAATGCAGAATTGTTACGGAAGAAGGAACGAAACGCTGGTATCAGTTGGTGCAAACAGCCTTTACGTTTGGGCTTGTGTACATTGGATGGATTTTTTTCAGGGCTCCCGGCTTTAGAGGCGCGTTGCAGATAGGTAAACGCATTTTCTTTATTCCAAAAGAAATTTTTCATTTTTTAAGTACTTCAACAGAAGAAGGCTTTTTTTACAGTCTTCGGGATATTTTCCGCATTCGGCATACTTGCTTTAGCGATTCACTTTTTGGACTAGCCTTGTGTTTTTTATGTATCGGCATTCTTTTTGCAACGTCGTTGTGTACAAGGAATGAACGCGGCTACAAAATTGTGCGGAATTTACCAATGCCAGCGCGATGGTTTTGTTACATTGCAGTTTTTTCCGGCGCATTTATGCCTATTCTGTTTAACGTTCTGCAGAATATTCCTGTAAGTCAGTTTGTGTATTTCCAATTTTAGGTTGAATGAAAATGAAAAAAATAATTGTTTACGTACTTTTGCTTGCCTTGCCCGCTTTAATTGCCTTTTTGACCCTTAACTTTGCTTATAAACAGACTAATTACTGGAAAGCGTCTTGCGACAATGCTGAACGGTTTAAAAATGTGCCGGACGGAATAAGGTTGTGCAATGTTGGAACGAGTCATAGTTGCTGGGGCTTTAAATGGGAAGATTATCCGGAATACAATGCATTTAATTTTGCAGTTAAAAGCCAGCCATATTTTATGGATTTGCTTATGCTTAAGCATTTTGAAAATAAGATAGAAAAGGATGCAATTGTTATAATTCCTGTTTCATTTCATCAGATTTATCGTTATTGGGAAGATTCATATACTGAAACATATCACCGTTTTCTTTCCAAAAATGAATATCCTTTCTGGAATATTGAAACGTATTTGAAAACAAATCTATTTCCTGTAATAAATAACGGCATTCGTCCCAGTTTTAACAACATTTTAAATGATATTCCGGAAGAAAAAGTTGACCGATTCCATTTTGAAGAAACATGGACAAAATGGCTTACAGAAGAAGAAATGAAAAATCTGGTAGATGAACATGGTGCACAGTGGTACTTAAATAATTTTAACGAGTCTTCATACCAAAAAAACTTTGATGCTGTATGCAAAATTGTAGATTTTTGCTACGCGCATAACTGGAGGCCTCTGTTTTTAACAGTACCAGTTTATGACTATTTTTATGAAGCATTTGGAGAGATGGTACCGTACATAAAAAAAGGGTTCTATAAGTTTTCAGCAGATCTTGCAGAAAAATACCCGAAAATTCCATATTGGGATTATTCTCACGACGAAGAGTTTTCTCCATACATTGAACTTTTTATGGATGATGACCATCTTAATATGTACGGCGCAGAAAAATTCACAGCAAGAATAATTGAAGATTTGAAAAAAGCTAATTATTTAACAATTCTGCAATAAGTGCAGAACTTGCAGAACAGGAATTTAACGATTGGGCTGAAAGCATGGGCCTTGAAGTTAACGCCGACGACAGCAGAAGCGAAAATGATGATACTGTGTTTAGCAACGGTAAAAAGCTTTTTGTGCGTGCAATTACAAAAGACAATGCAATTGTAAACGATGAAGGCAATTTTATTTACGCGGTTTCAAAACTTAGCCCTGGAGGTTACAAAGGGACTGAAGTTGAAATTATGATGCCGCCGCCACGTGCTTTTATTACCGGCGGAAAAAAAGGTACAGACGGAATGCAGCGCGTGCTTTCCGTTGCCAGCGGAATGACCGGCAAAGATACAGGCTGGTTTCTGAACCTTGCTTTGCCGGATTTTAAATTTTTTATGGGGATTGCCGGGCTTTTTTTATTAGATTAACCGTAAAAATTGCGGTTAGCGGTAGAGAAAAAAAAGTTAGGATTAATATTGGTATTCCTATAATGATTAGGGAGATATATCAGAATTACCATCTTCCAATGAAGCCTGATGAACTTTCGTTGGAAGATTTATTATTTTGGTATGAACCGTTAATTCCTAGTCTGATTCAGATGCAGAAGGATCTGAAAAAGAACAATCATTAAAACTTTCAATATTTTTCTGACAGTCAAAAGGCGTGTTTTTTTCTACAGGAAGTTTAATCAATCCTACTAAGACACAAAAAACAGAAAGCACTGAAAGATATTCAAACCCATGCCCAACAATAAACAGTAGAACTGTAATTATTGCAAAGAATATACTCCAGAGTATACAGGCAGTAACTCTGGCTTTTTTACGGCCTTTCAAAAGAGATACTTGCATTTCTTCTGGTAATTCTTTGAATTTCATACCCTTAGTATTAAGGCGGTTTTTAAAATATGTCAACTAATTTAGACAAGGCTTCCCCGGCACTTTCTGCACTCGGAAAAAAAAGACCAGTGGCTGGAAAAAAATCTTTCCGCTCCACTGCTGGCTGCTGAAAAGCGTTTTACAGCATTTGAAACGGCAATGAAGCAGGCTGTTGTCGGCGGTTTTGGCGCGGTAGTAACAGCTGCCGCCGCTGCCGTAAAGTCTGCGATTCCTTTAGGCATTGAACTTGAACAGAACTTAGACGGTACAGAGGCTGTATTTGGGGAATTGCAGAAGCTTGCTGAAAATGCTTATAAAATGGAAATCAAAAAGTATATTTTAAATGACTTTTTGACTTGTTTTACGGTGTTTTGAAAATTTCTTTTTTTACTTTCGATTGTGCTTAGTGATTGAATAAGAATAATTTACGTACCGTGATATATCTATCAAAATCAATGTAAAATATTCTTATAATTGTAAAAATTAACAAAAATAAAATATAAATCAGATACCTTAGAAACATATAAAAAAAGACCAAGAATTAACTTGGTCTTTTCTGTCTCCTAATCGGGGGAGATGATGATTCCTCCTCCCTGAAAAAAGAAAAAAGCCTGGCAGCGTCCTACTTTCCCACTCTTGCAGCAGTATCATCGGCGCAGGAGAGCTTGACTTCCGTGTTCGGGATGGGAACGGGTATTGCCTCTC
>JAZRVO010000009.1:0-19253 GCA_045599185.1 Treponemataceae bacterium | reverse complement strand
CTCTTTTCAGTACGATGAAAATATTGAAATTTCTGACAGCAACTTTGATACAAAAGATGCTTTCTGGCATTCAAAAAATATGGTGATTCGTGACAGCACAATCAAAGGCGAATATCTTGCCTGGTATTCAGAAAATCTCACTTTCATAAACTGCAAAATTATCGGGACACAACCTTTCTGTTACTGTAAAAATCTTGTTTTAGAAAACTGTACGATGGAAAACTGCGATTTGGCTTTTGAAAAATCAGAAGTTCACGCAGAAATCAAAGGAAAAATCGACAGTGTGAAAAATCCGCTGAATGGAAAGATTATTGCTGGTGAAATCGGCGATATTATTCTTGATGAAACTGTGGGCGGAAAAACTGAATGTGAGATAGTTGTAAAATAAGTGCGTATGAATGAAAGAATGGAAATAAGAAATATGAAGAAAATAATAACTATAATGCTTACCATGTGTGTGCTGACCTTTACAGCCTGTGCAAATGAAAATACACGAGTAAATAATAATTCAACCGCTACGGGGGATACTGTGTCTGACTTAAAAATAAATGTAACCGTAAACGGTGTAACAAAAACTGCAACACTGGTAGATAATGTTGCAACAAAGGCACTTCTTGAACTTTTAGCAAAAGGCGATGTAACTGTAAAAACCGATGACTACGGCGGATTTGAAAAAGTTGGAGAATTAGGAACAAAACTTCCAACTGCCAATTCCCAAATTGATACTGTTCCCGGAGACATCATTCTGTACATTGGAAGTAACATCTGCTTTTATTACGGCAACAACAGCTGGAGTTTTACCCGACTTGGAAAACTTGATATTAGCGATGTTAAAGAAATCAGGGAGTTCCTTTGTGCAGGAAAAGGAAAAACAGAAATTGTATTGTCGCTAAAACAGCAATAAAAAAAACATTGCCCAAATTGCACAAACAGGCACTTACAGACAGTTTTGACAAACGCAAAACCTTCCGCCTTCAAAAAAAACGCCCTACTCTACACATAGAGTACCGGCAATTTTTCAAAAATTGTCGGCATTTTACAATTCCGGCAATTTTTTGTATATTTACCCCATGAAATTGACAATTAACGAAATTGCAGACATGGCGCACGTAGCCAAAAGTACGGTTTCTAAAGCAATAAACGGCCAGAAAGGCGTAAGCGAAGAAAACCGCCGCCGCATTTTAAAAATCATTCAGGAAGTCAATTTTCAGCCTAACGCCTCTGCAAGGGCACTGGCACAAAACAAAAGCGGGTCCATCGGCCTTGTGCTGCCGCACCGTTCAGTTTTTACCCTTTCGGGCTTTTACTGGGCCGGCATCATCAGTTCCATTGCCGATGAAGCAAACAAAAGGGGAAATTCACTTAGCGTAATTTCTACTCAGGGCGAAAACGACCTGCCGATGAGCACCCTAGAACGCATTCTGCGCCAGCGAAGTGTTGACGGCCTTATTATCGGGGCTGAACAGATTAACACGCAGGAAATGCTTTCCGTTCTGCTGGAAGAGCTGCCCTTTGTTTTTTTGGGGAAAAACCGGCTTATGGAACATTATTCGGTAGACGTGGACAACGTGCAGGGCGCGTACAAGCTTACCAAAAGCCTTATTGGGCAGAACAAAAAAAATATTGGCTGCATAACAGGGCCAATTGAATACGAATATACCCAGCAGCGTTTAAGCGGCTTTACCCAGGCAATGAAAGAAAACGGTTTTAAATACAAAAGGGTTATAAACTGCCAGTACGAAGCAGAAGAAATTTACAGCAGAACGCGCAGAATGATGGAAGAAAATCCGCAGATTGATGCGCTTTTTTTAACCGCAGGCGAAGAATTTGTGCTGGCAGTTTTGGACGCAGTAAAAGCCGTAAAAGGCGATGTTTCTAACTTTATCATTGCCGCCTTTGACGACAGCCGCATTTACGACTATTTAAACTGCAAGATAATTTCTGCACGCCAGCCGCTGGAACTGCTGGGAAAAACTGCCGCTACAATGCTTTTTGACATGATTGAAGGAAAAGAAATTACTCAGCCCAACCAGTGCCTGAACGTAGAAATAATGAACCATAAGTAAATAATTTTACGAACAGCAAATTATATGCAAAAAAGCCATCAGAATACGATTTACTGCAACGAGCTGCAGAAAAAAAACGTATTGTGATGGCTTTTTCGTTTTTGACATTCAGAAATTGTAATGCACTTTATGGTTCAACCATAACGGAAGAAAGAGACTGCAATTCAAATTAAAAGCACGTAGTTTGCAATGCTTAAATAGCGGTCAAACTTTTGTGCCACGTCCGGAATGACGCCGCACAAAACAAAACCGAAACTATCGTGCAGTTTTTTGCTTGCGGCATTGTCACCGCTGATAACGCTTATAATGTTGTGCAGGCTGCCCTGCTTTTTGGCGTAATCAATTATAAAAGCCATCATCTGGCGGCCAATGCCCTGCTGCCTGTATTCCTTGGCAACATAAACAGAAAGTTCGGCAGTAGTTTTATACGCGTCTTTTGCGCGGTAAGGCGAAAGGCTTACATAACCGGCAACAGTCTGGTCTTCGGTAACGGCGGTAAAAAGCGGACAAACTTCGCCGCAATGGGCATCGAACCAGGGTTTGCGTTCTTCTACCGTTTTGGGCGTAATGTCAAAAGTGGCAGTACCGTTTATAACTTCATAATTGTAAATGTCCGTTAAAGCCGGTAAATCTTCAATTTTTGCCCTTCTTATTGTTATCATTTTTCCCTTCTCCCAAAATTGAATTTATTTTCGCAATGAAAACATTTGCATCAAACCGTTTATCAGTCTCTTCCTGCCAAAGATGCTGAGACAAGCTCAGCATGACGAACAGTGCAGCGGTGCTTTAAATTTTCAGCGCGGCGCACGGCGCCCACACCGGCTATTTATTTTTTGCTTCGTTCCAAAAAGCATCCATCTCCGGCAGGTGTTCAGCATCCATCGGAATGTTTTTTCCGGCCATCTGTTCTTCAACATAGGCAAAACGCCGGCAAAATTTCTGGTTTGTGCGGCTTAAAGCCACGGCCGGGTCAATTTTCAGCATGCGCGAAAGGTTTACAACGGAAAAAAGTAAATCGCCAATTTCTTCTTCAAGGTGCAGGCGCTTTTCTACGTTTTCAGCGCTTTCTTCTTTTGGAGAAGCGGCCGGCGGCGGACAGCATGCGGCGGCCTGTTTAACTTCGGCAAACTCTTCGTCCACTTTTGCGTAAACATCTTCCATTTTCTGCCATTCAAAGCCTTTTTTGGCCGCCTTTTTTTGCAGCTTTGCGGCGCGCACCAGCGGCGGCAGGCCGGCACTAACTTCATCAAGCACGGATTTTCCGCCGCGGCCTTCAACGTTCTGCTTTATTTTGTCCCACTGCTTCAAAACTTCGTCGCTGTTTTTTGCCTTGCCTTCAGCCTGGCTTTGCCCAGCCGAATTTGAAAAAACGTGGGGATGGCGGCGGACAAGCTTGTCGCTTACTTCGTCCAAAAGTTCGTTAATTGAAAATTTGCCGTCCATTTCGTGCATGCAGGCAATCATGCAGGCGTTAAGCATTACATCGCCCAGTTCTTCGCGCACGTGTGGCGCATCCTGGGCGGTAATTGCTTCTACCGCTTCAAAAGTTTCTTCTATTAAATCGCTGCGCATTGTAAGCGGCGTCTGTTCCCTGTCCCACGGGCATCCGTCTGGGGCGCGCAGGCGGGCAAGAACTTCGTAAAAGCGTGCAAAAGATGCAGCAATTTTACCGGCGTGTTCAGTGCTTAAAATCGGCTGGTGACCGTCAATCTGCAAAACAGAATCATCAATTTTCATGGTTTTATCAGGCATTTACTTTCTTTTTGCTCCATTCCTTAAGGTATTTATCCGGTTCTGCGCACAAAATCTTGCAGAAAAGTTCCTGCGTCTGGGCAAAAACCTGGGCCAGAATAATCTGCTCATCGCCGGTAAAGGCCGAAAGCACGTAACCGGCAATGTCGCTGTGATTTGGGCGGCCTATGCCAAAACGCAGCCGCCAGAAATCGGCAGTGCCCAGACAGGCTTTTGCAGAACGCAGGCCGTTGTGGCCGCCCAGGCCGCCGGACCATTTTAGGCTTACAAAACCCGGTGACAGTTCCAGTTCATCGTGAACAACCAGAATTTCTTCGGGCTTTATTTTGAAGAACTGGGCAATTTCAATTATGCTTTCGCCCGAAAGGTTCATGTAGGTTTCGGGCTTTAAAAAATACACTTTGCCGGTATTGGCTTTTTCGCCGTTTACGGTTTTGCCGGTTAATTTTTCCAAATGCAAAGCTACCGCAGAACGGTCGATTGCGGCATACTGCCCCTTAAACTTTTTCTGCCAGTTAAGGCCGGAAGACAATCCCAAACTTTCTTCAAAAAGCCAGGCTACGTTATGCCGGGTTCTGGCATATTCCGAACCATAATTTCCTAAAAATGCAACTAAACTTATCAATTTTTTCCCGTATGTTTTTACAGATTTTTCAAAAATATAGCCCATTTTTCAAAAAACTTCAAATTGAACATAAACCGAAGGTTCATTAAAATATGAAAACGAATTCTAAATAGCCCAAGCGTTGAGTTTTATATAAAAGGCCAAAAATATTTAAAATTCGGCATTCGGGCTAAACAAATTCAATATAACAAGCTTTGCAATTTTGGGCGGAGACGAGATGATTTATACGCTGACTGTAAACCCTTCAATTGATTACATTGCCGATGTTAACGATTTTGCATCTGGCAGCCTTAACCGCACAACGGCAGAAAACGTGAACGCCGGCGGCAAGGGCATTAACGTTTCTATTGTGCTGAACAATTTGGGAATTGAAACCTGCGCCCTTGGTTTTGTAGCAGGCTTTACCGGCAGCGAAATTGAACGGAAACTGCACCACGCAGGAATTAAAACTGATTTTGTTCACTTAAAGGAAGGTTTTTCGCGCATAAACGTAAAGCTGCGTTCTTTTTGTCCCAATGCCGTTTCTTCCGCAAATTCAGCAAGTGCCGCAAATGCCGCTCCATGCACCCCAAACACACAAAGCCCACAAAACGGCACGCCAGAAGAAACAGAAATTAACGGCACAGGTCCTGAAATTTTACCCATTTATATAGAAGAATTATTGCAAAAAATGCAGAACTTTAAAGACGACGACACGCTGGTTATGGCTGGCAGCATTCCTAAAACACTGCCGGAAACTTTTTACAGCCGGATTATGGAAAGCTTTGAGGACAGGCAGATTAATTTTGTGGTAGACGCGACGAAGGAACTTTTGCTGCAATCGCTGAAATTTAAGCCTTTTTTGATAAAACCCAATCTGCACGAACTTGCAGAACTTTTTAACCTTCCGCCGGATTTTTTTAACAGTGAAAATAACATTGAACCTTATGCTGCAAAGCTGAAGGATATGGGCGCGCAGAACGTGCTGGTAAGCATGGCCGGTAAAGGTGCGGTGCTGTTCTGTAAAAACGGCGAAATTATAAAAAGCGGCACGCCCAAATGCAGGCTTGTTAATTCGGTAGGGGCTGGAGATTCCATGGTGGCAGGCTTTTTGGCCGGTTTTTGGCCGGAACAAAACTACCGCCACGCCCTAAAGCTTGCCATAAGTGCAGGTTCTGCCAGCGCAGCAAGCCAGCGCCTTGCCACAAAAGCCCAAATTGAAGAAATGTACCGCCGCATGAAAGACATTTAACCCCTTCCGCAAAACAGAAACTTTGCCTGCTTAAAAGAATTTGAACAATAAGGGCAAATACCATGTTAAACTATTTGAACCGGCATTTTTGCCAGAGAGGATAACATGGAAAACAAAAAGAAATTAGTATACGTTATGGGACACCGCAACCCGGACACGGACTCCGTCGTTTCGGCGGCGGCACTGGCGCACCTTAGGAACAGTCAGGGATATACCGAATATAAAGCCGCACGTGCCGGAAAAATCAATCCGCAGACTGAATATATTTTTAACCGGTTTAAAGTGCCGGTACCCGAATACGTGCCGGACTTAGTGCCAAAAGTTGGATACTATATGCCTGAAACCTGTACAACCGTAAACAGCCATACTTCGCTGTGGAGTGCAATTGCAAAAATGCAGGGCAACGGAACAAAGATGCTGCCGGTTGTGGACGACGAGGGCGTTTATCATTCGCTTTTGTACCCTTCTGCTTTTTCTAAAAACATATTAAAAACCCTTGACCCACAGAAAGCTTCGGCACTGATTACCAGCATTGCGCTGATGAATGAAACATTAAGCGCCCAGCCGCTTTTGTGTTTTGCGCCGGAAGAAACTTTTAAATGTTCAGTTCTCGTTGCCGCTTCCGAAATTGAGACGGTTAAGAAAAAACTTGAAGTGCATCTGGCAGAAAACGTGGTAGTTATTACCGGCGACCGGGCAGACGTGCACGAATTCTGCATAGAGAAAGGCGTAAGAGTTTTAATTGTTACCAGCGGCTTTGTTTTAAGCAAGGAACTGCAAAAAAAAGCAGAAGAGAACCATGTTTCGGTACTGGTAAGCCCTTACGACACCGCCGCAACTGCAATGCTTATTGTTTACGCAACGCCGGTTTCGGCAATGGCAGACACAACAATTGTGCCGGTAAAAGCCACCGATACCGTAAGGCTTATCCGCGGTCATTTAAGCGGTTCACCCAGCCGCACTTTGCCGGTTGTTGACGACGAAAACCGGGTTATAGGCACAATAAGCGAAGGCGACCTTATTCACGAAGCAAACATTCAGCTGGCACTTGTTGACCACAACGAACAGAGCCAGGCTGTTGAAGGCATAGAAAATTACCAGATTCTGGAAATTATTGACCATCACCGGCTTGGAAACCTTTCAACACGCACGCCGATTACTTTTATAAACAAACCAGTTGGTGCAACCTGCACGATTATTACAAACCTTTACAGGGAAAACTGCGTGCCGCTTACAAAAGAAATTGCATCAATACTGCTAAGCGGCATTCTTGCAGACACCCTTGTTCTGCAATCGGCCACCACCACCGACATTGACCGTGAAACGGCCGAATATCTTTCAAACATTACCGGGCTGGAAATTGTTCAGCTTGGCACGGACATTGCACAGGCTGCCGGTCACATTTCCGGCCGCAGTGCAGGCGAAGTTATTCATCAGGACATGAAGGAATATACGGAAAACGGTTACCATTTTACGGTAAGCCAGATTGAAATTGACAACCCGGATGAACTGATTTTGAGGAAGCAGGAGTTTCTGGAAGAGCTGGACATTGAACGGCGCGGAATTAAGGCGCTTTTCTGCTGCCTTATGGTTACGGACATTACCCGGCTTACAAGCCTTATGCTTATTTCCGCCGACCCGGTTTTCATTCAGGTTGTGGGATTTCCAAAAAAGGAAGATTCGGTTTACCTGCTGAAGGACATTGTTTCGCGCAAAAAGCAGCTTATACCGCTTCTTTCGGAACAGATTGAAAAACTTGGCGGCAATTAACCGCAGAATCAACAAAAAAGCCCCGGAACTGATAACCGGGGCTTTTGCATTTTTGCCTTATAAAAAATCGCAGGCTTATTTACGAACGATAATTACCTGTTCTGATTCAAAATATGGAACTGAGAAATCTACGTTCTTTTTGCGTTCGTCTGTTACAGACATACCGGCTGCAATAAAGTCAATTGCGCCGCTTGACAATGCAGGAATAAGGCTGTCGAAAGCCATGTCTACTACAATTAAGGCAGCTTTTGCATCTTTTGCAATGTTGTTGCCCATTGTAATGTCAAAACCAACAATGTCTTTGCCTTCTACATATTCAAATGGAGGGAAAGCAGCGTTTGTGCCCAGTCTGAGGATTTTGCTGCTTGTTAAAAATGGTGCAGGCGGAATTACAATGTTACCGTCGCTTGGCATGAATGCGTTTACGAGTTTTTCGTATTCACCATTTTTCTTCATGTTCAAAATTGTAGCATTGATTGATTCGAGAAGTTCGGTGTTGCCTTTTTTAACGGCAATTGCATATTCTTCACGGGCAAATTTGTCAGTTACAATTTTCAGGTCTTTGTTGCGTGCAACAATTTCTTTTGCAGGCTGTTCGTCAAGAACTACTGCGTCGATTGCACCATTTTTCAGGTCAAGTGCTGCATCAATTCCGCTTTTAAAAGAAGAAATTTTAGCACCTGCTACGTTTTCCTGAACGTACAGTTCGCCGGTTGTACCAGCCTGTACACCAATTTTTTTGCCCTGCAAGTCGGCAACAGAATTGATTACTACGGCGTCTTTTTTTCCGCCGGCAAATGCAGCTGCGGCAAGCAATGCCAAAACTGCAACAGAAAGTAATTTTTTCATAAATCCTCCATAAATCTCCGCGTTTGCACTGTTACGCAAAATCTGCTAAATAGTAACAAAATTTGAAAATTGTTGCAAATATTGAAAGAAAAGAAATGTTTAAATATTGGTATAAATTGAAATAAAAAAAAACCTGTAAAAAAAGCGTGTCTGTTGAAAGATGTTTTCAATGACGGGGCTTTGCAGGAATATGCAAGGTGTTTTTATTTTTCTGTATGTGCGCTTATTTCGTCAGCAATTTCTTGAATTGATTCCAGAGGAAGACCGGTGGCAAAAGAAATTTGTTCTATACGTAATCCCATTCTCAGCAAATTCCGCGCTGTTTCGAATGCTTTTTGAAGCGAACCGCGTTCAAGGCTTTTCAAAATCCCTGCTTCACGTCCACGCTGTTCTCCAATTGCGATGCCCTCTTCACGACCGACGGCTTTTACTTCGTCTATCATTTCGTACAGGGTCATAAAGTTTTTTCTGGATGTGTAAACCGCAGACTGGATTGATTTTGTCAAATCGGTGTCGGTTGCCTGCGTGGTTAAAAACTTCAGAAATACGCGCACTTCCTTGTTTTCGCTTTTATGCCAGCTTTCTGCATTGTAGTATATCTTGTGGCTCTTGTCTTGCGCGTGCCGTTTATTTCGCCTGTTTTTTCTGCTGATGTAAGCACGCGGAAGAGTTTTGTGATAGCAAAACTCTTCCCTTTTGGTGGAAGATGGCTTGGTCTGCATTTGCCGATGACTTCGAAACAGGTTCAGAATGACAGAATGTACCATGCACAGCATGGTAAAATTTGTGCCGTATTCCCCTAAAAAATAGAAATTTTTCTACCAGCAATAAAAAATTTTTGCGTTTAAATTTATTTTTAAGAACGGCGATTCTAAACTTTGAGAATAGCCGCAAATTTTTTTTTGCGGAAGAAAAACTTTTTAAATGCTGTTACAGAAAAATTTCTTAAGCTTTAACAGAAAGTATCTTAAGGCTTAAGACAAAGCAATCTGCAAACACGATGTATTATTCTGTAAGGACTTTTTCAAGCCATTGCAGAAAGGTGATGTCTTTGCCGGGCGGTGTATCTTTCAGTTCTACGTAAAAGTGGCCGCGGGTTGGGTATTCAGCATAAATTGAATTCTTGCAGTATTTTTCCAAAAGCGGGCCTGTTTTAATGCCCTGTTCGTAAATGCCCTTGTCGTTTTTAGCAAGCCCAAAATAAAACTGAACCGGCAGAATTTTTAATAATTCTTTTCTGCTTACCTGATAATAGCCGCTGCCGGAAATTACGGCTTTAAAAAGTTCCGGCTGGCAGCAGGCAAGTTTTACTGCAAAATACGCGCCCTGAGAATGGCCATAAGCAATAAGGCTGTCCTTGTCCAGGCATTCGTTTTTTAAAAGCACGTTTTGAATGACAAGGCTTGTGTCCTGCAAGTTTTCGTAATAATCGTTGCGTGCAAGCAAAACCAAAACGGCACAAGGGCGAATGTCCTGAACGCGCCTGTCTACAAAAATGCGGCCAAAACGCCCCAGGGACGCATATTTGCTGTCTTTGCCAGAACCATGAAATATTACAAAAAGCGGCAGTTTTGCATCCGGGTTGTGCCTGTCATCGCGGAACTGGGGCGGAATGTAAAGATAATATTCAAAGCCGCCAAAAACCCTTTCATAAATCCACGTAGAATCTTCAAAAGAAACATCCGGCCAGTAATAGTCGTGGTCAAAATTAAGCTGCAAGGGCTTTTTTGTATATAAGGAATTTTTAAGCGCCATTGCACCGGCAAAAGCCGCCGCAAGAATAAAAAACAGCGCGCCAAACCATATTTTTGTTTTAACTTTCATAAAAACAATTTTACATTTTAAAATATCAAAACACAATACAGAAAAAAACACAGGCTCACCTTCAATTTAACCCTTCGCTTTGCCGTGCCTGCAATTTGTAATAAACCGTAAACTGAAAAATGCAACGTTCCGCCGGCGTGCGAAGGCTTATTCAATTGTTAAAGACAAGCCCAAAGTAGTGAAAAAACTTCTATTATATGGTAGAATATTTTCATCTTTTAAATTTACTTTTTGGACGGTTTTAAGTGTTTCAGTCATTCGTAGACACTATGATTGCTGGCCAGCGATGGCTGCTTTTGTTACAGGGGCTTGGTGCAACGGTGGTTATTGCCATTTGCGCCATTTTAATCGGTACGGTTTTGGGCTGCTTTTTCGCTTTAATGAAAATTTCCAGCAACAAACTGCTGCGTGCCATTGCCGAAATTTATACCACGGTTATTCGCGGCATACCGCTGGCAACCCAGCTGATGATTTTCTATTTTGTCATTTTTGCCCCGCTGGGCTTAGACCGTTTTCTGGTTGCCATTCTGGCATACGGAATTAACAGCGGCGCTTACTGTACGGAAATTTTCCGCGCAGGCATTCAGGGTGTAGACGCTGGCCAGACAGAAGCCGGCCGTTCACTTGGATTGAGCAGAAATCAGACACTTTTCAAGATTGTTCTGCCCCAGGCAATTAAGGCTGTTCTTCCAACCTACACAAGCGAATTCATCGTTTTGATCAAGGAAACTTCCGTTGCAAGCTTTATTGCCGTTATGGATTTAACCAAGGCCGGCGACATGATTCGTAACGCCACTTACAACGCATGGATTCCGCTTTTAAGCTGTGCAGTAATTTATCTGTGCCTTACTTTAGGCCTTACCAAACTTTTTGCAATTTTTGAACACAGGATGGCACGCAGTGATAGAAGTTAAAAACCTAGAAAAAAGCTTTGGTTCTTTACACGTTTTAAAGGGCATAACAACCACAATCAACAAAGGCGAAAAAGTAGTAGTTATCGGGCCTTCAGGTTCGGGCAAAAGCACTTTTTTGCGCTGCCTTAACCTGCTGGAAACGCCGGACAAAGGTTCAATTACTTTTGAAGGCGTAGACATTACCGACAAAGCCACAAATATTGACCTGCACCGGCAGAAAATGGGAATGGTTTTTCAGCATTTCAACCTTTTTCCGCATTTAACCGTTTTGCAAAACATTACCCTTGCGCCAGTTACGCTTAAACTGCAAACCCAGCAGCAGGCGGAAGAAAATGCATACCGGCTTTTGGAACGGGTTGGACTTCGCGACAAGGCTTCGGCATATCCTTCTACCTTAAGCGGCGGCCAGAAACAGCGCATAGCAATTGTACGCGCCCTTGCCATGAACCCGGACGTAATGCTTTTTGACGAACCTACTTCGGCACTTGACCCGGAAATGGTTGGCGAAGTTTTGAACGTTATGAAACAGCTTGCCGACGAGGGAATGACAATGGTTTGCGTTACCCACGAAATGGGTTTTGCCCGCGAAGTTGCAGACCGGGTAATTTTTATGCACGACGGCATTATTCTGGAAGATTCTTCGCCGGAAGAACTTTTTAACAGACCTAAAAACGAACGAACTGTTCAGTTTTTAAACAGCGTTCTGTAACTTTACAAATTTCAAAAGAAGGTACTGCCATGAAAAAAACACACCTGCTGCTGGCCGCTTTGGTGCTGGTTATTGCGCTGATGATGATTATTGCACCACAGGAATGCATAAAAGTTTCGGTTATTGTTCTGGGCATTGCTTCTGTTATAACCGGGCTTTACACCCTTTTATTTGAACGCAACCTTGTTGAAGACCCGGTTTTTCAGACAACGCTGCTGGTGCGCGGAATTGCAAGCATTGTGCTTGGTGCGCTGGCAATTATTCTGCCACTGTTTCTGGCTGAATTTATCTGGACTGTAATGCTTTACGTAATTGCTTCCTACATGGTTCTTTACGGCGCAGTAGAAATTTTTGCACTGACAAAACTGAAAGCCGTAAACAGCGAAAACCGCCAGCAGAAAATAGAAATTGCGGCTTTTTTTGTGCTTGCAGCTTTTATTTTCTGTATGCCGGCAAAAATAGGCCTAACGCTGGTTCGCATTGTTGGCGTGGCACTGATGATTGGCGTGTGCATTTTCCTTTTTTTAGAATGGAAGCATCGTCCGCTTGTTCTTGAAGCACAGATTCTTTCCGATGACGAAGTTTAGCGTGTGTTAAAAGACACTGTTGAAATTGGTAACAAACTGCGCCGGTGTGCAAAAACAGCTTTGCACACCGGCAATTTTTTTTAAACATCAATACAGTTTAATTGGCGCGGGCATAATACCTGCGGTAGGCACTTGGGGTAAAGCCTGTGCAGTGCTTAAACACCCTGGAAAAATGAAACTGGTTTTCAAAAGCGTAGGCTTCTGCAATTTCTGCAATACTTTTTTTGCTGCTTATCAGTTCCTGTGCGGCGGCTTCGGCACGCAGGCGCATAAAATACTGGTACGGCGTCATGTGCATTTCTTCCCTAAAAACACGAATAAAATGTTCTGCCGAAAGACCAAGGCGGTAAGCCACAGAACTGATGGAAATCTGTTCCGTTAAGTGGGCAGAAAAATAAGACAGAGCGTTTTGAACAAGTGCCTGAGTGTTTTTCTTTTCCTGCAGAGCAACCGCCGGGGTAATGTTGCTGATAGAGCCTGAAAACCAGCGGTACAGAAGGCTGTAAAGCAGGTAAAGCGCCGATTTTTCAAGCCCTTCTTCGTGGGAAGAACTTAAACGCAGCAATTCTTCTATTAAAAAGCGGTTTGCGGTGCTGCCCTGCCGCTTAATCAAACGGCTTTTCAAAATGGAAGTCAAAATATTATATATTTCCGGGTCACTTTCTTCGTCCAGCGAAAAAAGCACCGCATAATAGGTAATGGGTTTCGTTACTTTATCCGGCATAATTGAATGAAATTCGTGCGGGCCTGCCAGAAACAGCGAATTATCGTTTATGGAAAGGCGCGCCGTATTGGACAGAAAAGAACCTTCGCCTTCAAGAAAGAAGTGAACCTCGTATTCATTTTCGCCGTGGGCATGGTAGCGGCCGTGAAAAGACAAATTTTCACCGTGGGCAAGGCGGTAAACAAAAACCGTGTCTAAAATTTTCATAGTTTCAATTTAAATTGAATAAGTTTGGTCGTCAACAAAAAATATCAATTTTAGATATATTTTATCAACTTTCAATATGTCTTTTAGCTTCTTCTTGATTTATTCTTAAACCATCGGAGGAGTGACATGAAAACAGTTGCAGGTATTGACCTTGGCACACAAAGCATGAAGGTCTATGTATATAATTTTGAAGACAAAAAGGTAGAAGCTAAAACTTCCTGCCCAGTAGATATAATTTCTGAAAACGACGGAACACGCGAACAAAAAACTGACTGGTACGACGAAGCAATGAAAAAATGTTTCGACCAGATTCCGGCAGAACTGAAAAAAACAATCTGTGCTTTGGGCGTTTCTGGACACCAGCACGGTTTCGTTCCGTTAGACAAAGACGGAAAAGCCCTTTACAACGTAAAGCTGTGGAACGACACTTCTACAGTTGAAGAATGTGAAATCATTACAAAAGCATGCGGTGGCGATGAAGCCGTTATTGCAGAAGTTTGCAACCTTATGCTTCCCGGCTTTACCGCACCAAAAATTCTGTGGCTTAAACGCCACAAGAAAGAAGCTTTTGACAAGCTGCGCTACGTGCTTTTGCCACACGATTACATCAACTTTAAGCTTACCGGCGCCTATACAATGGAAGCCGGTGATGCATCGGGCATGGCACTTTTTAACAGCGAACTTCGCACATGGTCTAAAAAAATGTGCTCTATCATTGATGACGGTCTGCTTGCACTTTTGCCAGAAATTATTTCAAGCGAAAAACCATGCGGAACTGTTACAAAAGAAGCTGCTGAACTTCTGGGAATTCCAGCCGGCATTCCGGTTTCTTCTGGTGGCGGCGATAACATGATGGGCGCAATTGGTACTGGTACTGTAGAAGACGGTTTCTTGACCATGAGTATGGGAACTTCCGGTACTTTGTACGGTTACAGCGCAAAAGCAATTGCAAACCCACAGCAGGGGCTTTCTGGTTTCTGTTCTTCAACAGGCGGCTGGCTGCCTTTGCTTTGTACAATGAACTGTACTGTTGCCACTGAAGAAATAAGAAAACTTTTTGGTCTTGGCGTTAAAGATTTTGATGCCGAAGCAGCAACAGCAGAAATTGGTGCTGGCGGCGTAGTTGTTCTGCCTTTCTTTAACGGCGAACGCACACCAAACCTGCCAAACGGACGTGCAAGCATTACAGGCTTAAGCCTTGCAAACAATAGCCGTGCAAACATTTGCCGTGCTGCAATGGAAAGTGCAGTATTTGCAATGCGCGGCGGAATTGAAGCATTCCGTAAGCTTGGTTTTGAACCTAAAGAAATCCGCCTGATTGGTGGCGGTGCAAAAAGCCCGTTGTGGCGTCAGATTGCTGCCGACGTTTTGAACCTGCCTATTAAACTGCCGGTTGCAGAAGAAGCAGCAGCCCTTGGTGCAGCAGTTCAGGCACTTTGGTGCTATAAAAACGCAAACGGCGAAAATGCAAGCATTGCAAGCCTTTGTGCAGAACATGTTGCAATTGACACTGAAAAAGTTGTTACACCGGTTGCAGCAAACGTAAAAGCATACGATGCAGCTTATGCAGAGTATATTAAAAACCTTGAAGCGGTTATGCCGCTTTACAAGTAGTAAATTGATCTTTTTGCACATTGGGTTTCGTTCGTTGAACAGGCCGAATGTGTTTTTAGATATCGGTTTAAAAACCGTATGTTGAATGATTATAAAGTCGTTGACTTAGCAAATCTTTCAATTTTCCTGTTCCTCCAACAAATAACAGGACTCCCCCAAAAAAGTTCCGGTTTTCTCCCCGCTTAACGGCCGGAACTTTTTTTAACCCCACAGAATACCTGATTCTGCGGGGTTTCTTTTTTTAAATGAATGAAAAATTAACCAGCCGCAACGCCGGGATAAAAAAGCAGGCACTTAAAAAAATGCCTGCTTTTTTTTTGCAAATGAAAAATTCATTCAGCGCACGATTCATCAATTTCTACTACAAAATCAACGCCTTCTACCGGCAATTCTTCATCCGGTTTTTCAATGCCCTGCTGCTTTAAAAGTTCACGGGCTTTTTCCATCATGTTTGGAAAAATGCTGTCATCCAGATATTCAAGACCAAGCTTTGTTGCTATAACAAGCCGGGCACAGTTTTCTACATTGCCCTTTTCACAGTAATTTTGCTTCAAAAGCGCACCGGCTTCAGTTTTGCAAACCAGCGCATTCTGATAAAAAGAACAAGTTGCATAATAAGAACAAATAGCCATTACTCCCTCCGGCAGAAAATTTACATAATAACCCAATATCGAGTTTATATGAAATGCCATCAAAAACAGCCTTTTATATAAAATTCGAAGTTCAGGTTATATTGTAAAATTTTTATCGGCAAAAAATGGCATTTTATTCATTGAATATTGCTGGGTGTGTTTTTTGCCCTAGCGCGGAAACAAAAAAAAGCCCTAAAAGTGAATGTTATGCACTTTTAGGGCGAAAAACCAAATTGAATGGAATTTTATAAAGCAGCCAAAGCCTTATTTTTTAACTTTTACTGTAGGTTCAGAAAGACAGGCATCCAAATCGGCAATAAGTTTTTCCTTGTCCATGTGGCGGCCAATAAATACCAGTTTTACCATGCGGTCGCCCAGCACTTCGTCCCAGTTCTTTGCAAATTCAGGGTCGTTGGCAAGTGCCATTTTTATCTGGCGTGCAGGGGCTGTCGCCATCCAGTCGCCGGAATAAGAAGCGGTAATCTGTTTACCGGCCTGTTCAAGAACAAAGGCTTCTTCGTTATCATCAACAAACCAAACCAAACCCTTTGAACGAATTACGCTGCTTGGCCAGTTTTCGGCAAATTTTTCCAGTTTCATTCTGTCAAAAGGCTTGCGGCGGTAATAAACAAAAGTGCTTATGCCAAATTCATCGCCGTGCTGGTGGCCTTCCCCGTGGTGATGGTGGCAGCAGTGACCGTGTTCGTGGTCACAGTGCGAATGGTCTTCGCCATCTTCATCGTGGTCGTGATGATGGTGGTGTTCGTGTTCATCATGTTCATCGTGATCATGGTCGTGGCAGCAGTGACCGTGCTCGTGGTCGCAGTGCGAATGGTCTTCGCCGTCTTCATCGTGGTCGTGATGATGGTGATGTTCATGTCCTTCGTGTTCGTGACCATGCTCATCAAGGTTTTTGTCGAATTCGTCCAAAGTTTGTGCCCAGCCAGCGGTGCTGTAAACGGCTTCAAAATCAAAGGAATTTGTACCCAAAACTTCCTTCAAATCAACCACGCCTTTCTGGGTTTCAATCATTTTGGCTTTTGGCTGCAAAGTGCGCACAACCTTCTTAACTTCTTCCAGCTGTTCCGGCGTTACAAGGTCTGTTTTGTTAATAAGAATCGTGTTACAGAACTCAATCTGCTGAATAAGCAGGGCTTCAATATCAGTTTCGCCAACGTCTTTTTTCAAAAGGCTGCTGCCGCCTGCAAATTCGTCAACAAGGCGCAGGGCATCAACAACGGCCACAATATTGTCAAGCTTGCATACGGCTGGCATGCGGCGGTCACCGGTGTTGCCGGACAAAGCTTCAATAGACTGGGCAATTGGAAGAGGTTCGCAAATGCCGCTTGCTTCAATCAGAATGTAGTCAAACTTGTTGCTTTCACATAAAGAAATGATTTGATTCATCAAATCGGTTTTTAAGTTGCAGCAGATACATCCATTCTGCAAAGGCACAACCGAATCCTTGTCTTCTTCAACAATTCCGGCGCCCCTGGCAATTAAGTCTGCATCAATATTTACTTCGCCAATATCGTTGACGATGACAGCCACTTTGTAGCCCTTCTGGTTATTCAAAACATAATTCAAAAGAGTAGTTTTTCCGGCTCCCAGATAACCGGTAAGCAATGTTACAGGGATTAAATTCTTCTTCATACAGTAAATATACCTAAAATTGAAAAAATCAACAACCTCACCGCATAAAACAGAAAAGCAAAAAAAAGCGAACAAAACCGGCATTTTCTTTCCGTTTTTATATTGCCAATCCGCCAAATATTCCGATATATTAAAGCGAAACTTATTGCGTTCGGAGTAACGCGTGTAATTTACCAAAACAATTAAGTTTTCTGACACTTCTGGCACGAATGTTTATTCAAGAAGCGGCACGAGGCTTACTGTTTTAAAAAGGACATAACAATGTGTGGGATTGTTGGCTATGTTGGCGTAAAAAACGCTTCGCCAATTTTGATTGAGGCACTTAAAAAACTAGAATACCGCGGTTATGATTCAGCCGGTATTGCAGTGCTTAACGATGAAGAACTTCTTGTGCGCAAGGCAAAAGGCGCGCTCAAATTCCTTCAGGAAAAAATCGCCAGAGAAATTATCCGCGGCAGCTGCGGCATTGGCCATACGCGCTGGGCAACACACGGCGAACCATCAGACGAAAATTCACATCCGCATACCGATGTTTCAGGCAGCATTGCCGTTGTTCATAACGGTATCATTGAAAACTATTCAGCATTAAAACAGAAACTGCAAGGCAAAGGCGTAACTTTTAAAAGCGAAACAGACACTGAAGTTATTGCCCATCTTGTTCATTATTTTTACGACGGAAACCTGCTGCAGGCCGTTGCAAAGGCGTTAAACCAGCTGCAAGGTTCTTATGCGCTGGCTGTTATCTGCAAGGACTGCCCGGACACGATTGTCTGCGCCCGCAAGGATTCACCGCTGGTAATTGGCCAGGGCAACGGCGAGCAGTTTTTAGCAAGCGACGTACCGGCGCTTCTGGAACATACGCGCACGGTTTTTTATTTGAACGATAACGAGCTTGCTCTGATTAAAAAAGAAAGCATCAGCTTTTTCAACGAAGAACTTGAACCGATAGAAAAAAAAGCCGAACACGTGGACTGGGACCTTAGCGCCGCAGAAAAAGACGGTTTTGAACACTTTATGCTTAAAGAAATTTACGAACAGCCCCAGTCGCTTTTGCAGACTTTGCGCCCGCGCATTGTTGCAGGCACAGACGGCTTAAAAAGCGTAAACCTTGACGAAATTGGCATTGACCAGCGTTACGCCCAGACACCGCGTGTAATTATTACTGCCTGCGGCACGGCTTACCACGCCGGGCTTGCCGCCAAATATGCAATTGAACACTTTGCACGCATTTCCGTTGACGTAGACATTGCAAGCGAATACCGTTACCGAAGCCCTATTTTAAACCCGGCCGACGTTTTCATAATAATCAGCCAGTCTGGAGAAACCGCCGACACGCTGGCCGCCATGCGCATGGCAAAAAAAGCCGGCGCGCGCATTATTGCCATTACAAACGTGGCCGGTTCTACTCTTGCCCGGGAAGCTGACGCGGTTCTTTTTACCCTTGCAGGCCCGGAAATTGCAGTTGCTTCAACTAAAGCTTTTACCAGCCAGCTTATGTGCGTTTACCTTGTTGCACTGAAATTTGCCCAGCTGAAAGGCACTTTAACAAAAGAAGAACTGCACAAATATATAGAAGAACTTGAAGCCCTGCCGGAAAAAGCACAGGAACTTTTGAAGAATAAGGAAATTATTCAGCGGTTTGCATCAAAAACATTCAACAAAAAGAAAGTGTTTTTTATGGGCCGCCTTGCAGACTACCCTATAAGCCTGGAAAGCGCGCTTAAACTGAAAGAAATAAGCTATACGCATTCTGAATCTTTTGCGGCTGGCGAACTGAAGCACGGCCCGATTGCGCTGGTTGATACGGACACGCTGGTTGTGGCAGTCTGCACCCAGTCCAAGCTGTTTGACAAAATGGATTCTAACATTAAGGAAGTTAAGGCACGCGGAGCAACCGTAATGTGCATAACCTATCAGGACGAAGACTATTTCAATAAAACGGCCGACGAAACCGTTACAATTCCGCGCACTTTTGACGAACTTACGCCGATGCTTTCGGTTATTCCGGCGCAGCTTTTTGCGTATTACTGCGCAGTTCAGCGCTCGCTTGACCCGGACAAGCCGCGCAACCTGGCAAAGTCTGTAACCGTAGAATA
>JAZRVO010000008.1:0-48598 GCA_045599185.1 Treponemataceae bacterium | reverse complement strand
AGTGGTGATGCCGTAGGAAATAAGGTTGAGATTATCGCAAAATATGGTATTTCTGGAAAGGTTAAGAAAAGTTATATGGAAGAAATTGTATCAATTCTCTTAACAAATCCAGCTGTTATCAGTGCAGGATGGGAAGTATTGTAGAAGGAGATTGTATAGTTTATAGCTAAAAAGCATTTTGTTCAAAAAGTATGGCGAAATTATTGTTTTTTTCTTGCGATGAGCGACTGTTTTACTTTGCAACCACTATAATAATGAAAATAAATCAATTACAAGAATCGAATAAATATTCTTCAGCAATAATAATGCGCGATATTTCTATCATTTGTTATTGACATTACACATCTGATAGTTTATATTTCTACTAAATGAGCGAAATATATAACATTTATTATATATTTCGCATATACGAAAGGAGATTTTATGAAAAAACTATCAATTCTAAAAAAAGAACTTTTTTATAATTTTGGACTTGGCGTATCCAACCTTATTCTTGGAATCGTTTCATATTTGAACGTTCCGATAATCATATCACTGATTATTACATGTTTTAGTTTTGTAGCAATCTTTTTTGCTCTTATTCCAATTTTTGCAAAAGCAGATGCTGAAGATGAACTTTCTGAAAATATCAGAAATGATTCTGCAAATACTACGTTAAAATTAGGACTTGTAGTACTAATTTTTGTTTCTGTAATACTTAGATTTGAGCCAATTTCTCAAATTGTTTATAAAGAAGGATTTATTGAATTTGTCATTGCTTTCTTTTTATTTTTTTATAGCATTACATATATTGTTAAGACAAAGAAAATAGATGAATCTAAGGATTTTTTTGAAGAAAACTAATTTTTCCGTTTTCATTGAATCTTTAAGGGAAAAATAAATGCTAGAAACAACAATCCATGAACTTCGCTGGAAGATGAAAATGACGCAATGTGAACTTGCCGAAAAAGTTGGCGTAAGAAGAGAAACTATTGGAGCCTTAGAAAATGGTAAATATAATCCATCCCTAAAGCTCGCTATGGACATTGCCGCCGTATTTGGAAAACCTGTAGAAGAAATATTTAAATTTTCTCCAGATGATGAAGAATAATTTTTTCTGAAACATTGAACTTCTAATTAATTTCGTTATTCATTCCGCAAAAATAAATTTTATTTTAAATTGCGGAATACATTTCTTTTCTTCCCCAAAATTCGCAAGAATTTCGCCATATTTTCCCACCTTCATCCGTGATATAATCACTATTATGACCATAAAATCCATCTTACGTCGTTCATTCATAAATCCTTTCTCGGTGATTCTCATAAGTCTTGCGGCAGTTTCTTTTGTTACGGATGTTTTGTTCGCTTCAAACTTTTCCAAGAATTTTTCCACTTTCATAATTCTTCTCACAATGTATTTTGTATCTGCGGTGATTCGGCTTGTGCAGGAATTGAAGTCCAAACGTACTGCGGATTATCTTGCTTCTCTTGTGGAAACTGATGTTATGGTCTGGTGTGATGATGACTCTGGAAACGGACAATGGGGACAGACCTCCAATCTCAATCTTAAGTCCGGCGATAAGATTCTTTTGGAAGCGGGAATGAAAATCCCTTGCAATGTTAAACTTTCTGCAGCCACTGATTTTTTTATTTCTGAATCTGCCATTACTGGCGAAAGTGACATTTTTGAAAAATCTGCTAATGAAGTTTGCCGAACTGGATCTATTGTAGTTGGCGGAAAAGCGGAAGGCATTGTTGAGATTGAAAACGATAATCCTCGTGGGAAAAAAATCTTCAATAAAAAAGATGAGAAACGTAAGCAGTCTTTTGATAAAGGTGCCTCTTCAATTGCGGCGGTTCTTCTTCGATTTGCGGTAATTTTAATTCCTCTTGTTTTTGTAATCAGCTTTACCACAAAAGGTGATTTGCTCCGTTCTTTTTTGTTTGCACTTTCGGTCGGTGTGGGGCTTATTCCAGAAATGCTTCCAATGGTTGTAAATGCCTGTCTTGCTCACGGTGCTTCCGTTATGGGCAAAAAGCAGACAGTTGTAAAAAATATTAATGCCATGCAGAGTTTTGCCAGTCTCGATGTCCTTTGTGTTGATAAAACCGGCACTCTCACTGGCGATAAAATCCTCTTGGAATATTACATGGATATTCTTGGGAACGAAAATATTCAGGTTTTGGAATATGCCTACCTAAACAGCCTTTACCATTCAGGAGTAAAAAATCATCTTGATTCTGGGATTCTTGAAGTGAAAGCGTGGGAAAGTTTTAACGCCACTGCACTTGAAGAAAATTATAAAAAGATTGATTCCCTGCCTTTTGATTATCAGCGGAAATTTGCTTCGGTATTGGTGAATTATATAGAAGAAAATCAGCATATTTTGATTGTAAAAGGCGGCGTGGAAGAAATCCTGAATAAATGCAAAACCTTTGAATACAAAAATCAGATTTCAGATTTTGATGATGATTGCCGCGAAAAAGCTTTTGAAATGACTGGCGAAATGTCCCAGGATGGAATGAAGCTGGTGGCGGTGGCTTATAAAAAAGTTGATTGCACAACAATTACTGCCGAAACAGAAACCGAACTTACTCTTTTGGGTTTTCTTGCCTTTTTTGATGCTCCAAAACAAAGTGCCTTCAGCGCAATTGAAAAACTAAAAGCAAAAAATATCAGTGTGCGGGTTTTGTCAGGTGACAAGAAAAACGTAACCCAATCAATCTGTCGCCGTCTTAAACTTAATACAGAAAATATGCTCACGGGGACAGACCTTACCAGCATGGACGAAAACCAGATTCTCCAGCGGGTGGAAACTACAGAAGTTTTTGCGGAACTTACCCCAGAACAAAAAAGTTTTGTAATCAACATCCTTCAGCAAAATGGTCACACAGTTGGATTCTTGGGTGACGGATTAAATGACCTTAGTGCCATCAGTCAGTGTGATGCGGGAATTAGCGTGGAAAATTCCGTGGCCGCACTTAAAGAATGTTCCAACGTAATTCTATTGAAAAAAGATTTGAATATTCTGGAAGAGGGAATTGTTCAGGGCCGAAAAGCTTTTATGAATATGACCAAGTACATCAAAATTACAGCCAGTTCAAATTTTGGAAACATTTTTTCTATTGTATTGGCTTCGGTTCTTTTGCCATTTTTCCCAATGACCGGGCTCCAGCTTTTGCTTTTAAACCTTTTGTACGACACTCTCTGCCTCTCGTTCCCATGGGATAATGTTGATGAAGATGAATGCGAAAAACCTTTGGAATGGTCAGGCCGTAGCCTTGGAAAATTCATGCGGTTCTTTGGGCCGGTAAGTTCTCTGTTTGATATCCTTACTTTTGTATTTTTGTATTTTGTTTTATGTCCTGCAATTTGCGGCGGAAACTTTTGGGGTCTGTCCCTTCAGTTACAAAGTCTATTTGTCCGTATTTTCCAGACCGGCTGGTTTCTGGAATCCCTTTGGACTCAGGTTTTAATTCTTTTGCTTTTGCGTACAAAAAAGATTCCATTTGTGCAGAGTAGTCCGTCAAAGCTTTTCCAGATTGTGACGGTTTTTGGAATCATAATTTTCACAGCACTGATTTATACTCCTCTTGGAAATTATGTTGGTCTTTGCCCTTTGCCGATTATGTATTTTGGTTTCCTGCTGATTGTTGTGGCGGCTTATCTTGGACTTATGACTTTTGCTTAGAGGATTTATATGAAGAAGAACAGGACGCTTTATTAAATTTTACGTCATCCCGAACTTGTTTCGGGATCTCACTTTGATTAAGGGGCAATTATATTTAAGTTAGATGCTGAATCAAGTTCAGCATGACTGTAGCAGTAAAGGAGGTTTGCATTTTATGAAGAAAAAAGTTGATTACATTACAGTTTCAAATGAACTTGCGCAATTTTTAATCAAAAGTCTTGAATCAGCTGCTGGCGATGCAAAAATTGAAACTGAAAAATCAGAATTAAAATCCTCCCTTCAGGAACTTGTTTCTGGTCAGACAAACTCCCTTGTGCTGGACTGTGAATCTTCCGCTCCATTTATCTATGAAGATATAATCCGTGCTCCAAATCTTGAAATTTACCGCAAAGAAAGGAAAGTCCTGAAAAATGGAATAGAAATCCTTCTGACTCCAAAAGAATTCGATATCCTTTTTTTCCTTGCTTCCAACCGTGGGGAAGTTTTTACAAAAGAACAGATTTATTACGCAGTCTGGAAAGAAGGTTATTTTCTGGACGAAAGCAATATTATGGCATTTATCAGAAAGCTTCGCAAAAAAGTGGAAACAAATCCTGATTCTCCTGAGTACATTTTAACTGTCTGGGGAATCGGATATAAGTTTGTGGAATAAATTTAACGGAAATCCGTAATACAATTTGTAAATAGATTTTTCTTTCAACAACAGATTTATTTATTGAAAAAAGCCTGGCACGTCATTGTACCAGGCCAATTCTTTATCTGTATGAATCAGTTCCTCAAATCTTAGAGGGCATCATCTCCGCGATCTGCAGTTCTGATTTTAACAGCGTCTTCAACATTCTTGATAAAAATCTTTCCATCACCAAAGCTGTTTGTATTCAATTCTTCAAGAACACGCGAAATAATTTTTTCAACAATGTCATCTTTTACAACAGTACGAACATCAAGCTTTGGAAGAAGATTGATACCAGGATTTTCTTCTCTTGTATAAACCTGACCGCTTCCTCTCTGATGACCATATCCGAAAATCTGAGAAATCATAACGCCTTTTGCGCCTTCTCTGTCCAGAATACGTTTCAGGTTCTCAAGCTTTTCAGGTTTTATAATAATTTCCAATTCTTTCATATTTTCCTTCCTGAAAATTAATATTCTTTGTCGCCTTCAGGTGTCTTCATCCAAACCTTTTCATGACGCCACTTGTAGAAAATCATGTAAAGCCAGAGAACAACACCAACAGCCATGTAACCGATGAAGCCCATCCATGTTCTTGGACCGATACCGATTGTTGTAAAGAATGAACATGCAAGCATGATGATTACTGAAAGAATCTTGATGATCTTTGCACACTTGTAAGGGCGGTTCCATTCCGGATGACGGCGGTCGATTACCAGTGAAGAAATTGAAGTAAGTGCATAGCAGAGAGCACATGCAAATGCCATAAGGTCGAAGAATGCTGTAATTGACTGCATTGCAATAAATCCGATTGATACAACCAGAATCAGGATGTTTGGAAGAACTGGCTGGTTGAAACGGTTTACATACGAGAACTGCTTTGGAAGGAAGTTCTGGCGACCCATTGCATAAATCATACGAACACCTGAATACCAGAAGCCGAGAACAGAAGTTCCAATCGGGAAAACAATTCCTACAATACCCATGATAAGAACGAACCATGCAATCTTATCACCAAAGCAGTACTGAAGTGCTTCGAAAGTTACGAACGGATGACAGTCACCATTATTTGTAAGTTCTGCCCAAGGCATTGCACCTGCCATACAGAAATAGAATATTACATAGATTGCACCACAAGTTACAACTGAACCAAGAATAGCCTTCTTCTGATCCTTGATAGGGAAAGTTCCTTCTTCTACCATTGCTGGTACAGTTTCAAATCCGAAGAACGGAGTAATCATAAATGAACATCCGACTGCCCATGCAATTCCTGTTGAAGCAAATGCGCCTCCCCATTCCTTCATGTTGCTGCTTGTAAAGAAATTCTTAAAGTTGTCAAAGCTCCAGTGACCGCTGCAAAGGAACATAATTGAACATACAATTACACCAATCATACCGGCCATAAGCATGAATGACTGAACCTTACCTGCAACGACATTCTTGTAAAGACTAAGGCCACACCAGAAACATAGGATAACAATTCCGACAATTGTTGGAGTAGAACCGTCAAGGGTAAGTCCAAACTGATGATTGAGCCATTCGAGAATACCAAGTACGCCTGCAGCAGGAACTGCAATCCATGCACACATTATGAGCCATGCAGACCAGAAACCAGCATGCTTGTTCAAACCTACAGTATTAAATACCAGACAGGAACCTGCTGCTGGAAGCATTGTTGAATATTCTGCATAAACAAATGCTGTCGGCAAAATTGCAAGTGTCATCAATGCAAATGCAAGGAAGGTTGCAGGTCCTGTATAGGACATGAAGATACCATCCCAGTAGCACATGAATGTGAAAATTGCACCGGTTGCCATTGCGTAAACATAGAGAAGTCTCATCGACTTAGACAAAGCACTCTTCGTTTCTTCCATAAAATTACCTCCAAATATTTTTTTGATGCCTTAAAAACTGAAATTAATTTACTAGCCGAACAATCTCTTGTAACGTTCTGCCAGTTCCATTGTTCCGTCCATCCAGCCGACACTCAGTTCTGCAACTGGGCCAGACTGCTGGTGTGAACCAAGCCATGCAGTAAGCTGAAGACGACGCATCATGATGAATGTGTCGATTTCTTCAAAATCAGTATCAGTAAACGGCAGAACTTTTTTGTAGCCGCTTAACCATGCATTGACGAGTTTTGGAACAATCGGTTTTTCTTCAATAAAGCTCAGTGCCGAGGCAAGATCCTGAAGGTGCCATCCAAAGCCGCAGTCATCAAAGTCAATTACCTTAATCTGATCTCCTTCAATAAGAAGGTTTGCAAGCCGAAGGTCTGCATGGATGAGACCGAAATTATTTTCAGTGCGTCCATAACGTTTAAGCCTTTTTTCAATGATATGAACAATATCTTCAAGGAAAGACTGTGCTTCTGGTGTCATGTCAGGGAATTTTCTCCAGTCGCCCCATTTGGGTGTTGCACCGATAACATTGTCGAAACTCCATTCATAGCGGTCGATTTTTGAAGTACCATTCCAGATTTCCGTCTGACGATGAAGGTAAGCTGTAGTTTCTCCAAGATATTTAAACTGCTTTACCATCTGTTCTTCATTATTTTCATCAGGAGAAGAACCCGGAAGAAATTCTGTAATTACACAGTTATAGATTTCACCATCAGGACCTTCTACGTTCTGAATGTACTCTCCGTTTAATCCTTTCATAGGATTTGCAACAACCAGCGGAGTATATTCATTAATCTGCTTGAGCCACTTCATTTCTGAATTCAGTTCAGATAAAGTGTGATAGCCTGGACGACCGATTCTGAGAACCCCGTCTTTTTCTCCTGTTGCTTTATTTTTAACCATGTAGGTTGCATTTTCTGAAAGCACGATAAGCTTTACTTCATCTTTATCCTGCCATCCATATTTTTCCAATGTTGTCTGTGCAACCTTATCAAAAAGATCCATATCAAAAGTCATAAAAAATTATCCTTTGTTTTTTTTCAAAAACTATTTTTCGTTTTCAATTTCCGTAAGGCTTTCATCCATTGCAGTAGCAAACCAGTCTATATCTTCAGATTTGAAAACCAATGGCGGTCTGATTTTAATGACATTTCCGAAAGGACCTGCATTTGATGTAAGAACTTTTCGTTCATACATTTTGTTAATCAGGTTTTGAGTTTTTTCAGGCGAAGGAGTTTTTTTCAAAGCATCTTCAACCAGTTCAAAGCCGATGAAAAGGCCGGCACCTCTTACATCTCCTGCAATTTCGCTATGTCTTCCCTGAACCTCCTTCAAAGCTGAAAGCAGTTCTGAACCGACAGTTTTTGTGTGTTCAAGAATATTTTCTTTTTCAATGACATCAAGCACAGCAGCAGCAGCAGCCATAGAAACAGGATTTCCTGCAAAAGTATTGAAGTACGGAAACTTTTGGCTGAAGGCTTCAAGAATCTCGTGCTTGCCTGCAAGTCCGGAACATGGAATACCGTTTGCCATTGGTTTACCCATTGTTACAAGGTCAGGTACAATTCCATGACGGGCAAATCCCCAGAATGCATCACCTGTCCTGCAAAATCCTGGCTGAACTTCATCTCCGATAAAGAGACCTCCGTTTTTATGAACTACATCAACTGCAGCCTTAAGGAATCCTTTTGGATTTGGATGAACGCCGTCTGAACTGAAAATTGAATCAGCAATAAAACATGCAAGCTTAATTCCATGAGCATTCATGTCATCAATCTGCTTCTGGATTTCTGCACAGTACCATGCAGTAAATTCTTCATCACTGTTTCCATGACGGTAATAATCAGGAGTTGGAACAAGGCGTACACTGTCGAGAAGTTTTTGGCCGCCACCAATTGAAGGTGAAATCGCACTCACAAGCTGTGTATTTCCGTGATAAGCTTCCTGTGAAATGAGAATTCCTGTTCCACCGGTGTATGCCATACAGATTCTGAGTGCGAGATCATTTGCTTCAGATCCGGAACACATGAACATAACACGATCGATTTCTGAAGGCATGTAAGTCAAAAGTCTTTCACTGTAGTTGATGATATTTTCATGAAGGTAACGGGTGTGCGTATTGATCTTCTTCATCTGATTATTTACTGCTTCAACAATTGCAGTATGACAGTGACCCATACTCGGAATGTTGTTGTACATATCAAGATATTTATTTCCGTCAGCATCCCACATGAACTCACCTTCGCCTTTTACAAGATTCAAAGGTCTCTTATAAAAAAGTCTGTAGGAACTGCCCATACATTTTTCGCGTCGCTCTACAAGACCACGTGTAACCGGGTCTAAAGAAGCAGCGTCTTCACTTCTGAATCTGTTGCAATCCAGAATACTTGATTTTGATGCCATATTTTCTTCCTCCAGAAAATAAAAAAAGGGCGTACACGATATTCAAGACAATCTGTTTGAATACTTTGTACGCCCTTGTACGCTTACGTCAGCCTTGGGATTCGGCTGAACTGATATTTAACTTATACAAAATTCAAAAAATAATTTCTTTGACCACGATTTATTTCCATCTGTAAAATTTTTAGGTTTATGTATTTTTTTTATTTATTCCGAATAAATTTCAAACAATTTTTTCTGATAGGCTGTTGGAGTAACACCGGTTTTCTTCTTGAAATTTCTTGTAAAATATTCCTGATTTGAAAAACCGAGTGTATGTGCAACTTCATTAATACGGATATCAGGATCACGAAGCAGAACTTTAGCGCGATCGATTTTTACTTCGGTCATAAAATCAATGAAATTCATTCCGGTAATTTTTTTAAAGATATGGCTGATATAGCTGGCGTTCAGAAAAACACCGTTCGACACATCATCCAGTGAAAGTCTTTCATCTACATGAACAACAGCATATTTCCCGATTTTATAAACCAGCTTGTCGTCAATCATCTGATACTTTGTGACCATTGCACTTGCTTCACGGAAATTCATAAGCCATTTCTGAATCAGTTCTTTGCGACTTTTGAGGGTAAAACCGAAGTGATGAGTAAAGTCATTTTTATACAGAAACTTTTCGAGCCACGGTTTACGCTCTATAAGAGTTTCATAGACATAGATTTTTGCACGGTCAGACACAAGCTGGCAGTTTACAGAATCATTGTTCCAGTCATCGTAAATCTGGTTGATGATTTCCGAGATAATAAACTCTTCCTGACCGCCACCTAAAAAAATATTATCAATCAATGCATCAGTCTTCAGTTTCAGATTATTCATTACATAATCAATGCCTGTGTTTTCATACATTCTGAAGATAGAATCTTTCAGCATCTGTTCATCCACCGGGTAGATAAGATAATCAAAGACACCGTTTATGAGATAATTACGAACTGTTTTGTAAGAAGCATCCCGGCCAATCACAATCAATTCCATTCTGGAAAATTTTCTGATAAAATCACGGATTTTCTCCGGTGCAAAATCATCAAGTCCATCAGTAACTGCAATTAAAATGTCAGTATTCTGTTCACTGACAGTTCCCCTCAACTCAGTTACGTCTGTGATGATTTTATTGTTCAGAGAAAATTCTTCGTTAATTTTCCAGAATGAAAAATCGATGATTTTTCTTGCGACGGCTCCTTTCCTGTCAAAAAAAGAAACCTTCTGCATTATTACTGACCCATTGAAGAAGTTTCTGGCAGTGTACTTCCGCCGTCAATTACAATCTGTGTTCCTGTAATGTAGCTGGATTCTTCACAGCCAAGGAAAGCTGCAAGTTCACCAACTTCTTCCGGTCTTGCAAGACGCTTAAGTGGAACAGCATTTGCAATTGCCTGAATAGCACGCTCCGGATTTTCTGGGTCTGACTGAACGGCCATTCCCTCAACCAAAGGTGTCCGTACATAACCCGGACAGATTGCATTTACACGGATATTTTTATCAGCTACTTCACGTGCCATAGACTTGGTAAAACCGACAAGTGCGGCTTTTGATGTAGCGTAAGCAACTTCACCAGGATCTGCTACCATGTCACCTGTAACAGAACTCATTATGACAACAGCACCGCCGCCTTTTGAAATCATTCCGGGAAGAGCAGCTTTTGTTACATTCCAGACTCCCTTTACATTTATATCAAGATGCATGTCACGGTTTTTAAAGTCATCATCTGAAAGAAATTCCTCCAGAACACAGATACCCGCGTTGCACACAAGCGTATCGATTTTACCATAAGTCGATTCAGTTATCTGAACAAGATTCTGCACGCTTTTGTAGTCGGACACATCAACCTGAACGCCTGTCACTTCATATCCTTCTGCCTTTAATTCAGAAGCCAGTTCCATTACTTTGGAGCCGCGGGCTGCAAGAACACATTTTGCTCCGTATTTTGCATAAACCTTTGCAACACCTTCACCAATTCCTTTTGAAGCACCAGTAATAAGTGCAACTTTTCCTTCAAGCTTTTTCATAAGTCCTCCTGTAAGTTAATCATTAGGTATAAAAAAAGAGGCACGGAATTTATTTTCCGTGCCTCTTTGCAACCTGTAATAATTTAAGCACTTATAAATAACTATTGGAATATAATTTCTTTAGGTTTACAGGTAATATTTTTAGGTTTACTTACCCTCAAAAACAGCCTTTCCGCCAAAATTACTGGCGGCCGTTTCTTTCATTGAATTCTTTCATTTCCATATTCACAAATCTTGAAATCATTTCCCTGTAAAGGGCTTCAACCATGTCCGGGTCTGCCCCGTATTCTTCTGCACGCGCCCTAACTTTTGCAATTACTTTTTCTACGCGCCCGGTGTCTTTAACGCCTTCTTCGTTTTTCTTAAAGGCCGAAGCCTGAACAACGTATGATTTTCTTTCTGCAATAAGCCTGATAATTTCACTGTCAATCCGGTCTATATTTTCCCGTACCTGTTCCAAATTTTCACATTTCATTTTCAGTTTACCTTTCGTGTAAATTTTTTATCTTCGGTTTTCTTCTTCAAGAATCAGTTTTGCGTTATATTTTTCAATTTCGGAAAGCTCGTTTTCTGAAAAATTGGGATTTTCTTTGTAGGCCGGGTACCAGTATTTGCCCCAGGACGTAAACAGTTCTTTCAAGTCTTGAGATTTGAAAGAATAGCCGTGAAGGGCGTAAATTGTGTTCCTTAAAATTCTTAGCTGAGGTTTGGTGTACCAGAAAAGCCATTCAGGCTGCGCCTTTTTTTGGGAAAAAGTGTAGCCGTAGGAAGGAAAGGCTTTCGGGTCGGTGTCATCAAGAATGTCCTGAGCGTTAATCGTTATGCAGTCTGTATATTCCGGGGCAACGTTATAAAATTTCGCCTGCCACTTGTTGTCTTCAAGGCGAACAAAAGAAGTTCCGTTTTCCGGCAGTTCAAAACCAACGGGTCTTGAATAGGGAAGGTTGTTTTCTTTAATCAGCGTTATTTCGCCAATGTCATCTTTCCAGCTGCTTCCTGTTCCGTAAAGATACTTTACAATTACACCTTCCGTATCCTGACCGTATTCGGATTTGTAATAAACTTTTGTTTTCGTTACTTTTTTTGCAGGAAAAACCACTTTCCGGGTATAGGCATTCTGCAATTCTTCTCCATTAAAATTCGTATTGCTGAATTCCATTATTATTGGCTGGTCTGAAAAATCCGTAAGTTCGCCGTTCGTCCAGCACTTAAAATCGTATATTTTTCCGTGGCCGCCAATTCCGGCTTCAAAAAACGGAAAGCCCACCAGAAGTTCAACGGTTTTGCCCGTGTTGAAAAAATTAAAATCAACCGTCACTTCGTAATAATCCGGCTGCAAGGTTAATGCAATAACTTCCGATTCCATTTGAACGGAAATATCTTCATCTTCTGCGCAGAAAATGTTTCCGCCGGAAGTAAAAAAATAGGTGTCATTTGCAAAAATAACACCGCCAAGCAGCAAGGCAAGAATAAGTAAAAAAACTTTTTTCATTTTTTTCCTCTTTTTTTTTCTAAAACCGAATCATAAAACCCGGCCTTTCTTTGCGTTCAGCTATTTTACCGTTTATTGCCGGTTTAATGCCAGTCAATTTGAAAAACCAAACCGGTATTTCTGTTTTTAATCGCCCTTATCAGTTCCTTTGTTTTTTCAGAATCGTAATCTTCGGGAAGATAGATTCTGGTTTTAAACTCTCTGTCCCAATATTCGTCCCGGTAATAAACGTTCCATTTTAATCGAATGTTTTTAACGGAACCTTCCCATGTTCTGTCAATCCGGGTAATTTCTTCCATTTTAATTTTCTGCTTTCCAAAAAGCGTCACTATAAAAAGGTTTTCTTCGGTGTAGGCGGTGTGCGCAATTATAAAATTGAAGGCAATGCAAAAACCGCAGAGAAAAATTAAAGCAAAAAATACTGTTTCCGCGTTTAGGGAAAATTCCAAAGGGAAAATCATGCAAAAAAAGAACAGCAAAGCTCCAAGAATCAGAAAACCTGATATTATCCTTTCTTTTGGAAAAATTCTTTTCATTTTTTCTTCCTTTTTGCGCCGTATTTAGGCATAAAATTTTCAATATTTGCTGAATTTGTAAAAATGCCGCAGGCGCAAAGCTGCCAGACATTTTATAAAGTGTCCTGCTGTTCTTCAAAAATAAACCGGTTCAAAATGTCGTAAAATTCTTCAGGGTTTTCTTTTCTGAAGTTTAGTAATTCGCTTACCAAATCTGGAAAATCAGGATATTTGAATTCGGCCGCTTCTGCTTCGGATAATTCCTTTGTATAAAAATATTCATAAAGCCTGTAAACGGGAACATGAAAATCTCTGTAAACAAAATACGCATCCCACGTGCTTTTAATTTTCTTTTTAAGGCGCACAAAGCTTACACAAATTTCAGAATCATCTGTAAAAATAACTTCGCAGGTTTTTTCTGTGTAAACCGGCGGCAAAACCTCAAAATCAAAGTTGAAAAGATAACTGTTGTATTTGATTATGCCAGAAATTCTCTGGTTTTTGTCTGGCCAGACAAGCAAAACCATATCAGCAAGCAGAAAAACCGCAAAGGCCGAAAGAATTGCCAGCCCAATCGTTTTTCTGGTTTTAACTTCAATATTATCTGCAAAAACACACAGAAAAATTATAAATGCAAGGGTAAATATTACAAAGGCGACAAATCTAATTTTCTGCTGTTTGGAAAGGTCTTTAAATTTCAAGTTGTAGTATTGGTTTTCGTTCTGTAACTGCATGGTAAAAGTTCTTTTTTTTATGGTTTGTGCCGCGCCACCAGCGCTGTTCTGTTTTGTTGTTCCACCAGCGCGCGCGGTTGTGGCGGCTTTTGCGGCAAAATATATTAGTATTTGTCATGCTGAATTTAGTTCAGCATCTGATTCGTTTTAAAAAAAACAGATTCCAAACCAAGTTCGGAATGACAAACAGATAAATATTTAAAACTTGAAGTTTGGGCTAAATAAACTATTTTTTTATCAAACTGCGTGCAGCCAGTTTCAGCCATTGCCGCGTATGGAACAGGGCAATGGCTGAAAAAATGCAAAAAGTTTAAAAACCGTTAAGCCTAAAAAGAAAAACTGGCAAAATCAGTTTTCCCGGTGGTCAAACACGCGCTTGGTTTTCTTTTCGCTGCGCGGCAAAGTGCCAACCGGCACAACGGAAACTTTAGGATTTACGCCGATTTTAGACTTGAACAGGTTGCCGATTGCTTTTCCAGTTTCTTCAAAACTTACGCGGCCTTCTACTTCAACGGTAAGAACCATAACGTCCTTGTTGTTATCTTCATCGTGGCCAATTGCAATAGAATATTCACTTGTTGCACCGTCAACCTGCTGCAAAATTTCTTCTACCTGTGCCGGGAACATGTTTACGCCGTGCACCTTGAACATGTCGTCGCTTCGGCCTTTGATAATGTCCAGCCGCGGATAGCATGAACCGCAGGAACATTTTTCAGGGATGATGCGCGAAAGGTCGTGGGTGCGGAAACGCAGGAGCGGAGCGCCTTCCTTTACCAGTGTTGTAATTACAATTTCGCCTTCTTCGCCGTCTGCAACGGGTTTGCCTGTAACCGGGTCAATAATTTCAATGTAAAGGTAGTCGTCCCAGTAGTGAATGTATTTTTCTTTCTGGCAGTTAATACCAATGCCCGGGCCGTAAATTTCTGTAAGGCCGTAAATATCATACAGTTCAATGCCAAGCCCCTGCTGAATGCTGTTGCGCATTTTGTCGCTCCAGCGTTCGCTGCCTATAACGCCTTTTTTAAGCGAAATTTTATCCTTTATTCCGCGCTTGTTTACTTCTTCGCTAAGCAGAAGGGCATAGCTGGAAGTGGCGCAGATTACGGTTGATTTCAAATCCTGCATCATTTGCAGCTGTTTTTCTGTGTTGCCAGGACCCATCGGCACTGCCATTGCGCCAAGCTTTTCGCATCCAGCCTGAAAACCAATGCCTGCCGTCCACAAACCGTAGCCCGGCGTAATCTGAATGCGGTCTTTTTTTGTAATTCCTGCCATTTCGTAACAGCGCGCAAACTGAATTGCCCAGTCGTCTACGTCTTTGGCGGTGTAGGGAATGATTACCGGCTTGCCGGTTGTGCCGGAACTTGAGTGAATGCGCACAACGTCTTCGTCCGGTACGGCCTGAATGCCCAGCGGATAGGCGTTTCGCAAATCGTCTTTGGAACTGAATGGAAGTTTTTCAAAATCTTCCTGAGTTTTACAGCCGGTAATGCCAAGTTCCTTGTATTTTTTGCCGTAATAGCTGTCTGTAGCAATAAGTTTCTTAATCTGTGCATCAACCTGTTTAAGCTGATTTTCGTTTAGTTTCATATTTTCCCCCGTGCTGTGCTTGCAGCGTTTTATTTATTCTGAATGGCAAGTTTGAAAATAGATGTTTGGGCTATTCTGAATAATTTTTGCCCAAATCGAATGCCTTTAAGTTCATTTCCTTAAATTTGGGCGGTACTTTATTTTGAATCGTGCTAAGCATGTTTTCGGCATCAAGCCCAAGCAGGTTGTTTTTGCATGCAACGCCCAGAATTGCCACGTTGAACACTTTGGTTGTTCCAACCGGCGCGCACAATGTCTGGTCGTTTACAACTATAAGGTTTTGGCACTTGGTTTTAAGGTATTCAATCATTTCACCGGCTTTCGGGTTAGAATCGTTGCAGTTTACTACGATTGTTCCGTCTTTTTTCAAATATTCAAGATTGCGCACGGCTTCAGCGCTTTCAAATGCAAGAATAACGTCTGCCCGGCCTTTGGGTATAAGGGGCGAATAGGCGTTTTTACCAATCCGCACGTGGCTTGTTACGCTTCCGCCGCGCTGTGCCATTCCAATTGTTTCTGCCGAATGTACAATTTCGCCGCAGTCCAGGGCACACTGGGAAATAAGTTTTGAAGCCAAAACTGTTCCCTGTCCGCCAATTCCGCACACTAATATTTCTCTGTCCATTTCAATCTTCCTTATTTGCTGGTGCTTGCCATGCCAATTGCTTTTACCGGGCAAACCTGAGCACACAAACCGCAGCCGTTGCACAAATTGCCGTCAATCAGGGCTTTTCCGTCTTTTAAATAAATTGCCGGGCAGCCAAGGTCGTTTATGCATTTTTTGCAGCCTATGCAACTGTCCTGCACGCTGCATTTTTCGCTTGCCTTAAACAGGGCAATGCACGGGGACGCAAAAATAATTGCCTTTACTCCCGGCAGGCCTGCTGCCTGTTTTATAGTTTCAACGGTGTTCTGCAAATCCAGCGGATTGACGGTTTTTACAAATTCTACGCCCATGCCTTCAAGTATTTTGCTGATGCTTACTTTTGCAGTAATTTCGTTCATCATGGTTTTACCCGTGCCAGGGTGGGGCTGGTGGCCGGTCATTGCGGTGGTAGAATTGTCCAGAACGCATAAAACCATGTTTGCCTTGTTGTAAATTGCGTTTACAACGCCTGTCATGCCGGAAGCAAAAAAGGTTGAATCGCCTACAAAGGCAAAACTTACGGCATCTTTGTCTACGTGGTTAAAGCCCTGCGCCATTGTAATGCCTGCGCCCATGCAAAGGCAGGTGTCTACCATATCAAGCGGCATGGCGTTGCCCAAAGTGTAGCAGCCAATGTCGCCGCAAAAGTAAGATTTTTTGCCTTTTTGTGCCTGTTTAACCGCGTAAAAGCTTGCACGGTGCGGACAGCCTGCACATAAAACCGGCGGTCTCACAGGCAGTGCCGGTTTGTCGCTGGTGTCGGTAACAGAAGGAAGGCTTTCGCCTAAAAATTCTGCAATGTTTTTTGCAACGCTTTCGCAGGTGTTTTCTCCTGCATGGCATACATTACCAGTGGCTTTGCCCAAAATTTGCAGGTTCAGTTTGTTTTCGCCTGCAAGCTGAAGCAGTTTTTCTTCAATAAACGGGCTTAATTCTTCTATTACAAGTACCTGTTCTACGCCTTTAAGGGCATTAAGCACAAAGTTTTTAGGAAAAGGAAATGGCGTTGCAATTTTGCAAAGTTTTATGTCACTGCGGTTCTGCAAATATTCTTTTGCGTAGGCATAGCTTACGCCGCTTGCAAAAACGGCTTTTTTGCCGCTGCCGGTGCAAACATTTGCACTAAAATCTGAAAAATCTTCGCCAATTTTTGGGTTTCGTTCTTCAATTTTGGTGTGGTTTACAAAAGAAAGGCGCGGAAAAATTACCCATTTTTTTGAATCTTTTACAAAGCCTTCAAACTGTTTGGGCGTATAGTTTTCGTTATAGGTAATGCTTGCGTAGGCGTGGTCTACGCGTGTGGTTGGGCGTAAAATTACCGGGGTTGCGTATTTTTCAGAAATTTCAAAAGCCTGCTGAACCATTTCAAAAGCTTCTTCCGGGCTGCACGGGTCTAAAACCGGTATGCGTGCAAACTCGGCAAATCGCCGCGTGTCCTGTTCCGTCTGGCTGCTTATCGGCCCCGGGTCGTCGGCGCTGACAATTACAAAACCGCCTTTTACGCCAACGTAGGCAAGGCTCATCAAAGGGTCGCTGGCAACGTTTAAGCCAACCTGCTTCATGGTAACAAGGCAGCGCGCACCGGCATAGCTTGCGGCGGCTGCAACTTCCATGGCGGCTTTTTCGTTTACTGACCATTCAACGTAAACGTTGCCTTTGTTATATTTAGAAACTGTTTCAATAATTTCGCTAGAAGGTGTGCCGGGGTAACCTGTGCAGACGTTTACACCGGCCTGCAGTGCGCCCAAAGCGATGGCGCCGTTGCCCATTAAGTATTCTGTTTTCATTTTTTTTCCTGATTACGATATGATTTTACAGAATAACACAGGTTTGCATATAAGACAATAAACTGTTTCTGCCGGCAGAACGGGTTGAAAATTGAATGGCAGAAAAGCGGCTAAATGGCTGAAAATAGCCGAAAGGGCGCGAGTGGTAATTTTTTGAAAAATGACACTTTTGGAAAAATGGCGGAAATTTGAAGGGCGGGCTAAAGGTTCATTACAGCGTCAATCAGCCGGGGAACAATTTCCGTTTTGGTGTTTGCGGCATTTTCAATGCCTTCAAATCCGGGGCTTGCATTAATTTCGCATAAAAAAAACTTTACCGGCCGACTGTTCTGCAAAATTAAAAAGTCGGCAGAACCGTATAAAAGCCCGGCTTTTTGCACCGCATTTACCGCCAGCTGCTGCATTTGGGCAAAAGTGCCGGCATTAACACCACAAATGCCGTGCTCTTTCAAGTCTTCCGGTTTTTTTATAATCTGCATCTGTCCGCCAGCGTGAAAATTGCTTAAAAAATGGTGGCTGCTTTTACGCAGTGCACATGCTGTCACCGTTCCGCCGCATACAAAAAAACGCAGGTCAAAACTAAAGCCGTCGCTGCCTTTTATAAACTGCTGAAAAATCAATTCGCCGTTTTGGTTTTGGGCAAGACAGGCATTAAAACTTTTTATGTCTTCAATTAGCATAATGCCGCGCCCCTGACTGCCAAACCGTGGTTTTGCCACAAAAGGCGTGTGCAGCGTTTTTTTTAGGCTTTCAAATAGTTTTTTCGTTTCTTTGTTTTGTGTGCTGTTTTGGACATTATTATTTGCATGTATGATAGAAGAAAAATTAAAAAAAATGCTTTCTGCAAAGGGAAAACCGTTCCGTTCAAAAAACTGGTACATAAGTTTTTTGTCGTCGGCAATTTGTTTTGCGGCAAAAACCGGCGTATGTTTGGGGAAAATTTCTTTATCCGTGATTCGGGTTTTAAAAATGTTCCGGGCTTTTTCAAAAATGCCGTATACTTTTGGTTCAATTTCGCCGCGCAGTAAAAAAGTGCTGCTAAAAAATTCAAGGGTTTCGGTCTGGCCGCCCTGCAAAGCCGCGTTCAGCATATAATCGGCGGAAGTTACAAAATCTTCCGGTAAAAACAGAAGGAATTCAATTTTTTGGGCCCGGCAGAATTCGGCAATGCGTTTAACCGGGTAAAAATTATTTTTAAGCCAGCAGTAATCGCTGGTTTTTACGCCGTAAATTAGAACAAGTTTAATTTTTTGCCACCTTTTTCCTGCAATTATTTGCCTGCAATTCAAAACTGCATTTTTGGGTTTTATGCCTGCACTTGAAAATTATTTACCATAGATATACTATTTTTTTGAATTTAAATTAAGCAATTTTGAGGTGTTGTATTATGGATTTTGTAGAACAATTGAAAGAAAAAGCAAAAAAGGCAGGAAAAACAATCGTTTTGTGCGAAGGTGAAGACAAACGCGTTGTAGAAGCTGCTTCTATTATTGTAAAAGAAGGAATTTCTAAAATTATTCTTGTTGGCAACAAGGAAGAATGTGAAAAAGTTGCCCCCGGTGTGGATTTGTCTGGCGTTCAGATTGTAGACCCTGCAACCAGCCCGGATGCTGATAAATATGCTGAACTTTTGTACAAGGCACGCGAAGGCAAAATTAACAAAAAAACTGGCGCACCTGAATATGCTGATGTTGCCGCTGCTAAAGCTTACATTTTGAAAGACCGCACAATGTTCGGTGCTCTTATCCTTAAAGCTGGCGATGCAGACGGTTTTGTAAGCGGTGCATGTCATTCTACGGCAAACACTTTGCGCCCAGGCTTGCAGGTTATTAAAACTGCACCTGGAATTAAAACTGTTTCTTCAAGTTTCATTATGGTTGCCCCTGAATGCGGCAACAAATATATTCCGGAAGGCGTAGCTTTGCTTGCTGACTGTGCAATTAACATTGAACCAAGTGCAGAAGAACTTGCAGACATTGCTGTTGCAACTGCTGACACTGCTAAAAAAATCGGCGGTATTGAACCACGTGTTGCAATGCTTTCTTTCAGTACAAAAGGCAGCGGCAACGATGACAAATTCTTCAAGTCTGTTCCAAAAGTACAGGAAGCTGTAAAACTTGCACAGGAAAAAGCACCAGATTTGGCTTTGGACGGTGAATTCCAGTTTGATGCAGCTGTTGCACCTGAAGTTGGCGAACTTAAGGCTCCGGGAAGCAAGGTTGCCGGTCATGCAAACGTTTTTGTATTCCCTAACATCAATGCCGGAAACATCGGTTATAAAATTGCTCAGCGCATGGGCGGCTGGATGGCAATTGGTCCTGTTTGCCAGGGTTTTGCAAAACCATTGAACGACCTTAGCCGCGGCTGTAACGTAGACGACATTGTTGCAACTGTAGCAGTTACAGCATTGCAGGCATAATTCAGCAAAACGCGGATTGTTTAAATTACAGAAGAAAGGTGCAAGCGTATAAACTTGCACCTTTTTTTATCCTCGTTCAGCAACTGTAGAAAGCTGAATGTAGATTTATCAAACGTTATAATAACAGTTTGCGGACAGGCATAGACCCGAAAAAAAAGCGTTCACCCTTCGGTCGTGACGAGTTTTTCTCGGGTTCATGCCTGCCCGCGTCTTTTTTTCATCACATTTGAAAGATTTTACGCAAACTATGAAATCTAAAAAGGCCGGAGTTTTGCCCCGCAAAACTGTGCCTTGTGCTTACACCAATTGAAAATTAGAAATAAATTAAATAGCACAAGCAATTTCAGACAAAGGGTGCAGTTTGCCCAAGCAAACTGCACCTTGTGCCTACACAAATTGAAAATTAGAGACAACGCAAATAGCACAAGCAATTTCCGACAAAGGCCGCAGTTTTGCTCCGCAAAACTGTGCCTTGTGCTTACACCAATTGAAAAATTAGAAATAAATTAAGTAGCACAAGCTAGCACAAGCAGCCTAGCAAAACCATAATTTTTTCTATATAATTGATTGTTAGGTTCAATTTTGAGTTTTATATAAAAGGCCAAAATACATCTGTTAATTGTGATAAAAACTGTCGCAGACAGGCACGGACACGAAAAAAAATACGCCGTGCGCATGCACAAGTCTTTTTTTCGTGGCAGGGACTGTCGAAAGGCAGTTTTTGGGACATTTCATATAAACTCAATATTCGGCCTGTTATTTTGTAAATAATTCCTCTGGAGACAATTATGGATAAAAAATCTGCAATTGACGGCGGTAACCACGCAGCATTATGGCACGGCCGCTTTAAGGAAGGCCCGGATGCCGAAGCCGTTGCTTTTGAAACTTCTATTCACGTTGATGCACGCATGGCACTTGATGACGTGCGCGGAAGCATTGGCCACGCAACCATGCTTGGCAAAACCGGCATTATTCCGGCAGAAGAAGCCGAAGCAATTGCAACAGAACTTGCAAACATTGCGGTAGAATTAAAAACCGGCAAACTGGAAATTGATACCAGCGCTGAAGACATTCATTCATTTATAGAAGGCGTTTTAACCGACCGTTTGGGCGATGCAGGCCGCAAAGTGCACACAGGCCGCAGCCGCAACGACCAGATTGCCCTTGACGAACGCCTGTACCTTAAACGCGCAATCCCGGAATTGCAGAAAAATATCTGCGATTTAATTGAAGCACTGATTAAGATTGCAGAAAAAAATACAAAAAGCATTATGCCAGGCTATACCCACATGCAGCGCGCCCAGCCTGTAACCTTGGCTCATCACCTTTGCGCCTGGTGCCAGATGCTTGTACGCGACTACGGCCGCTTAAATGATGCCTTGGAACGCATCAACCTTTCGCCCCTTGGTGCAGGCGCGCTGGCTGGCAGCGGTTTGCCGCTTAACCGCGAAATGACCGCCGCAGATTTGGATTTTGAAGGCGTTACGGCCAACTCCCTTGATACAGTTGCCGACCGCGATTACTGCATCGAATTCACTTCATGCTTTTCACTGATTATGACTCATCTTTCACGTTTCTGCGAAGAAGTAGTGCTTTGGTCTACGGAAGAATTCAAATTTATTGACTTAAGCGAAAAATGGTCTACTGGTTCAAGCATTATGCCTCAAAAGAAAAACCCGGATTTTGCAGAACTTATTCGCGGCCGCACCGGTAAAGTGTACGGAAACTTGATGGCACTTCTTACAATGATGAAAGGTTTGCCGCTTTCTTACAACCGGGATTTGCAGGAAGACAAGGAAAGCCTTTTTGCCGCATACGATACCACAACTTCGTGCCTGCGCATTTTTACGTACATGATTAGCACTGCAAAGTGGAACACCGAACGCATGGCAGCGGCTTGTGTTGGCGGTTATGCAAACGCCACCGATTTGGCCGATTATCTGGTGCGCAAGGGCATGCCTTTTAGAACAGCCCACGGCGTTGCAGCAAGTGCCGTTCGTAAAGGTATTGAAAAACATAAAAATCTTGAAGACATGTCTTTAAGCGAATTGCGCGAATGCAGCGAACTGATTAACAATGATGTATTTGACAAAATTGCGCCCGAAGCATGTGTTCAGGCACGCTTAACAACAGGCGGCCCTGCTGCTGAACGTGTAAACGAACAGATTGCAGGTCTGAAACATTTTTTAGACAGCGCAAACTGATTTTTGCTGGTTTAAAAAAAAATGGAACTGGCTTAAAAATTGAAAAATAAACTGAAAGTTGCCGGTTTTGTAAGTTCCGGCAGCTTGAAATGCTGAATTTGAAATATTAAAACTGAAAGGTTAAAAAAAGGTTGTTTTTACCGGCAGGCAAAAACAACCTTTTTGCTTTATCAGGCTTTAATGCGGTTTATCAGCCCAAAATCTTTCTTACAACAGCAGTAAGTTTTTCCGATGTAAAAGGCTTAACAATCCATCCGGTAGCACCGGCAGCTTTTCCGGCCTGCATTTTGTCATCCTGACTTTCTGTTGTTAAAGCAATAATTGGCGTAAATTTGTAATCCGGTTTTTCTCGCAAAGCGGCAATCAGTTCAATACCACCCATGTTAGGCATGTTAATATCAGTAATAACCAAATTGCACTGGGCAGCTTCTGCTTTTTTTAAGCCGTCAAGACCGTCTTCTGCTTCAATTACTTCGTATCCTTCTTCAGAAAGCACAAAAGAAACGCTTTTGCGGATAGATACAGAATCATCAACAATCAAAATCTTCTTTGCCATTTTTTCTCCCTTCCTTATGTTACAGCAATATCGATACACAATCAGAATACAAGACAATTTTAAATTCCGCAAGTTGAAAAATAAAAATATGTGTTACCTTGTAAAAAACAAAAAAAAACGGTTTTGCGCCTAAAATAAAGTTGCGTAACAAATAAAACCAAAAAATTGCTTTTTCGTGCTATAATTCGGTTTTATTCGTTCGGAGGGTTTAGTACCCCGACGCGTGCGCCGTAATAAAGGGTATTAAACCTGACTGCAAACACTTATTAAGAACAATATACCTCGCTGTTTACGGCGAGGTTGTTGATTTTGGCAGGAACAGATATTTTCAATTAACGGTAAAACAATAAAACAACTGTCAAAAACCGACAGCGGCTTAAAAAGTTTTTCACGCTGGCTGCACAAGCTGAAATTTATATTATTAGGTTCAATTTCGAGTTTTGTATAAAAGGACAAGAGACATTTGTTGATTGTGATAAAAACAACCGCAGACAGGCACTGACACGAAAAAAACTCGTCACGACCGAAGGTCGTATTTGCAGCGTAGTTTCGAGCAACGCTTTTTTTGTGGCGGAGATAGTTGAAAGGCTGTTTTTAATCATTTTATATAAACTGGACATTCGGCCTTTAGAACAAAGGATGACAAAATGAAAAACATGATAAGGCTTACTGATTATTCAGTGGCGGAAATTGAAAAAATATATTCAATTGCAGATGAAATAGAGCAGGGCATGTACAGGGATTTTTTGAAAGACAAAACTGCCGTTATGTTTTTTCCAAACAGCAGCATAAGAACCCGGGTTACCTTTGAAAAAGGCATTCACCTGCTTGGCGGCCAGACAATTTTGTTTGCGCCCGAAACCCTTGATAAAAAAGAAGACCTGAAAGACGTTGCAGGCTATTTGAATAATTGGGCCGATTTGCTTATAGCGCGCCACAAAAGCATAAATCTTCTTGAAAAATTAAGCGAATATGCAAAAGTGCCCGTTGTTAACGCCATGACCGACGTTAATCATCCCTGCGAAATCCTTTCGGATATTTATGCTTTGTCAAAAATTCGTTCAAATTTTAAAAAAGATAAATATTTGTTTTGTGGCACGAACGGCAACATTGGCAAAACGTGGAAAGAAGCGGCGCAGGTGTTTGGTTTTGAACTGGAACAGTGCTGCGCCCGCGGACATGAAATTGAAGGTTTAACCGTGCACGCCAGCATTAACGAAGCCGTAAACGGTAAAGACATTATTTGCACCGATTCTTTGCCTTCCGCCTGCCTGGAAGCCTTTAAAAATTGTCAGGTAACCAAAAGCGCAATGGAAAAAGCCAACAAAGGCGCGGTTTTAAACCCTTGTCCGCCGTTTTACCGCGGCGAAGAAGTTTCGGCCGATGTAATTGATTCGGAATATTTTGTGGGTTACGAATTTAAAAAGGCACTGCTTACGGTTCAGCAGGCAATAATCGTTTATTGCCTTTCTTTTTAGTTTGGCAAGCTGGCCTGGCAGTTTTTTTGCAGGGTGGTGTGCCGCTAAAAAATTGAAGCAAGAAAATATTTTTGGAAAAAACTTAAAAGCAGAAAGGAAATTAAAAATATGAAAAATAATCTTGTAATTTTTGTTCACGGAAAAGGCGGAAATGCCGGCGAAGCAGAAGGGTACAGAAAATATTTTCCCGGAATGGAAATTTACGGTTTTGATTACAAGTCTAATTTTCCCTGGGATGCAAAAAAGGAATTTTATGAAAAGGTGAAGGCTTTGTCAGAAAATTCTGACAAGCTGATTCTTGTTGCAAGTAGTATTGGTGCGTATTTTTCCCTTATTTCAGGAATAGAAAAGTTTATTTCCCGGGCTTTTTTTATTGCGCCGATTGTAAACATGGAACGGCTGATTGCTGACATGATTGGCTGGGCTGGAACAACTGAAGAAGAACTGAAAGCCAGAAAGGTTATTCCGGTTGATTTTGGTGATGATTTGTCATGGGAATATTTGCAGTTTGCCAGGAACTGTAAAATTCAGTGGAACGTACCGACTGAAATTCTTTACGGAAGTCTTGATAATCTTCAGTCGATGGAAACGATGAAGGAATTTGCACAGAAAACCGGCGCAGGTCTTACCGTGATGGAAGGTTCAGAACACTGGATTCACACTGAAGAACAGATAAAATTTTTTGATGAATGGCTTTCAAAATTGTGTTACAATATTACAAGCTTATAAAAGGCCGCAAGGCAAAAACTGCGCAATGCCGGTTGCAATAAACATTGCACGGTTATGGTTCGGTTTTTGCTTGCGCCAAGTTTGCGTTGCAAACTTTATTCAATATTGCACATTTTAACGAATGTGCTGGCAAAAATATTGCAAAATGCAAAATATTTTCAATATTTTTGTTTAGGAGTTGGATGTTAAAATCTGGCAGAAAATTGGGCATTGTATAAGGCCGGGAGTTGCTGAACATTAGTTTAGTGCTTTACGGCTTCTCCCGGTTGTTGGCGTGTCTGGTACACAAAACGCAATTTTTGGAGATTACAATGAACGATTACACAATCCGCGTTGAAGAACAGCGCGACTATTTAATGGTAGAAAAACTCGTCCGCGAGTCTTTCTGGAATGTTTACAGACCGGGCTGCACGGAACATTACGTTCTGCATCATTTGCGTTCCAATCCTGATTTTATTCCTGAGCTTGCTTTTGTAATGGAAGCTGGCGGAAAAATAATCGGACAGAACGTATTTGTAAAAGCCTGCATCACAAAAGAAGATGGCGGCACTTTTCCTGTTCTTACAATGGGGCCAATTTGCATTGCAAACCAATGCAAGGGAAAAGGGTTCGGAAAAATTCTTCTGGATTATTCTTTTCAAAAGGCCGCCGAAATGGGTTTTGGTGCGGTTTGCTTTGAAGGCGACATCGGCTTTTACGGAAAAAGCGGATGCGTTTATGCTTCAAGTTTTGGCATTAAATACCACGGGCTTCCTGAAGGAGTGTCTGCTGATTTCTTCCTTTGCAGGGAACTGAAACCGGGCTATCTTGATGGAATTAAAGGTATTTACGCCCCGCCCAAAGCTTATTTTGCAGCAGAAGAAAACCCTGAAAATTTTGAAAAGTTTGAGGCCGGGTTTAGAATGAAATGAAAACCCGGCAAACGGCAAAGTCAAGGCCAAAGAGTGAAGCCGAAGGCAAACGTGCCTTGACTTTGCCGTTTTTAAGTTCAGCTTGAAAAATCAATTGAAAAATAAAATTTTTCAGTGCCGCTGGCGTAAACAGTGAAAAATCTACCGGCAAATATAACCGTAAATTTTACAAGAATTGCAGCTTGTATTTTGCCGGTAGATTTTTTTTCAAAACTGAAATTTAAATACATTCAAAACCCTTATTAAGCGGCATTTTCACCTTTCTTTCATTCTTAAAAAATTCTTTCTGTACGCAAAACGCTGTATATTGACACTGTCTATATACAGCAAGGAAAATGAAATGCAGAAAAATCAGGACACTTATCATCATGAAGATTAAAAAAATGAACTTCTGGAAGCAGGAATAAAAATTGTTTCAGAAACATGGTTTCAGTCATTTTCGTTAAGGAAACTTTCGGTGGAATGCAACGTTTCACATCAGGCGCCCTATAACCATTTTGAAAACAAGGAAAAATTCCTTGAAGCAATGCAAGAATATATTACTGATAAATTTGCCGATGAGCTTGAAAAAACTATTTTAATTTGTGCAAATAAAAAATTCCTCTGGAAGAATTTGGAAAAGCATATTTCAATTTTTTTTACGATAACCCGAATTGTTTTCATTTTCTTTTTGGTCAGGCAAATATAAGTCTTGATTTAACTAAAGACGGAAATGCTGAAAAAAATTACAAGCCTTACGAAATGTTTAAAACTCTTGTTTTTCAGATTTTGAGCAGAAATAAGGTTGATGAAAACAGGCAGAATGACATTGTAATTTTCTTGTGGGCTTTTATTCACGGGCTTACATCTCTTGCAGCAATGAAAAATGTAAAATATGAAAACAAGTGGAATTTAAAACTGCATGATCTTTTTACAGTTTTCGATTGCAAGGAATTAGTATTTTAGATTTAATGCCGGCTTTTTTGAAAACATTCGTGAAATTTAAAGTGGAAGGGGGATTTTTATGAATGTAATTTATTTTAGCGGAAGCGGAAATACAAAACACTGTGCACAAGTTTTATCAGCGTTCTTTAAAAGTAAACGGTCTTGGTTGTGAACTGTTCCGCAACTGCATAATTCAGCTTGATTTTGAAAAAATGGAATTTCCCATGACGGAATAAAGCGCGCAGTTTTGCCAAAATGCAATTTTTAAGGTTTTTCATGTTATAATCAGCCTATGAAAACAACAGAAAAACCTAAAATTACCTCTTACTGCGGCTTAAACTGCGACATCTGCCAGTATAAAAAATCCGCCGGCTGCAAAGGCTGTGCGGCTTCTTCCGGCAAGCCTTTCCACGGCGAATGCACCGTTGCAAAATGTTGCATTTCAAAAGGCCGTCAGTTCTGCGGCGACTGTGCCGATTATCCCTGCGAAAAATTAAAAACCCTGGCTTTTGACCCGGAACACGGCGACAACGGTCAGCGCCTTAAAAACTGCGACGAAATCAAATCCCGGCTGGTGGCATCCGCCCGTAACGGCCTTGACCCGGTTGCTTTCTGTGGTTTTTCATGCAATCACTGCTTTTTGGTACAATGGTGCGGCGGCTGCCGTTCGGACTACAATCTGTGTTCTTTTGCAACGGTAAGCCCGGACGGTGTTTGCCCCAACGTAAAATGCTGCAAGGAAAAGAATTACGACGGCTGCTGGCAATGCCCGGAACTTTTGTCATGCCGGAAAGGTTTTTACACGGCCGGAAACGACGGCGCCAATGCATGCAAGGCTCAGGCACTTTTCATTCAGAAATACGGCAAGGAAGAATTTTTAAAAGTGCGCGAAACTCTTAAGCAGCGTAACCCAGACATGAAAAAAATTCAGGAAGTGCTGGACAGCAGCATTGAAGAAGACCTTGCAAAACTGGAACAGCTTTTATAGCAAAAAATTGAAAAAATAGTAAGAAACCTTAGAAAAATCAAAAAAAACAGCCGCTGGCAGAAAATGTAAATAATGTTCTGCTTTTGGCTGTTTTTTTTTGCGCCTGCTGAATAAAAAAAAGCGTTCCGCTTTTGCGTTATGAAAAAAAATGTATTGAAGCAATAAAAAATTATGTAAATTGTTAATAAACCTATTGACATAGTAGGTAGAAAAACTGTATATATTATACATAACCTATTGATTGAGTAGGTAACAAACCAAAGGAGGTACAAAATGATTAATTTCTTCGAAAAACTTGTTCGTGAAAATTTCCGTAACGGAGTCATGTGCCTCTGTTGCTGTCTTAACTAAACCGAAGTTCTTCGGCTGAAAATCACGTAAAAATTAAAACTAAACTTTATTCTCATTTTTTAACGGAAGTTTTGGTTCTGTTAAAAACGGAAAAATATATAAGGGGATTACTATGTCAGAAAACGTACTTTTTAAGAAATACACCGCAAAGGATTATGTTGATTTTGCAGAACAGACTGCGCGCTGGATTAAAACAACCGAAAAACTTGGAAAATTCGGAAAGCTTTGGAACCAGAGCCCGGATTCAAAAGAAAACTACGATGACTATCCAATGCTTACACCAAAATCACTTTACGGTGGTTCTGCCGGTGTTGGTTTTTTCTATCTCAGGCTTTATCAGGTAACAAAAAAAGCAGAATACCTTGAAGAAGCAAAAAAAGCTGCGGAAGAAATTATTGCAACTGATGAAGGTGTGGCTTTTTACGAAAGAACACTTAGCCTTGGAGTAACGGAAGATAAACTGGTGCACGTAAAGAACATGCCGGGCTGGATTGCCGGTTTTAACAACGGTCCAACTGGTCAGGCTTATTTCATTCTTAAACTGTATGAAATAACAAAGGAAAAGAAATATCTTGATTTTGCAGTAAAAGCCGCTGATGACGTTATTGCTGCTGCAAAAAAATCATCGGAAGGAATTTACTGGAGCGAACAGCTGGATTACTGCGGTGACGGAAGCTACATTCCGTATTTTGCAGAATTGTACAGAATTACTAAGGATGAAAAACTTGTAGAAGCTTCACGCGCTTTTGGTAACTATCTTTTGACAAAAGGAAAACCTGCACCAAAAGGCGGGAAATTTTGGAATGTTGTAGATCTTACGATTATTGATTTTCCAAAGGACGTTTTCTGGGTAAACCTTGCCCACGGAACAAGCGGCGTTGGTTTTGTATTTACAATTATCTACAACCTTACAAAAGATGAAAAATTCCTTGCAGCTGCAAAAGATGCTGCAGAATACATTAAGGGAATTGCGGTTGGTGATGAAGACGGCGTTTTAGTTCCATATTTGGACAGTCTGGAAAGAGGTCCTTCAACCGAATTCTATTATTTAAGCCAGTGTCACGGTCCTGCCGGAACTTCACTTTTGTTCCACGCACTTTACGACATTACTGGCGAAAAAGATTATTACGACTGGGTTATTAAATTAAGCCGCGGAATTATAAAAGCCGGTGCACCGGAAAATTTCAGCCGCGGATACTGGCAGAGTCAGGCTTTGTGCTGCGGAACTCCGGGACTTCTTGAACACTTTATTTCGGTTTATAAGCTTACAGGAAATAAAGAATTCCTTGAGTACGCAGAACGCACGGCAAAAACTGTTGTTGGTCAATCGTTTGTTGAAGATGCTGACGGTGATATTTACCATCAGAAAAACATAAGAAGATGGAGCGGTGCATGGTGGAGAACAATTCCAACTGACGTTCACAGTTATACAGGTCTTTACATTGGTTCGGCTGGTAATGCATGGACATTGCTTTCTCTGGCAGCAGTGCAGAACGGTGAAAAACTGCTTGAAACAGTAGAATACGATTTTTTTAAGGAAATTTAAAACGGGGCGTTGTAAAGCTGTTCCGCTGGAAGGGGCAGGGCGCAACGTAATACGGACGAGGGGAAACTTCCCCCTCGGAAAAAATGCAACTTTTTATAGGAGAACTAAAATGGCAAAATTATATGATTCAATTACAGAACTGGTTGGCGAAACACCACTTGTACATTTGCACAGATACGAAGAAGCTGAAGGGGCAAAGGGAAACATTCTTGGGAAATTTGAATATTTTAATCCTTCTGGAAGCGTAAAAGACCGGGCTGCTCTGAACATTATTGAAGAAGCTGAAAAACGCGGTGACATTAAACCTGGCGACACTTTGCTGGACTACACCAGCGGAAACACTGGCATTGGTGAAGCAACTTTTGCAAATGCAAAGGGCTACAAGCTGGTAATCGTAATTCAGCCGGGTGTTTCTAAAGAACGTTCGCAGATTTTGAAGGCTTTGGGGGCAACTTTATTGCAGGTAACAGATGTTCCAGGTTTTCCTGAACTTTTGCAGAATGGTCTTTCTATGGAAGGTTTGGACAGAGTTTTTAAGGCTTTTGCGGCTAAAAACGGCTGGTATTATCTCAATCAGGCAGGAGACGTTAACAATTCGCTGGCACATGTAAAATCAACAGGCCCGGAAATTTGGGAAGCAACTGGCGGCAAGGTTGATTACGTTGTTCAGCTGGTAGGAACTGGCGGAACACTTTCTGGTCTTGCAAAATATTTCCGCGAGAAAAATCCAAATGTAAAGATTATTGGTGCCCAGCCTGCGGAACAGTCAAAGAAGAATCCTGCCTTCCCTGACAGAAACACAATTGACGGCGTTTTGAACTTTAATGGTGTTCCTGCCCAGAATTATCCGCCATTGTTTACCGCATTTGATACAAAATGGGACGAATGTTTTGATGTTGTTGCAGAAGATGCTTACGAAACTGGACGCAAGCTTGTTGCAAAAGAAGGATTTTTTGTCGGACAGTCGGCAGGTGCTGCTTTGTGGGTAGCAACTCAGGTTGCCAAACGCCCGGAAGCAGCTGGAAAAAATATTGTAGTAATTCTTGCGGACAACGCGTTTAAGTATCTTTCTACAAATATGTATAAATAGTCTTTCATTCTGCTTACCTGGAGGATTATTTATGAAAGGATTTATAAAACGACTCTTACCTGTGGCAGGTGCCTTGCTGGCACTTGTTCTGCAGGCTGGAATAAAAAATCACCGCAGGCATCCAGCGGCGTTGCATCCTTATTTTGCATATCTGTTGCTGGGCTTTCTGGTACTTTTGACACTTACTTTTATAGTTTCTTTTTTCTGGAAAAACGGGAGAAATTTTTTAGAGAAGAATGGTCCTGTAATTGCCGGCGCTTTTGTTCTGGTCAGCATTCTGAACATTCTTACAGCCAAAACGGCAATTTTACCGGCTTTGCTGTTCCCAAGTTTTGACAACATTTTTTCTGTATTTGTGGAATCAAAAGCTCTGGTAATTAAATGTATTCTTCATTCATTCAGGCTTTTGTTTGCCGGAATATTATGGGGAGTTTTGATTGGTTTTGTTACTGGTGTAGGACTAGGTTTCTTTAAGCGGTTCAGTTACTGGACAAACCCGCTTATTAAGGTGATTGGACCAATACCTGCAACCGCATGGATTCCAATTGCGCTGGTAGTTTTTTCCAGCACGTTTAATGCAAGCGTTTTTATTGTCGCGCTTTCGGTATGGTTTCCGGTTTTGCTTTTAACAAGTTCCGGCATTCAGAATGTGCCAAATGCTTATTTTGAAGTTGGTAAAACCCTTGGAGCCGGAAAATTCTATCAGATTTTCAGAATTGCCATTCCGGCAGCAATGCCAAATATTTTTCAAGGGCTGTTCTTTGGAATCTGTTCTTCCTTTATTGCATTGATGACGGCAGAAATGTTTGGTGCAAAGGCTGGTATCGGCTGGTTTATCAACATGGAAAAAGAAATGGCTGAATTTAAGGGCGTGTATGCCGGTTTAATTATAATTGCAGTTTTCTGTAATGTAATTCTAAAACTTCTGTTCATTATGCGCGACTGGGTTTTGAAATGGCAGAAAGGCATTGTTAAGTGGTAGGGGAATTTTATGGAAGGAGAAGTAAAAATAAAAAACGCTTCTAAAGTGTTTTTAACTGGAAATGAATCTGTTACTGCACTTAACGGAATAAATCTTGAAATTCCATCTGGCAGTTTTGTTACATTGATTGGCCCTTCTGGTTGCGGAAAAACTACTTTGCTTCGCTGTATTGCAGGTCTTGAAGCTTTAACGGACGGTTCAATTGAAGTTGATGAAGTAAAGGTTACAAAACCCGGCAGCGACAGAGGTTTCGCTTTTCAGCAGGCTAATCTTTTTCCGTGGCTGACTATTAAAGACAATATCAGCTTTGGTTTAAGGGCAAATAAAACTTATAAAAAGGAAAAAAAATCTGTTGACGAGTTTATTGACCTTGTAGGGTTAAAGGGTTTTGAAAACTCCTATCCGCACCAGATTTCCGGAGGAATGAACCAGAGGGCAAGCCTTGCAAGAGCTTTGGTTGGTCACCCAAAAATACTTTTGCTGGACGAACCTTTGGGCGCGCTGGATGCTTTTACCAGAATGGCAATGCAGGACGAAATCCTGCGGATTAAAAAAGAACACAACATGACAATGATTATGGTCACTCACGATGTAGATGAGGCGGTTTACATGAGCGATTATGTTGTGGTTATGACACCGCGCCCGGCAAAGGTTGAAAAAATCATAAAGATTGAATTAAGCCAGCCAAGGGTTCGCAAACAGGACGAATTTGTAAATTACAGAAATCAGATTTTGGAAATACTGAATTACGCAGGTAAATTGCCAGAAATTGAATTTGTAATATAAAAAATGATTTTTAACAGGAGAAAAAAAATGAAAAAAATTGCAGCGATTGCAGCAGCCGCTATTCTTGCATTTGGATTTACTTCCTGCGCCAAAAAACCGCAGGTTACAGTAATTGGCTATAGAACAGGAAGCTTGTGCGCAATTCCGCTTCACATTGCAGTGCTGAACGGCCTTTTTGAACAGGAATTTAATGCAATTGGTCAGAAAGTAGAAACTTTGCACCAGACAGGTTTCAGCGGAACAACTGCCGAACTTGTAGGCGCCGGAAAGGTTCATGGCGGATTTGAACTGATTGCTTCAAATCTTCAGGCAATGGAAAACGGACTTCCGATTGTTTTTGCAACTGGGGTTCATACCGGCTGTACAAGATACTTTGTTCGCGCTGATTCACCAATAAACGGCCCGGCAGATTTGCGCGGTACAAAAATCGGTGTTTTGGGACTTACGGATTCTTCGGTAATTAACTTGAAACGAAAACTTGGCGATGCAGGCATTAAAGTTTCACTGACAGATTCAGAAGTTGAATTTATTCAGTATGACATGGCAGCAATGGGGCTTGCCTTGAAAAATGAAGAAGTTGATGTAATTGCCTTGCATGAACCAATGGCAACAAAAGTTGCAAAAGAATTCGGTTATAAACAGATTCTTGATACTGGAACAGATGACAAATTCAAAGACGAATACTGCTGCCAGATTTTTGTAACCGAAGATTTTCTTGAAAAAAACCCGGAAGGCGTAAAAGCTTTTATCCGCGCAATTCAGAAGGCATCTGCCTATGTTCAGGCTGTGCCGGAAGAAGCTGCACGCATTCAGCTGGAAAATAATTTTACGTCTGGAACAGTGGAAGGCAATGTGCAGATTCTTAAAACATTGAACTACACTGCGTCTTACGAAAAGGGAAAGGCTACTTTTGTAAATGCGGTACACGAATTAAAGGATTTGGGCGTGCTTAAACCAACCACAGATGTTGACGCATTTATTAAACGCGGTTATGTAGACCTTAAAGGAATTCCTGAGGGCTATATTTACAAGCCGGAAACAAAAGAATTTGTGGAAATAAAGTAAATTAGTTCAGTTTTTAAGTTTTAATAGCGCATAATAACCTATTGACATAGTGGGTTAATATGCGCTATTTTGTTTATGTAGCTATTAAATAGGCATTGCCGCTAATTTTTTTATGGAGGATTGTATGATTTTTTTCTTTGAAAAACTTGTTCGCGAAAATTTTCGTAACGGCGTCATGCGTTCCTCACGCGTTCTTTAATTTCATCATTCATTTTTCGTTTTTACTCATCCATGCAGGAACTTTATTTGTTCCGCTTACTGAAATTATTTAGGAGAAAACAATGTCTATTTCACTTGAAACAAAATGTCTTCACTTGGAAGAAAAAATAGAACAGGCTGCCACCGATATTGGCTGTAAAACCTTGCATTACGGTTCAATAAGTTATCCAATTTATCAGACTGCAACTTATGCGCACCCAGGTGTTGGTCAAAGCACCGGCTTTGATTATTCGCGCCTGCAAAACCCAACGCGCGCACAGGTAGAAAAAGTGGTGGCACAGCTGGAATATGGCATTGATGCTTTTGCCTTGAGCACAGGAATGGCTGCAATTGAACTGCTGTTTGAAATTTTCAAACCCGGCGATCACCTTGTAATTGATTCTGACTTGTACGGCGGTGCAATAAGGCTTTTTGACCACGTAACTGCAAAAAACGGCGTAGAGTTTACCCGTGCCAATTGCAGCACCGACGATGTTGAAGCGCTTGTTAAACCAAACACAAAAGCCATTTACATTGAAACGCCGACAAACCCGATGATGAATGTTACCGACATTCAGAAACTGGCAGAAATTGCAAAACGCCACAACACACTTTTAATTGTGGACAACACTTTTTTGTCGCCGTATTTTCAGAACCCGTTGCAGCTTGGTGCAGATGTGGTAATTCACAGCGGAACAAAATATCTGGCTGGTCACAACGACACTCTGGCTGGTTTCATTGTTACAAACCGCACGGATATTCAGGAAAAACTGCGCTTTTTGATTAAAACAACTGGTGCAGGTCTGGCACCTTTTGACAGCTGGCTAGTGCTTCGCGGAATTAAAACTCTTGCCATTAGAATGGAACAGAGCCAGAAAAACGCAATTAAAATTGCCGAATTCTTAAAAACCCGGAAGGCGGTTAAAAAAGTAATTTATCCGGGTCTTCCAGAACATCCGGGTTATGAAATTATGAAAAAGCAGTCCCGGGGGTTTGGAGCAATGCTTACTTTTAATGTTACAGACGAAGCTTTGGCAAAAAAAATCCTTGGCAGCGTAAAGCTTATTCAATATGCAGAAAGTCTTGGCGGTGTAGAAACTTTAATTACTTATCCAACAACCCAGACCCATGCCGACGTGCCTGAAGAACTTCGCCTTAAAAACGGAATTACGCCTGCTACTTTACGCCTTTCTGTAGGCATTGAAAATGTGGACGACCTGATAGCCGATTTGAAACAGGCACTGGAGAATTAGATGAACTTTGATTTTGATAAAATTACGGATAGAACGCACACTAACGCAATAAAATATGATTTGGCAAAAGCCCGTGGAAAACCGGAAGATGCAATCAGCCTTTGGGTGGCAGATATGGATTTTCCAACTGCGCCTTGCATTCAAAAGATTCTGGCAGAAAAGGCTTTGCACGGCATTTACGGGTACAGCCGCCCGGACGAGCGTTATTATTCAGCTGTAAAAAACTGGTTTAAAACCCGCCACAATTTTGAAGTGCAGAATGAATGGATTGTAAACACGCCGGGCGTGGTTTTTGCAATTGCCACCGCCATAAAAGCCTGCACCAAGGAAGGGGACGGTGTACTGATTCAAAAACCGGTTTATTATCCGTTCTTTAATACCATTAAAAACTTGGGGCGCAAAGTTGTAAATAATCCGCTGGTTTTAAAAAACGGGCATTACGAAATTGATTTTGAAGATTTTGAAAATAAAATTGTCAGCGAAAATGTTCGGCTTTTTATTTTGTGTTCGCCTCATAATCCGGGTGGCAGGGTCTGGTCAAAGGAAGAACTTGGCAAAATGTGGGAAATTTGTAATGCCCATAAGGTTCTTGTTGTAAGCGACGAAATTCATTCGGATATTGTTTTTGGCGAAAACAGGCATACCGTTTTTGGCAATATTTCTGCCGAAGCTTTGGAAAATTCAATAATCTGTACTTCGCCAAGCAAAAGTTTTAATCTGGCAGGTTTGCAATTTTCCAATATTTTCATTGCAAATTCCAGCCTGCGCGTTGCGTTTCAAAAGGAAGTTGATAAAACAGGTTATGACGAACCTTCTTTAATGGGAATTGTTGCTGCCACCAGTGCTTATGCTGAAGGCGGCGAATGGTTTGATGCTGCAAAGGATTATATTTGGAATAACATTGTTTTTGCGCACAATTATATAGAAGAAAATGCGCCAAAAATAAAGCTTATTGTTCCGGAAGGTTCGTATTTGCTGTGGCTGGATTTTTCTGCTTTCAATTTGACCGATGCCCAGATAAATGACCGGATTTTGAACAGGGCAAAGGTTTGGCTTGACAACGGTACAATGTTTGGAAAGGAAGGCGAGAAGTTTCAGAGAATTAACTGTGCAACCCCAAGAAGCATTTTGCAGGCTGCCTTGGAAAGAATCTGTAAGGAATTTGCGGAGTAAAGCTGATGTACAAAATAAGTACCCGCGGTCAGTATGCCCTTATGACGATGGAAGCTCTGGCAGAAGAAACGGATTCTTCAAAATACATTCCGCTGAAAACGCTCAGCCATCGCCAGAATCTTTCTGTTAAATATCTTGAACAGATTTTGACGCTGTTAAGCAAAGCCAAACTGGTAGACGCCTTAAGGGGCAATAACGGCGGTTACAGGCTTGTAAAAAATAAATCGGAATATACGGTGGGTGAAATTTTACGGGCGATGGAAGGTGATTTGGGTCCAAGGTCTGAAGGAAGCGGTATTCCCGTAAAAACCACGGGAACGGAAAAATTCTGGACGGATTTTGAAGAAGTGATAAACAATTACGTTGATTCAATTACCCTTGGCGACATTGCCAGAAACAGCAGCGAAGGCAACAATTATTTATATTACATATAGGCTCAATTTCGAGTTTTATACAAAAGGTCAAAAGACATCTATATAATTGTGTTAAAAACAGCCGCAGGCAGGCACGGCCACGAAAAAAAATACGCCATGCGTATGCACAAGTCTTTTTTTGGGGGCAGGGACTGTCGAAAGGCTGTTTGGGAACCATTTTATATAAACTCGACATTTGACCATATAGTTTTCTGTAAGTCAGGCTTCGGCCTGATTTTTTTTGCCCCAAACACCGCAGATTGATTAAAATTCTTCTATTATATACAGTAATTTTTAATAAGAATGTTTCTGCGCTAATGTTGCAAACCGGCGCAGCAGGTGTTACGCCGGTCAATTTGAAATAGTTTTTTTAATTGCAATTTTTAAAGCTTACTTTATTTTTTTATGATGCATTTTATTGGTTTCGGTGATAGAATGTAAACATTAGGAGTAATAACAGAATGCGTATTAAATCAGTATTTTCGCACAGTTTTGAAAAATATGGAAAGGTTCTTAAAGGTTACGATGTAACAGACCTTCTTAAAAAGTTGGATGACACAACCAAAAAGCCAGACAATGCAGTAATTTACGAACCGGGCGATGCCGGTCTTGAATCACTTCCGATTGCCAAAGAATTCAGCGATAACGCTTACGGCGGAATGCCGATTCAGATTGGTTACTGCAACGGAAACAATACAAAATTGAACTGCCTTGAATGGCACCGCGGTTCAGAACTGAACATTCCTTCAAACGATATGGTTCTTCTGCTTGCACCGCTTCAGTCTGTAAAAAACGGCAAACTGGATACTTCCCTTGTAGAAGCTTTCTACGTTCCGGCTGGAACTGTTGTTCAGGTTTACGAAACAACCTTGCATTATGCACCATGCAACGCTGTTAAAAACGGCGAAGTTTCAAAAGATGGTTTCCGCGTAATTATTGTTCTTCCGAAAGATACAAACACAGAAAAACCTGCAATTAAAGAAATTGATTTTGAAGACAAACTGCTTTGGGCACGCAACAAGTGGCTTATTGCTCATCCGGATTCTGATGAAGCAAAATCGGGCGCATTTGTAGGCCTTTCTGGCGTAAATATTGATATTTCTAAATAAGTAAAGCAAATATTTATGCCTGAAAAAGTTCAGTTACCGTAACTAAACCGGACACTGAACCTTAAGTGCAGAAAGACTGTTGAAAAGCAAGATGCTTTTTAGCAGTCTTTTTTTGTTTGCGGTTTACAGCAACCGTAAATTGTAAAACGTTGCGGCAAAAACTTGAAAGTTGTACATAGCCTAAACTTCAAGTTTAAAATATTTGCCTGTTCTGTTCCTGCCATTCAATTAAATGCACTGCCGCCATTTTGCCAAATAGCATTTTTTGCTTTATACTGTATTCATGTTGCCATTATTCAATGATACCCGGCCTTTAGATGCCGCCGTAAAAGACAAATTTAATCTTACAGACGATATTCTTATGGAAAATGCTGCGGCCGCAATGCAGAACCTTATTGCAACGGTGCTGGAAGATTCTTTTATCAAAAGTATGCCGGAAAAAAAGGCAGATATTTTTGTTTTAATAGTATGCGGCAGTGGCGATAACGGTGGCGACGGCTGGTGTTTGGCCCGCAGGCTGTGCGAAGAAACCGCTTGTAAAAATATTTCTGCCGGTAAAAAAACGGCCATTTTTTCAGTTAAACCGGTTGTTTACGAAGCCAAGCCTGCAAAAAGTGCCAGCTGCATTGCGCAAAAAAAGCGCGCAGTTCTTGCAGGCGTAACGTGCATAGAAAATTTAAACTGCATTTTTGAAAATAAAACAGAACCGCACATTGTGGTGGACTGTCTGTTTGGCAGCGGCTTTACCGGTGCTGTTACACCTGAATACGCCAGGGTTTTGAACGAGCTGAACAGGATTGAATGCGTTAAAATTGCCTGCGACATTCCAAGCGGTCTTGCTTCCTTGGTAAACCCCGGCTTAAAACCCGCCGAAAAATGTGCCTTTGCTGCCGATTTTACGGTAACAATGGGCGCATTAAAAACCATGCTTTATAATGATGCAGCCAAAGATTACTGCGGAGAAATACAATGCGCCGGTTTGGGCGTAAGTTCAAAAAAATTTCTGCAATTTGCCAGTGCGGACGCTTTCGTTTTGCAGGAAAACGACCTTATTTTGCCGGAACGCGTAAAGAAAAACGTACATAAAGGTACTTTTGGTCACGCCGCAATTGCCTGCGGAGAAAAAACCGGTGCAGGCGTAATGGGCGCCACTGCTGCTTACGGTTTTGGGGCAGGGCTTGTTTCAATTGTCAGTGCCCAAAATCCGCCGTCGCTCCTGCCGCTGGAAATAATGTACGATAACGAAATTCCTAAAAACGTAACAGCTTTTGCCTGCGGAATGGGGCTTGGAAAAGGGCAGATACTTGAAGAATGGGCGCAGATACTTTATGCAAATCCAAAAGCTTCCTGCATTTTAGACGCGGATTTTTTCTATTATAATGACATTGAAAAGCTGATAAGCCAGAGAAGCCAGAAAAAGCAGCCAACCGTTTTAACGCCGCACCCAAAAGAATTTGCGGTTCTTCTTGCCAGCTGCGGAATGGGCGAGTACACTACGGAACAGATTCAAAGCTGCAGGCTGGAATTCGCTGAAAAATTCTGCCTTAAATACCCGGACATTGTACTTTTGCTGAAAGGTGCAAACCCGATAATTGCCTGCAAATTTTCTGCAAGCAATGAAGAATTGCAATGTATTTGCAATGAAAACACCCTGCAAACCGCGTATAATAACGGCTATGCGGCTGGCAAAACCCTTCTGCTTGTAAACGAATTCGGTTCGCCGTGCCTTGCAAAGGGCGGCACTGGTGACGTTTTAAGCGGCCTTATCTGTGCACTGCTGGCGCAAAGGTACAGCGCGCTTGATGCGGCCGCAAGCGCAAGTTTGGCACATGCCCTTGCAAGCAGAAAAATTGAATGCAGTTACGGCTTAACGGCGGAAAAACTTATAGCGGCCGTTCAGGCTTTAAAATAAAGCGAAAAACAGAGAGATTCTGGAGGATTTTATGGGAGTAAAAGACAAAATTTACAGGAAACTTGCCAAATTTTTCATTTGGGTTCTGCTGCTTTGTGCTTTTGCAGGTGCACTTTATTTTGGCGGCACGGAACTTTACAAGCGCTATCAGGCAAAACAGTATACTGCGGTGCACAGCCTTGCTGCAAAAGAAATTCTGCGCTGCGCCGAACTTGCCAGCATAAAAACCCGGTACAGCGACGTAATCCTCATAAAAAAAACCGGAATGATGGGCATGGCAAAGGCCTATTCAATGGTTAAATACAGCGGCATTTTGCGCGCCGGCATAAAAGACATAAGCCTTGCCACCTATAAAATAAGCGAAGACCGCACCAGCATCGTCGTGAATATTCCAAAAAGCAGCATACTTGGCAATGAAATTGAAAGCCAGCAGATTTTTGATGAAGCGACGAACCTTTTTGTGCCAATTACAACCCAAAGCATTTTTACGGAAATTGACAAAGGCCGTGCGGCTGTTGAACAGACTTTGGTGCGCGAAGGCATTCTTGATGAGGCCAACGAGCACGCAATTGAACTTTTTACGCAGATTTTTACCGCAATGGGCTTTACCGACATTCAGGTACATTTAATTGACGTTAAGGAAGGCCTGAATCCGGACATTCTTAATACTTTCGACAAGGTAAAAGACAGTTTCGGTGCAAATAATTCTGCCGCCGGTGAAAATTCTGCATTGCCGGTTAAGCCTGCAAGCCAGCCGTCAAATGTTCAGCCTGCAAACGACACTTTGCCTGCGCCTAAATTGCCTAGTTTTTAACGCAAACTGAATGTAAAAAACCGCTGCTGTTTTTGCATGCAGCGGTTTTTTTATGCCATTAGCTGAATGCGGTAAATTTTCCCTGAGTTTATGCAAAAACATTAAAAATAAGGAAATATTTTTTTGCTGATGAAATTTTACGTAATATTGCACGTTTGTTGTCGTTTCTTCTTGTAAAGACATCTGTAAATATGATTCTTTGTAAAAAAGTGGTGAAAGTTTGTTAATTATTGTTCGTTGCAACGTGAAAACTGTGTTATAATTGTCGAATGCAAAAGATAAAGCATTTTTTTATCGGTTTTTTAATTATAGGTTTACTTATTCCTGTTCTTTTTACTATGGGCGAACTGGGTTTTTTTTCAAGACCGCCTAAGGTTGAAATTCTTAATAATGTGGATGATGCAAATGCACCGCTGCTTAGGGTTGTTGCCGATTTTGACTTTGCGCCATATTCTTTTTACGACAAAAACGACAATATCTGCGGTTTGGACGTTGAACTGATAAACCAGATTGCCAATGAACTGGGAATGAAAGCCCAGATAACTTTTACCGACTGGCAGAACTGTAAAAAACTTTTGCAGGATAAAGATGCGGATTTGATACTTGGCCTTGAAATTTTTTCCCACATGAACGGAGTTCTGAAAACGGTTCCGGCTTCTAAAGATTCTCTTTCGATTTTTGGCAAACAGAAAATACAGAATATTGCGGAACTTAAAGATAAGCGCGTTGGTATTATGATAAATTCGGTTATTACCCGCATTTTTGACCTTAACTGCGAGTTTGTTGAATTTTATACCAATACGGACATTCTGGCCGCCCTTAATGCCGGAAAAATTGATTACGGCATTTGCCATCATTCTGTTGGAACAAAAATTATTGAAAAAAACAGCTGGCCGCTGGTTTCCAGCGTAAGCTTGATGTACAGTTACCCTGCAATTGGCGTGCGCGACGATTTACCCGAACTGCGTGACCGCATAAACGGTATTATCATAAAGATGAGTAACGACGGTTTAATTTCAAAACTTGATGATAAATGGATTGAAAATTATACGGAAGATAAGTCTTTAAACGAAGTTTTTGACCGGCAGTCCAAGTTTTATCTCATTTATTTTATTTTCTATCTTTGCGTTTCTTTTTTGTTTCTTTTTCTGCTTTTGAACCTTTACCACCGGGAAAAAGAATACAAAGAATCAATTGAATATGCCACTATTCTTAAAAAACAGAACGATGTTCTTTCTTCCATGGCGAAAGTTTATAACACGGTTCACATTATCAACCTTGTTAACAACACCGTAAGGGAAATTACGACTTCGCCGCTTGTTAAGAAATTTGTAAGCAGCGATATTGATGCAGCCGGGCAGATGCGTGCCGTAATTAGCAACACAGTTGTAGCAGAACATGTTGAAGCTGCGCTGGAATTTACGGATTTGACGACGGTTGCCGGCAGACTGACGGGGAAAAAGATTCTTCTTGCCGAATTTAAAGGCATGGAAATGGGCTGGTTCTGCATTCAGTTTATTCCAATTTCTTACAATAACGGCGAAGTTGAAGAGGTTATTTTTACCAGCCAGAGCATTGATGAAATGAAAAAAGAGAATGAACGGCTTTTGAAGCTTTCTTCCTATGACGAATTGACCAAGCTTTTGAACCGGCACAGTTATGAAGAAAAAATCAGGTTCTTAAAAGAATCCGGCGTTAATCAGATGACGGTTGCCCTGTTTGACATTAACGAACTTAAGGCAACAAACGATAAAATAAGCCATGCCGCCGGTGACGAACTGATTATTGGTGCTGCAAGCTGCCTGCGTTCTGCTTTTGGCGACTGGGGCGATTGCTACAGAATTGGCGGCGATGAGTTTGTTCTGCTGGCAGAAAACGAAGTGATAGACCTGCAAAATAAGATTGATGTCTTTAATAATGTTACGGCAAGCTGGCATGGTTCGCTTGTAGAACAGCTGCATGTTTCGCTGGGTTTTGCTGTTTCTTCAGAAATTGAACAGTTTAACGGCGAAAATATTAAAGAGCTTGTAAACATTGCAGAAAAGCGAATGTATGCGGACAAAGCTAATTATTATAAAACCGTTGGAAGGGAACGCAGACAATAGGCTTTTTTGTACTTTCGTTTTTTTTAGAATAGCGGCCGGCAATTTTTTTTAACTGCCGGCCGCATTTTTTTATGCAAATTACGCTTTTAGTATTCTTCCAAATTTTTAGGGTTTTCTATTTTTCCCTTGTAAAGCACTTTTGGATAAATGACAATTTTCAGTTTCTTTTCAAGGTTTGCAAGGTTTCTCAGTTCCCACTCATCGCCCAAAACAATGTTTATGCCGTTTTTGCCGGCGCGTGCTGTTCGTCCTGAACGGTGAACAAAAAAATCTTCATTTTTCGGCACGTCCATTTGAATGATGTGGGTAACGTCATTTATGTCCAGCCCGCGGGCTGACAAATCGCTTGTTACAAGTATCTGTGTTTTGCCTTTCTTAAAATCATCAATTATCTTTTTTCTGTCCGTTTTGTCAGTTTTAGAATAAATGCCTTCACAATTGATGTTTTTGTACTTAAGCTTCGTAACAATATTTTCTATCTGGCCGGTTTCTGCACTAAAAACCAGTGCTTTGGTTGGCTGGGTGTAATTGATTATTTTGGTAAGCGTTTCAATTTTTTCGCGTTTTTCAGCATGAAAAGCCCAGTGTTCAATTTTTTCCTGCAAAACATTTTCCGCCGGCATAAGTTCCTGCACAAAGTCTGTGCGCTGGGTTTGCAGCACTTTAACCACGTTTGGCTTAATTGTTGCAGAACAAGCAATTACCTGTGCCTGTTCCGGCAATGCTTCTATAAGCTCAATTGTGTCATCCCGCAGTTCCGGCGACAAAAGCCTGTCCACTTCATCTAAAATTATGCCGCACACGTGCTGTGTTTTCAGTTTTTTAAGCCGTACCAGTTCCAGAATGCGTGCAGGACCGCCGCAAATTATCTGGGGCTTTTCTTTCAGCATTTCAATTTGACGGGTAATGTTTGCACCGCCAATGCAAAGGGCTGCTTTTACGGCAATCTGAGCGTTCTGTTTGTCGGCATCGCATAAAAAGTCGGTTTCGGCCTTTATCTGGCTTGCAAGTTCGTGGGTTGGGGCAATTACCAAAAGCCGCGGCTGGGGCGTTGGCTGTATTTTCTGTTCAACCTGTTCCTGCCGTTCGTTCAGAATGCGGCTAAGCATTGGCAAAAGGTAGGCGAATGTTTTCCCGGTTCCAGTTTCCGATTTGAAAATAAGGTTTTTTCCTTTTTTAATTGAACCGATAACCTGATTCTGCACCTTTGTAGGCTGGGTAATTTGTTTTTCAGCTAATTTATTAACTAACGATTCTCTGATTCCAAGGTCTGTAAAGCTCTTCATTTTGCAACTATAGCATATTAAAGAAATTAGTGCTATAATAGAAAATATGCGTATTGGAATTGACACTTTCGGCTGTGACCATCGGCGGTCGGGCTCCGGCTCGTATTTGTTTTCGCTGATTGCAAACCTGCCCGAAACGGAACATGATGAAATTGAACTTTTTGGTCTTGAAATTGACCGTTTCGTTTACGATTCAACAAAAGGTACTTTTTCGTTTTCCGGCATAAACATCCCCGATTCTCTTTTTGCCGCAAGAATATGGCATCAGTTTTTTCTTAAATCATTTATTAAAAAACGCAGTTATGATGTCGTTCTGTATCCTGCGGCGATGACGGTTTTTCCGCTTACAAACGTTAAGCCCGGCGTAATTGTCATAAACGAACTTTTTTCCGGCATTCTTAAAAATACGCGTGGTTTTTTTGCACTTAAAAGGCTTAAAAAATGCCTTAAAAATGCAGAAAAAATTATTGCCGCTTCCCACTGCATAAAAAAAGAACTTATTTCTTTCGGTGTTAACCCTGAAAAAATTGAAGTTGTTTACAACGGCGTCGATCATTCCATTTTTAAACCAAAATCCGTAGAAAACGAAGAACTGGTGCTTATAAAGCCTTTTGCCATTAAGCGCCCGTTTTTCATTTATCCGTCGCGCATTCAGCGCCCGGAAAAAAAACACGTTGAACTGATAAAGGCTTTTACGCTTTTTAAGCAGCGCACGGCTTTACCGCACAAGCTGGTTCTTGCCGGTGATGAAGGGCAGAATGCACTTGTCGTTCAAAAGGCTGTTCTGGATTCTCCCTATGCTTCTGACATTGTCATGACCGGTTATTTTCCGCACCAGAATCTGCCCGATTTATACGCCTGTTCCGATGCCTGTTTAATGCCTTCTGTTGCAGAAGGTTTCGGTATGCCGGTAATTGAAGCTATGGCTTGCGGCATTCCGGTGGTTTGTTCCAGGGCCGGGGCTTTATGCGAAATTGGCGGCAAGGGTGCTGTTTATGTAAACCCTGATAACGCAGAAGAATTTGCAAGCGCGCTGGAAGACATAGTTAAAAAAACAGATTTGAAGGCAGAAATGGTTAAAGAAAATATAAAATGGGTTGGCCGCTTTACGTGGAAAAATACCGTAGAACGGACGACGGAAGTTCTTAAAAATGCTGTAAAAAATGAAGAATATATTTAGCTGAATTGAATAAAAGGCATAAAAAAAGCGGCGAATTGTTTTTCGCCGCTTTTTTTGCTTGTGCAGGGTTTATGCACTGATTTTGTTTGTATCGTCTGTAATCTGTGGCTGTGCCTTCTGGTAAACCACATCAGCAGTAATATCAATACGCTTGCTGCCTTCCATAGAAGGTGCTTCATACATCAGGTCAAGCAGAAGTTTTTCTACAATTGCACGCAAACCGCGGGCACCTGTTTTCTGCTTAATCGCTGTATCTGCAATTGCATCAATAGCATCATCGGTAAAGTTAAGTTCAACGTTGTCGTATGCAAATGAAGCCTTAAACTGCTTGATGATTGCATTTTTGGGTTCTGTTAAAACGCGTTTAAGGTCTTCCTTGGTCAGCTCGTTCAATGCAACGTTAATCGGCATACGGCCAATAAGTTCAGGAATAAGACCAAATTTTACCAGATCATCAGGAATTACCTGGCCCAAAAGTTCCATGCGTTCCGTGTCGCTGCGGTTAACAACATTAGCACCGAAACCCATTGTATGGGCTGCAACACGTTCTTCTACAACTTTTTCAAGGTTAACAAAAGCACCACCACAAATAAACAGAATGTTTGTAGTGTCAATTTCAAGCATTTCCTGATTCGGGTGCTTGCGGCCACCCTGCGGCGGTACGCTGGCTTTCGTGCCTTCAATAATTTTCAAAAGTGCCTGCTGTACGCCTTCACCAGAAACGTCACGGGTAATTGAAACGTTTTCCGATTTTCTTGAAATCTTATCAATTTCATCAATAAAGACAATTCCGCGTTCTGCTGCCTGAATGTTACCGTTCGCCGCATTGATAAGCTTCAAAAGAACGTTTTCAACGTCTTCGCCAACGTAACCGGCTTCGGTTAATGTTGTGGCATCGGCAATTGCAAAAGGCACCTGCAATTTTTCTGCAAGTGTTTTCGCCAAAAGCGTTTTACCAGAACCAGTTGGTCCAATCAGCAGAATGTTAGATTTTTCAATTGTTACATCATCTTCGCTTTTTGGCATGGTTAAGCGCTTGTAGTGGTTGTAAACTGCCACAGCAAGTGTTTTCTTGGCCAAATCCTGCCCGATTACGTACTGATCCAAAAATTCCTTGAATTCTTTTGGCGTAGGAATTTCGTCTTTGTTCAGTGAAAGGCGGTAATCGTTTTCTTCGTCTGCCAGAACTTGTTCACAAACGGCAATGCAGTTGCTGCAAATATAAACACCAGGTCCTGAAACAATTTTGCGGCGCAAACCACCGGGGTTGCCGCAGAATGAACAAACTGGCGGTTTCGGTGGCTTAGGCATTTTTCCTCCGTGGCATTACCTGATCGATGATGCCGTATTCAAGGGCTTCTTGTGCGGACATGTAAAAGTCACGTTCCATGTCTTTTGCAATTTCTTCGTAGCTTTTACCGGTATTTTCGGCAAAATATTCAATTGAAAGCTTCTTAAGGCGGCCAATTTCTTTTGCCTGAATTGAAATATCAGTTGCCTGACCTTCTGCGCCGCCCCAAGGCTGGTGAATCATAATGCGAGAAGAGGGCAGGGCGTAACGCTTTCCTTTAGAACCGCCGGCTAAAAGAACAGCACCCATGCTTGCAGCCTGACCCATACAAATGGTCTGAATCTCGCATTTTACGTACTGCATAGTGTCGTAAATTGCCAATCCGGCAGTTACAGAACCGCCCGGGCTGTTAATGTACATGCTGATTTCTTTTTCCGGGTTTTGAGATTCAAGAAACAGTATCTGAGCCACAACCAAATCTGCTGAAGCGTCTGTAATTTCGCCGTCAACAAAAATGATGCGGTCTTTCAAAAGCCTTGAAAAAATATCATAAGAACGTTCACCGTTACCGGTCTGTTCTATAACGTATGGAACAAGATTGTTCATTTGTTCGTTCATGATTCATCCTGTAAAAAAAATGGTGTCGCTAAATTTAAAACGTCATTGCAGGCATTAAAACCGGCAATGACGTTCTCTAGACAACCTTCTGAAGACTAGCGCTTAAACAAATCTGCAAAGGCCTGTTTTTTGCCTTTTTTAGTTTTAACCTGTGTAAACAGGTCTTTGTAAAGTTTCTGTTCTTTCATATCGTCTACAAAGTATTCCATGTTGCGCGGGTCTTTGTAGTGGTTTTTAACTTCATCAATTGAAATGTCTGCACTTTCTGCAATTTTTGCAAATTCTGCTTCAACTTCGTCTTGTGAAACTTCAATTTTTTTGTCAGCAAGAAGTTTGTCAACAATCAGGCGGCCTTTAAGTGCCTTTTCAACATCGTTTTTCCAGTCGCCAAGCATGTCTGCTTTTGTTTTACCTGTAGAATTAACCAGTTTTTCAAGCTGTTCAGGGCTTGTCTGGAACTGCTGTGCCATCTGTCTCCAGCGTGCTTCAAGTTCAATTTCTGTCATAGAAGCAGGCAGAACAACAGGGTTCTTTTCAATCATTGCTTCAATGAGGGCATTGTTCTTTATTTCGTTCAAACGATTTTCAAGTGCTGCATTCAAATCTTTTGTAATGCCAGCTTTCAAATCATCAAGTGTCTTGTATTTTTCGCTAACGTCCTGTGCAAGTTCGTCATCAAGTTCCGGCAGGTTGCGTACTTTTACGGCTGTCAGTTCAATGCGAAGTTTTTTGGTTGCACCGGCAAGTTCTGTATTGTTGTGGTCTGCGCTGTATGTTTTTGTAACGTCTTTTTTGTCACCTTTTTTCATGCCGATAACGTCATCGTCAATTTCAAAAAGGTTCTGGCCTGAACCAAGTGTGAATACGTAGTCCTGACGTTCTGTGCCTTTAATAACTTCACCGGCATCATCAAGTTCGCAGTAGTTAACAGTTACGATATTGTCTTTTTCTGCTGCATCGTCATCTTTTTTATCAACAACAAGTGCGTTGCGTTCCTGAATTGCTTTAAGTTCTTCGTTAATTTCATCATCACCGATTGCTACTTCTGGAACTTCTACTGTAATTCCGTCAAGCTTAACATCTGCAATTTCCGGCATAACGTCATATTTAACTGTAAAAGTCAAATCCTTTTCCAAATCCATAACAGGTGCTTCGTCCATTGTTGGCTGAGCATAAGGAAGCGGCTGAGGAATTGTTTCGTCTTTTTCAAAGATTTCCTGAAGTGTTTTATCAATAAGATCTGCAAGTGCTTCTGCTTTCAATGATTCGCCGAATTTGCGTTCAAGAACATTAGTAGGAACATGACCCTTGCGGAAACCAGGAATCTGTACTGATTTAGCGTATTTTGCCAAAAGGTCTTTATAACCGTTTGCAACTTCTGCCTGAGGAATGGTTGCTGTAAGTTCTACGGCAGAATTTTCAAGTTTTTTGATTTCTTTCTTTACGTCCACGATTGAACATCCTTGTGTATGTAGAGTTTTTTTTAAGCATTGCCTTCTGTAAAAACTTTCTAGCGGCTTTGCTTTTGGTTTTTGTTTTGATAAAAAAAAAGCGATTCAGATTACTCCGAATCGCTTTTCGCTTTCGAGCGGGAAACGGGAATTGAACCCGCGACATCCACCTTGGCAAGGTGGCGCTCTACCCCTGAGCTATTCCCGCAAAAAATCATACGAACAATCAATCCGCACCTTATTCTGCACTATTAACTAGTGCGAGAGAAGGGACTTGAACCCTTACGCCTAGGGCACT
>JAZRVO010000007.1:0-44482 GCA_045599185.1 Treponemataceae bacterium | reverse complement strand
AAGCCTGATTGAAAACATAAGCTGCTTTAGCAGCAGCCGGTAAAAGTGGTGCGCATGGCAGTCGATTCAGTGCGCTATAGCGCTGGCCGGTAACAAAGGGTTACACCCGCAGAGCAAACCACCGGCTGAGCCGGTGGTTTTTATTCAGTAAAACTAAAAATATTGTTTGCAAAAAGTTCAATTATAAAAAGTTCAAAACGGCAACCTACGCTTTTGCACTGGCGGCGTATGCTTTTTTGCCGTTTATTTTGAATATTTCTCCAAAAACTCCAAAATTACCTGCTGGCTTTTGGGCGTATCAGTAAAATAACTCATTGCGTGTATTGCCCCCGACACCATAAAAAGCTGTTTGGGCGCGGTACAGGCTGCATAATTCTGTTCAGTCATGTAAGGCGGCACAAAATCATCGGCATCTCCATGCACAAAAAGCACTGGTATTGTGTTTCCTTCCATTGCCCGGGTTGCAGAATATTCTTTCAGGCCAAAATCGGCCAGACATTTGGTTAACATATTGGCAATTGGCATAATTGGAAACGCCGGAAGGTGCATATTCTGGGTTATAACATGCTTCATAATTTCGTAAGGAGAAGTAAATCCGCAGTCGGCAATTACGCCTTTTACGTTTTCCGGCAGCCCGGTACCGCAGGCCATTAAAACCGTGGCACAACCCATGGAAACGCCGTCCAAAAATACATTTCTGTCACTGCCAAGTTTTTTGTTCAGCAGCAAAACCCAGTCGTGGCAGTCAAAACGTTCTTTTACGCCAAAAGTTATAAATTTTCCTTCGCTTTGACCGTGTGTGCGCTGGTCTGGAATAAGGACGTTGAAATTGTTCTGATGATAAAACTTGCTTACAATGGCAAAATCTTTTAAGCCCGAACCATGAAAACCATGCATTAAAACCAGCGAACCGCTGGCATTTTCTGCACCGCCGGGGGCTGGCAAAAAGTAAGCGTGAAGCTTTAAGCCGTCAAAGGAAGTCATTTCAATTTCTTCCGGGTTCTGGTCTAAAAACCACTGGGCATAAACCTTCGATTCTTCATTAACTTTTCTTAAAATTTCTATGCCGTAATCGCTGCTTTCCGCGCTGGTTTTGCGCAGAATGTTGGCTTTAAACAGAAACTGGTAAACCAGCAGGGTGCACGCAATAAAAAGAACCAGTACAACGCCGAATACTGCCAGTAAAATGGTTGATGCTTTCATAAAGTTTCCTTAATTTTTTTCAAGTTTCCACCGCAGGCGAAAAATGCCTTCGCCGTAACTGAAACTGACAATTTTAAACCTGCCGATTTGTGACGTATTTTCTACGTGTGCACCAATGCACGGGCACACGTCGTAGCTGCCAACGTACACCAAACGCAGCATTTCGCTTGCATCCGGCGGCAGTTTTGATAAATCGCAAAGTTTTGCCGCTTCTTCCCGGCTGACAATTTTCCATGTAACGGGCAGGTTCTGTTCTATTACCGCGTTTACGGCGTTTTCAAGTTCCTGCAGCTGCTGCTGGTTTGGTATTTGGTTTTCATTTTCAAATTTATAGTCGCATTTAGACTTTTTTTCTTCAATGTGTGCGCTAAAGCACCGGCCGCAGTTGAACATATTGTCCATCGTCCGGTTTAAAATGTGTTCGGCGGTGTGCATTGGCTGGTGATAATCTTTTTTAGGCTGGTTTAAAACTGGCTGTTTTGAATTTGGTGACATATAAAAATTATAGCGGCAAAAAATGAAAAGCGCAAACAAAACTGAATGTTTTCAATTTTTTGCGTTTTCAGTTTTGTGCGGTTATTGAAAAAACCGTGATATTTGATTAAGCTTTTAAGCATGGAAGCTTACAAAGAAGAATTTATTAACTTTATGGTTGAATGCGACGTTTTGAAATTTGGTGAATTCACCCTTAAAAGCGGCCGCAAATCGCCTTTTTTTATGAATGCCGGTGCTTACGTTACGGGCAGCCAGCTTAGCCGTTTGGGCGAATACTACGCAAAAGCCATTCACGACCACTACGGCGACGATTTTGACGTGCTTTTCGGTCCTGCCTACAAAGGCATTCCGCTTAGCACCGCAACGGTAATTGCCTACAGCCGCCTTTTCGGTAAAGAAATCCGTTACTGTTCCAACCGCAAGGAAGCCAAAGACCACGGCGATGCCGGTATTTTGCTTGGAAGCAGCCTGAAAGATGGCGACCGTGTTGTAATTATTGAAGACGTAACTACAAGCGGCAAGTCCATAGAAGAAACTTTCCCTATTATTAAGGCTCAGGGCAATGTAGAAATTAAAGGCCTTATGGTTTCCCTTAACAGAATGGAGAAGGGCAAAGGCACAAAATCTGCACTTGCAGAAATTACTGATTTGTACGGTTTTGCTGCAAATGCAATTGTTTCAATGAAGGACGTTGTTGACTGCCTGTACAACAAGCCTGTAAACGGCAAAGTTTTAATTGATGATAAAATTAAGGCCGCCATTGACGAATATTACAAGCAGTACGGCGCAAGCGATAATTAAAATAAACCTTTAATCTGCAATAAGGCGAAGTCAAGGAATGCTAACGCTAAAAATTTCTGGCTTCGCTTTTTTTTTGTGGCTTTGCAAAACTTTGCGCACTATAAACAAAAAAAGCTTTCCCAAAACCGGGAAAGCTTTTTTACGCAATAAGTAATTTGTTTGCCTTAAACCTTAAACAGGTTAATCTGGTCTCCAATTTTCTTAATTGCAGCCTGCAGGTTGTCAGAAATTTCACCAAGTGCTTTACCGGCTTCGTTTACGCGGTTTGCACCTTCGGTCATCTGGTTTGTACTTGCCTGCATAGAAGTTGTAGATTTTTCAAGGTTGCTAACCTGTTCCGTAATGTCCTGACTGCGCTTAGACATGTCTTTAGAAGAAGCGTTAACATTGCCCGAACTTTTCATCATGCTGCTAAGGGCATTACCAATCTGAATTGAACCTTCGCTCTGTTCCTGCATTGAAGTTTTAATGTTGAAAACAAGTTCATCGGTTTCCTTAATTCTTTCTGATACGGCTGTAAATGCCTGACTTGTTTCGGCAGAAGCTGCAAAAACGTCAGAAATTGAATTACGGATGTTGGTAAGCTGTTCGTTAATTGTACGAGACTGAGCACCAGAAGTTTCTGAAAGCTTACGGATTTCGTCGGCAACAACAGAAAAGCCTTTACCGGCTTCACCAGCGTGGGCTGCTTCAATTGCAGCATTCATGGCAAGCAGGTTGGTCTGTTCAGAAATGTTTGCAATTGTCTGGTTGGCTTCAACCAGCAGCTTAGACTGGCCTTCAATCTGCTGAATGCGTTCGTTAACGTTCTGCTGTTTTTCAAAACCAGTTTTTGCGTTAGAAGCAAGGCTTTCAAAAGAAGATGCCATTTTTTCAACAGAAGCATTGATTGAACCGATGTTGCCAATCATTTCTTCAACTTCGGCACTTGCTTCCTGAATGCTTGAACTCTGGCTTTCAATCATTGTGTTAAGTGACCGAATGTTGCTTGCAATTCCGGCCAGCGATTCTGTAGTGTAATTAACGCTGGAACTCTGTTCTTCAATTTGAACGTGTACCTGATCAATATTTGAAAGAATCTGCGAAATAGCCGTAGAAGTTTCCTGCGTACCTTTTGACATTACAGAACCGGCTTTTGTAAGTTCGTTTTCTGTAGTTTTAATTTCAGTAACAATCTGCTGAAGTTTATCAAGGAAAAAGTCAAAGTGAATAACAAGGAAACCAATTTCATCACGGATAAACAGTTTACAGCGTTTTGTAAGGTCAGCTTCGCCAGTTGCAAGTTCTTTAAGGAAGTCGGTAACGTTTTTAATACGCCACATAAGCCAGCGTACAAAGCGGCCGGCAATAAGCATAATCAGCAGAATCAAAACGATTTCGATAGGGAAAATGGCACGGATTGTTTTATCGCGGGTATCGTTAAGCATTGCCTTGTTTTTGGCAAGGAAAGCCATACCGGTTGCCTTGCCGTTTGCATCCTTTAATGGAGAATAAATTGCAATGTAGTCTTTACCGTTAATTTCAAGTTCGCCAACAAAGCTTTCGCCTTTGCTAATTACTTTGTCCGTAACGGTTTTGTTATCAAGGCTTGTGCCTACTACCGACTTTCCGTTTGCATCGGTAAGGGTTGTTGCTACACGTTTTGTTCCATTAAATATGGTAGATTCGGTATCAAAAGAATCTCTGAAAACATTTGCGTGCTGAGAAACTTCCATATCGTAAGAGGCAACTACACAACCCCTGATGCTGCTGCCAATTTTTACAGGCACTGCTGCACAGGCAGAATATTTGCCGCCCAGTTCTTCGCAGGAAACTGCTTCCGCGCCGGAAAGGGCTTTTTTAACTGCTGAATTAGAAGAAAGATTTGCACCTTTGGTTAGCTCGCCGTCTGCTGCAATAACTTTGCCGTCTTTATCAACTACGGCAAAACTGTCAACGCCGGTTGTTTTGCATTTACCGCCAACAAGCTGGTTCAAAACTGCAGGTTCGTACATTCTTTCGTTTTTGCTCAGGTTGTCGGCAAAAAAACCTACGTGACCTTTTGCAGAATCCTGCCAGATGCTAACTATAGCGTTAACGCCTTTTGCATAGCTTTCAAGGTTTGCTTCAATTTCTTTCATAAAATTGCTGTTGAAAATAACAATAGAAAGTGTTGTTGAAACAAGTGCTGCAATAAAGGCCGAAAAACCAAAAATTGCTATAAGTTTAGTCTGAATCGAAACATCTTTTTTATAAGTAGTTGCAAAACGATCCAACTCTTTACGTGCCATAAATCCTCCATGAACTTTCGCAAACAAGTTAATGCTTATTATATCACAACATTTGCGCCGTGAAAATGTTTTTTTTCGTTTTAGTGGATATTTTAGAGAAATTACATTTCGTAAACGGCATTATCCATTAAATTTTCGGCATTTTTTTTAAAAAAAGTCCCAAAAATTGGCAATTTTACCAGTTTTTGGGGCTTAAAATCCTATTTTAGCAGTTTACGCTTTTATTTGCCGTACAGTTTCGCCTGCTATTGTTTTAAGGCTTATGATAATTTCCTCACTTTCCAAGTTTTCTGTGCCTGTTTGGGGGCTTGTGCATTCAATTGTTGCATAGCCGGGTGCGCTTTGGCCTTTGGGCAAAGTTATTGAACCCGGATTAAGGTAAATGCGCTTGTTCTGGGCTTCCAGAACCGGCACGTGGGTGTGGCCGCTTACAATAATCGTGCCTTCGTCAGTCAGTTCGGCGGCCTGCTGGTTTGTCAGCCGGTGGCCGTGGTGCACAAAAATCCTGCCGTTGGGCACAAAATCCAGGCCGCTGCCTTTTGGTGTGCGGCCGGGCTTTGCAAAACCAAAGCAGGGCAAAAAAAGCTGGCACGTCGGGTCTAATACGGAAAATTCAATAAGCATCTGGTCTACTTCACCATCGCAGTTGCCTTTTACGCACGCAATGCGGCTTTTAAGTTCGTTCAGTTTTTGTGCAAGCACCGGCGGATTGTAGCCTTCGGGAATGGGGTTACGCGGTCCGTGGTTTAAAAAGTCGCCGCAAATTAACATAATTTCGGCTTTTTCCCGGTAAAAACATTCACAGGCTTTTTCAAAGGCACTTACGCTGCCGTGAATGTCAGAAATTACAAAAATCTTCATGCTGTACCTTTCCTTTCAGCGGAAATTTTTAATTTTCAGTTTTGTCATGCTGAGTTTATTATGTCATGCTGACCTCGGTTCATCATTCATTATGGTTTCTGAACCTGCCATAGATTCCGTGCGCAGCCGCCGAAGGCCAACAAGGTCGGAATGACTATTTATTATTCGGAATGACAAACTAATTTTCAGTTTCTTCAGGCTGGTAAAATGGCAGGCGCTGTTCTTCGCCTGGACCAACCGCCGCTGTCCAAAAATCCTGTTCTGCAAGCACGTACTTTGCAAAAACGCGCTGAATGTCTTTTGCCGTTACCGACATAATCCAGTTTTCCTGCTGGTTAAGGGCGTTTACATCGTTAAAAAGCAAAAGCCCGCTGGACATGCGGTTTACCACGCTTGCCGAAGTTTGCTGAGAGCCGTAAACCGAGTTGATTGCAGAATATTTGAAAGAAGGCAGCTGTTTTTCAATTGAAGAAAACTTGTAGTCGCCGTTGGGTTTTATGCCGGTAATGTATTTTCCCTGCGCCATCAAATTGCGGGCTTCGGCCATTGCTTCCGTGCTGTCTTCGTAATTGGTACAGCTGTACAAAAGTTCAAAGCCAATATTTGCAAGTGCGCCGTAATCGTCGGCCTGCGGCGTGTAGCAAACGCCGTGTTTGGTGCGTATAACGTTGTACATAATTTTGCTGTACATTGCCTGCGCCAGCTGAAAAGCCCAGTAATCGCTGTCTTTGGCGCTTGGGGCTGCAAAAAAGCGAACAACGTAGCCGGAATTTGATGCGGAAGGGTGGTTTATAACCAGCGGCGGACAGTCAACTGTTAAAGGCGGAATGTCGCCGGTTTTAAGTTCCGTGGTCAAAGCCTGCACCGTACCGAAGTTTCCGTTAAGCTGGTTAACCAGTTCGTCCAGGGGCATGCTGGTATATGCAAAAATGCACAGGCGGCGGCTGTCCAAAAGGGTTTTGTGGTAGTTTTTAATGTTTTCCAGCGTAATGTTTTCAATTGAATCTGGCGTAACCGAAGCCGAAGTTTTAGAAACGTGTCCTTCCGTAAGGATTTTTCTGCTTTGATAAACCAGAAGCGAAACCGGGTCGTTCATCATGGACTGAAGTCCCTGAACGTATTCGGTCATCATTTTGTCGTATTCGCCCTTATCAAAGGAAGGATTTAAAAAACAGTCGGCAAGAATCTGCAATGATTCGCCAAGGTTTTTGTTAATGCTTACAATGCTAAGGTGGCAGCCCAAATCTCCGGCACCGCTGCTAAAACTTGAACTTGTGCGGTAGCAGAACTGCTGCAATTCCTGATAACTAATGGTTTTAGAACCGTTAAGGCACATTGTCAGGGTTGCGTTTTCAATTCCGGAAAATTCCGGCGAATAGTTAAAAATGCCGCCCTTAATGTCTACGCGCACAACGTCAATGGCGTTGGTCGTGTTCTGCCTGTAATATACTGGTATGCCGTTTGCCAAAAAGGCACTTGCCTGCTGGTTCTCTTCCTGCTGACAAAACGCAGCACTTAATAAAAATGCGCATAAAAACGCAAAAGCAATTATTTTTTTCATACAGTTTCCTTAAAAATATTTTATGGTTCAGTCCCGCCCAGTTGGCTGTTGCAGACTATTGAATAGCAGCGCACACGAACCCGGATAAAGGCAACGCATTTTGTTCTGCAAAATGCGTTCGTGCTGCACAGACCAATTGAACGTTACTGATTATTGAATAGCAGCACACACGAGCCCGGACAAAGGCAACGCATTTTGTTCTTGCAAAATGCGTTCGTGCTGCATATACCAATTGGCCGTTGCAGACTAGTAAATAGCAGCACCGTTCCACCAAAACGCATTCTGCGGCGTTATTTCTTCAAAACCGGCGGCCATAAATTCTGCCTTTGTTACAGCATAAACGTCCGGGTTTACGTAAACCGTAACAAGAGGATACGCACCGGCAATATATTCATCAACCAGTGCTTCCATATCGGCGCTGGTAACTTTTGCAAGCTCGTCCATGTAGCCAATGTAATAGTCCACATCCGTGCAGCACCACCAGAATTCGGCCTGACCAAGCGTACCGGCGGCAGTTTCCTGGGTAAAAATGCGTGAATTGTTCATTCTGTTAAAAATCATGTCCTTTTCGGCAATTGCGGCAGGGTCGGTGTAGTCGGGTACCTGTTTTTTTAGAATTTGCGGCAGAAGGTTTGCAAAAAGCAGGGTACGCTGGGGCAAATCGTTCTGCGGTTCTAAAACAACCGCAACATTTTCTATAACGCCCAGTTTTCTCATGGTCGTATAGCCAATTCCGCAGTATTCGTTCCCCGGAATTTTCAGTTTAGGGTTATTTACAAGTTCAGTTTTAAAAACGCTTGCCGGATTTGCGGCAAAATTCAAAAGCATGTCGATTGTGTAAGTGTCCTTGCGGTCAAAAAAAGCGTCCGGCCCGCGGTATTTTACGGAAATCTGCGCAATCTGCGGCGAAATCTGGTCGTAGGGCAGAACCTTTAAAACCGGCCTGTCAAAAGGCTTTTTGCTGAACTGAAAATCGATGTCCTGCTGGTTCAGTTTGCCTTTCTGCCACGAACCGTAAATGCTGTTTACCAGCTTGTAAACTTCTGCCGGGTTTACGTCGCCGCCAACAAAAAGTGCGGCATTGTTTGGAATGAAATAATTTTTCTGAATTTCCTTAAGCTGTTCAACCGTTGCATTCTGAAGGTTTTCAATGCTGCCCATGGCATCGGTTTTGTAAGGTGCTTCGGCAAACAAATCCTTCTGGCTGCTTAAATAGGCCATAACGCCCGGCTGAGAAAAATCGCCGGAAATTTCGCTAGTTACAACTTTTTTTTCGGCTTCAAGTTCGCGTTTGTCCAAAAGCGGCTTCCGCACGGCATAGCTCCAGAATTCAAGGCCTTTTTTAAGCTGGCTTTTGGGCAAAGTGAAATAATAATTCACTTTTTCGCCGGAAGTAGAACCGTTGTAATTTGTTACGCCCATTTCGGTCATGGCATTCTGCAAATCTTCGGCAGTTTTATATTTTGTGTTGCCCTTAAACATCATGTGTTCGTAAAGGTGAAAAAGCCCGGCATTCTGTTCAGTCTGGCTTATGCCGCCTGTTCTGAAACATATTTCAATGTAGGCCAATGGAACGGTGTGGTTTTCTGCAACGTAAAGTTCCAGACCGTTTTTTAACGTGTAGTGGGTTAAATTTTCCACTGAACTGGTGTTCTGGCAGAAGCCGTTCAGTAAAAAAACTGCCAAAAACAGCAACAAACCGGCTGCTTTCTTCAAATTTTTCATAAAATCTCCTTGTTTTGTTCTGTTTTATACCGTGCACAAAGGCACGCAGGCTGAAAAAAATGCAAAATCACGCCGCGGCTATTTGAACGGGTTGTAGAACCGTTCGCCGTCGCAGAATGTAAGTGCAAGGCTGAAAACCAAAAGTGCCGCGCCCGTGCCGACAGCCACCCAGTCCGCAGTTTTAAACGGTTTCTGTGTGTACCACGTGCGTTTTTTGTTCTTTCCAAAACCGCGCAGTTCCATTGCGTTGGAAATTGTATCGATTCTTGCAAGGCTTGAAAGTATTAGTGGCAGCAGAATTGAAACGCTGTTTTTGAGCCTGTTCCACAGTTTTTCGTTTTTGCCCAGTTCTACGCCGCGTGCCTGCTGCGCCTGGCTTATGTTGTGGTAGTCGCGCTGAATGTCTGGAATGTAGCGCAGGGCAATTGCAACGGAATAGCCGATACGGTAGGAAACGCCGATTTTGTTCAGGCTTGCTGCAAATTCACTTGGGTTTGTGGCCGAAATGAACAGAATTGCAACCGGCAGTGCCACAAAATATTTCAGCGAAATGTTGAAATGATAGAAAAGCTGTTCTGCCGTAAGGTTGTACTTCAAAAAAAGGTGAGCAAGCACGTGTTCCGTGCCGTAAATTTTTGCGCCCTGATTCGGGTCGAACAGAAAAATAAACAGGTTGTTGAGCAGCAGGAACACAAGCATGAAAATCAGCATGAAACGCACTTCTTTAATTTTTATGCTGCTTAGCCTGAAGCACGCAAAACTGAAAATCATTAAAACCAGCAGTACCCGCGTGTCGTAAGTTATCATGCTGGCAAAAGTGAACAGCAGAAAGAACACGAGTTTGGCAGTTCCCGTTAAATTGTGAACAATGCTGTTGCGCGGCAGGTAGTTTAATACGGTGTCAGCAGCCATGAATGCGTTCCTCCCGGTCGTGGTTTATGAAAGCCTGTACAAATTCAACGCTTTTGTATGCCGGTATGCCGCATTTTTCTGCTAGCAAAAACAGGCTTGTTTCTTTAAGTGCGGCTTTTTCCACCAGATTTTTGTTGCACAGCACGGCGGCTGCGCTTGTATCGGCAATAAGTTCACCGTCGCTAAAAACGATTGCACGGGGCGTATATTCCAGCATAAGGTGCATGTCATGGGTTATCATCAGGATTGTTACGCCGCGCCGGTTCAGTTCGCAAAGGAATTCCATAATTTCGGTGTAGCGTCTGTAGTCCTGTCCGGCAGTCGGTTCGTCAAGAATTATCAGGTCGCAGCCCATTACCAGCACGCTTGCAATGGTAATGCGTTTTTTCTGCCCAAACGAAAGTGCCGAAACCGGCCAGTTGCGGAAAGGGTAAAGGCCGCATATTTTAAGGGTCTGTTCCACTTTTTCCCGTATTTCTGCCTGACCAAGCCCGGATTTTGCAAGGCTCAGTGCTACTTCGTCAAAAATCATCGGTTTAGAAATCATTTGGTTTGGGTTTTGCATTACGTAGCCTATTTTTTTTGCCCGTTCGCGTATGCTTTGGCCGGTTATGTTTTTTCCGTCCAGAAACAGTTCGCCTTCGTCGGGTTTTTCAAAGCCGCATATAAGTTTTGCAAGGGTTGATTTGCCTGCACCGTTTTGCCCGATGATGCTTATCATTTCGCCTTTGTTTATTTCAAAGCTGATGTTTTTCAAATTCTTTTTTTTGCCGGTATAGCCGAAAGAAAGGTTTTTTACCTGAAGGCTTGTGCCGGTATTTTGCGCGCTTTTTGGCGGCGTACTGTTTTCAAACCAGTTCCTTACTTTTGCCTTGTCGCTTTCGCTCAGTGCAAGGCTTTGAATGTGTGCCGGTTTTTTGCTGCTTAAAATTTCTACGCCTGCATATTTGGCCGCGGTTATGTAAAGTGGTTCGCGTATGCCGTTTTCACTTAGGAAATTTTCTGAAAGCAGCTGGTCCGGCGTGGTGTTTGCAACGATTGAACCGTTTGCAACAAGCACGATTCGGTCTACGCTGCGCCATAAAACGTCTTCCAGCCGGTGTTCCACAATCAAAACCGTGGTTCTGCTTTTTTTCTGAATGTCGTCTATAAGTTCAATTACCTGCTTGCCCGTGGCAGGGTCAAGGTTTGCAAGCGGTTCGTCAAAAAGAAGGATTTTTACCTTGTCTACCATTACGCCAGCAAGGCTTACCCTCTGTTTCTGTCCGCCGGAAAGTTCGTGGGGCGCGTGGTCAAGGTGGTTCTGTATGTTTACGAGTTTTGCCGCGTCCAGCGTGGTTTTGTGCATTTGTTCCTGTTCCACGCAGTCGTTTTCCAGGGCAAATGCAATGTCTTCTGCAACGGTAAGGCCAATAAACTGACCGTCAGGGTCCTGCAAAACCGTGCCAACCTTGCGCGAAAGTTCAAAAATGCTTAAGTCTTTTGTGTCTTCGCCGTCAATTGTCAGTGTTCCGCTAATTTCGCCCGGGTAACTGAAAGGGCAAAGACCATTTATGCAGTTGGAAAGCGTACTTTTTCCGCTGCCGGAAGGACCGACAATCAGAACCCGTTCGCCTTCAAAAATATCCAGATTGATGCTGTTTAATGTTGGCTTTTTTTGTGCCTTGTACTGAAATGAAAAATTCTTAAACGAAATAATAGGGTTTTGCAAATTATGGGGCATAAAAAATCAATAATTGAAAAAATAAAATTGGCCGGACTTTTGCGCCGACCAAAAATACAGACCGGGCTTACCAAAGTTTTTCATGCTGAATTTATCAGCCTTCGGCGGCTGTGCACAATATCAGCAATGAATCAGCAAGCAGATTCAACTTTAGCAAACCCTTTGCACTAATCAAAAGTGCCTATTCTTCAGCTTCAAGCGAACCTTTTTTAGCGATGGTTTTTGAATATGCAAATGCAAGCAGTCCGCCAATAACAAGGGTTGTTACAATGTTTGCAACGGCTGCCATTGCGCCCTGGGCAAATACTTTGTTTGCCGGTTCAGAATAAATCAGAATATCAAGCCCCGGTGCAATCAAAATCCAAGCAACGATGTGTGCAACAATGTTTGAAAGTGCAAAAATTACCATGCCTTTTTTGCCGAAATCGCCTTCGGCAAGGCCGGTTTTTTTACCCAGCAGGCCTGCTGCACAGCCAACAAATGTAGAAGCAATCACCCAGCTCCACCACGGGCTTCCGCCCCAGCTAAGGTCAATAAGTGTGTGACCAATAAAGCCAATTAAAGCACCGGCAACAGGGCCGTACATTGCAGCAAGCAAACCTAAAATTGCATACTGAACGCTGATGTTTGTGTTTGGAATGCCGCTTGGAATTGCCACAAAGCGACCTAAAACGAAGAAAAGTGCTGCGCCAATACCAATGGCAACAACTGTTTTAATAGAAAAGTTCTTTTTCACGAACCGCCTCCTTCTGCACGTCTGTTCAATTACTGCTTGCCCAGACAGCAGATTCAGTTTTAAAAAAACCTTATGTTTTGTCAAGTCTGCGCAGGCTGGCAAAGTTTTGTGGCGGCTGTTTTGGTGCTGTGCACTGCGGTTTTTGCGTTTTTGGGCAGGGTTAAAGCCGGGCAGAAGTCATGTTTTTAAGCGCAATGGTCAAATCTTTTATAAAAAAATCAATTTCACTTCTTATTCGCTTAAGCATGCTTGTGTTGTCTGCCGTAACAGGCTTGTATCCGTCGGCAAAATGCAGGAAAAGATATTCCCGCTCTTCAATAAGTGCAAGCATGCGGCCGGGGTCGCCGCCGTTTATTAAAAGCTGTTTCAGTTCTTCAAGGCGTTCAATTTCTTCTATATAGAAGCATTTTATTTTTTCAAAAAGTTCTTCATTCTGAACGCTTTCACTGTTACGGGTTTTTAAGTTTTCTTCAGGTATCAGCGGATTTTCTGCAGCAAAAAGCCTTCCATATTCGGCCATCTGTTCAACGCTGCATTTGGCGCAATTGGTGTCCATTCCAACGGGCGAAACATCGTAAAGGTTCTGCACCCGGCTGTAACGCTGGGCAAAAGTCTGCCCGTAGGAAGCCAGTGCCGGTTCTGTTATAAAAACACCGTTTTTTCCTTCAATGTAAAAACTGTTCGGGCCAAAGCAGTGTGGCGAATTTTCAATCGGGTTCAGGCGGTTGTGGCCGTTAAGCTTGTTCCTGTGAAAAACCGATTCCCGGCAGTGGCTTTTGTTCGGCGTATAGCTGAAGTCCAGACCGGCGAAAAAAACGGGCAGTGCAGGGCTTGCGCGCAATGTAAGTGCAATTTCTACGGCGCTTAAGCCTACAGAACCAAGCGGCTTTATTACCGGGAATGGGAAAAGTTCCTGACTGATTATGCGCTTTATGTAGCGGCAGTTTTCGTATTCGCTTAAAAAAAAGGAAACGCTGCCGCCGGTTATTGACAGAATATGCGGCCGGCTTGTTAAGTCTCCGATGATTTTTATTCCGCTCTGGGCTGTGCCCAAAAATGCCTTTTCGTTTGCAATTTGCGATTCTACTGCAATTACTGCGTCCGGTATGATGCCGTTTTTCAAAAGAGGCAGAAAGGCGTTGTCTACGGCAATAATGTAGAAAAATTCTGCGGCGCTTTTAATCCGTTCAATTATAAAATCCAGCGACGGACCCGAAGCGCACACAAGAATAGGGCAGTTTACCGATTTTGCTGCAAGCGGGCTTGAAAACGGCACTTTTGAAAGATTTTTCAGTAAGTTTCGGGCATAAAGCCTGCCCATTTTTACCAGTGTTATGCGGTTTCGCCAAAAGCGGTTTACTGCATCGTCGCACAGGGCGGTTAAGTTCTGGTAAAATGCCAGATTCAGTTTTGCGCCGCCGGAAAGTTCTACCGGCAGACAGCGTCTGAAACTGCTGAAATCAGGAATTTTTCTATCTGTAAAAAGCTCAAAAAGGCTTTTTTCGTTCTGTACAAAACAATAAAAGGCTTTCTGTTCCTTATGTGCGGCGTTAAATGGTTCTAAAATCTGGTTAATATAAGGTTTTGAAAATTCGTACAAAACCGGGTCGTTTTCAACAAGCAGAACAAAGCTGCCGTTTTCTGCTTTTTGCAGCAGTTCTTTCAGGCCGTAGCCCAAAACAGGCGAATAGCAGAGAACCAGCGTCTGGTTTAAAACATTAAGGCTTTGCACCGTGCGCAAAACCGCCGATGCCGGGTTGTACTTTGAATAGAGAGAACGGTTTTTGTATATAACAGAAAAACCTTGCTCGGTTTGCACCAAACAAGGTTTTTCATTCTGCTGATTATCAGTCACAGTTTTGGTTAAAAATTATCTTGCAAGAAATTCTTCAAGGTAAACACTTAAAACATCGTTTTTAACCAGCCCGGTGTTGTTAAGAACAGTTGAAGCACTTGACTGGTCAAATGTCAAAGTGTAGTAAGGGTAAAACATCTGCAAAAAGTCTGCTGATGTTTCTTCCGTAGAAGTAGAAACTGCTTTTGCAACGATTACATTGTAGTTGAAAAGCACTGGAGAAGAAACTTCACCGTCTTTAAGGGCAAACAGTGTTTTAAGAACGTTTTCGTTTGCACCAACACCGGCAAGAACGTCAACATCCATCGGATTTGAGTTAAGCAGAGGGTTGTTGTAATAGTTCAGCGGGAAAGCATCTGTTGTAACTTTTGTTACGCCAAACTTTTCGCAAGCCTGGTCAAACCCGTTTACGGCAGCCTGTGAAGCAAAATCCTGAGCCTTGCTCATGAAGTAATCTTCAATAATTGCAATGTCGTTGTCTGTTACGTAGTTGTAAACGTTTTCAAGCACTGTCAAATCGTTAAAATCTGGTTTTGTGCTTGCGCCGTTGCTTTTGAAGATAGAGAAGAACGAACCAGTCTGGATAACGCCCGAAATCTGGTCTGCATTAAGCTGCAAAAGTGCGCTGAAATCGTCTTCCGAAGTTACAAGGCCTTTAACCTGATAATTGTAGCTTGCGCGCAGGTTACCGCTTGCATCCGAATAGTTTTTGTTTGAATATTCTGCAACGGCATCTTCAAAAGTAATTTCGCTGTTTTTAACTCTTTTAAGAACTTTTTCTGCTTCTGCTTTTGTGCCAACGGTAATAACTGAACAGTTGAGCTTTTCAAAAAGTGAAGCATGTGCTTCTGCATAAGGTTTCAGTTCTTCTGGCGGGTAGGCACCGATAGAAAATGCAACAACATCAAAAGCTTTTTTAGGTGCATCCATTGAAGCAATGAAAGGAACTTCTGCTTTTGCTGTTTTTAAGCCGAACAGTGTGTTTGAACTTGGCATTGAATAGTTGATTTCACCGAACAGGTCGTAATAATACTGCTGGTATGTCAGTTCGTCCCTTGCAGATTCCTGCATTGCAATTTTGTCTGCGTTTGATGCGGCGTTGTACAGTTTTGGTGAATATGCACCTGTTTCGTCAACGAAAGACTGCATCATAACGCGGCTGATTGCCTTGTTCGGAACAACATAGCCGCTTTCCTTTACCTGATCTGCCATGAACATGCGCAGTGCTGTTGCATTGAAAGCTTCGTTTAATGAACTGTAGTAAACAGAAGGGTCGTCAACATTTTCACCGCGCTGCTGGCGCTGAACAATTGTATTTTCAAGCATACTTAAAAAAACCGAATTTTCTTTATATTCGATTGGCTGCTTTTTGTAATAACCGAAAGGTTTGATTCCCTGTGTCTGGTCTGCGCCGCCAGAATAAGCCGGAACAAAAATGAATGCGATTGCGGAAAGAATCAGGATAATGATTGATCCAACCGTGATAAACGTTGTTTTAGAAGCCATTTTTATGAACATCCTTTAATTTTGTTTGAAAATCTACAAAAATCTTCTATATATATGGTGTTTTTTTGCGGTTGCAGTTCATCAAATACATAAAAGTTTCAACTGTTTTTAGTCGAAAGTAGCGCATAATTTTACCATTATGATTTTGCATTGTCAACGTTGAAAACCGGGTTTTGCCATGCCTTAAAAGTATTGACCATTATACACTTTTTTTGCATAATTATGAAAAATATTAAATTATTTTTGCATAAATATGCAAAAAGATGGTAGGTGTAAATGAGCGATTACAGCGAACAGGTATTTTTAAGTAAACTGTCTACTTTAGCCAGAAACAATGACCCTATTGATCAGTCTTTGTATCAGACGTATGACGTTAAGCGCGGTTTGCGTTACAGCGACGGCCGCGGTGTTCTGGTTGGTTTAACCAAAATCGGTGATGTTTCCGGTTATGAAGTAAAAGACGATAAAAAAATCGCCATACCTGGACGTTTGTATTACCGCGGTTACAACGTGGAACAGCTTATTGCCGATGCAGAAGCTAACCGCCAGTTTGGTTTTGAACAGACCACATACCTGCTGATTTTTGGAGAACTTCCTACAAAAGAACAGCTTGAAGAATTTACCCAGTTCCTTGGCAGCCGCCGCGAACTGCCACAGTTTTTCACTGAAGACATGATTATGAAAGCACCGTCGCCGGATATTATGAATAAGCTGGCACGCGGTGTTCTTGCTTCTTACTCTTACGACAAAAACCCGGAAGACAATTCGGCACAGAACGTAATTCGTCAGTGCATTGAACTTGTTGCGCGTTTTCCTTCACTGGTAAGTAACGCATATCAGGCAAAGCGCCGCTATTACGACGGTCAGAGTATGTACATTCACTATTCTGACCCGACGGTTTCTACCGCTGAAAACTTCCTGCGCCTTATCCGCCCGGACGGACAGTATTCGCGCCTTGAAGCAGAAATTCTTGACCTTGCACTTATCCTGCACGCGGAACACGGCGGCGGTAACAACTCTAGTTTTACCGTTCACGTAGTTTCTTCTGCCGATACTGACACTTATTCGGCAATTGCAGCCGGTGTAGGTTCGCTTAAAGGCCGCCGCCACGGTGGTGCCAACATTCAGGTAATGAAAATGATGGACGGTCTGAAAGCAAACGTTAAGGACTGGAGCAATGAAAATCAGGTAAAGGATTATCTGCGCAAAATTATGCGCAGGGAAGCCGGTGACGGTACGGGTCTTGTTTACGGAATGGGACACGCCGTTTACACAATCAGCGACCCGCGTGCCGTTCAGCTGCGCCGCAAGGCAAGGGAAGTTGCAATTGAAAAGAACTGCCTTGAAGAATTTGAACTTTACTGCCTGATTGAAAAGCTTACGCCGGACATTTTTGCTGAAGAACACCCGAACAGCACAAAACGCATCTGTGCAAACGTTGACCTTTATTCAGGTTTCATTTATTCAATGCTTGGCATTCCGCGCGAACTGTTTACGCCGATTTTTGCAATCAGCCGTATTGCCGGATGGAGTGCACACCGCATTGAGGAAGTTGTTTCGGACAGCCGCATTTACCGCCCGGCGTATAAAAACGTTCTGGAACCGCGTGAATACATTCCGATTAACGAACGCTAGAAACGGTTTGAACAGCCTGAACTTCAAAAACCCGGTTGGGAAGATGATTTTCAGGCTGTTTTAGTTTAGTGGTTTTTAAGTTTTTTTAGGTTTACTGAACCGTAAAAACCAAAACGGCAGAATCAGGACTTTGTACATCACAGTGCCTTGCCCGGCCGTGTTAAGAATTCAATTTTTAAAGACAAAACGATAGCATGAAAACAACCCAACGAATTGACAAAATACTGGCAACCTGCGGCTTTGGCACGCGGAAAGAAGCCAAAAACCTTTTGCACACCGGCACTGTAACCGTTGACGGAAAAGTGGTAACTGTTGCTGATACGCAGGTTGACCCGAACGTGCAGGAAATTGCCGTTGACGGCGAAGTTCTGAACATCCGCCATCACGTTTACCTTATGCTGAACAAGCCTGCAAACGTAGTAAGTTCCACCAAAGACGGCGAACACCAGACCGTGCTTGATTTGCTTGACGAAGAATACAACCACCGTTTTCCCGGCGGCGAAATACACATGGTTGGCCGCCTTGACATTGATACGGAAGGCCTGCTGCTGCTTACCACGGACGGAAGCCTTACCCACCGCCTTACTTCGCCAAAGAACCATATAAGCAAAAAATATTTTGTACGGCTTAAAGAACCCGTTGCAACGGAAGAAGCAGCCGTTTATAAAGAAAAGTTCAGCGCCGGTATTGAAGTGCCGCGCGAAAGCAGTGAAGATGCATTTGTTGCAAAACCTGCCGAACTTGAATGGCTGAACCCAGAAGAAAGCAGCGCCGCCGAAGCGTATTTAACGATTTACGAAGGAAAATATCATCAGGTTAAGCGGATGTTTGCCGCAATGGGTAACGAAGTAATTTATTTAAAGCGCGTTGCCGTTGGAAGCCTTCAGCTAGACCAGAACCTTGCCGCCGGTGAATCCCGCGAACTTACGGCTGAAGAACTGGAATTATTAAAATAAAATTGCTGAAAATGTCTTGTTTTTAAATATTCGCCTGAATATTGTTACGGAATTTGGAGTAGCGAATAAAAAGGGGTCTCTGTTATTTCAGAGACCCTTTTTTTTCAATAAATGTTCTGCTTAAAAAAGGCTAAATCTTAAACTTGTCTATCTGGGTTCCAATCTGGTTAATGGTTTCTTCTACCTTGGAAGAAATGTTGATAAGCTGATTACTGCTTTCATTAATCTGCTTTGCACCATCATCCATGTGTTCCATGCAGTCCTGCATTTTCAGCGTACCGCTTTTCAAAATTTCTACCTGCGACAAAATGTGCTTGCTTTCATCTGTCATTTCTACAGAAGCAGCCTTTACTTTGCTTGAACTTTCGTTCATGTCTTTCAGTGATGCAATAACCTGATTTGATTCTTCTTTCTGATTTTCAAGAACCTCGTGAATATTCTTGACAAAATTATCCGTAATCTTAAGGTTGCTGACAATATCTTTGTATGCGTCACTTGATTTTTGCGAAACATCAACAACGCTGCGGATTGAGCCCCTTATTTTTTCAAGGCTCATACCAATTGTCTTAGACTGGGTTGTAGAAGTTTCACTAAGCTTGCGGATTTCTCCTGCAACAACGCTAAATCCTTTTCCTGCTTCACCTGCATGTGCAGCTTCTATGGCAGCATTCATGGCAAGAAGGTTTGTCTGGCTTGCAATATTGGCAATTACTTCGTTTGCTTCCTGCAGCATGGCAGATTCTGCTTCAATCTGCTTAATTTTTCCGTTTACGTCTTCCTGTTTTGCATATCCGTCTTTTGCACTTTCAGAAAGATTGTTGAATGAACCTGTCATGGATTCGAATGTTATGTTAATTGAATCGATGTTATCGACCATTTTTTGAACAACGGCACTTGCGTCGGTAATTTCAGTAACCTGCGTTGAAATCATATTTCCCATTGATTCAATGTTTGAAGAAATCTGGTTAATTGATGAGAATGTTTCTTCAATGCTACCGGTCTGGTCTTTAATTCCTGCGGTTGTTTCAAGAATGTTTTCTTTAATGCCAGAAATTGCATTGGCAGAATCGGACGTACTTTGGGTAAGCTGATGACCGACAGTTTCCAGCGTATTTTGCGATTTTTTCAATTCCGAAATTATTGACTGCAATTTTTCCGTAAAGGCATTGAAACCAATGATGATTCCGCCAATTTCGTTGTTCGATTTCATGTCAATGCGTTTGGTAAGGTCGGCATTGCCGGTTGCAATATCTTTAATTGCAGATTCTACCTTTATTAACGGGTTAAGCGAAATTAAAAGAAGGATGCCGGTTACAACCAGAAGAATTACGGCCATGATGACAGATGCTATTATCATTGTAGTGCGTATCTGGTTTCCAATTGAATAAATCTGATTGCTGCTGATGTTAAAGCCTATGCTCCACGGCGTGTTCTGTACCGGCGTATAAGTTACATATTCCTTTTCATTGGAAGTTAAAGAAGAAATCCAGCCGGAGCCTGTTTCTCCGCTGCACATTTTTTGTGCAATTGCCTTTAAATCTTCATGTCCCTTGGGCAAATCAGAAATGAAATTGATTTTATTGGAATATTCATTTTCCGGGTAATAAATTACGTTGCCGTTTCCGTCAAGAAGCCATGCCGTGCCGGTTTCTCCTAACTGAATGTCTGAAATAAGTTTTCTTATTGTACTTACAGGGTAAACGGCCGCAAAAACGCCAAGTTTTTTTCCGTTTGATATTACTGCCTGGGCAACGTAAATTATTGATTTTTGCAGTTCTTCATCAATTTCTGGGTTGCTTATGTATTCATAATTACCGTTTACAATTATTTCCTTAAAAAAGTCTTTGTTTGAAAAATCTGCTACCGTTCCGTCGTCCCTGTATGCCTTGCCGTCCGTTGTACAGAAATAAACTGCATCAATATTGGAACTTTTCTTTTGATTTCTGCTTTTCGTCCATTCAATTATCTGGTTTACATCTTGTACCTGGGCTACATCCGAATCTACGTAAAGACGAATTTCCCGAAGATACATATTAAGGCGGTTATTCAGCATAAGCGAATATGCTTTGGTTATTTCCTGACAGTTCTGTTCATAGCTTTTTGCTGTTGATGTTTTTATTAATTTATTTATTACAAATCCCTGGCAAGAAGCAAGCACAACAAAAAGAAGTCCTAAAGTTATTATCAATCCTTTTACAAGACTAGATTTTTTATTATTCATAATCTGCATCTCCTATTTCTTATTCTGTCTGTTAAAAGCATCAAGCTGTCTCTGGATTTCTGCGATAACCTTTTCTATACCTGCTTCTTTCAGTTTTGAGCGGAACTCTGCAACGTATTGTTCCGGGTTTTCTGCCTGACCATAGCAAATGTTTGCCATGTAATCACCGTATACATTTACTACGTTTCCAATCTCTGTAGATACAGGCGTTAAATCCCATACGATATTGCCAAAGGGATAATCGATTTTGCATTTGTTATATTCTGCACACATTGCATCAAATTTATCCCACGCGGTTTGGGTATCACGTATTTCAAGTGCGTCGTTTCTTCCCCACCAGTAATTTGTCGTTATGCCTTTAGAATTTGGTACGGATTCCCTGTATCCATTGCTGTTGCGCGTATACTGAACGCCTTCTATTCCGTAATTTATCAGGTTGTAGCATTCTTCATCATTGCGAAGCAAATCATAAACCATCAGTGCGCGTTCAGGGTGTTTAGACGCTGCGGATACTGCCATTGCACCGTGGGTTATTGTCTGGTAGACAAGGTTTTGTGATTCTTCACCAAACCAGAAAAATCCGCAGTCTGCGCCGGGAACATTTTTTTCCAGCTGCCTGCATACGGTAGTGTACCAGGTCTGGGAGTGGTGCTGTTCAATGCCTGTTATGCCGGCACTGAATTCTTCCCTGTTGTCCCTTGTTCCGCCTCTTTCTATCATAATGTTTTCAGGCCAAACACCCATGTCGTTCCATTGTTTCATCAGTTTTGCATATTCAACAAGTTCTTTGCCTTCGTAAAACGGGGAATATACTTTTGTCAAATCATTCTTATGGCTTCCAATCATGTTTGTAGAAGTAAGGCCGTCAATTATGATGTAATCGGATTTTGACTGAATGTATCCTTCTGCATGAAACGTACTTGAAGAACAGTTTGAATCCCACGGAACTACTTTTTTGTTTTCTTTTACGAATTTCAAATAATCCGTCAAATCTTCCCAGCTGTGAACGCCGTTAAGACCTGCCTCTTTTGCCCAGTCCTGGCGATACATAAAGCCGTGGTTTGTCCATTGGGTAAAATTGTCTTCCGGGCAGAAATATATGCTTCCGTTTAATCTGCAAGAATCCCAGTGCTCTGCCGATACGCTGTTCCATGTTTCTGGCGCATAGGTTTTCAGCATTTCGTCGGAAAGTGGCAAAAAATTACCCAGATTTGCATTGTCCCATGCATTAAGCCAGTCTGTTGCAGTTCCTATTAAATCAATTGAACCGTCTTTTTCAGCAAGTTTAAGGTTGTAGTTTGTTCCGTAGTTGTACCACGGTATATAGTATATTTCCAGTTCGGCATTACATAGTTCCGTAAGCCTTTCGTTTAGTTTAACAAGCATTTCTGCCGTGCCGCTGTTAGTGGGTTTGTTACCTACTGTTAGATATGTAATAATTACATGATGATTTAACGGATTTGCTGCTTCTTTTTTAGATGAGCAGGAAATTAGACATGGAATAAGAAATACCATCATAATTATCCGGAATGCTTTTTTCATTTATTACCACCTGTGCATAGTATTTTTTAGCATTGGAACAATACCTGTAATTTATATTGTAACACGACTATCCATATTTAACCACTTTTTTAATGAAATTAGAGATATTTTTAGAGATTATAGAGTTTTTTTTTATATTATTTATGAAAATTGTAATAAAAATGGTTGCAGGCAGCCCCTGCATATAAAAAAGCTGCCTGATAGGCAACGCATCTGCAAGCCTACCGGACAGCCTTTTTCCGTTCCGCATTCAATTAAAGCTTAATCCTGCGGTCTTCTTCTTTTTCGCGCGGCAGGTATAAAATTGCGCGGTTGCCGATAACGCGCACCAAAGTTGCACCGGTTTCGGCACAAAGCTGTTCGGTCAGTTCACGCTTGTCGTCTTTGTATTCGTTGAATTTAACTTTTATCAGTTCGTGGGCACCAAGCATTTCTGCTACCATTTTTGTAACGCCTTCCGTTACGCCAGCAGCCCCAACAATTACTACGGGTTCAATATCGTGGGCAAGTTTTTCTAAATATTTACGCTGTTTGCTTGTTAATTCTATCATAACGCTAATTCTGCCTTATTTAGTAAATTTTTTCAATTGCGCGCCGTGCCTTACGGCCCAAATAATTTACAAAGTTGAAAATGATGACTTTTTGTTTAATTTGATATAGTGTAAAGATATGAAAATTAATTCTGTTTGTATGATTGGTATGGGCGCAGTTGGCGCAGTGGTTGGTAAAAACCTTTTAACTTGCTTAGGCAGCAGCAGTTTGTACTGCATTGCCCAGGGCGAACGGCTGGAACGTTACAGAAAAGACGGAATATTCATTAACGGCGAAAGGCAGAACTTTAATTTTGTTGAACCGAAAGATGCAAAACCTGCTGACCTTGTAATAATTGCAACTAAAAACCTTCAGCTGGCAGAAATTTTGCCGCAGCTTAAAAATGCAGTAGGCGAAAACACCACAATTCTTTCGCTTTTAAACGGCATACAAAGCGAACGTGACATTGCGGCCGTTTACGGCGAAGAAAAAATACTTTACAGCTTTATCGTCGGTTTAAGCAGCGTGCACGAAGGCAACAACATTATCTGCACCGATACCGGCACAATTGTTTTCGGCGAAAAGAACAATGAAAAAACTGAACGCGTAAAGGCAATTGAAGAACTGTTTGCACAGGCAAACCAGAAACACCGTGTACCGGCAGACATTCAGCTTGATTTGTGGAAAAAATACCTGATGAACGTAACCTGCAACACCATCACTTCCCTTTGCCGTGCACCCTACGGCGCATTCAACTACGACGTGCTGAATAATCTGGTGCGCGACGCTTCTAAAGAAGTAATTGCCGTTGCCAACGCCGAAGGCATTGCACTTACGCCCCAAATGTGCGAAGACAACATCAAAATAATGCTCTCCATCGACCCTAAAGGCAAAACATCAATGTTTCAGGACGTGGAAGCAAAGCGCAAAACCGAAAACCAGTGGTTCTGCGGCACTGTTGTAGAACTTGCCCAAAAACACGGCATTGCAACGCCAATCTGTTCACTTTTGCAGCGCCTTGTGGCCATCACCGAATTGTCCTGGACCGTATAGGCAGAAAAATCTGTCATTATAGTTTTCTGTATGGAAAAAATAGTTTTAGCCGGTGCGTGTTCGGTGTTTGGGCTGGAAGAAATTGCCGGTGTGTTTGCTGATTTGGGCTTTGAGGCAGAATTTGCAGAAGCAACCTTTATGAAGCCGTATCTGCCCGGATTCGGTTCTAAATGCAAAAATATCAGTTTTACGGACAGCGTAGAAGATTTGCCCGTTGTTCCGCTAAGTGAATACTGGATTTCCCGGTGCATAAAGGGCAGGAACTGCAAGATTGCCCCAAATGTTTTAAAGGCCAGCCGGGACAAGCTTTTCTTCAACCAGCTTTTGCAGAACGCCGGAATGCCCTGCACGGAAATTTACCAGACCCAGGCGCAGGCACTGGCCGCAGTAAAAAACGGCGAAACGGTTTTGATAAAACCTGCCGGCGCAAACAGCGGATATGGCACGGCGGTGGTAAACTTTCGGAACATTCAGGATTTTGACCGCCTTTTTGCCGAAGCCGGCGCAATAAAAAACAAAATACTGTCCCTCATGCAGGTGGAAAAATCTGAAGTTTTGCTGTGCCGGTACATTAGCGGTACGGAATACAGTGCCGACTGCTTTTTGTGCGGCGGCAGGGCAAAAATTGTGCGTTTGTGCCGTAAAAGCGTGCTTACAATTAACAGCAAGCCCTGTACCGCCACCGTTCAGCTGGCAGAACCCGATGCCAGGATGAAAGACGCAATAGAAAACTGGCTTAACCTTCTGTTTGCAAAAGAAGACCTTAGCTTTGCCCAGTTTGATTTTATAAAAAACAGCAAGGGCGAACTTGTGCCCATTGATTTTGCGTGCCGTGTTGGCGGCGGCATGGCAGAACTTTTGTGCGAATGCGAACAGAACCCTTACGCCGCGGCGGTTAGTGCCGTTGCAAGTGCCGGCACTTTTGGCAGCTTGGCAGCTTCGCCAGCTTGTGCTTGTGAAAGCAGCGCAGTTTGCACAACTGTTAATATAGAAGAAAATAAAAAACCCATAACGCTTTTGGACAAACTGGAGATTTTTTCTTCCTGCCGCATTTGTGAACCGGGCAAAAACTGGCAGATGCAGGAGGGCTGTTTTTTAACCATGCTTAACTATCTGCCCGTAAAAAGCGGCTACATTGTAAACGATGCCTTTGCTTTTCCAAGCGGAAAGGTCACGGTGCATAAAAAAAAGGGCAGTTTTGTTACCGGCAATCCTTCCAGTGTGGCAAGCAAAATTGCTGCGGTAATCTGCCAGCATCCGCCGGTTTTTACCAGTGAAGAATTGCAGCAACTGCTGATTGCAGAACCATTCATTCAAAAAGAAAAACAGCGGTCTGTTTAAATATAAAGCAGAAGGGCAGGGCAACGTTGTTTTTGCAGCTTTGCAGCCCTGCATTGTATTGAAGATTTTTGCAAATAGTTATAAATTCAAGGAACGGTAATTTTTGTTGCAGCGGAGGCGGATTATGGAAGAAAAAGAATATTTAAAAACCTGGTTTAAAGGGTTTTCTAATTCTTTGGAACTGCTTGCCACTGCAGAACGGCAGAAAATTATGTGCCAGTGCGGTAAGGCCTGGGCAGAAGAAGAAATTTTAGGTGTGTACAGGCAGGCTTATAAAGCTGCCGGCGGCGACTTAATGAAGACAATTCGCCTGCTGCAGGACGCTTTCAGCCCTGACATTATTTACGAACCTGTTGATGAATCTGGAATACCTGAAAACAAGTGCTTCGACGTAATGTATTTCAGGTGCGTTTGCGAACTGGTAAAGGCCAAATACGTAGAAAGCCCGTTTTTTTGCGAAAGTACAAGACAAAGCCTGCTTTTTGTTTGGGAAGAGCTGGTTGGAAAGGGTAATGTAAGCGTTGAAACCAAGCAGACCATTCTGAACGATGCCAACAGCTGCATTTTCAGAATAACGTTCAGATAATTTGTATCATTTACAGCTTACCTGATATGCTGAAGCATAAAAAAGCACTTCACATTGTGAAGTGCTTTTTTTTGTATAAGCCTTACGTTTTTTTTCAGTTTTCATCCTGAAGAATCTGTACAAGGGTTTGAAGAACAAACAGGTTCGCCTGCCTGCGTACGTCGCTGCGGTCGCCTAAAAAGTGCCGGGTTATGGTGTTAATTTTGCCGCGGTTAAAAAAGCCAAAGCAAACTGTACCAACCGGCGTTTTTTCAGTGCCGCCGCCCGGGCCAGCAATTCCGCTTACGGAAAAAGCCGTGTCCGCGCCGCACAGTCTTGCTGCGCCTTCTGCCATTTTTGCCGTGCATTCTTCACTTACGGCACCAAAGTTTTCCAAAATTTCAGCAGGCACGCCAAGAACATTCTGCTTAACCGCATTTGTATAGCTTACAACGCCGCCGCAAAACACCTGCGAAGAACCTGCAATTGCAGTAATGCCTGCACTTACGCCGCCGCCAGTACACGATTCTGCACCGGCAAGCATACGGTTCTGTTCTTTTAACAGTTCAATTAAAGTTTCTCCCAGCGGTTTGCGGCAAACGGTCATTATTTTGCCTCGGTTCCCAGTTTTCTTATAAGTTCAATCAGCGAATCAAGCTTTTGACGGGTAATGAGCGGATTTAAAAGCGTAAACTTTAAGTGAACGCGGCCGTCGCTTACGGTCTGGCCGATTACAACACCATGGTTGTGAATGAGAGACCGGCGAACTTTTTTGTTTATTTCGTCAGCCTGTTCGTCACCGCCGCATTTTGCAGAAGAAAGCCTGAAAACAACTGAAGAAATTTCCGGTTCCGTTACAACGCAGAAATCCTTATCGTCTTTCAGCTTGCCGTAAAGGTACTGGGCATTTTCCATGCTTGTACTGATAATCTCGCTCCATCCGTTCTGACCGCGGGTTTGAAATGCAACCCAAACTTTAAGTGCGTCAAAACGGCGGGTTGTTTGCAGTGATTTATCAACAAGGTTTGTATAACCGTCTTCTTCGTCTTCTTCACGGTTCAAATAGTCTGCGTGTATGGTTAAAGCGTCAAAAGTTTTGCCGTTTTTAACCAGTACGGCACTTGAACTGATTGGCAGCAGGAACATTTTGTGGAAGTCCACGGTAATTGAATCGCAAAGGTTCAGCCCAGAAATGCGGTTACTGTATTTCTGCGATAAAATTACGCCCGAACCATAAGCCGCGTCTGCGTGCAGCCACATGCCGTTTGCCTTGCAAAGGTCGTAAAGTTCGTTCAGCGGGTCAATGCTGCCAAAGTCGGTAGTGCCAACCGTTGCAACCAAAAGGAACGGAATATTGCCTTCAGCCTTGTCTTTTTCAATAAGCTGCTTCAATGCGGCCAAATCCATTTTCTTGCGGCTGTCAACCGGCACTTTTACAACGCATTCGTAACCAAGCCCCAGAATGTGGGCGCTTTTTTCCATTGAAAAGTGGGAAATTTCAGAAGTATACATGCGCAGCTTTCTGAAATTTTCCGGCAAACCGTGCTTTTTAATGTCAAAATTGAATTTTTCGTTGCAGAACCAGTCGCGTGCCAGAATAATGGCCGTCTGGTTGCTCTGGCTTCCGCCGGAAGTAAATACACCGTCCGAACCTTCACCATAGCCGTACATTTCGCACAGTTTTTTTACAACTTCAAGTTCAACTTCGGTTGCAACCGGCGACTGATCCCACGAGTCCATTGACTGGTTGAATGTTGAAAGAATCAGCTCCGAAGCAATGCTTTCGATTGTTGCCGGGCTGTGAAGGTGAGCCATGTAATCGGTAGACGATGTACGTAAAAAATTGGGAAGAATCTGTTTGTTTAAGCGAGACAGAACCGCGTCCCATCCAAGTCCGTTTTCCGGCAGAATGTTTTCAACATATACATGCTTTTTCAGTTCGTCCGGGGTAGGGCCTGCATAGGCGCGGTCGTCATTGATGCTAGCCGCAAGCGCATTTACGGTTTGTTCCATAATGCGCTTGTATTCGGCTTTAGAATCATCCTGGTTAATTAGAAACAGTTTTGATGTTTCCACAATTAGCCCTTCTTTGAGTATTCTGCATCAACTGCAAGAATTACTTCTTCAAAAATATCTAATGCTGTTTTTAAGTCAGCGTCGGTTACGTTTAATGCACACAAGCAGCGCATTACAGAACCGTTGCGACCGCCTTTTTCGATGATAAGGCGTTTTTCAAAACACATTTTCTGAACTTTTGCAGCAATTTCGCCGCTGGCTGGTCTTGTGCCGATTGCATCTGGTTCATCATTCGGGTTTACGAATTCTGTACCTGCCATAAGGCCGCATGAACGGAAATCTCCGATGATTGAAACTTTGTCTTTAAGTTCAAGCATGCGTTTTTTAAGATATTCGCCTTTGCGTGTTACTTCTGCCAGGAATTCAGGCTGTGAAACGCGTTTGATTAAAACTGTACCGGCTTTCATACCAAGCTGGTTGCCGCGGAATGTACCTGCGTGTGCGCCCTGTGTCCATTTGTCAAGTTTTTTGTTGTAAATGACAACTGACATCGGCTGGCTTCCGCCTACGGCTTTAGAAGCAAGGATAACATCCGGAACGATTCCTGCATGTTCAAATGCAAAGAATTTGCCGCTGCGACCAATACCGCACTGAATTTCATCAACAATCATCGGAATGTCCAGTTCTTCTGTTACGCGACGGATTGTCTGGAGAAACTTTGCAGGGGCAGGTATTACACCGCCTTCGCCCTGAATAGGTTCAATAATTACTGCGGCTGGTTTTGTAATGCCCGATTCCGGGTCTTTCAGTGTGCGTTCAAAGAAAGCACATGCTGCGTCAACGCCAGCTTCTCCGCCAATGCCGAAAGGACAGCGGTAAGAGTATGGAAACGGAAAGTGATGCACGTCAGGCATCAGTCCCTGTACTTTTGATTTTGCGCCTAAGTTTCCGGTGCAAGCCATTGCTCCATGTCCCATTCCATGGTAGCCGCCCTGAAAAGCGATGATAGATGAACGACCTGTGGCTGTTTTACACAGTTTAAGTGCAGCGTCAGTTGCATCTGTACCCGAAGGACTGCAAAATTGTATTTTTGCGTTATCCTTCAGCTCCGTAGGAAGCAAATTAAGCAGCGTATGCACAAATTCGTCTTTTACTGGTGTCGTTAAGTCCAGTGTATGCAACGGTGCATTCGAGGTAAGCATATCCACCATGGCCTGATTAACTTCAGGGTCATTGTGGCCAAGTGCGAGAGTTCCGGCTCCGCACAAAAAATCCAGATATTTGTTTCCTTCTACGTCCTCAATCCACGACCCCTGGGCTTTTGCAAGCGCGAATGGGAATTTGCGGGGGTAGCTTCGAGCGTTAGATTCAGTGGAATCCTGTCTGGTAATGTAATACTGATTGGTGCCCTTATTTTCAAGCATCTACTTTCTCCATTACGCGGAATTTAACCAAATCTGTCAACGGCAGTTTCGTTTAGTTGTAAGTCAAAAATTACATTATATTTCATTTAGTTACAATACCGTAAACGCATTTTTTTTACTATTTGTTTGAATAAAATTGAAAATACTTGAAAAAACTAGAAGCATTTAGTACTGGTTAAATAACAGGGGCGTTAACGGCAGATTCTGTACTCTGTCCAGCCGCCTTTAAGCCCGGAAGTAGTGTCCACCAGAGTGAAGAACACTTCTTCCGTGCACCGGCGGACACTTCTCCGCCAGGGTAAAGAAAACTTGTCCCGTGCACCGGCGGAATGAAGGACACGTGTTCCGCAGGGTGCGGAATACAGAATCCTTTACTTTTTTATGTTGCTACATGGTCATATCTTCTTCTTTTGTCACGGTAAAATCAAAATCTGAAAAAGTGGCCGTAAAACTGGAATCCTGCGGACTGCACGCGTAAATGCCAATGTTTATTTCGTCTTCGCAGTTGAACATGTGCAGCATTCTCATAAGGTGAAAATCCTTTCCGTCGTATGAATATTCGATCATAAAATCGCCGTTTTTACGTTTAAGCCGGTACCACATGGTTGTAAGGCTTCCGTCAACTTCTGTAGTAGCCCAGTCTGAATAACCATGATTTGTTGCAACAGACCCCAGATACTTTATCTTGTCGCTTTCGCATTCCATTGAAGTTTTAAGCCATGTATCAGCATTCATGTACATAATAAGACCGCACTGGTCAAAACGCCCGCTGCCGGCAAAGGATGTTTTTACCGTAAATGAAAAAAACTTTTCGCCGGTCGGCATCTGCAAGGCCGGTGCATTGTCGGTAGCAAAACCGCCGAAAGTTTTCTGCCAAAGGTCAATTTTGGGCGTTGTGGTAATTTCTACCGTATTGTTATGAATTTTTACCGGCAGCGGCTGCTTGTTCCATTTTAAAAGGTTCACGTCAAACATAAAAATCTCCTTGTTTCCTATTATAGTCCGGATTTCCAGTTTTTTAAGAATTCATAAAGTAAAACGCAAGCCTGCAAGCGCCTGCCGCCTTTACAGTTCAAATACCTGTTTTTATGGTATAATCACTTCTTGTAAAAGGAATACTGGAGAGGCATTTTATGACGGGTAACGAATACCAGCGGCTGGCAATGCGCACCCAGCCCTGACCTTAACCATGCAGTTTTCGGGCTTGCTTCCGAGGCAGGCGAAGTTGCCGGAATAATGCAGAAAATTTTTCAGGGGCGTGAATTTGACAAAAGCCGCATGGCAAAAGAACTTGATGACGGCCTTTGGATGATTGCAGAAGCGTGTTTTGCGTTGGGTTTAGGTATGGAAGAAGTAATGGAACTGAATATTGAAAAGCTTAAAAAACGATACCCGAACGGGTTTGAAACTGAAAAAAGCCTGAACAGGGACAAAAGCGACATTTAGCATAAATATCTGCACATGCAGGCAACCATAAAAAAACCAGCCGGAAGGCTGGTTTTTTGTTTACGGCCGGTTTACGCCTGCCATGCCGCTTGGGCACTAAACTATTTTGCAAGTTCGCTTATTGAACTTACGATTCCTGCCATGTTCTGCAAGTCCGACGGAATGATAAGTTTTGTAGCCTTGCCGTCTGCAACTTTTGCAAGTGCTTCGTAGCTTTTAAATTTAAGCACCTTTTCATCGGCGTCTGCCTTTTTAAGCATCATCAAACCTTCGGCGGTTGCTTTCTGCACTTCGCGTATGGCTTCTGCTTCACCTTCTGCGCGGCGCATTGCGGCTTCTTTCTGGGCTTCTGCTTCAAGAATAACTGCCTGCTTTTCGGCTTCGGCTTCAAGAATCTTTGCAGCCTTTTTGCCTTCTGCTACCAGAATAGCAGACTGCTTTTCTCCTTCTGCCTTAAGGATTGCTTCGCGGCGTTCGCGTTCGGCACGCATCTGTTTTTCCATTGCAACCTGAATTGATTCCGGCGGAATGATGTTCTTAACTTCAACGCGGTTAACCTTAATGCCCCACGGGTCTGTGGCTTCGTCCAGAATTGAACGCATGCGCGTATTGATAACGTCGCGGCTGGTTAAAGTGCCGTCAAGTTCAAGTTCGCCAATGATGTTGCGCAGTGTTGTTGCAGAAAGGTTTTCGATGGCATTAATCGGGCTTTCTACGCCGTAAGTGTACAGTTTCGGGTCTGTAATCTGAAAATAAATTACGGTATCAATCATCATGGTTACGTTGTCTTTTGTAATAACCGGCTGCGGCTTAAAGTCCAGAACCCGTTCTTTAAGGGAAGGCTGGTTTACAATGCGGTCAATGAAGGGCAGCTTTACGTGCAGGCCAACCTGCCAGGTGGTTAAATAGCCGCCAAGGCGTTCAATTACAAAAGCTTTTGACTGTGGAACAATGCGGATGTTTACTACAATCAGCAAAAGCACCATAACAATTACTGCAATAAGAAGAATTGTCATTTTTTTACTCCTTTTATTTTCTGTTTTATGTAAACAGGCTTGCCTTTAAGTGCCGTAATTCTGAACTTGTCAGGCAGCCTTAATCCTTGTTTGTAGCTGTTTAGCGCTTTACAGGTTCAACAATGGCGGTTGTGCCTTCAATGTGAATGATTCTGCATTCGCTGTCTTTGGTAAGTTCTTCGCTGTTTTTGCAGGCTGCATTCCATATTACGCCGTTAATTTTTATTTCGCCTTTTTCAAACTTCTTAATGTCTTTTACGACAAGTGCAGTTTTACCGCATAAGGCGTCTACGTTTGTAGCCTGTTTTTTGCTGTTTATGTAGTTTAGGGCTGTTTTGCGGAAGAGTATTAGTAAAATTATTGAAATTATTAAAAAGATGAGGATTTGCGCCAGCAGTGGAATTGGTGTAAATGCCAGAAATGCCATTAAAATTGCCGCGGCTGCAAACCAGATGGTGCACAATGTAAGGGTGAATGCTTCTATTGCGGCAAAAATTACCGCCAAACCGAACCAAACCCAAGGTAAATTTTTCAAAATGGTGTCAATCATGGCACAAGTTTACAAGCCGTAGCTTTTTTTGTAAAGCACGCACGTGCTTCTTGATTGTCTCTTATTCCTGATTATGTAGGCACGCGGAGCAGTTTTTGCGAGACAAAAACTGCTACCTTTTTTTGGGAATTGGAAATGCTGTTTGCTGGTCTCTTACTTTTGAATTGTGTAGGCACGCGGCAGAATTTTCTGAAGGAAAATTCTGCCGTTGGCTTTTGGGGTTAGATTTTGAATTCTTTTACTTTGTCTGAAAGTTTGGAAACTATTTCGCTGTTTTTGATTGAAACTTCCATTGTGCCTTTCAGTGCATCGTCAATTGTGGCCATTGCCGTGTTAAGGTTGCCGGCTTCCTCTTGAATCTGCCTTGCCCCGGAAGAAACGTTTTCGGAACTGGCGATTAGGTAATTAAGGCTTTTCTGCATGCCTAAACTTTCGCTGGAAATGGTACTGGCAATTGAATTGATTTGGGTTACCAGATTAAGCGCATCGCCGGTTTTCCGGGCACTTTTTTCCGTTTCGTTCTGGGTCTGCTCCGAAAGATTCTTTACCGTTTCTACCAGATTCTGAATTTTATTCAAAAGCTGGCCGTATTCTTTGTTCAGTTCAACAATGGTAGAAATATTTTCGGTAATTGCGCTTATGTTTTCTTCCGACTGCTGAAGCTGTTCGCTTGAATCTTCTGAAAGCTTTCGGATTTCTTCTGCAACAACGGCAAAACCCTTACCGGCGTCACCTGCGTGGGCAGCTTCAATTGCCGCATTCATTGCCAAAAGGTTTGTCTGGCTTGCAATTGAACCGATTGCATTGTTAACGTCGTGCAGTTTTTCTGTTTCTTCGGCGCTGGTCTGAATGTTTGCGTTAATTTCGTCCTGAATTTTCACGGCTTTTTCAAGGTTTTCAAACAGTTTGATTACGTGCAGCTTTACGTTTGCAGAATTTTCAGTTACCGAATTGGAGTTTTGTGTCATGCCTTCAATAAAGCTGGCGGTTTCTGCAATACTGCCGCTTTGCCGTTCAATAAGGTCTACAAGGTTTTCCATTGTTTCTACAGCCTGCCGCAGCGACTGTTTCTGGCTGTCGGTGTCCTGCATCTGCTTTTCGGAAACGCCCGTAACTTTCCGGGTCTGTTCAAGGCCGGTGGCAATAAGGTTTACCGAATTCTGCGTAAGGGTGTTAATCTGGCCTGCCGAATCGCGGATTTCGTTTGATGAAGCGATGATTGAACTGATTAGTTCGCCAAGGTTCTGGGTAAGTTTTGCCGTGTTCTGGGCAAGCTGGCCTATTTCATCGTTTTTTACGTCTTTCAGCTGCAGGTGGCCGGAAAAATCGCCGTGGCTCATCTGTTCAATTGCCGGAATAAGCCTGCGGATTGATGCCGTTATTCTGCGGATTACTAAAATGATGAGGATGATGCCGACGAGCATGTTTATGGCAAGAACCGGCAGCACTTTAAGCATTTTGTTCCTTAGCTGGCTTACAAAGTTTGCCCGACTTTGAACGGTAATAACTGCCCAGTTGTCGGATTCTCCGCTTAAAACTACCGGAGAATAGCCTGCGTAATACTGCGTGCCGTCAATTTCTACGCTTTGCATGCCGTTATTGCCCTGCAATGCCTGATTTATTGCGTTTTTAAGGCTTTCCGAAACTTCAATAGGCACTTCTTCCGTAGAAACGTTGCCCTGACTGTCCTTCATTACGCTGCCGCTGCTGTCTTTTTTGCTTACGGTGCGGGTATTTTTGCGGAAGTTGTAAAGTTCTTCTATATAAGAGGTGTCAGGGTGGGCTACAACGCAGCCTTCGCCGTCTATGATGAAGCTGTAGCTGCCGGCTTTTGTATTTGAATATTTGTCAATAAGGTTCTGAAGGTCGCTGAGCTTTATGTCAATGGCAAAAACGCCGCGCCACTGGTTTGCCTGATACATTGGAAAGAAAACCGATGCACAGGGCATGTTTGTTGCAATTGAATAGTAGGATTTTGAAATGAAAGGTTTTTTGGTCTGGCTCATCTGGGTAAACCACCAGCGGTTTTTGCGGTTGCCAAGTGTTCCGCTGGAACGGCCGGTCTGGTCTCCGTTTTCGTTCTGAACGTAAATCAGTTCCATGTAAGGGTAGCGCTTTACGGCCTGGGCAAAAAACGGTGTCTGGTCTTCTGTCCGCATGGAAGTAACTGCCGGATTCTGAAGCATTTCTTCAGCGCTGGCGTAGCAGCCGTTCAGAAAGTCGCTGACGATTGTGCTTATGTAATTTGCAGAATCAGAATTGCGCTGCAAAACGTCTTCTTCGTAAAAGGCTGCAAAGGCACGGAAAAAAAGGAAAGAAGACAAGGTTACGATTAAAACCAGCAAAACAACTATAGGCAGGGTAATCTGCCTTAAAAGTCCTGATGTTTTCATAAGTTCCCCGTTTTTAGAGTTTTGTACTGTGAAATAGTTAACGGTATTTCAGGTCAGCTGTAAAAACCTTTTATCAGCTGCCGGCGAATTTTAAGCCAGAAAATTACATGGTCTTAAAAATCGCATTTTCAAGGTTCTTCTGAAAAATTCCGGTTTCCGGAAGCGTTCCTTTAAAAATTGCCTACAGTATAAACCCGTATATAGTATTTTTCCAGCAAAAAGTTATTCTTTTGCCGCTTTTTTAAGCTTCATTTGCTTTGCATGAAGTTTAATTACGATATTTTTACTATTAGGCCGAATATTTGGTTTGTAAGTTTTGTCATTCCGAACTTGATTCGGAATCTGTGGCAGATGCTGTGCGCAGCCGCCGAAGGCTAACAGGTTCAGCATGACTTGCTTTTGCTGTTTGCTTTGTCTCTAACTATTGCTTGGTGTACGCAAAAGCCCCTGGTTTGGCCGGTAGCAAAACTACGCCCCTTTTTGTTGCAGGCTCAGCATGACACGTTTTTTCTGTGTCTTTATGCGCGCTTGCAGATATAGGCTCATGCTGGTAAAATTGAATGAATTAAGGACTGCTCTAATTGTTTTTAGAGTCTCTCTTATTTTTACAATAGCGAGGTTTTGAAAATGGACAAGTTTTTCAAACTGCAGGAAAACGGCACAACCGTAAAACGGGAAATTGTTGCCGGTATTACAACCTTCCTGGCAATGGCTTACATTCTTGCTGTTAACCCGGGCATGCTTGGCGAAACAGGAATGGGCTTTGGACCTGTGTTTACAGCCACTGCGATTGCTTCTGCAATTGCAACTTTGGTAATGGCATTCTGTGCCAACCTGCCGATTGGTCTTGCACCGGGTATGGGCTTAAATGCTTTCTTTACATACACAGTATGTTTTGGCATGGGCTGCACATGGCAGTTTGCATTAACCGCCGTTTTAATTGAAGGTATTATCTTCTTAATCCTTTCAATTGTTGGTATTCGTGAAAAAATCATCGATGCCATCCCTGAAACACTTAAAAAGGCTGTTTCTGTAGGTATCGGTCTTTTCATCTGTCTTATCGGCCTTAACAATGCCGGCATCGTTTCCGGCGAAACTGGAACTGTTATTGGTTTTGTTACTTTCAACGGTGCAACACCGGCCGCAATCGTCGGCATCATCGGCCTTATCCTTACAGTTATCCTTTACATCCTTAAAGTGCCGGGTTCAATTTTAATTGCCATCATCCTTACAACAATCGTAGGAATTCCGTTTGGCGTTACTGCCGTACCGGCCGGCTGGAAACCTTTTTCTATGCCGGAAGCACCGCACTTTTTTGCATTTGAATGGGGAAACATTCTTACAGTGAAATTCTTCGTTGTAATGTTTACTTTCTTCTTTACGGACTTGTTCGATACAATCGGTACGCTGATGGGCGTTACACAGCAGGCCGGCCTTGTAAAAGACGGAAAAATTCCGCGTGCAAAACAGGCTTTGACAGCAGACTCAATCGGTACAATTGCCGGTGCTTGTCTTGGTACTTCTACCGTTACTTCATTTGTAGAAAGTTCTTCCGGCGTTGCAGCAGGCGGCCGCACAGGTTTAACAAGCGCAGTAACAGGCGTTATGTTCCTTCTGGCTTTGTTCCTTACACCAGTTTTTGCATTAATTCCAAGTGCAGCAACTGCACCGGCATTAATTTTCGTAGGCTTCCTTATGATGCAGCAGGTTGTTGACATCAACTTTAAAGACCCTACAGACGGCGTACCTGCTTTCATTACAATTATGGTAATGCCGTTTGCCTATTCAATTTCTAAGGGCATTGCATACGGAATTATTTTCTACGTAATTGCAAAATGCGCAGGCAAAAAGGCTAAAGAAATTCCTGTTGTAACATGGATTCTTGCAGCTGTATTTGTACTTGACCTTATTTTTGAAGCAATTAAATAAGGCTTAAAACATAATTGAATCATTGTAAGCCCAAAAAGGCTTTTAAAAAAAGCGGCTGTCAGCATTTGGCTGGCGGCCGTTTTTTTTGCGGTGAAAAAGTAGTGATAATTTGAAATGCGCATAAAACGCAAAAAAACTGTAAAGTTTTCAACTATTTGCAGAAACAGCGCAACAGGCAACTAGAATATTATAAATTAATATGATAAAATTAGTTTTCGGTGAATTATATGTCTGATACAAAAGAAATCTTACCGAAAGGTTCTAAAGTTCTTATCATAGGCTCAGGTCCTATCGTTATTGGGCAGGCTTGCGAATTTGACTATTCGGGCACACAAGCTTGCAAAGCCCTCCGTGAACGCGGTTACAAAATTGTTCTGGTTAACTCTAACCCTGCTACAATTATGACAGACCCGGTAATGGCAGATGCTACTTACATCGAGCCGTTAAATGTTGAACGTTTAAGACAGATTATTGAAAAAGAACGTCCAGATGCTCTTCTGCCAAACCTTGGCGGACAGACTGGTTTGAACTCGGCAATGGAATTGAACAAGGCCGGTGTTCTTGATAAATATGGCGTAAAGGTTATTGGTGTAAACCTTGATGCTATTGAACGCGGTGAAGACCGTGAAATTTTCAAGGAAACAATGAAAAACCTTGGAATTGATACTCCGCGTTCGGGAATCTGCCACACTGTAGAAGGTGCAGAAAAAATCGCTGAAGAAATAGGCTTTCCGTTGGTTGTTCGTCCTGCTTACACAATGGGTGGACAGGGCGGCGGTTTCTGTTACAATGTTGAAGAACTCCGTACAATCGTAGCTAACGGTTTGGATCTTTCTATGACTCATCAGTGTTTGATTGAAGAATCAATTCTAGGTTGGGAAGAACTTGAAGTTGAAGTTGTTCGCGATGCTAAGAATCAGATGATTGCAATCTGTTTTATTGAAAACATTGATGCTGTTGGTGTTCACACAGGTGACTCTTTCTGTTCAGCACCATTTATGACAATCGACAAAGCACTTGAAGAGCGCCTTCAGAAAGATGCTTTCAAAATCGTTGAATCAATCGGCGTTATCGGTGGTACAAACGTTCAGTTTGCACACAACCCAAAAACTGGCCGTGTAGTAATTATCGAAATTAACCCACGTACATCTCGTTCTTCTGCTTTGGCTTCTAAAGCTACAGGTTTCCCTATCGCTTTGATTTCTGCAAAGCTCGCTTCTGGTATGACATTGGATGAAATCCCATACTGGAGAGACGGAACTTTGGATAAATATACTCCAGGTGGAGCTCCTGATGGAGATTACGTTGTACTTAAATTTGCTCGCTGGGCATTTGAAAAATTCCGCGGTGTAGAAGATTCACTTGGAACTTCTATGAAAGCCGTTGGTGAAGTTATGTCTATTGGTAAGACATTCAAAGAAACTTTCCAGAAAGCTATCCGTGGTTTGGAAAACGGTCGCCCAGGTCTTGGCTTTGCTAAAGATTTCAACAAAAAATCAGCTGAAGAACTTTGCGAAATGCTCAAAACTGCAAGCTCTGAACGCTACTTCCAGTTGTACGAAGCAATCCGTAAAGGTGTTAGCCTTGAAAAGTTGAACTCTATCACACACGTAAAAGAATACTTCCTCCAGCAGATGAAAGAACTTGTTGATTTGGAAGAAGAAATGCTTAAATCAATCGGTTCTGTTCCAGCTGATGATTTGCTTATTCAGGCTAAGAAAGACGGTTTCTCTGATAAATATCTTTCAAAAATCCTTAAAGTTTCTGAAAAAGCTATCCGCGACCGCCGCAATGCACTTGGAATTAAGGAAGCTTGGTTGGCAGTTCCTGTTTCTGGTGTAGAAAACGCTAACTACTACTACTCAACATACAACGCTCCAGATACATCTAAAGCATCTGACAACAAAAAGAAAATTATGATTTTGGGCGGTGGTCCAAACAGAATTGGTCAGGGTATCGAATTCGACTACTGTTGTTGTCACGCAGCAATGCAGCTTAAAGAAATGGGCTACGAAACAATCATCGTAAACTGTAACCCAGAAACTGTATCTACAGACTACGATACTTCAGATAAACTTTACTTTGAACCAGTTACAACAGAAGATGTTCTTCAGATTTACGAAAAAGAAAAACCAATGGGAGTTATCGTTCAGTTTGGTGGACAGACTCCACTTAACATTGCCCGCGAACTTGAAGAAAACGGCGTAAACGTTCTTGGTACTTCAATTGACTCAATTGATGCTGCAGAAGACCGCGATATCTTCCGTCACATGATGGAAAAACTTGAAATCCCAATGCCTGAAAGCGGAATGGCTGTAGACTTTGAAGAAGCTAAGGCTTGTGCAGACAAAATCGGTTACCCAATCATGATTCGTCCTTCATTCGTACTTGGTGGACGCGGTATGGAAGTAATCTACGATGAACCAACTCTTAAAGAATACGTAGCAAAGGCTGTTGGTGTAACTCCAGACCGTCCTTTGCTGATTGACCGCTTCTTAAAGAATGCTCTTGAATGTGAATCTGATGCTTTGGCTGACGGAACAAACGTTTATATTCCATCTGTAATGGAACACGTAGAACTTGCAGGTATTCACTCAGGTGACTCAGCTTGTGTAATTCCACCAGTTTCTATCCCAGAAACTAACCTTAAGACAATTAAAGAATATACAACAAAGATTGCACAGGCTCTCAAAGTTACAGGTCTTATGAACATGCAGTACGCTATCGAAAACGGAAAAGTTTACGTAATCGAAGCAAACCCACGTGCATCCCGCACAGTTCCACTTGTATCAAAAGTTTGTAACACTCAGATGGCTCGTCTTGCTACACGCCTTATGCTTGGTGAAACAATTGAATCACTTGGTCTTAAAGACAAAGTAATTCCTTATCATGGTGCAAAAGAAGCAGTTCTTCCTTGGGCACGCTTCCCAGGAGTTGACCCAATCCTTGGACCAGAAATGCGTTCTACAGGTGAAGTTCTTGGTATGGCAGAAAGCTATCCAATGGCATTCTACAAATCACAGGAAGCAGCAGGTTCAGAACTTCCACACGCTCCAGCAGCTTGGGAAAACAAGAAAATCTTGCTCAGCTTAAGCGACAAAGAAAATCAGAAAGATCAAGTTCTTATGGTTGGTAAAACTTTGAAGGATCTTGGGTTCACTTTGGTTGCTACACAGGGAACAGCAGACTTCTACAACGCAAACGGAATTAAATGTGAAGTTGTAAACAAGATTGGTGCTGGTCGTCCTGATGTTGTAGATATGATTATGAACAAAGAAGTTTGCCTTGTAATCAACACACCAAAAGCAAAACGCAACTACGCAGAAGACCGTAAGACAATCCGTAAGATGTGTCTTAAATACAAAGTTTCATACATCACAACACTGGCTGGAGCAGTTGCTGCAGTTCAGGGAATTGCCGCTGTTAAAAACGGTAATGGTGGAGAAGGCGGAGTTAAGAGTCTTCAGGAATACCACAGCTTGGTAAAATAAGATGCTGAAACAAGTTCAGCATGACACTTTAAATCATACTGAACTTTAGCATAGTCATCCTGAAGTTGTTTCAGGATCCCAAATAAAAACTCCCGCTGGTCGGTAAAAACTGACTGGCGGGAGTTTTTTTATAGATAAGTTTAATTTAAACAGATTCCAGACTATAACCCCTTAAATCATCTTTTCAAAAGACTGCCACACTTCACCATTAAACCAGCCCTTCAGCTGATTCAACATGAACTGCTTTTTGCTTTCGGCATATTCTTTTGTGTAATGGGACATGTTCTTTACAGATTTTTCACCGAACTTTTTCAATGCCTCGACTTTATTCATAGCATTCTGTTTTTCGCAGAACAAAACATAGTCGTCCATTTTTTTAACAAGAGATTTCCACAATTCTGCCGCTTTATCTGCCATTCCGTTACGCAAATAAACTCCAATTAAATATTTTACAGTATCTCTGTAGAATCCCTGACAATGAGCCTTCATTACATCATTTTCCATTATTTTTTCCATAACAGAAATTGCCCACAAATCATTGGGTTCTGAAACTTCAATTGGAAATGTCCACATTGTAGATTCTGCTGAATAAACGAACTGCTTATTAATTGCCCGCACAAAATTCTGAAAATTATCTCTTACAGAAATACGCCATGCTTCGTAATCAGGGTTCCCATTTTCGCTATTCTCCATGGAATCGTAGTAAGAATTGATTGTTTCCTGAAGCATATTGTTTTTTACAGAAGGCAAAGCTGCAATATGTTCACGGCCTTTTGCAAAATCCTTTTCGTGCCAATAAATCCATGCCAGGGCATAATGACATTTTTCTACCAGCTCTTTTTCATCACTATAACGGATTACCTGTGCGCCACGGTTTTCGGCATTTCTTACATATTTTTGCCACAAAGCTTTATCATCTGCAAATAATCCATTGTAATTTACAAAACGACTCATATGAGCGACAGCCTGAACATAACGCATAAGAATTCTGTAATTAAAAATATCTTTTTCACATTGTGCATCAAGAAAATCTGCTGCTTTTAATGCTCCTTCTGCAGGTTCTCCTGAATCACGGATGCCATCAGCTTCCCAGATAATTTTTTCTGCCAATTGTTTATCGTATGAAGAACTGGCAAATCCAAACAGTGCATCTGTAGAAACATTAAGTGCTTTTGCCAATGGAACAATCTGCGCAGTATCTGGCAAACCATTTTCACTTTCCCATTTGCTTACAGCCTGACTTGTAACACAAAGAATTGCAGCCAAATTTTCCTGTGTAAGTCCCTGTTCTTTTCTGAATTTTTTAATGTTGTTTCCTAAAGACATATTATTCATAACTACCTCTTTGTTTTAATGCACCGGTGTTTTTTGTCGACACTGTAACTATAACAAAGAGATTCACTAATTTCTAACAATTTATTTTTGATAAAAATTCAACGAAGCGTTGGAAAATTACAGTTTCAAAAATTCTTCGCTGGAATGCCGTGCGAGTTTTAAATATTAGCCTGAATTTGCAGGTTGCTTTTTTCTTCAAATACAACTCTTTTTGTCATGCTGAACTTGTTAGTCTTCGGCGGCTGCGCACAGCATCTTTTTTGTTATCAAAAACAGTTCCCGAAACAAGTTCAGCATGACACTACAACATACTGATGGCATGATGTTTTGTCGTCTTATTGATTGAAAGAAATGTCATCCCGAACTTGTTTTTAAGATGCATTCTGCTGCGAGTTAAAATATTGATTTCCAAATTTTTTTATATTATATTTTAAATAAATACGATTTTCAGGAGGCTAATAATGACTGTAACTTTAAGAAATGTTGATGATTCTTTTTTGAATATTCTTAAAAGTATTTTAATCTTAAAAAATGAAATACAAATGGAAACAGAATATGATTCTCCTAATGAGCTTACTGAAAAAGTTTTAAAAGAAAGTGAAGAAGGAAAAAATTTAAGCCAGGTCTATACATCTACTAAAGATTTTATGGCGGCTTTAAATGCTTAATCTTCGGTTTACTAGTCAATTTAAAAAAAGATTACAAACTTGCTCAAAAACGAAATTATGATTTATCCGAACTAGAAAATATTATCAATAAACTTCGTAATAGAGAAGTTTTAGACCCAAAATATAAAGATCATTCCCTTTCAAACAATTGGAAAAATCACAGAGACTTTCATTTACATCCAGATGTAGTTGTTATTTATTGTATAAGAGAAAATGAACTTATTCTAGAAATGGTAAGAATGGGAACACATGCTGATTTGTTCAATAAATAGAAGTGTTTCAAACTTATTCTATGTCCATCGGTATCCCTCTACTCGTTAACTCTCTATAAATTTTATCAGCTTTATAAAAAAGAGGCTGTCTCAAAAGTATAGTTCATAGTGTCATTCCGAACTTGATTCGGAATCTCTACACAATATCTAGTGTAGATGCTGAAATAAATTCAGCATGACAGAACTTATTGGACAGCCCCGAATCTGTGTGGCAATAAAATCACACATATGCTTTAGTAACAAGAAATTAAATTTTCCCTTAAAGGTTAGTTTATTCTGAAAGTCGGCGGAGATTTTAATATTTTCTAGCAATAAAAAATCTTACAATATAATAAACTAAAGTATACAAAATTATTATTCCACCAAAAATGTATAAATAATCCAGCTTACCTAAGAACAGGCTTACTATTCCTGATATACCGCAAATTAAAATAAAAATATAAGTTGCTACGGAATTTGTTTTATTATTTATCATATGTGTTCTTTCATCTTCTGAATCAATTTCTACTTGTTTTTTATATTGTGGGTTCTTCAGCATTTTGATTGTACGAATCAGCGAAATAATTAATACGGCAAGTCCGCCTGAAAAGCCTCCAATGTAGGCTGGTTCAAACTTTTTGAAAATTACTATAAATAAACCAAAGGTTAGGAAGAAAAGTATCATTGTTATGTTTTTTACTAAAAGTTTTTTGGGATTAATCATTTTTCACCTCACATTATTCTTCAAAAATAAATACATCCTCAATTTTTAAGCCAAAGAATTTACTGATTTTATAGGCTAAAAAAATTGAAGGATTATATTTTCCGTTTTCAAGAGAACTGATAGTTTGTCGGCTTACTTCCATTATATAAGCAAATTCCTCCTGTTTAATTCCCTTGCTGTTTCGTAATTCTTCAATACGATTTTTCAATTTTGAGCTCTCCTGTGTAAAGTTGGCTTTACATTAAAAAATATAAAATTATTTTATAGCTATGTCAAGCAAACTTTACATTTTTTTAGGGTTTTAGGGAAAACAGGAAATACTGGCCTTTGGACAAATAAAGATGGATCTACAGAGAATTATCCATATCATGCTCATGAAGATATTTCAACAAGTAAGAAGAGTCCCTATTTAGAGTATTTAACATCAAAAAATAAAGATGTTTCACCAAGTATAAAACGTTTTGATGGTCGAACATATTATGATAAATTTCTTTTTGCAGAAAAGACAAAATATAAATTCAGGGAAGATGCTTATGAATATAAATAAATTGTTCACTTTGATAATAATTATTATATGTTTTTCAGGTTGTAAAAAAAAGAAAATTATTGATTATGAAAATATATCGAACTCTATTAGTAATAATCAAATTTCAGAATGGTGTTCTTTGCAAAGTTTATTTAATAATTTAAAAGATAAAAAAAATGTATGAAAATCCAAAGATTAAAGCCTATCTTAATGATTATATAACCGGAGACAGAAAAAAGACTCTTGCTTCCTATGCATATGGATCAAATGATAATTATTTATATGAGCTTATAACTCGGGCTAACACAATACTTATTCTTTCAAAGTTTATGGATGAAGATTATGTTTACAATAATTGTATTATTTACGACATTCAACAGGGCTTCGATGCTGTAATTGTTGTTGCAGAAATGGTCAAAGAATACGAATGCGGAAAATATTATAACTTTGAAGAATTTGAAACCAGACTGACAGAACTGTATATTCAAAAGTTTTGCAATGAATATAATGAACCATAATTTGGGTGAATAGATTCAGGCATCAGGCGTTGCGTCCGATAAATAAGGTAAAGCTAAAAAATGCATGCTGCGTCGTTTGAAGCGAGGGGAAGGCTTTCCCCTACAAATAGAAATTGATTTATAAAATAATAATTTAACATTCAATTAAATTATTGCTTTATATTCTTTATAGATTTTCCATATTACAATTTTATTGCAGATATATAACCGTTTATTTTAGGAGTAGAGGATAAAAAATGGATTCGAAAGATTACATCAAATTAAACGAAATAACTTGGGATAAAAGAGCTGAAAATAATGATGAATGGTCTCAGCCAGTTTCTTCGGAAATTGTTGAAGCCGCAAGAAACGGTAACTGGAGCATTGGTTTAACTCCTGCAAAAAAAGTTCCAGCTGACTGGTTTCCAAAAGATATAAAAGGTAAAAAAGTTTTGTTACTGGCAGGTGGCGGTGGTCAGCAGGGACCGGTTTTGGCTGCGGCTGGTGCTGATGTAACGGTTTTTGATAACAGTACAGGCCAGCTGGAAAAAGAAAAATTTGTGGCAGAACGAGATGGGCTTGTAATCAAAACTGTTCAGGGAAATATGCAGGATTTATCTGTATTTGAAAATGAGTCCTTTGATTTAATTGTTCATCCATGGTCCAATAGTTATGTTGATGACATTCTTCCAGTGTGGAAAGAATGTGCCAGAGTTTTGAAGAA
>JAZRVO010000006.1:0-180162 GCA_045599185.1 Treponemataceae bacterium | reverse complement strand
ATGAGTTTCTCCTTCCCACAAATATTCAGCATCTACAGAGTAAGTTTCACTGATGATTTTTATAATATCACTTCGTTTCATTCTCGAATCTCTTTTTCAGAACTTCGTAATGATTTCTGTTGCTTTTGTCTCCGCCATTATCAGGGAAAAGACAGTAAGGAAGACTGTCTGTGGTGCGATGTTTTATAACGCAGTCGCAGCATTTTCCATGATTAGGACAGGTTGTTTTTGGACACATACATTCTTTTACGTTGGGACATGGCATATTGGATTCCTCCCTTTGCTGTTTAGAGACTGCTGCCTAACTCTTTGAGTTCTTGGACAAGTTCAGTATTATTTCTGATTTCATCTTTTCCGTTAGCATAGAATGGTTTATAGAAAAGCATGTTCCAGTCGAGATATGAAGCCATACATTCAAACTGTTTCTTGATAAGTTCATACTGAGTTGCATCCACAGGAGAACCGCCTGGAACAAGAACGCCAATCTTCTTGCCTTTTATCTGAGCACCACGACAATAACATTTGTCGATAACAAGTTTTGTCTGGGCTGTCATTCCCCACCAGTAAACAGGAGTTGCAAATACAATCATGTCTGCATCGACAAGTTTATCAATAGTTGGATTTGTATCGTCCTTATCTACACAACCTTTATGACATTCACAGACTCCACATCCTTTACAGAAACCGATGTTAAGTTTATCAGCCTGAATGATTTCAATTTCATTCTTTGTCTTTGCACCCTCTGAGAAAGCTTCAATTGCGGCCAGTGTATTTCCCTTTCTGGCACTACCGTTTACGATTAAGATTTTCATGTTAGTTTCTCCTTTTCAACCTGCGTTCAATCTATCTTTTCATTACAAATCTGGTAAGTTCTACGTTTCCGGCTTTTTCTGCGCAAGCTATTTTAAATCCGCATTTTTCTGTATAAAACCTTACGTTTTCGCTCTTGCTGGTTGGTGTTACCAAAGTAAATTTCTTCCAGCCTTCAAAATACTGCTTAACAAATTCCATCGCCTGCGTACCTATTCCCCTGCCCTGATACGCTGGAATGATGCACAAAACGCCTATTTCGTATTCATTCGCGGCGATTTTTTGACACGACACGCAGCCGACGGGTTTTCCGTCACAGGATATGACAAATTTTGGAATCGCCTTTATGGAATCTTCCATCATTTCTTTGGTTCTTCCGTATCCGGGGCATTTGCCATACCGCAAATAATCGCTATAAAACGAATTGTTGTATATGCTGACCAAAAGTTCTGCGTCTTCTGTCGAAGTTTTCCTAAAATCTATCTTCATATAAAACCAAATTAAACCTGAAGCGCCGAAAGCCAGAAACAGGCAGCCGCAACTGCCGAAACCGGCGTCATAAAAAATCTTTCCTTTTTGCTTCTAGAAAACAAATTCATCACGGTGTTAAGCGAAAGATACGCAGCCATTACAAGCACGATGATTTTTGTTGCTTTTGCAAAAAACGTCAGCGGAACATATCCGTCCAGCTGAAGTATTGTAACGACAAACCACAGCTGCAAAATCAGCTGCGATACCAGAATGATTCTTAGTTTTTTAGGAAAAATCTTGTACTGGCCGTTCATCGTAAATTCCACCCAAGGGCAAGCCTAAAATAATCAGCACTGACATTAAAACAACGATTGAAAAGACGATTGCGCCTGTAATTGCTGCCATTTTTTTTACCTTGTATAATTTATGTATCAATTCTTACAATTTCAGCCAATGCCTTGTTCCGGTACACCAAATCGTTCCGCACGGTAAAACCCTGTTTTTCCCAAAATGTGTTTCCTATTTCATTCCTTTCAAATACAACCAGCGCAACTTTGTTTATGTCCAATGCAGCCAATTCTTTCATCGCCGCATCTACAAGTTTTTTCGCAATTCCCTGCTTTCGGCAATCGGGGCGAACAGCCGTGTGATAAATGTATCCGCGCCTGCCGTCGTTTCCAACCAGAATCACGCCAGCAATTGCACCGCCGTTTTCTGCAACAAGGCATGTGTCCGGGTTTCTTAAAATGAATCTTTCAATGCCTTCGCGAGAATCATCAAGATTGTTAAGCCCCATTCCGGCACACGACATCCACAAATTATATACTTTGTCATAATCATCCATTGTCATTTTTCTAATAATCAAAATTATCCCCTTTCACCTGAAATCTAATTCAGGAATAGCCTGAAACGCAGTATAAAATTGCTTTTATCAAACTACAAGTTCATTGTGTCATGCTGAACTTGCTTCGGAATGACAAAACAATAAGCTAAATATTGCCAATCCGTGAATCAATTGCGCTGTATGCTTCGTTCCAGTTCTTGTCTGCGTCTGTCAATATGATTCTGTTTACCGAAAGTTTGTCCAGCATTTTCAATTCTCGCCTTTGACGTTCCATCAGGCATTCTACGTAGCCTTCAAAACCTTCTGCATGAATGCTTTTTCCGTAACTTCCATTAACGTGATAGTCAATTACGCCGTTCAGCCACCCATTGCGTTCAGCTGCCGTCTTCTTAATTTTGTCTGCTATTTCATTGCCTGCTAAATAAATAACTGTCGGTTCCAACGGCTTAATTATTTCGCATATTTTTGAAATGTATTCAAACGACTGGGCTTCATCAAAGCCAAAACGCATCATCGTTTCGCACATGGGATTCTGCAACAAAACGCAGTTAAATACGTATGTTTTGTCATCTTTCACTGCTTCTTTTACAAAATTGTGCCACTTATCCAGCATCAAGGGCATTTCCGTTTCCCAGGGCAAAAAATCATATATTTTGTAATTAATCAGGCGGTCAAATTCTTCACCAGAAAAATTCGATAAAGGCATAATGAAACCATCAAATTTGTGCTCAGCTAAATCCGCTATTTTTGCCTGCAATTCGTTGTCAAACTGCTTCATCTCGCAATCTTTTATAAATGCGTGAAATTCGTAATCAGCCGGATGATTGCCAGTTCCTTCATCTACGTACACAACATTTTTTCCAAACTTTTTCAATTGCCCTGCAACATATTTAGAAGTTGTACTTTTGCCAGAACAAGGCAACCCTTCTACAATAAACAGCTTTCTCATCCGTTGCCTCCGCATAAAAATGAAGTTTATTGCAAAACTTCAGCCAGTTTGGTTTTCAAATATTCGTAGCGCAGTCTTTTTTCTTCCTTTTCAAAATGCACTTCCCGGCTTTGCACCGGATTGTTTTCGTAGTTCAGTTTTTCATCACCAAACTGTTCGCTGGTAAGGTCAAAAACGCAGTCACCAATCACATTGTAGCAGTGATAGTTTCCGCCCTCCCGAAGAATTCCGTACACTTCTCCGCCAAAAATATCCTGAACAAGAAAAGCGGTAATTGAACACTGGCCGTAAGTCGGATGGGAATTTTTCCAGTTGTGCCGCATTCGTGGCGCGCAGGTTTCCGCACACCACACTTTTAAAAGAAGGTCGTAAAGCTGACGCGGATTTTTGATTGCGGCGTATTTTTCATTCACAGGCGCAACATCCGCAGTTTTAGCACCATAAAAACCGTAAGGCATAAATCTTCCTTTACCATTCAAAATTTTCCGGTGTGTTTTTATCCAAACCGGCACGCTTTGCAGTTTTTTTCATGTGTCAGTTCCCTTGCAAAGCCAAGTTTTGCAAAGCCTTTTTCCGCAACATCGCAGAATGCCGGTTTTACCGGGCGTTCAGCATTCTGCCAAACCGCGTACCAGTTCCGGCGCTTTTACTCGTTTCCAGAAGCAATCCAGGTCTGGTCATCGCCGTGAAAGTAAATTATTTCCGGAATATTTTTGCCGCAGAAAGCGCATTTGTCGTCCGTAAAATTTACCTTGCCGTAGCAGAACGGGCAGAAAGCCGTGTCGTCATTGCCGCTTAAAACAGCAAAAGTTTTGTTACCGGCAATTTTGAAGATATAGCCGTCTTTAATATCAACAATTTCCATATTTTTCACCTTACCTTTAGGCCAAATGTCAAGTTTATTTGAATTTTTATGTAAAACTCGAAATTTAACCCTTTAATTTAACTTAGCGGAAGAATTATATTTCAATTTGCGGAAAAATATAAGTTACATTGCGCTGCTTGAAATTTCTGTTACTTCTGCTGGTGTAGGCACAATAGGCAGTTTGCATGGCAAACTGCACACGTGTTGTGATGTATGCACGGATTAAGTGATGCTTGCGTTTTCTGTTATTTCTGCTGGTGCAAGCGCGGACTATTTCACTATTTCGTAAGGCCAGGTGATTATGCCGCCAAATTCCAGAATGTTCTGATAGCCCATTTGAGCAAGCTTTTGGGCGGCAATTTTGCTGCGCCTGCCGGAACGACAGTAAACCAGAATCGTCTGTTTTTTGTCTTTCAGTTCTTTTGGCGGAATGTTCTGAATGCTTTCAACGGGTATGCAAATTGCATTTTCAATATGCCCTTCGGCAAATTCTTCAAAAGTACGCACGTCAACAACCAAAATGTCTCGGCGCTGCTGTATAATTTCTTTTGCCTGCTGCTGGCTAATTTGTTTATACGTCATGCTGCCCCCTTTGCCCTGTGCCTGCCCGCAAACCAAAACCGGCGCAACAAGCACCAGAAAAAGAATGAAAAAAATCTTAAAAAGCTTCATAAGCTGATTATATCACAAAAATGAACGCGCCCGGCAAAACACAACATTCTGGCTAAGCTAACAAATCCGGCAAAACTGAGAAAAAAAAGAAAACGCAAAAAACTGATGGCGCAAACTAAACGCAGGCAACGGGTTGTTTACAAGCCTGAATTTTTCTATAGTAACAGCATGGAACTTATAAAATTGATTTTTGCCGGCCTGGTTGTCGGCATTGCAAACGTTATTCCCGGCGTTTCCGGGGGAACAATGGCAGTTGTTTTTGGCGTTTACGACCGTTTGATTGGCGTAATTACGCTTAATGTTAAAAAGATTTTTTCTGAATGGAAGTTCTGGCTGCCTTTGGGCATTGGAATGGTTATAGGCATTCTGCTTTTCAGCAAGGTTGTTACTTTTCTGTTTGAACATTACCCGGTTTATACAAGTTTTGTGTTTACCGGCATTGTGGCAGGCAGCATACCAATGCTTTACAAACGCTGCTGTAAAACCGCTTTGCCTGCCGGTGCAGAAAAACCGGCTGAAAAAACCGGTACAAAGCTTCCTGAATTTTCAGTAATCCTATGCATTCTGGTATTTTTTGCATTCATGCTGGTTTTAACATTCTTCAACACGTCGGATTTGTCTGAAGGCGTTGTGCAGAAAACCTTAGACCCTGCCCTTATTGCAAAACTGTTTGTCGGCGGTGCAATTTCGGCAATTGCAATGATTATTCCCGGCATTTCCGGTTCGTTTTTCATGCTTATTCTTGGCATTTACGCAACAATTATTGCTGCCGTTGCCGACTTAAACATTCCTCTCATGGTTCCAATGGCTTTGGGCGTTGTTGTAGGGCTTTTTGCCGGTGCAGGCCTTGTACGCCTTTTAATGAAAAAAGTGCCGTACCAAACTTACGGCGGCATTCTGGGGCTGGTTGCAGGTTCGGTGCTGGCAGTGCTGCCGTTTAAGGGCTTTGCAGAATTGTGTGCAGCCCAGGGTGCAGCAATGCCGGTTATCATTTCGGTTGTGTGCATTGCCGCAGGTTTCTGTCTGGCATTCTTTCAAAAGGAAAACTAAAGCAAAAAGCCTGCAAGGTTTGCGTTTTTAAGAAGTATTCTTATTCGCGCTTAAGCCTTGCAGTTTTTTTTGCAAAACTGAAAAAGCAAAAACTTACTGTGCCGTCAAATATTTCTTTTTCCAGTTCTGGCGGTGGCGTTTAATGCTTGTTTCGGAAGTTAAATCCGTGTTGTCCACGTCAAGACTAAAATCGCCGTCGCTTGTAAGCGTAAACGTGCAGTTTGTCCATTTTGTTTTTGGGCTTTGGACGCTGATACGCCAGTAAGGCTTTAATATTTGAAAAATATTTTCAAATGTTTTTTGCAGCTGCTGGGCACTTACGCCAAAATTAACAAGTTCGTTGCAGTGAACGGGTTCTTCACTGTCGTCAAAAAACATGTAAAATGCGCTTCTGTAGTTTTTTTCCGTCATTTCGCTGTAAAAAAAGCACCTTACCCAGTTGGACGGCAAAATCTCCACCAGTTCGTTTGCAATATCCGTAAACATCTCTTCCATAAATTTCCCTGCCTTTATATAATCGGCCTTGCCTTAAAACGGCTTTGCATTTTACCATTTGCGTTCAATAATTAAAAGCAGAAGGATAAAACATGACAGAAATTCAGAATGAGCTTTTTGCCCTTAAAGACGACCAGTACCAGAAATTTCAGGCAAAAATTTTGCCAAATATTGAAAGCGGAAAAATTATTGGTGTGCGCGTGCCCAAACTGCGCGCTTTAGCAAAACAGCTTTTTAAGCAAAAAGAATACTATTATATAGAAGATTTTTTTGCAAATTTGCCCCACACCTATTACGAAGAAAACCTTCTGCATTCCTTTTTAATTGAACAGATAAAGAATTTTGACGAATGCATGGCGCAGCTTGAAAAATTCCTGCCCTTTATTGATAACTGGGCTGTTTGCGATACATGCCACCCAAAAGTATTTGGCAGGCATACCGGCGTTATCTTGCAAAAAGCCCAGGCATGGGTAAAATCCAGCGAACCTTACACAATCCGCTACGGCATAAACTGCTTAATGACTTATTTTTTAGACGAAAACTTTGATCCAACCCATTTTGAACAGGTTTGCGCCGTAAATAACGAAGATTATTACGTAAAAATGATGCAGGCATGGTATTTTGCTACCGCGCTTGCAAAACAGTGGCAGGCAGCGGTGCAGGTAATTGAACAGAAAAAACTCAGCCCGTGGGTTCACAACAAAACAATTCAAAAAGCCTGCGAAAGCTTTCGTGTAACTGACGAACATAAAGAATATTTGCGCACATTAAAAGCTTGTGCCCTTTAATCTTTCTCTAATTTCCATTGGTATCCGCACAAGGTGGAGTTTTTTCCGGCAAAAACTCCACCCTTTCAATTTTCCATTTAAATTGTGGTTCTTTTGCGGATGGTTTATTTTTCTGTTGAAAAAACGGATTTCTGCTTTTATAATATGTCGATTGTGAGCTTTCACTATTGTTAGTGCAAAGCCCTCTCTGGAGAGTCTTTCAGCAGTCGTTGGTTGCAGAAAGCGCCGAAGGTGTACGTGCATAATGCACAATCTCTCAGGCAAAAGGACAGAGCATGTGTGGTTTTTTCAATTTGCAAAAGACTATTTAAGAAAAGCTTTATTTCCTACTCCTTAGAGGGCTGAAAAAATGTGTTCTGCGTTTTTTCAGTCTTTTATTTTTTTAAAGCGTTGAAAATTGTTTCCAATTTTCAAACAGGAGCATTTTATGTCTTCTTTTTCTAACTTTTTAAGTGCCGTAGATGACATTGTTTGGGGCGTTCCCCTGATTGTTGCCATTCTGGTAACCGGCATTTTGCTTACGGTTCGCGTAAAGGGCCTGCAATTTTCTAAACTCGGTCAAGCATTCCGTCTTATGTTTCAAAAGGACAAGGAAAGCGAAGGCGAAGTTTCCAGTTTTGCAGCCCTTTGTACGGCACTTTCGGCAACAATTGGTACTGGTAATATTGTTGGTGTTGCAACCGCAGTTGTAGCAGGCGGCCCGGGTGCACTTTTCTGGATGTGGATTGCAGCACTTTTCGGCATGGCAACCAAATATGCCGAATGTACGCTGGCTATTCACTACCGCAACGTAGAACGCGACGGCCACATTTTGGGCGGCCCGTTTTATTACATAGAAAAAGGTATGGGGTCAAAATTCAAGTGGCTTGCAAAACTGTTTGCCATTTTTGGTGTGCTGGCAGGCCTTTTGGGCATTGGTACAATTACCCAGGTTAACGGCATTACAAGCGCCGCCAAAGTATTTTTCGACCCGGCAAACGTACACTGCATCACTTTGTTCGGCAAGCCTTATTCGCTGGCAATTGTTGTTACGGGAATTATGGTAGCACTTTTAACCGCGCTGGTTGTTATTGGCGGATTGAAGCGCATTTCTAAAGTTTCGCAGGTTATCGTACCGTTTATGGCCATTCTGTACGTAATTCTTGGTCTTTCGGTGCTTGTTTTCAACATTACGGCAATTCCGGCAGCATTAAAGGAAATTGTGCTTTCGGCTTTCGGTATGCGTGCTGCAGCAGGCGGTGCACTTGGTGCAATAATTATTGCCATGCAGAAAGGTATTGCCCGCGGAATTTTCAGTAATGAAGCAGGCCTTGGTAGTGCGCCTATTGCCGCCGCCGCCGCAAAAACCAGCGAACCTGTTGAACAGGGTCTGGTTTCTATGACCGGTACTTTTATTGATACAATCATCATCTGTACAATTACCGGTCTTTCAATTGTAATTACCGGCGCATACAAAATTGAAGGTCTTGAAGGTGCCGCGGTAACAATCCGTGCTTTCCAGGATGCAATTCCATTTGCCGGTTCTGTAATTCCTTTCCTTATGATGATTTGTCTGGCATTTTTTGCCTTTACTACCATTCTTGGCTGGGACTATTACAGCGAACGCTGTCTTGAATACGTGGTAAACGGCAACATGGGCGCAGTAAAAGTTTACCGCTGGTTCTACATTGCCGCCGTTCTGGCAGGCCCTTACATGACGGTAAGCGCCGTTTGGACGATTGCAGATATTTTCAACGGTTTAATGGCACTGCCAAACATTGTTGCACTTATTGCACTTTCGGGCGTAACTGCAAAATTAACCAAAGATTACATTGACCGCAAAAAGGCACTTTAAGCGGCAGTAACTGAACGTAAAAAAAACATTGAAAAAACAAAAGGCACTTCACAATTTTGAAGTGCCTTTTGTTTTTTTTCAGTTTGCTGAACTTGTTACTGTGAATGCCGAGTTTTAAATATTTACCTGAAAATTTTAGGATAATTTATAAATAGCAACCGCAAGGCAGGCACGGACACGAAAAAAAATACGCCGTGCGCATGCACAAGTCTTTTTTTTGTGGCAGGGACTGCCTAAAGGTTGCTTTTATATTTTTTAAACTTTTCGAGTTATTAAATTAAACCTTAAAGCTTGAAACTGTATTCTGCATTGAACTTACAGCCTTGCGGTTGTTCTGAACGCTGTCGTTAACCTGTTCAATTGCATCGTTCAAATGGTTGGAAGCTTCAACGCCTTCGTTAACCAAATCAATTGCCGCCTTGGAAGACTTAACCACGTCAAGCATAACGTTGCGCACGTTTGCAGCGCTTACGCTTTCGTGTTCCGCAAGTTCCTTAACCGACTGAATGGCTTCTACCATGGCAGCGGTTGTGCGCAAAGTTTCACCGGCGCTTGTCTGCTGTTCTTCCATTGAAGAAGCAATAGTGCGAACAAGCGTGCTTGTCTGCTTAACGTTTTCTTCAATTTCATTAAAGCTTCTGCTTGCAACATTGATGGAATCAACGCCGGTGTTGATTTTTTCTACCATGTCCTTAATTTTTTCCTGAATGTCTTTTGCACTTTTTGAAGAAGACTGGGCAAGGGCGCGCACTTCGTCTGCAACAACCGCAAAACCCTGACCAAGTTCGCCGGCGTGGGCTGCTTCAATTGCGGCGTTCATACTAAGCAGGTTGGTCTGGCTGGCAATTTTCTGAATAACCCGGACAATTTCCTGCACTTCAAGTGAAACATTCTGAATCTGTTCAATTGACTTGATTGCTGCGTTAATAGCATCGCTGCCCTGATTGCTGGACTGGGAAAGGGCACCAGAAACAATGTCCGCTTTTTTGGTCAAATCGGCAACGCTTTCAATATTTGCCGACATTTCGTTAACGGCGGCACTGGTTTGCTGCATTGCGGCAGTTTGAGAAATTACCTGCGCCTTAACGCGTTCAACGTCTTCGGTTAAGCCCAAAACATCTTTTTCGGCAGCGGAAATAAGCGTATTACGGCTGTAACTGTCTTCTTCAATTCGCTTAAACGAATCGCGCATCTGAACAAGTGCTTCGCTTGCTGAACCGGAAACTTTTGCAAGAGCATCAGACTGGTTTGCAACAACGGAAGTGTCGTTTTTAAGGTTGCGGAACATTATGGCCAGCTGCTTGATTAAAACATTGATTGAGCCTGTAAGCCGGCCGTAGTCATCAAGCATGGCGAGGTTTAAGCGCGAAGTTAAATTGCCTTCTTTTGCAATATCGCGCACGCGTTCAACGTTTGTATCAATACGCTGGGCAAATTTGTGCAGGACAAACCAGCAGATTGTAATGCAGATTACGTTACAAATTACGGCAGAAAGTGCTGCGTCCTTTATGTAGGTTAAGGCACGCGTCATTGAATCGCCTTCAATTGGGTTTACAACCAGCTGAAAAGGTACAGTCATCATGTTGATGATTGAAAAGTTAAGTGCTGCAATTATAAGCATTAAGGTTGTTGAAGAAAATCGCATTGCCTTGCGGTTTTCAAAAGATTCAACAGTGTGAATTTCAAGCAGGCGGCGGTGAGGCGCAAAAAGTTCGTTTACAAGCACAATTTCAATAATTGCAGAAAAAAGTGCCGAACCAAGGCACTGCAACAGAACCATTGCAATATGTGGTACAAACACAATTGTGCGGCCTGCCATAATGCTTTCAAATGTAATGAAGCATTGGCCTACAAAAAAACCTATAAAATCCGTAAGGAAAATTGCCATACAAACCTTGCGGTATGCAGCAAGGCACTGGTCTTTTTCTTCGTCGGTGGCTTTTGCACCGCCATTTTTAATGCGGCGGGAAATTTTGTCGAAGCGTGCAAAGAACGGGTACAAAAGTGAACATACGATAATCAGAAGAACTGTTGTCGTAATCAGTGCCAGTCCGCAGCCTGACCAGTAATTGTAAAGTGTACGGTACAGAAATGCTAAAGAATACCAGCGAATTAACAAAGTAGTGATATAAGTGGCAGGTACAAAAAAAGCAACAAAGCTTAAAAAAAGAGACATTATTCCTCCTTGCGTCTGAACCGTCTGCAAGTGTATTTTTGCAGGCAGTTTTTACGGTTAAAATGTATTTCTATCTTATTCTTAAATAGCATTTTAAGAATTTACTACGGTTAGTACAAGTGTAAAAAATAAGCAGTTTGCAGGCCGAATGCCGGGTTTATAAAAATTTCATAAACCGGCATTTTAGCAGTTGCTTGCAAGGGAAAAAAACTTGAGCCAAACTGCACTTTTTTAAAAGCACCTGCATTAAAAAAAAAACGGTCGCCCTTCGGTCGTGACGAGTTTTTTTCGTGTCCGTGCCTGCCTGCGGTTGATTTATATAAAATCACCCTACAACTTTCAGGCAAATATTTTAAACTCGAAGTTTAGGTGATTTAAACTTTAAACAAATCTATTTCTTTACCAATTTCTTTAATCGTGTCAGTAACTTCGCGGGAAATTGAATGCAGGCGCGCACCAGTTTCGTTAATCATTTTTGCGCCAACCGTCATTTCGCTCATGCTGTTTTTAATAACCTGCGTCGATTCCTGCAGCGACTGCATTTCATCAAGTACGGTTTTGTTGCCTTTCGCCATTTCTACGGAAGCAGTGCGAACTTCGGCGGTACTTTCATTCATGGCATGAAGGGCGCTTAATATCTGTTTTGAACCGGCCTGCTGTTCGCTCATTGCAAGGCGCAGCTGCTGAACAACCTGATCAGTTTGCTGAATGCGAAGGCTTACATTATTGAATGTCATTTCCGAATCCTGGGAAGCGGCCACGACAGATTCAATTGCACTGCTGATTTTGTTAAGCTCTTCGCCAATTGTGTGGGACTGTTCAGAGGAAGTTTCTGAAAGCTTACGAATTTCGTCAGCAACAACGCTGAAGCCTTTTCCGGCATCACCTGCGTGGGCAGCTTCAATTGCCGCATTCATTGCCAGCATGTTTGTCTGCGATGCAAGGTTTGCAATGGCTTCGTTTGCTTCCTGCAGCATTGCCGACTGGGCTGCAATAGTTCTTACGGTTTCGTTTACGTTGCTCTGCTTTTCAATGCCTTCTTTCGCATCGGTCTGCAATTCGGCAAATTCGGCAGACATTTTACCAATGGCATTATCTACCGAATTGATGTTGCCAATCATCTGTTCAACAGCCGAAGAAGCTTCGCTTACACCGGCCGACTGGGTTATAATCATTCGTTCAAGAGTGTTTATGCTGTTTGCAATTTTGCTTACTGCGCTTGCTGTTTCGTCTACGCTGTCGGCCTGGTTCTGCACCAGGTTGCTGCAGCTTTCAATGTTGCAGAGAATTTCGGTAATTGAACAGCCGGTGTCTTCAACGCTCTGCTTCAATGCAACTTCTGCTTTTGTAAGTTTGTTCTTGCTGTTTTTAACATTGCTGATAATTTGCTGAAGTTTGGCAACGAAATGGTTAAAACCGTCTACAAGACTGCCAATTTCATCGTTGCGGGTTACGTTAATGCGCTGGGTTAAGTCCGCGTCGCCCTGAGAAATGCCGATGATGGTTTTTTCTACTATTTTAATGGGCGAAACAATGCGGTGCAGGGCAAACACGCTGAAAGTTAGAATGCAGATAAAAATTACCGCGCCAAGAATAAAAATAATTGAAAGAATTGAACGCGAAGCTTCGTGCATTTGCGAAACAGGCACTTCAATGCCAAGAGACCAGCTGGTGTTGGATACCGGCGCATAAATAACAATTTTTTCACCGTCCGTCGCCTTGTAATAGTCAAAGCCATCTTTGCCGTCTGTCATATTTTGGGCAACCTGCTGCAAGCCGCTTGTGCCTACAAAATTTTCCTTAAGGAAGTTTACGTTCATTACGTATTCATCGTTCCAGTGAGCAAGCACGCTGCCATCGCCTGCTAGCAGAAAAGCCTTGCCGTTTTTGCCAACGGAAATATTGTTTATAACCATTTTTATCTGGTCAGGAAAAACACTGGCAGCAAAAATGCCGAATGTTTTGCCGTCGGCATCTTTTGCCGCCTTGCTTACCATATAAACAGTCCGGCTTAATGCGCGCGAATACAGCGGTTCACTGATAAACGAATCCTGAGAACCAATCATAAGACGTCTGTAATAGTCGCGGTCTGCAATATAGGTGCTGGCCTGTGTCCCCAGCTGAAAAGTGTTGCCGTCTTCGGCTGCAAAAAAAGTGTTGCCAAAGCGCGGATTGGTAAGATTTCGGTTCTGGTCAAGCCATTCCTTTACTTTTTCAGCGTCGCCGGTTTTAACAACACTTGCATCTGTAAAAATGCGCAGGTCGTTTACCATTGCCTCATTCCAGTTGGCAATTTCGCCGGTACGTGCCTGCACAATCTGCTGGCAAAGTGCAATGTACTGCCGCGTGTTTACGTCAGAAACTTTCCTGAAAATCCAGAAAGTTTGAAAAGAAATAAAAACAGAAAGGGTTATAAAAATACCTGAAATAAAAAACACGCTGATTTTAGACCGTTTCTTTTCCGGCAGTTTTTCTGTTTTTTCTTCTATTAAATTTACATTGATTTCGTTCTGGTCACTTGAATTCAATTTGTTTAACTCTGCTTCAAATTCCTCAAGCAAATCTGACATTGTTTTTTCTCCTGTAAAGCACTTTGCAAAACAATTCCCCAATAATTTTACAAAGTGTCTTATGTTACCATGATATAGCAGCAAGTGTGAATTACTTACAATTATTTGACCCGCTTAAAGCCCAAATGAAAGAGTATTAGTAGTACATTTGTAATCGTAAAAACCGCCGCCCGTGTGGCAGAGGAAAGAAAAATAATTCTGTGGATTAAGTATTATTAAGAAATTATTTATTGAACGTTTTTTATGCTGTCTACAAACAACTGTGTTATTTGCAAATAATTTTTCAACTGGTTTTCATTTAACTCTGATAATAAACAAAATATATCATTATGGATTTTCTGTTTTTCAGAAAACTCTGTGGTGCTTTTATTATTATTTCCATTTACAAGATAATCCAGCGACACACATAACGCATCTGCAATTTTAAGACCAACTTCACAAGACGGCATAGCTTCGCGATAGCCTATATACATGTTTAGTGTATTTACACTTATACCTGCACGTGCTGCTAATTCTTTCGCAGAAATTCCAAGATATTTCATTTCAGCTTTTACGCGTTCCCTGAAAGTCATAACGCAAGTAGTTTAGTGTAAAAACACCGAATAAAAGTTGAATATTAGTGTAAAATCAATTATTATATACACATCAAGTGTAATCACACTAATATAAAAAAAGGATAAATAATGACTACAGCTTTAATTATTATTTTTAACCACCGTTACGATGCTAATTTACCTAAGTTGCGTACAATTTATAAAAATAAATTTTCAAAAATATTATTTTTAATGCCATATTATGATGGTCCAGATCCTGATGTTGTTCCTGTTTACGAAGCTTCATTCTATTTTCAAGGCTTTGTAAGTCAGGCTTATAAAGAAATAAAAAACTTAAATTGCGATTATTATTTTTTTATTGGTGACGATTTGATCTTAAATCCGGATTTGAATGAAAATAATATTGTTGAAAGATTAAATATGCAAAATAAAAAAGTTTTTACCAGTAATTGTACTGGCATAATACGTCCGGGCTGGGCTTCATGGGGTCATTGGCTAAAAATATTTTCAGCATTTCAGTACAGTAGTTCCGGCTTTAATTTTGAAAATTACTTACCTTCAAAAGAAGAAGCTTATAGTAAATTAAATACGTTTACAGGCTGCAAAATACCATATTATTTACCAAAGCCGTTGCCTTTGAAACAGATTTTTACAGATAAAAAATTTTTTAAAATCAGTTTGACTCTAGTAATAAAAACTTTAGGTTTAAAATCAATTTTTTTATTTGTGCCTTTTGTAAGAAATAAACTTATAAAAATCCCATATCCATGCGTATTTGGTTATTCCGATTACTTTATGTTACGAAATGATGCCTTAAAGCCAGCAGCAGATATTTTTTCTGTTTTTGCAACTATGAATCTTTTTGTTGAAATAGCATTACCTACAGGTATTGCACTTACTTTTGATAAAACAGAAGTTTCTAAAATAAGTGATACAGAATACAAAGAAGGTGCACTGTGGTCTGTAAACGAAATAAAGAATTTGGCAGAAGAAAACAATTATTCAATAAAACAGCTGTTTGCAAATTGGCAAAAAGAAAAGTTGTATTACCATCCCGTCAAACTTTCCAAATGGTCAATCGAATAAGAGGACAATAATGTTTAAATTCTTAATACTTGGCGCAGGTCCTGCCGGATTAACATTAGCAAATGTATTGAAACAGAATGGAGAAGATTCTTTTTTAGTTTTAGAGAAAGAACGCACCGCAGGTGGATTATGCCGTTCTGAAATTGTTGATAATGCACCTTTGGATATTGGTGGCGGACATTTTTTAGATACCCGGCGACCAGATGTTACAAATTTTTTATTTAAATTTCTTCCAGAATCAGAATGGAATAAATATGAACGAGATTCTCAAATTCATTATAAAAATTGTTATATACATCATCCGTTTGAAGCTAACATTTGGGAACTTGATATAGAAAATCAAATAGAAATATTGGAGTCTATAGCAAAGGCCGGTTGTGTTTGCAGCGAAGCAAAACCAGAAGATTTCATTTCGTGGATTACATGGAAACTTGGCTCAAAAATTGCAAATGAATACATGCTGCCATATAACAGAAAAATGTTTGGAGAAAATCTGAATTGTCTTGGTACATACTGGTTAGAAAAGCTTCCGGAAGTATCTTTTACAGACACTTTACGAAGCTGTTTATTGCATAAGGCATATGCAAAACAACCGGGGCATGCGGTTTTCTATTATCCAAAAAGATTCGGCTATGGAGAATTGTTTTTACGAATGGCAGATAGCATAAAAGAAAACATAGAATATAACAGCCCTATCATTGAACTTAACTGTGAAAACAAAACTGTAAAATGTAAAAATGGCAAAGAATATGAAGCAGAAAAAATCATCTCCACAATCCCATGGAAATCATTTGATTTAAAGTGTGACAATTCAAACGTTAATGATTATGTTTCTAAACTTTCTCATTCTTCTGTTCAAATTGAATATTTTTCCGAAAACTTAGATACAAAAGCACATTGGATTTATGAACCTGATGAAAACAAAAGTTATCATCGAATTTTAGTAAGGCATAATTTTTGTCCAAATAGTAATGGTTACTGGACAGAAATAAATGCATCAAGAATTCAGCAAAAACAAGGTATTTTTCGCTATATGAATGAATATGCATATCCATTAAATACAATCGAAAAAACAGATGCAATAAATAATTTATTAAGTATTATGAAAAAGTATAGTATTTTTGGTCTTGGACGGTGGGGTGAACACAATCACTATAATTCAGATGTTGTCGTTGAACGTGCTATGAAATTGGCAGATAGTTTACTGACAATATAAAATAGCAGACTATTCCTGCTATTTTGCCTGAAAAAATGAAAAATTAGCAGAATGCGCCAGCTGTTTTTACAGTTCAGCGCGCTTAAAAATTACACATACTTTTTTTTATAAGTAAAAAATGATATACTGCCTGAATCTTGTTCAATTGGCAAAAACATATTTCTTTATTAAGGCAGAGTATAAGTGAAAATGATTGAAAATTTAAACAATAAAGAATATTCAAAATCAAAAAAAATTATTTTGATTTTACTCGTATTGATTCTCTTTTTTGGGGTTTCTCTTTTAGTACCATTTGTACGAAATCAAATTATTAATGTCATGCAAATCTTAATGCACCGTAAACTTGAAAATTCAGATTTATGGCATGATAGAATGATTTTAGCAGGTTTTCTGACATTGTTTTATAATGTAATTGGCATTATTATTTGTAATAACTTCAATAAAAAAATATTATCGTTCCAAAACATATTTATTGCATGTGTGTTTAGTGCATTTGTATTCACAAACGTTATTTTTATCATCAATAATTGCTTCAAACTGGACTGGATGATTATTTTTGATTTCAGTGACATACTGATTATAAAAGGTTATGCAAGCTGTGATTTGTACGGTTCTAACTACCCGCCTTTAGCAGTTGCCATATATAAGTTCTTAAATTACTTTTTGCCGCCAAACATTGATTTTAATGATTTGCACTTTATTTCTATTGAGGATAATATTGAACTTTATTTAACAAGCCTTTCTGCATTAAATCATGTATTAATGCTTTTCGTTATAAGCAGTACATTTTTCTTATTTTTCTCTCTTTTCAAATCTTTTAATGGAAATGAATCCAAACGTTACTTGCTAACGACTGTTTTCTTTTTGACCGGTCCATTTATTTATGCTTTACAGCGTGGAAATATCATAATCTATGCAATTGCATTTACTCTTATTTTTGTAAAATACCATAACGATGAACGAAAGTGGGCAAAAGAACTTGCTCTTATAAGTTTGGCCATTGCTGCAAATATAAAATTATATCCTGCTATTTTTGGTCTATTACTTGTAAAAAACAAAGATATTAAATCAGCTCTTCGCTGTGCATTATATGGTATCTTTTTATTTATTTTACCTGCAATTATTGCAGGACAAAACCCAATAGCTAGCGCACTTACTTATGCAGCAAGCATAGGCAACTGGTCCGGAGAAATGAAGACAGCCATAGAAGCAGCAAATTCATCCGTTGAAAATGTTACAATTCCGGAAACTACTACCAAAACATCATTTTTTGCAATGACACATTTCCCAAAAGGAATAGTAATTCTTATACTTGGATTATTGCTTACGTTTATTGCCAAAAACGAATATCAAACGCTCATATTCTTATCATCGATGTGTTTGCTTATTCCAATACCTTCGTATTATTACAATCTGTGTTTCCTCTTTGTGCCTCTCATACCGTTGTTAAATAAAGAAAAAATCAACATACCAGAAAAGATATCTGGTGCACTTTTAATTTTCTGTATGATTTATGATATTGGAATATTGAAATGCCACCCAAGTACACGCTGGCATCTTTATACACTTATTGTCATAAACATTGTTTTTGTAGTAGCAGAAATTATTACAAGCAAAAAAAATTTAAAACATAAATAGACAATAAAAAGTTCCATGCATAAATTGCATTCAATTCAAGCATGGAATTTTTATCTCAAACGACCTATCCCACTAATCAAAAAAACTGAAAAACTGGCAGAATGCGCTAGCTGTTTTTGCAGTTCAGCGCGCTTAAAAACTGGGTTTCTTCTTCTTTTTTTACAAAAATACTTTTAGGAATAATTTCGTAAACCTGCGGATAGAGGGGAACAAGCACAAGATTTTTAGTCTGCATAACGCCGGTAACAGTTTTCAGCGGCATGGTTAAAATTTTGCCGTTGCTTTGGGCAACGGTAAGAACACCGCCTTCAATTTTTACTGTGTCCGTCGTTTTGTTTTTTACGCTTTCACTTTTTAACCAGATTTTTTCCAGCCTGGCCTTTACGTAAGAAGGAATGAAAAACAGCCGCGGCGCAATTATGTACCATGCAAGGAAAGCACCGCTTAGAAAAATCACAATCAGGCGAATGCTGTCGTCGGTAAAATAGATTATGTTTATAAAAATGCTTATTGCAAAAAGAATTGAAACGCCAACCAGCACTGAAAAACCGGCGATTTTAGTTTTTTTATTCATGTTTTTATAGCGCTGCATGACAATTTCCATTTGAAATTCCATCCACTGCTCTTTTGTACAGGGTTCAAAGGTGTATTCCATGTCCAAAGTTTAGCAAAAACCCGTGGCTTTGTCAGCGTTTCAGCTTTGGGGTGTTTTTATGGCTTCGCGAAGCAAAATGCAGCCCAGAATAATTACGCCGCCAACAATACAGGTTACACCCGGCACTTCGCCTGCAAAAATCATAACCCAAACCGGGTTCATCAAAGGTTCAATCATGGAAATTATTGACGCACTAAGTGCCTTAACTTTTGCAATGCCTTTTGAATAAAGCAGGGTTGCAAAAGCCATTTGAAAAATGCCAATTGCAAAAATTGCAATCAGGCTTTTTCCGTCGTGCAGGCCGCCCTGGGCAACTGCAAAAGGCAGGCCAAAACACGCTGTTAAAAAGTGGGCAATCATAAAAGAGTTCTGCGAACCGCCTGCCTTTTGAATGCGCATAAAAATTGTGCAGAACCCGAAAGTAACGCCGGAAAGTGCCGCAAGCACATTACCCAAAAGGTTTCCGCCTTCCACGTCTCCGGCAAAAAACAGAATAATGCCTGCAATTACGCCGGCAGCAGTAAAATAATCTTTCCGGCTGTTTCTTTCGCCCAAAATAAGCGGCCCAAATAAAATAATGTACACCGGATTTGTATATTGAAGAAGGATAGTGTTTGCCGCAGTAGTAAGTTTGTTTGCCATGCAGTACAAAATCATTGTGGCACTGTAGCATATTCCTGCAAGCCACATAAAAAAAGTTGCACGCTTATCAACCGCGCCGTAAGCGTTTTTTACGGCAAACACCGGCGGACGGCGCAAAACCAGCATAAAAACAGCCAGCGCAATAAAACTGCGCATGCCAGCAATGGAAAAAGAAGACGCATTTATAAACTTTATCAATAATCCGCCGGTGCTCCACAGCAGCGAACACAAGGCCAGCGCCCAAACACCGTCAATTTTGCTTAATATTTTTTTCATTGCATAAAAATAACACAAAACGCAAAAGTTTTTAAGCTGAAAAGTAAACATTAAACATTAGTGCTAAAAAAATTACAGACAATCCAAATCTGTCCAAAATGTAACCAATACAGCATTTTTTAAGATTTCCCCATTTTCAGCATCAAAAACACAGGCCAACTTACATATAAATTGACATAATTTTTTGCTTTACATATAAAGTAACGTAGTTTGCGCGTGCTGATTGTTGGTCTATCATTACCACTGATATATGCATGCGAAAGAGTTTTGCAAAACAAAACTCTTCCCTTCTGGAAGGGGCTTTTGCGTACACCAAACAACAGTTAGAGACAAAGCAACTTGCTCAAAAATTAACGTAATTTTTTGCTTTGCAAAAAACTACGGGCTTTTGCCTATACCAAACAGCAGTTAGAGACAAAATAAGTAGCAAAAGCTAGTGGACTTGAAAATAGAACCAAGTTTAAGTAAATTTTTCATGCGAACATCATTAATTTTCAATTTAAAACGGAGACCCGATGAACAAGTTTAAACGATTTTTGCCCATTTCATTTGCAGTGCTGGTTGTACTTGGCGCGGCAATATGGGCTTTCTGGCCGGAAACAGGCAGCAAAACTTCCTATGCCGATTTTATGGAAGATTTTCAGACCGGCGAAGTACAGGCAGTTTGTTTTGCCGAAGATATTTTGCAGGTTACACTTATAAGCGGCGAAAAATACAAAACGCCAAACCCTAATTCGCCAACGCTACACGAACAGCTGCTGCTGAAAGGCGTTGAAACAAGCCAAAAAAACAGCACTGACGAAACAATTTCGCTGATTTTTGACGTTATTTTTTACCTTTTCTTTTTTGGAATAATTTTCATCGCCTTCAGGAAATTTATAAGCCCGAACACTTTTAAAACAGTTCACCGCACCGGCGTAAATTTTGAAAACGTTGTGGGCATGGACGGCCTTAAAAAAGACATGCTTCAGATTATTGACATTATGAAGCACCCTGCCGAATACCAGAAACGGGGAATTAGAATGCCAAAAGGCGTGCTGCTGGAAGGCGGGCCGGGAAACGGAAAGACGCTTTTTGCCCGTGCGCTTGCAGGAGAAGGCAAAATTAATTTTATTCCGGCCAAAGCAACCGATTTTGAAAGCATGTTCATGGCAATCGGGCCTATGAAAGTTAAACTGCTGTTCAAAAAGGCGCGGAAAGCTGCCCCGTGCATTGTTTTTATTGATGAATTTGACGGCATCGGCACAAAGCGCAATTATTCGGGTTCGGCAATTGAAACCGAAAATACCAGAATAGTAACGGCACTTTTGAACGAGCTGGACGGTTTTACGCCCAATCAGGGCATTCTGGTTCTGGCGGCAACCAACAGCCGTGCCGCCCTGGACGAAGCCCTTATCCGCCCCGGCCGCTTTGACGCAAAATATTCAGTGCCCTACCCTAATGCCCAGGATCGCGTAAAACTTGCCGCGGCATTTTTGAATGGCAAAAAATACGAAAATGAAATTACGGCAGAAAACCTTGCAAAAACTTTTGAAGGCTTCAGCTGCGCCCAAATTGAATCGGTAATTAACCGCGCTGCGCTGATTGCCCGGCAGGACAACCGGGAAGCATTCAATTTTAACGACATAAAAGCCGCAATAAAAGAAAAATGAAAAAATTAAAGCCGGACAAGCAGACAGAAAACGCCCCACGGCTGATTGGCGCAGTTTCAGGCATGGCTTTTTTAAAGGCTGAAATTGCCTAAAGGCGCTTTTAATGTTTTTTCAATAACTTCTGCTTTCAGGCTGATTGCTGATTGTCTGTTTATCGGGAAGGGTTCTGCAATTCAAAGCCCTTCCCTTTTTTTGCCAGTCAGAAACTGCCGGAAAATGTTTAAGATAAAAATAGGAAATTCGGGCTGCCGGCTTTTAAGGCTGTAAAAATGGTTGAAATACGCAAAAAATCGTCCCGGCTAATTTTGAATTAGCGAATGCGGTCAAGATCCTGCATCGATTTTTTATCAATATGTATAAAATTGCCGTTTCCGGCAGTTTTTTCTGTTTTTTTAGCTTCTGCACCAGCGGCAGGTTTTGCAACCGGGGCTGCAAAATTACGCGTTGGTTTAAACGGCAAACCCTGTTCACGCACGGCCTGCTTAATAAAAACCGTAACTGCACTTTCAAGGCTAAAACCCAAATCTGCAAACAGTTCTTCACCCTGCTTTACCAGTGCCGAATCTATGTTAAGTTCAACTTTTTCAGTTTCCATGTGTTCCTCTTTATAAAATGCTTTATGATAAAAAAAATACTGCGAAATGCGTGTTTTTGTCAATTTTAGTGCAGGCAAAGCAGAAAAAACAAAACGCAGCAAATGCTTTTCAATTCATTTACTGCGTTTTACTTTGTTTGATTCAATAAAAAAACGGCATTCGGGCTGACTATTCAACCTTTACAACGTAATTTGCCTTGCGTGCAGCAGGTGCAGGTGCTGGTTCTGCGGCATAACCAATTGCGCAGTTTCCAATTCCTTCATATTCGCCTTCTACGCCCAAAGTTTTCAGCCAGTTTTTCCATTCTTCCATTTCAAAAGTTTCTTTCGCACGGTGAATCCAAATGCTGTTTACGCCCAAAGATTCGGCGGCAAGCATTAAATTGCCCATTACAAGACTGCCGTCATAAACTTTTGTTGCCACGTCTTTTTTAGCCAGAACAACCAGAACAACCGGAGCGCCGTAGAAAGGATCAAATCCATCCTGCCAGCCGCCAATCTGCTGGTTAACTTTGCTCAGCTTGTTGCGCACTTCCTGATTTGTAACTGCCAGAATGATTGGGCTTTGCTTGCCCATGCCGGTTGCAGCAAAAGTGCCTGCTTCGCAAATCTGGTCAATTACGCATTTTTCGGGCATTTTGTCTGTAAATTTGCGCACACTGCGGCGTGCTTTAATTGTTTTAAGAACTTCGTTTTCGTTTGCCATGTTTTGTTTTCTCCTTAATCAGGCGGAATGTTTGTTTAATGGCAGGCTTTTCACCAGCCAGTTAAAGATGAAAGCGGATTTCAGTAGTTTTCTTCGCAAATTTCAAAATAGCTTTGGGGATGGTTGCATGTCGGGCAAACTTCTGGTGCCTTTGTTCCAACAACAATGTGGCCACAGTTTCTGCATTCCCAAATTTTAACTTCGCTTTTTTCAAAAACCTTGCTTTCTTCAATATTTTTCAAAAGCTTGCGGTAGCGTTCTTCGTGGTGTTTTTCAATTGCCGCAACCAGACGGAATTTTTTTGCAAGTTCGGAGAAACCTTCTTTTTCGGCCGTTTTGGCAAAATCTTCGTACATGTCAGTCCATTCAAAATTTTCGCCGTCGGCAGCCGCATTAAGGTTTTCTTTCGTATTGCCAATTCCGTTCAATTCCTTAAACCACATTTTTGCGTGCTCTTTTTCGTTTTCGGCAGTTTTTAAGAACATTGCACTAATCTGTTCATAGCCTTCCTTTTTGGCAACAGAAGCAAAATAAGTGTATTTGTTCCGCGCCTGCGATTCGCCTGCAAAAGCAGCCTGCAAATTTTTTTCTGTTTGTGTACCATCGTACTTGCCCATAGTTTCCTCCGTTCCGGGTAATTGAATTTTAAAAAGTTTATGTAAGAGATAAAAAATTACATTGGTTTAAAATCGCTTGCCGGATGCTTGCACCACGGACAGATAAAGTCGTCAGGCAAAGTGTCGCCTTCGTAAACGTAGCCGCAAACTGAACATATAAAGCCTTTTTTCTTTGGCTGGTCGGCTTTTGGCTTGATGCTGGCCTGATAAAATGCGTAGGTTGCAGATTTTTCGTCAGAAAGAACCTGGGCATCGGTAACGTCAGCAAGAAACAGAATGTGCGTGCCCAAATCGGTTGCAGAAACAACTTTTGCGCTTAAAAATGCGTTGCATTCTTCTGCAAGATAAATAATGCCGTTTTCGCTGCGGCTAAAAGTAATGCCTGCCGTTTTATCAATATTTTTCCCGGACTGCATTCCCCAGTGCCTAAAAGTTTCAAACTGTGCCTTCTCACTCAGCACCGAAACATTAAATTCGCCGGTTTTACTTATCAATTCGCAAGTGTAATTTGCCTTGTTAACCGCAACGGTTATGCGGTTTGGCTGGGATGTAACCTGCACGACGGTGTTTACTACGCAACCGTTGTCTTTGCCGCCGTCTTTTGCGGTAAGAAGAAAAAGCCCGTAAGTTAAATTATACATTGCCTTATTGTCCATAAATCCTCCAAAAAACGGTGCAAAATAATTGAATTTTATTATAAATCAATTTTCAGTTTTTTTGAGGAAAATTTATAGCAAAGATTTTGTAATGCCGGGCTGAATCCTGATTAATGCGCGGAAATTTTATGGCTGTTTTTTACGTTTCTGGTCGCTTAAGGAATTTCGTTCCCAGAACACGCTGTCTTTGTAGCCCTGAATCTGTCTGTTTTCTTCTGCCTGCAAAAGCCGTTTTGCCGCATAAAGGCAGTATTCGCTGTTAATTTCTACGCCGCAATAGTTTCGTCCCAGTTTTTTTGCCACCACGCTTGCAGTGCCGCTGCCCAAAAAGGGGTCAAAAACCACGCCGCCAGCCGGGCAGCTTGCCAAAATCAGTTTTGCATACAGTTTTTCGCTTTTCTGGGTCGGGTGGTCGGTATTTTCGCTCATAGACCAAAAAGGCACGGATATGTCGTCCCAAAAATTGGAAGGGTACGTTAAGCGGAAATTTCCTTCATCTTCGGCGTTCCAGTCTTTGGCTTCGCCATTTACTTTGTAAGGGGCAAGCACTTTACGCTTCAGTTTAACCGCTTCAACGTCAAAATAATAATTTTTCGGGTCGACAACGGCAAACCAGATGTCTTCCATGGAATTTTTCCAGTTGTTTTTTGCACCCCTGCCCTTTTCACGCTGCCACGTGATGCGGTTCATTACGCAAAGTTCTTTTTCAAGGCCGCGCTGCAGGGCGGAAGTACATTTCCAGTCTCCGCAAAGGTACAAAGACCCGTTGGGTTTAAGCTTTTTGCAAACCTGCGGCAACCATGTGCCCAAATATTCTTCGTAGTCGGCTTCTTTCATTGCAGAAAAATTGAGGCCGTTAAAATTTTTGGTTAAATTGTAAGGCGGATCTGCAATTATCAAATCAGCAAAACCATCGGGCAAAAGCGGCAAAACTTGCAGCAGGTCTGCATTTATGGTTTGGTCTATAAAACTGCCGCCGTTTTTCAACTGTTCAATGCCTGTAATTTTTGCCTGCAAACTGCTGCGTTCGCTTTCTTCAATTGAAAGGGTGTGATTTCTGCCGGCTTTCTGTTTTTCTTCCACTTTTTTTCCTAAAAAGTTCAATTTAATGTTTTATAAAAAAGGCCAAAAGCCATTTATTAATTGTGATATAAACAGCCGCAGGCAGGCAACGGACAAGAAAAAAATATGCTATGCGCGCATGCACAAGTCTTTTTTTCTTGTCCGGGACTGTCGAAAGGCTGTTTTTGGGACATTTCATATAAACCTGACATTCGGCCTAAAAAATGTTTTTGCAAAAATTATAAATGCCGCTGGCAATTGCCGGGTTGGCGTGGTCGCTGCCCGTTACCAAGTACCAGTCGTGCGGCTGGCTGTTTTTTACCATAATATTATGGTACTGTTCCGGAAAATTGACCACAACTTTGTCGCTGTCGCCACAGCAGACCATTAAAACCTGCAAATTAGAGTCAAAAACTATTTTATCTTCGCCTGCAAACTGCCCCGGGTGTACCATAATTGCGTCCTTGCAGGGAACTAAGCCCGGTGCAGGTGCGATTGCGCCAACATAGCCGAATTTTTTGGGATAAGTTATGCCGACAGCAAGCGATTCCCGGCCGCCCATGGAAAAACCGATAATTGCAGTATTTTCTGCGCCGGTTTTAACTGAATATTTTTTTTCAATGAAAGGCATCAAGTCGCCGGTTAAATCGTTAAGAAAATTGTTGTATGCGTTCACGTTTTCTTCGCTAAAGCCGTCGCAAACTTCCTTTGTGGTGCTGGCAAAAATATACGGAAAAACTACAATCATCGGTTTTGCAAGATTTTCTTCTATTAAATTGGCAATTATTTTCTGGTTGCAGCAGTCATCGTCCTGAAGCATGGTGAACTGGGTGCAGAAAAAACCGTGCAGAATGTACAAAACCGGGTACTTGTTTTTAGGATCGTAACCATTGGGCAATAGCACGTTTGCCGGTCTGTTTTTGCCACACGCAGCCGAAAAATATTCCACGTTTTCAACAGTGCCATACTGGTGGCCGTCAATTTTCTGCATAAAGTGTTCCGGACAAAATTCTTCAATTTCAATTTTTTTCATGTTTTTCCTCTTTTTCCGCCTAACGCAAAAATTTTACAGTGAATTAACTTTTTTTACAAGCGAACAGATTTAAAGAATGCCCCAAAACCGTAAAAAGCCTTCGTGTTTTGGTGTACCGGGCTGGCTGCTTACGGTGCTTTCATATTGAAAACCAAAACCGCGCCATATATAATGAAATCTCTAAAATTGTAATTTTTAGAGAAAACTTTAAAAATGCGATGCCTTAATTCTTGCAATTTCAAGAATTAAAACTCGCCGGAATGTTTAATCGAAAAATATTTTCAGATTAAGCGTTACCACAATTGCAGGACAATGAAAGACAAAGAATTTACTTCCAAATTACTGAAAACTGCCGTACCAATAACTTTGCAAAACCTTATGCTGGCATTAGTTGCAGTTTCGGATTCCCTCATGCTGGGAAATTTGCAGCAGAATTTTATGGCAGCCGTAACGCTGGCAACACAAATTCAGTTTGTGCAGAACATGTTTTTAATGGCTACAGTTGAAAGCGCCGCAATTTTGGGCGCCCAGTACTGGGGCAAAGGCGACAGGCAGTCGCTGAACAGTGTTTTTTGCATTACTTTTAAAATATGCGCCGCAATTGGCCTTGTTACTTTTGCAGGCTGCGTATTTTTTCCCCGCGCCTTAATGCGCATTTTTACCAACGAAGAAGTTCTGGTTGAAATTGGTGTTGAATATTTAAAGATTGCAGGCTGGTCTTATTTAATTACAGGCTTTTCCCAAAGCTACCTTGCAATTATGAAAGTTACAAACCACCCGAACACGACGGCAAAAATCAGTTCATTTGCAGTGGTGCTTAACATAGTGCTTAACGCCGTTTTTATTTTCGGTTTGTTTGGTGCACCGGCGCTGGGCGTAAAAGGTGCTGCGGTTGCAACCCTTGTTGCACGAATCGTAGAACTGGGAATGTCGGTTTGCGTTTCTTACGGAAAAAATTACGTGCACATTCACTTTTCGCAAATTTTTAAACGTCAGAAAGAACTGCTTAAGGATTTCTTAAAGTGCTGGCTGCCGCTTTTGGGTGCTTCACTGCTTTGGGGCATCGGCTTTACTTCCTACACCGCATTTATGGGGCATCTTGGCACCGATGCGGCAGCGGCAAACTCTATCTGTGCCATTGTGCGAGACCTTATCTGCTGCCTTTGCAACGGGCTTGCCAGCGGCGGCGGCATTATTGTTGGTCACGAACTTGGCGCCGGCAAACTTGCAAAGGGCAAGGAATACGGCGACAGGCTGTTCTGGCTTAGTTTTGCATGCGGTGCAGTTTCGTGCGCCTTAATGTTTGCATTTACGCCAGTTGCACTTAAGTTTATTCAGCTTACCAGCGGCGCAACCGTTTTGCTTTACCAGATGATGGTTGTGATGGCGGTTTACATGATTGGCCGCGCAGTCAATTCCGTTTTGATAAACGGCATTTTCGCTGCCGGCGGCGACACGCTTTTTGACATGTACAGCCTTTTTGTGTGCATGTGGTGTCTGGCAGTTCCCCTTGCCGCTTTGGGCACTTTCGTTTTCAAATGGCCGGCCGTAATTGTTTACGCCTGCACCTGCCTTGACGAAGTTGGAAAAATTCCGTGGGTTGTCGTTCATTACAAAAAATACAAATGGGTAAAAGACCTTACCCGTTAAGTGCAGAATGTTTTTAAAAACTGCACGAATTCAATTTTTTTATATAATTTTTAAGGAAATTAAATGATTAGGGCTTTCGTTTTTGATATGGACGGCGTGCTTTTGGACACGGAAAGCGTATGCGACCGGACATGGGCTTTGGCTGCGAAAGATTTTGGCATAAGCGAAGAAGCCGGAATGCGGATTATTGACCTTTGCCGCGGAACGAACAAAAAAACTACAAAAGAAATAATTCTGCACGAAATTGGCAGCAATTTTGACGTAGATGCTTTTTTGCAGAAAACTTCGGCTTATTTCAGGCAAATTGAAGAAGCTGAAGGAATCGGACTGAAGCCATACGCAAAAGAAAGCCTTGCGTGGCTGAAACAGAAAGGTTTCAGGCTTGCGCTGGCTTCTTCAACACGCCAGGCTGTTGTTGAAAAAGAACTGAAAAATGCCGGGCTTTTTGATTTTTTCGAGTTCTGCATTTGCGGCGACATGGTTACCAACAGCAAGCCCGACCCGGAAATTTACGCAAGCGCAGCCTTAAAGCTTGGCCTTACGCCGGAAGAATGTGCCGCAGTTGAAGACAGCCGGAATGGTCTGTTCAGTGCCAAAAATGCCGGGCTTGTTACCGTTATGATTCCAGACCGGGCTGCGCCAACCGAAGAAACGCGTAAAATCGCCGATTACATTTTCAGTTCCCTTGCCGAGATAGAGAAAAATTTTTGAACTTTTAGAAAAGCCGTGCTATAATTTTTTATTCCCTGAACCCATGAAAGAAATAAAATCCAGACGGCTCGCAATTTTTATTTTGCTGTTACTCGTGCTAATCCTGCTGGTTTTTGCAGGAATTTTCCACGGAAACAGCAATTATAACAAAATTAAGCGCAGCGTTGAACTTTCAAAATTGAACAGTTTTTCTCATTGCAGCGTAACGCTAAAGCTCCGCGGCGGCGCTGGCGACAGCTGGCAGCGTTTAATTGAAGTTACCGATGAAAACGGAAATACCGTTGAAAAAGAATTTATCGGCTTAACTTACGATGCCAAAGTTACCAACCTGACCGAATACGAATTTTACGACTGGACGCTTAACTTTAAAGTGGAAGATTCCATGCTGATGAATACAGCCTGGTGCGGCAGCATGGAAATTAAGCAGAAAGACGAAAAAAACGGCTACAAATCTCAGGCAATCGATTTGCGGAATCCTTTTAAAACTCACATCATCGTAAAGTATCAGGTTTTTGGCGGAGATTTGCTGATTCCGCTGCAAAAAGGCGATACTTTCTCTTATATTCCATACACACCTTTCAAGGAAAATCAGATTTTGCCGTCGCAAGATCCGGAAAAGCCTAATTCGGTTAGTTTTGGTTTCATTATTTACGTGCCGGTTGAACAGAAAGACAATCTGCCCGATTTTTCTCAAAGCATAATCAATTACCGTTTGCAAAAGCCTTTTGAGCATCAGAAATTTATTTTCTATTTCCGGCTATCTCTTGTGCTGTGGCTGTTCTGTGCAATTGTTTTTGCCGTTTCGGAATGGCGGATGCGTGCCCTGTACGAAGCAAAGCAGCACGATGACAGGATTATTGATCAGGTTATGGACACTTTTATCGGTTTTATTGATGCAAAAGACCCTAACACCAACGGTCATTCGCTTCGCGTAGCAAAATACAGCCAGCAAATTGCAGAAAGGCTGAAATATTCGCCGGAAGAAGCAAAGCGGATGTACTACATCGGACTGATGCACGATTGCGGCAAGATTGGCGTGCCGGAAAATATCCTTAGGAAACCTGACAGGCTGGACAGCGAAGAATTTGAAATAATCAAACAGCACACACTGCTCGGTTCAGAAATTTTGCAGAATTTTACAGAAATCAGCAATATCGGGCGCGGTGCACTTTGCCACCACGAACGCTACGACGGTAAAGGCTATCCGCAGGGTCTTGAAGGCGAACGCATTCCGATTGAAGGGCGCATTATTTGCATTGCCGATGCTTTTGATGCGATGAATTCAAACCGATGTTACCGCGACAAGCTGCCCAAAGATTACATTATCAGCCAGATTGAACAGAACCGCGGCAAGCAGTTTGATCCAAAACTTACAGATGTTTTTATTGAAATGCTTAAAGACGGCACAATTGATTTTTAACGGGTTTTGCAGCTGAAAATTCATTTTGCCGGTTTTACCAGTGCTGAAGCACTATAATGCATGGTTTGCAAGGATGCAGCAGGCATAAAAAAAGCACTTTACGGTTGTAAAGTACTTTTTTTACAATGTTTAGTTTTCGTCTTTTGTTTTAAGAACGGCCAAAAATGCACTCTGCGGCAATTCTACGTCACCAATCATCTTCATGCGCTTTTTGCCTTCTTTCTGTTTTTCAAGCAGCTTGCGTTTACGGGTAATATCACCGCCGTAACATTTTGCCAAAACGTCTTTACGAACAGGATTAACAGTTTCGCGGGCAATAATCTGGCTGCCAATTGCACCCTGAATTGCAATTTTAAACTGCTGGCGGCTGATTTCTTCTTTTAACATTTCGCAAACATGCCGGGCACGTTCGTAGGCATTGCCTTTGTAGCTAAGCTGCGAAAGCGCATCAACGGGCTTGCCGTTAATAAGAATGTCAATTTTTACCAGTTCCGTCGGGCGGTAACCAATAATGTCATAATCAAAAGAAGCATAGCCGCGGCTGTAACTTTTCAAGCGGTCGTAAAAATCAAACAGAACTTCGCTTAACGGCATTTCGTAAGTTAATTCAACACGTTTTTCGTCAAGGTACTGCATGTTGGTCTGGGTACCGCGCTTTTCGGTACAAAGCGAAATCAAACTGCCCAAATAAGTTGCAGGCGAAATTATCGAAGCCTTGATGTAAGGTTCCTGTGCCGAATCAATGCGGCTCTGTTCCGGGTAATCAGCCGGATTATCAACAAACTTTTCTTCGCCATTGGAAAGCTTTACGCTGTAACGAACCGAAGGCGCAGTAAAAATTACGGCCTGGTCAAAATCGCGTTCAAGGCGTTCCTGAACAACTTCAAGGTGCAGAAGTCCCAAAAATCCGCACCTAAAACCGTGCCCCAAAGCAATGGAAGAGTCTTTTTCAAAAGTCAAGCTGGCATCATTCAGCTTAAGTTTTTCCATGCTGTCGCGCAATTCATCATAATCATTGGAATCAATCGGGTAAATTGAAGAAAAAACGACGGGTTTTACTTCCTTAAAACCTGCCAAAGGTTCTTCCGCCGGGTTTTCAGCGTCGGTAACAGTGTCGCCAACCCTAACATCAGAAACAGTTTTTACACCGGCAATAAAATAACCAACCGCGCCGGCACCAATTTCGCCAGTTTCTTCAAGTTTCAGCTTAAAAATACCGCAATTTTCAATTTTATATTCAGAACCGCTGCTCATAAAGCGAATTGTCTGGCCGTTTTTAAGCGAGCCGGAAAAAATACGCACATGAACGACAACGCCGCGGTACGGGTCGTAGTGGCAGTCAAAAATAAGTGCTTTGGTTTTTCCAGAATCGTCAGCTGTTGGCGGCGGTACGCGAGTTACGATTGCTTCAAGAAGTTCATCAATGCCAGTACCCTGCTTGGCCGAAACCAGCACTGCAGTTTCCGGGTCAAGCCCAAGATCGTGGTCAATCTGGTGCTTTACGGAAGGAATGTCAGCCGCAGGAAGGTCAATCTTATTGATAACCGGCAGAATTTCCAAATCATGTTCCAGCGCAAGGTACATGTTGGAAAGTGTCTGAGATTCAATTCCCTGTGCGGCATCAATCAAAAGCAGCGCACCTTCGCAAGAAGCGATTGCGCGCGATACTTCGTAAGAAAAGTCTACGTGACCGGGGGTATCAACAAAGTTAAGTTCATAAGTTTCGCCATTTTTGGCAGTATAAGGAATCGTTACCGCCTGGCTTTTTATGGTAATTCCCCGCTCGCGTTCAATATCCATATTATCAAGAATTTGGTTCTGAAATTGGCGATCGTCAATAATTCGGGCTTTTTGAATAAGTCGATCTGCTAAAGTCGACTTTCCGTGGTCAATATGAGCTACGATGCAGAAGTTTCTTATATGTTGCAAGTCCATTTTTAAATACTATTAAAAATAAAAAGGACTGTCTAGACTGTTTGCAAGGGAAATAAAAATATCCACATATCCGTTTTTACGTTTTTTTGCATAAACTTCAGTTAAAATTGCATCTTTATCATCGCTTACACGTATTCGGCTAAACTCTATCTTGTCGTTTTCGCTAAAACCGGCATCGTCTGCGCCAGTATTAGGCAAAACTTTTGTAACCACGTATTCTTTTTTATGCAGCGAATCTTTTGTAAGCAGAAGCTGCATACCGAAAATAGGCAAGAAATAATTTGCAACACTGTCGCGCTGGTAAATTTCATAGCCAGGGTTTTCAGGGCGAACCATTGTATAAACGGCGGCAGTTTTCTGTTCGCCATTGCGTTCGTATTCAACTGTAATAATTGAAGAAGGCTGTTTGTACAGCAGAACATTCTGCAACTGTTCAATTGTAGTAAACTTTTTGCCGCCGATTGACTTTACAATATCACCGGCCTTTAGGCCGCTTTTTGCTGCCGGGCTACCCGGCATTACATAGAAAATTTCTACGCCATAAGGCAAAAAAGCGTTGTCGCGGTAATTTCTGCCGTAAGCACCAATCCAGCTGTGTTCAATCTTGCCGCCAGCATAAAGCCGCGGCAAAATCGTCTTCAAATATTCTACCGGTATACCAAAATTCAAGCCTTCGTACTGCAAAATGCCTGCAAAAACAATTGCCTGTACCGAACCGTTTTCTGCTAAAACCGGGCCGCCGCTGTTGCCGCTGTTAATGGCGGCATCTATCTGCATAACCGTTGCCGTAGAAAGCAGCTTGCGTTCCGGGTTAGAAACGATACCCGATGTAATGGTACGTTCCAGCCCGATAGGCGAACCGATTGCATAAATTTTGTCACCGATTTCAAGGTCTTCCGATGTGCCAAGAGGAAAAACATGTGGCGGCGGAACAGGAGTGCGGAGCAACGCCAAATCCAAATCCTTGTCGTAAGCGACAACTTTGGCCGGAATGCGTTCGTCCGGATCATCGGCGAGGGTTATGTAAAGCCGGGCGTAGCCTTCGTATTTTGGGTCTACCATGTTTTCTATTACGTGATGGTTGGTTACAAGATAACCGCGGCTGTCAATGAAAAAACCAGAACCAAGCACGCGGTTTGCATAGCCGGTGCCGTTTTCAATTTTTAAGCCCAAATCTACCCAAACGGTAACGGTGCCCCTAACCATGGATGCCATTTTAGGCGCGGTCTGCTGTGTTTTTGCCGTATATTCAGAACCCGGCATGGCTTTTTGCAGCAGCTTATCGTAAGACCATCCGGCTTCTGCTGCGTTTTTTACGCCGCAAGATTCCAGCGATTCAAAATAAGACATAGCCTGCACCCATTTTGAATCAGTGCAGGCTTTGTTGAAAGCTTCAATTACTGCATTTTTGGTTTTTGTATAAAGCGAAGAATATTCTTCTTTGGAAGGATTCGCTTCATAAGACAGCTTAGCCTGCCACATTGCTTCAACAGGTTTTTCTGCTATAAGTTTTTCAATTGCATCAATTTCTAAAAACTGGCGCTGTTCGTCGGTATATTTTGGCACTTTTACCGGCTGACTTTGATTTGTAGTATTTTTTTCGCTTTTTTCGCCAGAACCGTTGGCAAAAACAAACTGAATCTGGCAAAAAATCATCAAACCGCACAAAAATACACAAATTTTAGTCTTATTCATCAAAAACTTCTCCAAAATAGAAGTCGCCGATGGAAACAACCAGCAGGCGTTTGCCTTCAACGACATTGTCTAATACAGAAACACCCGGAACTGTAGAATGGTTAAAGAAATTCAGAACTTGTTTTGCAACATCATAATTCTGTTTTTCACCAATCCAGAACAGTTTTTCGTAAAAATCATCCTGAAAAATCAGCTGGTTTCCAAAAGCATTCTGAATAAGTTTAGGCCTGCCGCCATCGGTAATTACGGTAATTACTTCTTTAGTAACCGGATGCACAAACTGGTCAATCTGGGATTCATCAGTAATTACGGAACGAATATTCCATTCGCCGTCGGCTTCTTCATCCGTGTCCCACGAAACAAGCCGTGCACCGCCGCTTAAAAATTCCGACACATATTCAGTTCTGCCGTCTCTGTTTAAGTCGCCAACAGCTTTGGTCATAAATGTGCCGTGGGTAACCGGCAAAGTACCGAAAAGTTTTTCGTTCAAAAGGCGGTCTTCTTCGGCAGTCATGTACATGCGTACCAAAGCCGGATTAAAATCGTAAATCTCGGTCATTTCAAAAAAATCGTCACCGTCAGAATCGATGTTGCGGTAAAGCAGGCTGCCGTGATCAAAAGCCGCAAAAGCAAAAGGTTTTTCACCCTGATAATAAACTGCCGACTGCGGCTGGCCACGAAGCATGGTAAAACGGATAAAACCGTTTTCCCTTTCTGCTGTAGGCACGGTTATTTTGCTTGCATAGCGCATTAAAACCGGCATTGCCAAAGTTTCAATATTGCGCTTAACCTGCGGAACGAAAAATTGTGCATTAAGTTTTTTAAAATTGGCCTGAACAATGTCCACCGGTGTCCAGTACAAGGATTCGGCAGTTACAGTAATTTCAGTTTCATTCTGCCTGTCTACAAAACGGTCTACTGCCGGGTAAACGCCGTAACCAACCGTAATATCGCCGCCAGCAAAAGATAAAGTAACCGGCACGCCAAAATCGCAGTTTGCCTGCCATGTTGCAACCCCATCCTGATTGTGGTCGTAACGGATTGTTTCAGCCCTGCCCCGCTTGTAATGACAGGCAAGGTCTACAATTCCATCATTATTCGTATCAAAAATCAGCACGCCTGCAAAAGCAGTAAGCCATTCATTTGTCTGGCGAATTACGTCGCGGTCGCTGAGAAGGTCTGCAAAAGCCTGCAAATATTCAAAACGCAGGCCGGTTGAAGCAAAGCGAACCATCTGCTGCAAGGCTTCAATTTCGCTAATCAGGCCGCGTTCAAGGGAAAAAACAGTGGCAAGTTCGCTGTGGTTGTTGTACGCGTTAAAAGCACGCAAAAGCCTTTCAGCTTCGTCATTTGAACGGCTGTATGCAGCGCCGTAAACCAGAATTTCTGGATATTCGCTTGTCCACATAGTGTGGGTGCGCAGCAAAGAAGCCGCATAATCCGCAATTACCGGGTTGCTTCTTCTTCCAAGTTCATTTTTAAAGAACAAAAGAGGAAAACGGCCGTCGTTAGGGTACAAAGTACGGGCATTTTTTATCAGTTCAAATGCAGAATTTGAGTGCCCGATGTTGTAATAAACTTTGGAACGAATGTAATCAGCATCACTGCTTTGCAAATACGGTTCAACATCAAGAACGCTTAGGGCTGTAAGCCAGCTGCAAGTGTCGCAAAGCAAATCGGCGTACAGAATGCGTGCCGAATCACGGCTGCACTGAACCCAGTCGCTGATATTCAGCGCCCTGCTTAAATATTCAAGGCTCCGGGCTTTCGGCTTGTTCAAAACTTCCGCAGACAGTGCCTTCAAGTACCACAAATCAGGAATTTCCGGGTCGTATTTTATGCCCAGATCGGCCTGTTCGTAGGCTTTGTCCCACCGGGCATCTTCAATTGCCTTTGCACTTTTATCAAGACAAACCAAAGCCGTACGTCTGTTGGCTTCCTGTGCAGACGCAATTATTGGCGCTTTTTCTTCGCTTTGGGCAATCTGGGCAAAAATATTTGCAGAAAATAAACTGAAAATTAAAATCACTAAGAATGTTTTTATTGAACCGTTGTATTTTATTTGCATTTTGCCCTCCAAAAGCGCAAGTTTTGTAAAAAATCTTTCAAATTCACCTGTAAAAATTGAAATTTTTACAGGCACCGTTATATTTTTCTATATAAACGAAAAATACAAACCTTCCAGTTTTTATTTTTCTAGAACAGACTCTGTTCTTCATTTGCGGCATCTTCCGCCGCCTGCGAAGCCGGTGCTGCCTTTTCACTTTCAGCACTTTCTGCCGTTACAGATTCTTCTGCTTTAGGCTTTGGCTGGCGCGGTTTCCGCTTGGCTTTTGCTTTAGGTTTTCCCTCTTCGTTGTCAAAAACCACAAAATCCGCAAGCTTTAACTCTTTGTCAGCGGCATCTTTAGCTTCTCCAAAATGAAGAAGTTCCCTGATTTCTGCATCATCCAAAGTTTCGCGCTCAATCAGCGCGGCAGAAAGCATGTCAAGCTGGTCACGATGAGTGGTTAAAACATCAACCGCCTTCTGTCGTGCCTGATCAAGCAATTTTTTAACAGCTTCGTCAATTTCATGCGCCGTATTTTCTGAATAATCTTTATGACGTGCAATTTCTTTGCCCATAAAAATAGGCTCGTCTTCCTGCCCGTAAGAAACAGCACCAATTTCGTCAGCCATACCCCACTCGCAAACCATGCGGTGCGCCAAATTGGTTGCCTGCTGAATGTCATTCTGAGTGCCGGTGGTTGTATCGCCGTAAACAACCTGTTCCGCAGCGTAGCCGCCAAACATAATCACCAGTTCGTCTAAAAGCATGCTTTTTGTATGAGAATGCCTGTCTTCTTCCGGCAAACCGATGGTTAAACCCAGTGCCCTGCCGCGGGGAATAATCGTTACTTTGTGAAGCGGCGACACATTTTTTAAGTAATAATACGGCAATGCGTGACCAGCTTCGTGGCAGGCTGTCATTTCACGTTCTTTTTCCGGCAGAACCATGGTTTTTCGGGCTACGCCCATTAAAATTTTGTCACGGGCTTCTTCAAATTCTTCATTTTCAACAAATTTTTTAGACTTTCTGGCGGCAAAAAGCGCAGCTTCGTTTACCATGTTTGCCAAATCTGCACCGCTCATCCCCGGTGTTGCACGTGCAAACTTGTTAAAATCCACGTCTTTAGCAACCGGTATTTTTCCGCCGTGAATGTTTAAAATTGCTTCACGCTCTTTAATATCCGGCAAAGAAACCACAACCTGACGGTCAAAACGACCGGGGCGCAGCAAGGCAGGATCAAGAACGTCCGGGCGATTGGTTGCCGCAAGAACAATTACGCCTTCCTTAGAATCGAAACCGTCCATTTCAACCAGCATCTGGTTCAAAGTCTGCACGCGTTCATCGTGACCGCCGCCAAAACCGGCACCGCGCGCACGGCCAACAGCGTCAAGTTCGTCAATAAAAATAATGCACGGTGCACTGCGGCGGCCATCTGCAAAAAGGTCGCGCACGCGGCTGGCACCAACACCAACAAACATTTCTACAAAGTCGCTGCCGGAAATATGCAGAAAGTTTACGCCGGCTTCGCCAGCAACAGCACGGGCAAGCAAAGTTTTACCCGTTCCCGGACTGCCCACCAGCAGAACTCCTTTTGGAATTTTTGCACCCAAATCCAGATATTTCATCGGGTTTTTTAAAAAATCAACAATTTCTGCAAGTTCGTATTTGGCTTCTTCCTGTCCGGCAACATCCTTGAACAGTATTTTCTTGCTACCGTCGTAACGCCGTGCACGGCTTTTACCAAACTGCATGCTGCGTGCATTTTGCGTAGAACTTTGCCTGAAAAGCATGAAAATAAGAAAAATCATGAAAATTAACGGCAGAAATTCCATCAAATAAGAAAAAATACTAACTTTCGGCTTTGCACCGTTTATTGCCACATTATGAACCTTCAAAAGCGGCATCAGTTCGGTGTCGCTGTACGGAATGATTGTGGAGAAAGTTTCAAAACGACCAGTGTTTTTTGCAAAAGAACCCGTAATCTGTTCCTCACCAACAATAACAACTTTTTCAATCTGGTTTTTCTTAACGGCCTCTAAAAATTCTGTATAGGAAATTTCTGTAATTACCGATTTTTTTGCAGAACCGAATATAAAATAGCCTGCGCACGCAAAAATCAGCACAATGCAAATTATTGAACCTATTCTGCTTTTTAAGTTCATATTATTTTTATCGTAGTTATTCTCGTTCATAAAATCCTCATTTTTTCACTTTTTGGCCGGTTCACGTTTCAAATTTAACAAAAACCTGCTTCTGCGCCTCTGACTGATGCTTTACAAGGTAATTTTTATAGCCTAAAAATTCACCGGCCAGCGCAAAAATTTCGCCGCCAGCTTCAATTACCGGCAATTTGTCACGATGTTTTTCTGCAACTTTAAAATCAGACAAAACTTTTGAAAGCAGTTTGTATGAACCGCCACTATCTTTTACTTTATCGGCAGGTTGGCGATTTCTAAGCACACAGGGAAAAGGAAAAGGTCCAAGAAAATTATCTTTTTTCAGCAATTCAAAATCAGCCGCATTTTCTGCAATGCGTGATGTTACTGAAAAATCGCAGATTTTTGCGGAAAAATTTTCAAAAACTTCAATATAAAAGCCTGTTTTTTCTGCTTTCTGTAAATTTTCATTTTTTCTAAGCTCAACAAAAATAAAACCGTTTTTCCGCGTTACGGACAAATCGTTCAAATTCAATTGGCCGTCATTTTTGGCCGCAGTCCGCATCTGGTCATAAGTAAGGCGGCGTTTAAGTTTTACGCAAACCAGCGCGTCGTATAAAATTTCAATTCTGTAAGGCAAATCAAGGCTTTCAAACTGAATCAAAGGCATTTTTACGCAGTTTTCCGCATATTCTTCCCTTTGCCAGACGCAATTCTGGCGCACTTTTTCAATTAAACCAGAAAAATCTGCGGCTTTTTCGGCACCATGCAAAACTGCCGTGTCCCAGCCTTCAAAAAACTGGTTCAAAACCGGCACAAGCTGGTTGCGTATTTTGTTGCGGTTGTAAATATTCTGGGCGTTTGTCGCATCAAAGCGAAAAGGAATGTTCCTGTTCTGGGCGAAAAAAGTAATTTCATCCTTTTCAAGGCTTAAAAGCGGCCTGTAAAAATTGCCGCGGCGCTGTGGTATGCCTGCACTTTTAAAAACGCCGGCACCCTGCAAAAACCGCTGAATCAGCGTTTCAAGCTGGTCGGTTTTGTTATGGCCAAGACAAAAAAGGCCAATATCATTTTTACGGCAAAAATCGTCAAACAGCTGATAGCGCAAAAAACGCGCCGCTTCTTCCTCGCCCCTGTCCCGTGTTTTGGCAAGCCGGGCAATTTCATTCGGCGGAATCGTCTGTTTTTCAAAAATTACTTTAAAATCATTCCGGCTGTTTTTATTGAACGCTTCGCAAAAATCAATCACAAAATCGCTGTCGGCCGCACTTACAGATTCTTCGCGCACGTTATGATTAACGGTCAACACAAAAAGCGGCAAATTGCTTTTGGCGCAAACGTCGCACAAAATGTTCAGCAAAACCATGGAATCCGGGCCGCCGGAAACACCAGCGCCAACACGTTTTATTCCTTCTTTTACAAAAAGCTGCAAAAGCGAAGTTTTTACATTTTCAATTTTGCCGTTTATGGCAGAAATATCGTAATTTTTTGTTGAATTGATAAAAATTGAATTTTGCTGAAGGGTCATAATTACGCCGAAAAAAAAAGGATATTCTGAAAACTCAGAATATCCTTTTGAAACTGCTGGGTTAAAAAGAATTATTTGTATACTTTTGCAACAACTGCATCAGCATCACTCAAGATTTTTACACCTTCAGCAAATGGCAATTCTTTTACTGTGAAAGACTGTCCGCAAGCGAGGTTTGAAACATCGCCAACAATGCGTACTGGCAGGTCTTTTGGCAAACATTCAATTGTTACTTCTTTAACACCTGTTGTCAAAACGCCGCCTTCGCGTACACCAACTGGGTTTCCAGTAATCTGTACTTTCATTGTCACTTTCAAAGGTTTGTCTTCATCAATTACGTGGAAGTCAACATGAAGGTTTTTGTCAGCCTTAATGTCGTATTCTGTGTCTTGAATGAAAGCAAGGTGTTTTTTTCCTTCTACATCAAGTGAAATCAATGTAGTAGGAGTTGCCATTTTCCAAACTTTTGTGAATTCCAATTCATCAACGTCCAACATTGTGGCTACGCCTTTTGAGTTATACATAACAGCAGGCAAACGGCCAGTTGAGCGCAATTTTTTTGCTGCAGATTTACCAGATTCGTTGCGCAATTTGGCGTTCAGGTCTAAACAATCCATTTCAGGAACTCCTTTTATTGAGAGCATTTCAGCACTATATTTTTTTGTACAGGAACAAATTATTCCCTATTTATCTGGGACGGCAGGATTCGAACCTGCGGAATGACGGCACCAAAAGCCGTTGTCTTACCACTTGACGACGTCCCAATACCCTTGTTTAAGAACAAAAGTTATTAAAGTCTTTAGATATAATCTAAAGAAAATTTGCAATTTATGCAAGATACTCTTCATCGTATTCAACAGTTTCTTCAAAATTACCGGCTTCATATTCAGCAAGTATTTTTGATTCCAGTTCGTTTCTAAAATCCGGACTAATCGGATGCGCAATATCTTTATAATCGCCGGTACGGGTTTTACGGCTGGGCATTGCAATAAACAAACCGTTTTTACCTTCAATTGCCTTTATGTTGTGAACCACAAAGCAGTTGTCAAAAGTAACTGTTACATAAGCCCGCAGCTTGCCTTCTTCAGATGAAACCTTTCTTATACGAATTTCTGTGATTTGCATTTGTTACTCTCCTTCAAACACAAGTCAGTTAATTAAAAACGTTGCACAAATAGCAGCGCTTCCAACATGCAGAAAGTTTGTTATAAGCCTGCTGAGCCTTCTTTTCAGACTCAAACACACCAAATACTGTAGAACCGGAACCCGTCATTTCGGCAAAATCTGCGCCATAATCGCGAATGTCAGACAAAGCCTGACTGATTTGGGCATATTCAGCAAAAATAGGACTGGTAAAACTGTTAAAAAAACGCCAGCTTTTTACAGGCTGGTTATATTCTTTTTCAAGTTCACTGAAGTTTAACCAGCTGGCATCATCGGTATGATTTTCCTGCCACCGGTCAACAAGCGCATAAGCTTCTTTTGTAGAACAATGTATTTCAGGGCAAACGGCAACAAAGCAGATATCACTGCGGCTTGTTACAGGCTTAATAATTTCGCCGCGACCGCTAACCAAAGCGCAACTGCCGCCCAAAAAAAACGGAACGTCACTGCCAATTTTCTCCGCCATTGAAAGCAATTCTTCATTGCCCAATTTTGCATCAAACAAAGCATTCAGTCCCTGCAGCATGGTTGCCGCATCAGAAGAACCGCCTCCCATACCGGCACCGCTTGGAATGATTTTTTTCAGCTGAACGTTTACGCCTACACCGATTTTTACGCGTTCTTCAAAAAGAGAAAACGCCTTTGTTACGGTGTTTTCTTCCGGCAAAGTCATTCCGTCAACCGTAAGCCTGCAACCGGGTTTTTCAGCAACCGAAACTGTAAGCTGGTCACACAGGTCAATCTTCTGAAATATGCTTTCAATATTGTGAAAACCGTCTGCACGCTTTGGAAAAACCCTTAAGGTTAAATTGAGCTTTGCAGGTGCTTTCAAACAAATACTGTCAGACATATTTCAAATATTATACAATTTTATTGCTTTTTGTCAAATGCTTTGGTTGGTTAACTTATTGCTTCGTTTTTTAAGCTTTGGTTGCACTTTCGGTAAGAAAGTTGCAAAACTTTCTAAACCGTTGAATATTTTGCAAACTTTAACAATTTACGCAAAAAGTGCAAAAATGTGTAATTTTTCACTTTTTTCTAGTTGACAGGTACGCAACAGATAAACTAATGTTTTTATATAAAGACTTACCAAAGGAAGTGTTTTGATGCTGGGTGAAAGCGAATTGTTGGAAGAAACGACTGAAGCAGATTTGTTATTTATTGATTCGTATGATGACGATTACGATGAAGATGACGGCGATTTTGATGATGATGAATCTTTTGACGACTTTGAAGATGATGATTTTGCTGACGATTATGACGATGATTACGACGAAGATGACCTTGACGGCTTTGAAGAAGAAGACGAGTTTTATGACGACGAAGAAGACGATTTTGGTTACGACGACGATTTTGACGAATAATCGGGTCTTTATTTAAGCAAAAAGTTTACTAAATTGTTTACAGGCAGTGCTTTTGCACTGCTTTTTTTATTTTTCGGCGATTCCTGCAAAATGCTGGCAGCCGTTTTTATGGCAACGGTGCACTTTGCGAGTTTTGCAGCCGTGCCAGCCTTCGTTTTAAATTGAACGAATGTTAAACCTGAAAAATCATAAAAAACTTCAGGCTGTTCCCTGCTTTAAAAAAAAGCCCAAAACTGAATTTTTCTTCAATTTTGGGCTTGTGTAAAACCTGCTATAAGTTTTTCAAAACGGCAATTTTTTTAGTTTTCAGCGATTTCTGCACCAGCACCTTTCAAAATTTCGCCCTTGTGCCACAGTTTTTCCAAATCGTAAAATTCCCGGGCTTCTTTCGACATTAAATGAACAACAACAGGTCCCAAATCAATCAGGTTCCAGTCATCGCCGTCCGGTGTCTTGCGATTCGGCACATGAATTTCCAGAATATCGTCATTTTTAACGTAATCTTTCACGTGCTTGTAAAGGCCTTTCCAATGCGGCGCGCTGGTAATTGTTACAAGTACAAAATAATCAGTCCAGCTGTTCAGTTTGGAAACATCAATAACCGTAACGTTTTCGCCTTTATAATCTTCCATAATCTGCGCAATTTCCAAAGCTTTTTCTTTAATTTCCATAATTTTCTCCCTAAAAATTATTGCGAAAGGCCAAAAATACCAAATTTTAAGCTCTTCAGCAAAACAAGAAAATCTATGCCGCTTCATTTTGCAGCATAAACCCTGCAGGCTTCTCCAAAAATGCGAAATTTAATAATTTTCGGCGATGCCCTTTATAATCAAAAATCTCAAAAAAACACTCACTTTTTTTGAGAAACCAAAATAATCAGTTTACGCTGCGCCCGTTAAAGTCTCTTCCCAAAATAATGGTAAAGTCCACCAGCGAATCGTCATTCTGAAAAGCATCCGAAGAAATAACTTCATCTGTTTCAATGTTCTTACAACTGATGATTTCTGCAACCGCACCGGCAACTTCTGCATTGCCAATGTGGTCAACAATCACCGTTTCCTGATAGTTGCTGCTGTCGGCATTGCCAACATTCAGAACGTCATAACCGAAACTGCGGAACAGAATGCCGGCATCGCGGGCAAGGTTCTGGGTTGCAGTACCGTTCAAAACTTCAAGCACGTAAACGCGGCTGTGCGCCGTGTCGCTGGCAGAAACAATAGAAGACATTGTCTGCTTAAATATGTCCTGAATCAGCTTTCCGTTAAAATCAGGAAAAAGCAGAACGTTTCCGCCAACTTCCTGCTTTTTGCCGGTAATGCTCTGGGGCGTAAGCCGTTCCGTATCAAGTGCCGAAATGAAAGAAAGCAGCTTGAAAAGTGCTTCTTTGTCAGCATTTGTCTGCATACTTTTAACAAAAAGCGGAAAAACCGTTTTATTCAGCACAAAAGACGATTTTTTGTTCAGTGCCGTCAAAAACGAAAGCATCAGGTTCTGCATGCGTTCCTGCACATCCGCCTGACTTTCTTCCGGGTTAACGTACTTTGCGTAAGTCACAATCTTTCCGCCGTCAAGCAAAACCGAACCTGAAGGCAGCAAATACCTTTCGTCGTCTTTCTGCACGTCAACCGGCGACGGAATGAAAACCTTTAGACCGCCCAGCAAATCCGTCAAAGTAGAAAACTGTTCAAGATTCATTACAACGGTAAAAGGAATGCTGATGTCGCACATCCGTTCAATTTCCGTGCGATATTCGTTAAGGCCTTTTTCCCTGTAAACCGCGTCTATTCGGTCTACGCGCCCAAGAGATTTATAAATCATGCCGGTATTGCCGGGAATGTCAAAAAGCGCACCGCGTTCCGAACCCGGATAATAAAGCAGCAAATCGGTAAAAAGCGGCTGCCCTTCATCTTCCAGAATAAAAAGAATGTTCAAAAGCTGGTTGTTTTCAAGAACGTCCGCAACGGTGTCTGTCTGCAAATTGACAATCAGCACCAAACCTACGGCTATTAAAATCAGCAAAATTGCTAAAAGAAAAAATGCGCCTGTATTTCCTTTTGCCTTTGGCATTTCTACCCTCTTTTACTTTCTTCTTTTAAAAGTTGTTTCAAGTGTTCGTAAAGTTCAAAAGTAACGTCTGCAACTTTTTTACCTTTGCCCTGCAAATAATCAATGTTTTCCTGAACAATCAAAAAAGTTAACTCATTCAGGCTGAGTTTTTCAAAGCTCCGCAATCTTTCCGGCGTAATGTGTTCCCGCCCGGGTTCGATTTTGTCGGCAACAAACAGAACCTTTGCAAAATCGCTCATGCCCTTTTTTCCAAAAGTATGGTTCTGCACAGCTTCAATTATATCTTCATCCTGAATGCCAAAACCTGTTTTCAGCAGTTGTGCCGCCGCCCGGCCATGCAAAAGCGAAGTTTTCTTGCTTTCAAGCACGCCAAATGGCAAACCGTCGCCGACAGCAAGAGTTTTCATCATCGGGTCCGGGCATTCCTTGCAAATGTCGTGACCAATACCGGCCAAAAAAGCCCGGCGGCCGTCAAGTCCGTAGCGCAAAGCCAGGGTTTCGCACATTTTTGCCGTGCGTTCAGAATGTTCAAAACGGCTCTGCTTTTCGGCACTTTGGGCATAAAGCCGAACCTGTTCTATTTTTTCTTCAATATCAAAAGAATTTTGTAAAGATTCGTTCAAATTAGTCGCTTTCATACAATTTTCTTTCTGTAATATACTCGTAAACCCCGTTTGGAACAAGATAACGCCAGCCTTCGCCCCGGGCAATTTTCTGCCTTATCTGTGAAGAAGAAATTGGCAGAACCGTAGTTTCTACTTCAACATGCCTGAAGGGAAAATCAATTTTTTCCGCTGGGTCAATATTGCGGCGCACCAGAATCAGATTTGCTTCTTCTGCAAGTTCCGCGGCACAATGCCACGAATGAAAACCTGCAACAAGGTCGTCGCCAAGAATGAAACCTATCTTTTCGCTCAGCCTGTCACCATAAAATTTTGTCAGGTAACGAATTGTGTCAATCGTATAGGAAATTCCGCCGCGGTTCAGCTCGCAAAGTTCAAGGCCAAAACCGCCGTTGTTGCAAATTGCCAGCTGAAGCATGTTTATCCTGTCTTCATCGCCTGCACCGGTTGCCATTCTTTTATGCGGTGCAATGCTTACGGGCACAAAAAAAACCGTGTCATAGCCCAGCGCAAGGCGCACGTCTTCTGCTAGCGACAAATGACCTGTATGCGGCGGATTGAAAGAACCACCCAAAAGCGCAATTTTCACAGCTCTACCGTTTTACTCGCCCGGGTACTGAATTTCTGCAACATCACAGTCAGAACGTGAAGCCATAAAATCACTTTTTGCAGGTTTTTCTGCAATTACGTTGGTATTGCGCGCCTTTTTGCTGGCTTTTGCACCCAGTTCAGACGCATTGTCAACCGCGTCAACCAGCGAAATAATCGCCTTACGAACTTCGTCCATGCCCGTACGTGCAAAAACAGACATTCCAAGAACAATCTCGTTCGGGTTTTCTGCCTTTATCTGTTCAAAACGTTCCGGTGCACCTTCAAGGTCAAGCTTGTTACAAATTAAAATGCGCGGTTTTGCCGCCAGTTCCTTTGAAAAGCTTGCAAGTTCTGAAGAAAGTTTCTGGTAAGCCGTCAAACTTTCTTCATCGCTGGCATCAACAATGAACACAAGTCCGGCCGTGCGGGCAATATGCTTCAAAAAACGAATGCCAAGCCCTGCCCCTTCAGAAGCGCCCTCGATAATTCCGGGAATGTCGGCAATTATAATGTCCCTGTCCTGTTCCACGTGCAAAACGCCGAGGTTCGGTATTTTGGTTGTAAACGGGTACGGCGCAATTTTTGGCCGCGCGTTAGTAAAAAAGTCCAAAAGTGAAGATTTTCCGGCATTGGGAAAACCGACCAGACCGATGTCGGCCATAATGTTCAGTTCAATTGAAAGCAGGCGGCTTTCGCCCGGTTTGCCCTGATGCGCATACTGGGGTGCCTGGTTTGTTGAAGTTTTAAAGTGAACGTTGCCCCAGCCGCCTTTACCGCCTTCCAGAAAAACAAAGCGTTCGTCTTCGCTTTCAGTGGTAAATTCTCTAATCATTGTGCCGGTTTCTGCGTCACGAATAATCGTTCCCGGCGGAACAAAAATCACAACGTCATCGCCATCGCGGCCAAAACGATTTCGGCCTTCGCCATCGCCACCATTACGCGCCTTAAACTGCTGCTTGTAGCGCAGGTGTGCAAGGGTGCGCAGGTTTTTCTTTACCTGAAAAACTACATCACCGCCCCGGCCGCCGTCGCCACCAGCCGGGCCGCCCAATGGTACATATTTTTCGCGGCGAAAAGCTATACAGCCGTTGCCGCCTTTGCCGGAACTGACTTCAATTACAGCTTCATCAGCAAATTTTATCATTTTTTCTCCGTTTTTAAGGTTATATAAAAACCTTAAATTAAAAAAAATACCCGGCAATAAGCACTGCTTACCCGGGTATCTACGAATTAAGAAAATGCAAATTTATAAAGCAAAAACTTAAAACACTTATGCCTCTACAGGCACGATTGAAGCAAGTTTTCTTCCCTTGCGTTCATGGAAAACAACTTTACCGTCTGCTGTTGCAAACAAAGTATCATCTTTTCCTCTTCCTACATTGTTACCGGGGTGAATTTTTGTTCCTCTCTGGCGAACAATGATTGTACCTGCTGTTACTTCTGTACCGCCAAAACTCTTTACACCAAGATACTTAGGATTTGAATCACGGCCGTTTTTAGCACCGCTACCGCCCTTTTTGCGTCCCATAATTATGCCTCCGCTGGCTTATTAGTAATTTTTATTCGTAATTCCAAATACTGGGGAAACTCTTTCTGCAAAAGTTCAAAACCTTTCTGCAAAAAATCACCAGCATATATTAAACGCGCTTTTGAAGCAGAAGTTTGCTTTACAGTAAAACCAAACTCGCCGTCACCAAAAGCTGTTGCAGTTACCGGTGAATCACCGCAAGCCGAATCGTTCAAACTTGCAAAACCCGTTTTAACAAGGGTTGTCACCGCTGCACAAACAATATCTCTGCCATTTGGCGCAAAACCTGCGTGCCCTTTAACAGAACATTCCGTTAAAACACCTTCAGCATCGCGCCACAAAATGACACAAATCATTGCAATTATGCTACTACAATGTCCTCAACGCGAACATTTGTGTACTGCTGACGATGACCGATTGTGCGGTGATAGTCTTTCTTGCTCTTGTATTTGTATACAATTACTTTGTCATCTTTAAAAGTATCTTCAACTTTTACAGTAACTTTTGCCCCCGCTACATAAGGAGTACCAACAGCAACATTGCCGTCGTTGTTTACAAAAACAACTGTATCAATTGTAACAGTAGAACCTTGTTCAGCGTCAATTTTATCAACCTGAAGCAATGCGCCTTTTTCAGCTTTGTACTGTTTTCCTTTGTACTCAACCAATGCGTACATATCTTTACCTCATAATAATTTATATTTTGTCACCCTGGTACGATAACGGGAAATACCAGAGATTCTGAGCAGAAAACAATTCTAGCGTTATGCAGAATAGTCTATAAACAATACACTTTTTTGCGCCCTTGCGTCAAGTATGCACGGCAAGGTAAAAAACAGCAAAAAAGTGCAGAAAAATCAAATGACTTTACCCGGTTCAGCAGACCGCAAAAGCCTACATTGTTTCCAGGAACGGAACAAGAATCAGGTTCATGCCGCTTTGCAAAATTGTTTTTACACATTTTACCAGCGCCAAACGTGCCTTGCTCAATTCCGGGTTTTCCTTACTTAAAATCGGGCAGTCGTGGTAGAACGAACTGAAAAGCTTTGCAATGTCATACAAACTTGCCGCAATTTCAGAAGGATTCAGGTTTGCAGCAGCCTTTTCCAGCGCTTCCGGATATTCGGCAATTTTCTTAACCAGTTCCCATTCGGCAGGCTGGGTCAAAAGAGCAAAATCCGGTTCTCCGCTCAAATCAATTCCGCTTTCTTCGGCCTTGCGCAAAATTGAACAGATGCGTGCACCCATGTACTGCAAGTAAGGACCGGTATTACCGTTAAAAGACAAAGATTCTTTAGGATTGAAAAGCATGTCTTTTGCCGGGGTTGCCTGCAAAAGGAAATAATGCAGTGCGCCAAGAGCAATTTTTTCTGCAACGGCGGCAGGGTCACCAACAGCTTCTTCGCGGCCTTTGGCGGCAATTTCTTCCAGTGCAAGGTTTTTCAGCTGGTCAATCAAATCGTCGGCATCAACAACAGTGCCTTCGCGGCTTTTCATCTTGCCTTCCGGCAGGTTAACCATACCGTAAGAAAGGTGAAAAAGCTGGTTTGACCAGTCGTATCCGAGCTTTTTAAGAACGTAGAACAGAACCTTGAAATGGTAATTCTGTTCGTTGCCGACAACATAAACCATCTGGTTAAACGGCCAGTCGCCATGACGGAAAATTGCAGTACCAATATCCTGAGTCATGTAAACGGAAGTACCGTCTTTGCGCAGAAGAACCTTTTCGTTTTCTTCGCCGTCTTTACCCTTTCCAACGGCTTCCGTAACGTTTACGCGCACAGAACCGTCGGCTGCCTTATAGAAAATACCTTCAGCAAGGCCTTTTTCAATTTCAGACTTGCCTTTCAAGTAAGTTTCGCTTTCGTAATAAAGCTTGTCAAAAGAAACGCCGGTGCGTTTATAAGTCTGGCTGATTCCGTCAATTGCCCACTGGTTCATCTGTTTCCACAGTGCATGAATTTCAGGATTGCCTTTTTCCCATTCAACAAGCATCTGCTGGGCTTCGTTTTCCGCTACTTCACCAAATTCCTTGCGGTACTTTTCAAATTCAACGTAGCAGTCGCCAACAAAACGGTCGCTTTTTACGCCCATGTCCGCAGGCGTTTTGCCGGCGTGGTTTTTCTGGTAAGCCAGCATTGATTTACAGATATGAACGCCGCGGTTATTGATGATGTTTACCTTGAAAACTTCTGCACCGGCGGCTTTAAGAATGCGCGAAACAGATTCACCCAAAGCGTCGTTGCGCAGATGACCAAGATGCAAAGGCTTGTTGGTGTTAGGGCTTGAAAATTCAACCATAACGCGGCGGCCGTTCATCGGCTTTGCACCGTTTTCGCCAAAAGTGCCGTATTCGCATCCCTGTGCAATAACTTTCTGCAAAATTGTGCAGGCCAAATCGCCTTTCTGCAATTTTACGTTAACATAAGGACCTTCCTGCTTAAAATCGCCAATTGATGCAGCTTTTTCGCTTAAAGCCGGGGCGGTTGAAAGAATTTTTACAACTTCGGCGGCAATCATCGGCGGTGCCATGCGCAGCACTTTTGCAAAAGCAAACATCGGAAAACCGACATCGCCCATTTCAGGTTTTGGAGGAACTTCTGCGGTAACAGAATCAGAAGAAATATCTGGAAGTTCAGCATTTTTGCTGTTTTTTAATAAATTAACGGCCGCAGCAACAAGCTCGCGGCTTTCTTGTTTTAAGTCTGCCATAGGGCAAAGTGTAGCAAAAAAGTTGGCAAGTTGTAAACATGCTGAAAGCAGCAGGATTCAGCCGCGCTTTAAGAAAGCTGCCATCGGCGTAAAACTTTTGAGGCGCGTATCAAGGTCAATATCCCAAGGTAAATGTCTTGTCTGCCGGCGGTGGCTGCCCAAAAACGGAGAACAGCTTGTACAATCGGTACAGACTGCCACATTTTCAGCCTTTACGCCGGCATTTTCCAGCACAAAAAGATTGGCCTTGCGCAGCGAAAGCTGAAACGGAAAATCGGGATTTTGAGGATTTTCAATTTTTTTTACGCAGCCGCCAAAACCGGAAGCAAAATATTCGGCACGCGCCCTGTCAACGCTGTAGCAGCAGTCATCTATGCACGGCCCAATTACCACGGAAAAATTTTCTGCTTTTGCACCGTACAGAACAGCTGCAAGTTTTATGGCTTCGGCAACAATCCCGGTGCCCTTCCAGCCGGAATGAACCACGCCGCCAGCCCCGGAAACAGGGTCAAAAAGGTAAAGGGGCATGCAGTCCGCAACGGTAACAGAAGGCACAAGCGCCGGGCTCTGGCTGATTACACCATCAGCAATCAGGCCGCTGTCTGCGCCAAAACGGGTCTGTTCTGTTAGGCCTGTGCCAAAAGGCAGCGGTGCAGAAGAAACGGCACAAACTTTTTGGGAATGAACAAGTTCAACAGGTACAACATTCCTGCTGTCTATGCCGCAATTTGAAAAAAAACGTTCCCGGTTCGGGTTGGTTTCATTCCACCTGAAACGCATGGAACCGGCACTAAGCAAAGAAATTCCGCAAATGGGCAAATCCGCGGTAAATTTTCCATTCCTTACAAAACGAAAAAAAACTGCTTCCGGCTGACCGTTGCCGGTTTTTTCAATATCGGGGCAAAAATCTTTAAGTGAAAAATTAACTGCACTGTAGGACATTATGCATCAAGGGCACTTAAATCATGAACGAAACTGCAAGAATCAAACAAAATGGTTACTATTTCTGCAAGCCGCTGGCGGTAAGCCTGATTTTGATACCCTTCAATTGCAGCAATATTGTTGATTGTGTCGTACTTGCCGTTTTTGGTTTCACTGGTAACGCCAACAAGCACGTTGGCAATCTGCGTTGCAACAGTGGTAAAAGTCATAGAAAAAACGCTTGCTTCCGAAGTTGCCGCAGTCATTGCATTTTCCAGCCGCTGATGAGCCCTAACGGTGCGGTCATCCTTTTCCTTTACGCTGTCAAAAAGCAGGGCGTAATCGCCGCCGCCATTAAATTTTCCGGCAAAAATAATTACGTCTTCTGCAAGCTTGTTCATTTCGTTCAGCGCATCGGTAAATTCAATGCGGTTGTCGCGCACTTTAAAGTCACCGTCAACGGCAAGAACGCGCAAAGCCTTGCTGATTGACGGGTACAAATCCTTAAAGAAGGCAAACAGAAATCCGGCAGTATATTCAGCCGGGAAGCGCAGGTTAAACCATGATTCCTGCCACGGGCGGAACGGCAAAAGAGGAAGTTCCGTGCATTTAAGCATTGAATCGATTTTTTTCGTAAGGATTTTCTTGTTCGTTTCCCGCGTCCAAAGGTTGTAGCGCTGTTCAAAAACATTACGCCATTCACTTTTATACTTAACAAACCAGTCTTCCGCACCTTCCGGTCTTGCCGGCAACCACGAAGAATCCCGGTGGGCAACGGCGGTAAGCGTGCGCAGCGGCACTTCCGTTATAAAACGCTTAATTGCCCTAATCTGCGACAGGCTTTTGTTTATGTAATCTTCGGTAAGGGCTGCAATGTTCAAATTAGGGTCGCCAAGCCGGGTTTTGTTTGAAAACAGAAACAGCGCTTCAAGCACGTCCGGCGAAATTGAACGTCCGTTGCACAGAACACGGCAAAAATGGTCTAAATCGCTGGTCAAATCTTCCAGCTGGGCATTGTATTCGCCGGTAGAAAGCGCCATAAATTTCAGCATCATGCGCTCGTAAGGCATGCGCACAAACTGACGAAGCCAGTCAATGTTGCAAACCGCAGAATAAATGCGGTTTCTGTCGCTGCTGGTAAGTTCCTGCAAAACTTCTTCCATGCGCCGCAAAAGCGAATTGCGCACTTCAACCGAAGGAACTTTGTCTTCCGTAAGGGCAAAGGGATCAATTTCCTGTTCAATCTTCATGTAAAATTCGGGAAGCAGCAGGGAACTTAAAAAAAGATAGAAACTGCCGGGGTTTTCTTCATACAAATCAATGCCGGGCATAAAAAATTCTGCAACGTTTTTCAAATGGCGGACATTGGAATAAAAGGGAGTTAAAACTAATCTTTTTTTATAATTCAAAAAACCGGGATATTTTTTTTCAATATATTTTACCAGACGCTGAACAAGCATTTCGCCGTAAACTCTGCTGGAATCCATGCCCGTAAACAGAGACTTGAAAAAAAGCATCAGGCGGCAAACCAGCGTTTCGTTTTTTATCTGCTGGCTTACATCGTTTTCTGACGCGAATTCCTGGGGAATTGGCGGCGTTTCAATAACCTGTTCTTCGGTTTGCACTACGGAACACAATCTATTGTAAAGTTCCATGCGTTCTTCCTGGCTCATGCCTAAAAGAAAGCGATCGAACGTATTTAAATTTTCCATGCAACAATTGTAAAGCAGCAAAATGTTAGCGTCAAGACTGTATATAAATTGGTTTATTTGAAGAAAAATTGCAGTTTGCAGAACATTTTATGAAATTGAACACTTAAAAAACCGGCATTTTATGCGCCCGTAACCAAAAATTTGCCGTACCTTCACAAAATTGAAAAAAAATAAAATGAACAAAAAAAAAGCTTCCCTAAAAAAAGAGAAGCTTTGTAAATCAATCGGTCCCTACGAGAGTTGAACTCGTCTTTCGACCTTGAGAGGGTCACGTCCTAGCCGATAGACGAAGGGACCAGAAAAAAATAAGGAACTTTTAATTTTTCAAAAAGCACCCTAAACAGCCGAACCGGTGCAGGCAAAACGCCGCAAACCTTAAGCTGGCCATTTTTGCGGTTTTCTGCAAACCGCAAAAAAAAGGCTGAACCATTTAAGTTCAGCCTTAGTTCCCCAAGGAGGATTCGAACCCCCACAATCAGAACCAGAATCTGAAGTGCTACCATTACACAATCGGGGAATGTGGAACGATTAGTAATATATATTCTTTACTAATTTTGGTCAATACATTTTAAAAATATTTTTTATTTTTTTTTCAGCGGTAAAATTTAAAATCCACAGGTGCTTTTACCATTTTCAGCTGCTTTGACTTGCCCCAAAAACCGGGCTAAAAACTGTAGCTTAAACAAACGTTCAGGCTGCTCAAATCCTTGTAACGGGAATAGGAACCTTCCCTTACGCCGCGGTTAAAAAGCATTGCAGAAACCTTTACCGAAAAATCATCGGTTACGCTGTAGCTTACGCTTGGAATGATTACCGAATCAAAAGCCGGAAACTCAACTATTCCGCTTATTCCTGCTTCCAAGTTTCCGTCCGGCGACGAATAGGAAAAACTGAAACTTACCTGCTGGTTCAGGTTTTCCCTTTCAAGGTTTTTTACGCTGCCAAAAACATAATCCGCATAATACTGAACCGAAACCGTCAGATCCGAAGCCATCCAGTCCAAACCGATTACGCCTGCAATCTGGTTATGCCGTTCAGTTCTGGTTACCCCTGCCCCTTCGGTTTTGCCGCTGGTTTTGTAATAATCAAAAATCTGCTGCATCTGGCTTTGGGCGCTTGCGGCAAAATGCCGCCACGGGTAAAAGGCAGCTTCCAGGCGAAGGGTAAGCGGACCAACGGGAATTGAAGAATCCGCGCCAATCATTCCAAAGCGCCTGTAAATTCCGCTCAAATCAATCGAATCCGGTTTGTTGTACGGCACGGGCATAAAAACGCCGGGAGCAACTTCCACTTTAATAACGGCCGGCGCTGTTTTTACGTCGTAACCGACAAACGGGCTGTCTTCCCAGCCGTAAAAACCGTAAAGCGAAAAGTCTGCAAAACTGTAAAAGGAACTTAGCCTTAAGCCGCATTCGCCGTTTTTAAGCGAAAACTCAGGCAAATTCAGGTTTGTGTCACTAAGTTCATTTATTTTCAGCACACCAAGCCCTGCTTCCGAAAGGTCTACGGTTTGCGGCACCATTTTTTTGAACAGCGGATTATTCTTTGAAAGCGGCAGTTCTGAAGGCGTAAAGCGCGGTATCCAGTAAGCGTCGGCAATAAGGCTGCTGGTGTTAACAGAAAACCGTAAGGCATCAATTCCAAGCTTGCTGTCGTTCAGGTCGCTGCCGCTTAATTTTGAATTGTCATCGGGGCAGATAACGTTTGTAACCGTAAAATTATCAGCCGCACCCCACTGAACAATCTGGCGGCCGGCACGGAAAGCCCACCAGCCGCCGTTATAGTCGTAGTAGGCTTCGTTAAGCCTGCAGCCCAGACACGGCGTGCCAATTGCATTGCCGTAAAGGTCGCTGGTGTTTCGCATGGCAAGGGCATCAAAGGCAATAAGGCCGTTTATGTAAAGCGAAGAAGAACCCCAGTAGGAATCAATTTCCGGCTTTACGCATACTTCACCGGCCGACATTTCAGCACCGCCTTCCCTCCACGGAAAATACGTGCCCAAATTTGTTTCCCATTTTGCAGAAACTTCTGTTTCTGCAAAAACAGACGATGCCAGCAAAAAAATGTTTATGAACAGCAGTATTTTCTTCATTTTTCACCCCCCAGCAAACAGCAGCCCTGCACCGCCGCCTTAAGACGGCAGCAGCACGAAACCTTAAAAGAAACCTGAAAACGCCCAGACGCGCCTTAAAAACATTTATACACGTTTACCGGATATTGCCTCTTTCAAGGGCAACCACGGTAAAAAAGCTGTCATCAACTTTTGCTCCGTTGTAAACAATGTCCTTTGTTTCTATTAATGAATAAGTGCCAGACTGAACGTTTTCCATTTTCAGCACCTGCGCCGTTGTAAAACCATCGATTGTAGCAAAATCGGTGCAGGTTAAAACCCTGTGCAGCTGGTTCTGGCGGTCGTAAAATTCGCATTTACGCAGAATAAAGTCTTCCTTGCCAATAAAAACCACGCGGCGCGGATCTTTTTCGGTATGAGCCTTGCTTACGCAGTCAACCTTGTAGCATTCAACGCCGTCTACGGTTTCTTCGCCAAGCAAAGTATAATCGTCTTTGCTGATTTTTCTGTCGCCCATGTCTTCGTAGGTAAAATCCGTACCCATAAACGAACCTTCAGCTTCTGTTCCGCTTGAAGCAATGCGGCGAGTTTTTTTCATTGCAGGCATGTAAAGCCAGTTGTCGCTGTCTTTGTTTTCATCTTCGTAATCAAACATCAGATATCCTGTGCCTGCAACGTCTTTTGGCGTTGTAAAAACGATAACTTCCTTGGTAACGTCGCCGTAATCCTTGCTTTTCATAATTACTTCGCGAATGCGGTCTGTGCCTTTTTTAGAATGAATTGTCAGCTTTGCAACCGAAGCAGAAGTTTTTGGCGAAGGCACTTCGTCTGCTTTTTTTACAATGTCATAGCCTGTAAGACTCTGCGCAAAAAGTGCCGAAGCGATTAAAAATGTTCCCAAAAGTGCGAAAGTTTTTTTCATATTAAACTCCTTAAAGTTTCACCCTGAAATTTTTCAGGATTCAGTTGTATGGTTACCCGGAAGAATCCGGGGCACGCTGCATTTTATACCCGAAAACAAGCCTTTTTACAGTTTCAGCCTATTTTTTGAAAGGTTTTGTAATATACAGCAGTACAGGCGTTAATGTGTAGTCTGCAACAAGGGCACCGGCCAGACCAATAACCGACATGTAACCAATTCTTACCAAGGCCGTCATTGAACTGAAAATGAAAATTCCGAACATGGCACACAGAATGACGGTTGTCATAATCATCGATTTGCCAATTTCCCGGTACGAATTCAGAATTGCCTGCCGGTAATCGCCGCAAAGTTCAAAATGGTATTTTATATGGTTCGTAAAGTGAATCGTATCGTCTACCGCAATGCCCAGAATCATCGGCATAATCAGGGCTGTAATCATGTCAAGCGGAACGTGATTGTAACCCATTATTCCGCCAATCAGAATTACGGGCGTAACGTTTGGAATCATTGCAATAAGCCCGGTTCTTAAGGACATGAACGCAATGAACATCAGGACAAAAATAATTACCAGCGATGTACCGATTGACTTTACCGAACCGCGAACCATTTTTCCGTTCATTGCCGCATACTGCATAACTTCGCCAACAACGCCGCCTGTTACAGTGCCCGGAAACAGCTCGCGAACCCACTGCTCTACTGCCGCAACGTCGGCAACACAGCCTTCTGCATCGTAATCGCGCAGTTCTACGTGAAGATATGCGGCTTTAAAGTCTTCGCTTACATAATCATACAGGTCTGTTCCGCCGGAAATTTCATAAAGGAACATAATCTGGCTTACCATGTCCTGCTCGTCCGGAATTGCGTAAAACTCAGGATTATCTTCATTTAAGGTGCGGTTCATTTCCTTTACAACTTTCGTAACGGAACTTACGCGCGGCTTTCCGCTGGAAATTTTCGTCATCTGAAGCCCGCCGATTCTTTCCGTCAAAATATCCATGTTTTTAAGGACTTCCGGATTTTTAACCGCATCTTCTTCATCAAACTCAATCAACACGTCGTAAGCGTACTGGCTGCCAAGCTGAGAACGCGCAATGCGCATAAGCCGGGCAATATACGGCGTTTTTTCGCCCATCATGTCCGAATAGTTCATGTTAATTTCAATTTTGAAAAAAGCCGGAACACATACCGCAATTACAAGAATGCCTGCTATCAAAGTAATCCACTTTTTGTTCAGAACGGCATTGCCAATGCGTTCTATGCCAAGGTCAATTCTGGTCAAGCCTTCTTCATTTGAACTTGCGTCCGGTTCACGGTCTTTGCCAAAACTGTAAAAAACCGGCAGAAGAATCATTACGTACATGTAAACGCCAAAAACCGAAGCCGCAGAAGTTCCTGCAACCCAGCGCATGGGGCGCAGGCCGCTGGCATAAAACGAAAGCATGCTGCCGATTGTCGTAATTACCGTAAAAAGAATCGCCCAGCCGGATTCGCGCACGCCGGCAATGCAGGCTTCCCTGCGTTTGCCGGTTTTGCGGAAAGCCATTTTGAAACTGTTTATATAGTGAACCGAATAGCCGACGGCAAGCGCCATTGCAAGCAGAACGACAAGAATAATCATTATCGTGTTGCCTTCTATGCCTAGCCATGCGGTAATGCCAATCATGGATGCGATGCCGAAAACCGTTGCAATGGCAGGAACGACAACGCCGCGGAAAGAACGGATAAACAGAATTAGGCAGAGAACCATTACGACAAAACCTATCAGAATGCGGCTAACACACTGGCTCATCATCGCCTTTTCTTCTTCATATTCCGTGTACGAAAGCCCGGAAGGAAGAATTTCGTATTTATCCGATTTAAACTCATCCGAATTGAAAATTGCCATAGCAGGCGGCACAATTTTGTTCATTGCCGTTGCAAGGTCTTCCGAATACTGTTCAAGATTCAGAACCACAAAAGTTTCCGTAGCGTCTTCGCTTACGATGGCGTTTACCAAAGATTCGCGGCTTAAAATAAAAGCCTTTTTTTCTGCAAGTTCCGCCGGGTCGGCTGGAATGCCGTTTTCAAACGGGTTTGCAACGTCAAAACCGTCGTCATTGCCAATGGGCACGCTAAGGCTTGTAAGCGAAGTAACGCTTGAAGCATAGGGCACTTCGTTCAAAAGCCGTTCACCAAGGCGGTCAATCATTTCAAGAACTTCCGGGTCAAAGACATCTTCCGCCTGAATAAATGCAATTACGGAATCCGTACTGCCAAAAATCTCTTCAAAGTGATCCTGATTCATTTTTACGGTGTCCCAGTCGTCAAACCAGTCTTCTTCGCCGTTATTCAGCTTAAGGCGCGTAAGCCCCAGCGAAGCAGCCACCGTAAACACAAAAAGAACAATAATAAAAGCCCAGCGGTTTTTTATCTGAAAACGTCCGAACTTTTCAAACATTTCGTTTAATTTTGCAACTTTCATTTTTACCTCCATAGTGTTAGTTGAAACTAACAAATTTTGATAACGGTGTTATCTTAATGATAACGCTGTTATCTGTCAATAGAATTCCCAAGAATTTGATAACAGTGTTATCAAATTTTATTGACGCGTCTTATTTTTCCATTTAAATTAAAGGCATGGCTGAAAATGCAGAAAATACAAAAACAAAAATATTACAAAGTGCCAAAGCGGAATTTCTGGAAAAAGGCTTTATGGCGGCATCGCTGCGCACAATTGCGGCAAACGCAGGCTTAACCACCGGGGCAATGTACCGCCACTTTAAAGACAAAGACACGCTTTTTTGTGCCCTTGTTGACGGCGCAATTGAAGAAACAGTTGCCATCATAAATGAAGGAAGCGTTGAAAATCACGAAAATCTGGAAAATCCTGTGGGACAGGCACATTCCGAAGACGAACAAAAGGAAATTCTGTCATTTATAGAATATTTGTACCAGAACTTTGATGCATTCACCCTGCTTTTAACAAAAGCAGCAGGCAGCACCCACGAAAAATTTCTGGAAGAAATTTCGGATATATACACAAACACGCTGCTAAAAACCATGCACTGGCTGATACAGAAATACAAAATAACAAAAGCTATTGATGACATGTCCATTCACTTTTTTGCAAACGCAACCATCAATGCATTTGCAGAAATTGTCCTGCACAAAATGAATAAAGAAGAAGCGCTGGTTTTTATCGGCAACATTCACGATTTCATTCATTTCGGGTTCATGCATATGCTCGGTCTTCCCTGCGAAGACTAAAGCCGGTTTCATAAAATTTCTGGAGGTAACTGTGACTGGAATTATTGCAAAAGGATTACTGATTCCGTTTTTGGGTACGGCACTTGGTTCGGCATGCGTTTTCTTCATGAAAAAAGAACTGAAAGGTGGCGTGCAGAAGGCACTTTCAGGTTTTGCCGCCGGCGTAATGATTGCGGCCGCCGTGTGGAGCCTGCTGATTCCGGCAATGGAACAGGCACAGAACAGCGGCATGGGCAAACTTGGTTTCATTCCTGCCGTGGCCGGTTTTTGCCTTGGCATGCTGTTTTTGCTTTTGCTGGACGTAATTACACCCCACATGCACTTAAACGAAACCGTAGAAGGCCCAAAAAGCAGCCTGCAGAAAACAACAATGATGGTGCTAGCCGTTGTACTTCACAATATTCCGGAAGGAATGGCTGTAGGCGTTTTATACGCAGGCTGGTACACAGGCGCGGCACAGGTTACGGAAGCCGGCGCACTTGCACTGGCAATCGGCATTGCAATTCAGAACTTTCCGGAAGGCGCAATTATTTCAATGCCGCTGCACAGCAACGGGCTATCCAAGGCAAAGGCCTGCTGGAAAGGCGTTTTGAGCGGCATTGTTGAACCAGTTGCAGGGCTTGTTACCATTCTGCTCGCCCGGTTCATCATTCCGGTTTTGCCGTATCTTTTAAGCTTTGCCGCCGGTGCAATGATTTACGTTGTAGTTGAAGAACTTGTGCCGGAAATGGCCGAAGGCAAGGAACACACGAATTTTGCCACAGTCATGTTCATGATTGGTTTTTCACTGATGATGGTACTGGACGTGGCGCTGGGCTGAAACAGCCATTTGCCGCCACAAATACAAATGCACCCAAAACCTGCTATGGGCGGTGAAAGAACGGAGAAAAAAATGCTGGAACAATTCGATTTTAATGGAATTTCTGCCCTTGTAGACAGGGTAAAAGACCTGTGGACACCGCCGGAAGCGGAAGAAAGTTTTCGCCGCATTTACGCAGAAGCCGTAATCCGTATGGACATGCACGACAATGACATGCAGTTTCAGCTGGTAAAAAACGGCAGGCTTATGGCTGTTGCCTGCGCTTCTAAAAAAGGCGACAAAATAAGCGCAGAAGCCTGGTGGCAGGAACAGTACCGAAAACTTACCCCAAAACAGCAGTTTTCGTTCAATTTAAGCCGGGAATACCTTTGCATGATGGACGAAAAAGCTTACGGCTTTATGAATGACGATGACGTAAAGCTGGATCTTTTTATAAGCACACAGAAAGGCTGGGGCAAAAAAATCCTTGACGAAGCAACTGAATATTTTAAGCAGCAGGGCTTCAAAAACCTTTTTTTGTGGACTGACAGCGACTGCAACGTTGGCTGGTACGTTTCCCACGGCTACGAACTTGCAGACCAGGGAACTTACGCGCCGTTTTCTACGGAAACTGAAGAATACAAAACTTTTATTTTTAAGAAAAAACTGGAAAACAGTTAAAGGATTTAAAATTTCATGAAGATTAGAAAAGCTGTGGCGGCAGACGGAAACCGCTGCCTGGAAATATACAATGCCGTTTGCGACTGGGAAGCGGTAAACGGCAGGCAGACCTGCTGGAACAAAGAATCGTATCCGACCATGGAAACCGTGCAAAAGGCGCTGGCCGCAGAAGAAATGTACGTGCTGGAAGATGAAAAAGCCGCCGGTACAAGCGGCTGTGCCAATAAAGGCCGCAACAGCAAAATTGTGGCCTGCGGAATTATAAATCAGTTTCAGCCGGAAATTTACGGCAAATACAACTGGAAAATTGCAGCAGAGCCTGAAGAAGTGCTGGTCCTTCACACTTTTGCCGTTGACCCGGTTTTTCAGGGCAAGGGTTACGGCAGAATTTTTATGGACTTTTACGAAAGTCTTGCAGAAAAAACGGGTTGCAAGGCTTTGCGGCTGGACACCCTTCTTACCAATACAAAGGCGCAGGCAATGTATAAAAAACTGGGCTTTGCAATTACCGGCCAGTGCAACGATGACCCGAACGGCGTTGGCGAGATTCTGACCTTTTTAGGACTGGAAAAAGAAATCCGCCGGTAAAGGCTTTTGCTTTTTGAATTATCTCTAACTGTTGCTTGGCGCAGGCAAAACTATGGGCTTTATATGTAATGGCAAAAAAACTGCGCCCCGTTTTAGATGGTTCAGCATAAGCCGTAAATGCTGGCGCTGCTGCTGCAGCTACTGTTGCTACAGTTCTTATGCTTGGCGGTTCAAATCCCAGGAATTCTCCTGACCATATCTTCTGATCCCACGATGCTTTTCCTAGTTCTTCTATTCCCTTGTTTTTCTAACAGCATGATAGATATAAAAAAAGGGGAATGCCTTCCCCTCGTTCGCACTAACGCTTTGCGTTATTGCTCTCTACCCCTTCTAACGGGGGCTGAATTTATTCAGCTCGCTGCCCCCGTAACGCCCCCAGTAAAATTTTACATATTATTCCCATCTAGTAATTACAGCCTGAATACAGGTGTCATCCCACTTTTCACCTTTATAAACTTCATCAATAGTAAAACGTACTTTATTCACAGCGCAAGGGAAATTGATTTCAGAGAAGTGAACATAATCTTCAAACTCGTATTCAATTTCAAAAGGATTTTCTTTATCCAATGATGTTATTGTTGCCTTTTTTACTCGATTATTGGCTTTATAAAGATATCTTTTTTCTAAATCAACATAACCGTTTAATACAACTAAATTATCTTTTGGTTTCTCGAAGTCTATCTCCAGATATTCTCCGATTCCTGATGAATTTTTATCTTTTCCGGGTACCCATGGATTTCGTAAAATAAATGCAGCATTATCAATATATTCATTTAATATAATATTCAAATATGTGGAAACATATTGTATTATTCCATTTTTAGCTTGCTCTGAATAAAAAGACGAATTCTTTATGCTGCTTATTCCATATTTTGGTAAATAATTTCCATCATAAAATACATTTGCTTGTGTTGAATTATCTTCATAGTATTTCATTATATCCGTAGGTCTATAACATTTTATCGTTTGCCATAACTTAGGCTCAAAAATAAAGAAAAAATTTGATCCATATAAAACAATATATTTATCATCATTATAAATAAATCTGGAATACTTCTCATCATCACAATAAAAAGAATCTTCACGAAGTTTTATACCATGATTGAAATTCCATACAACATAGGAATCCGCTAATTTCCCTATTTCAAAAGATTGATTATATTCATGAAATTTTGTATCACAGGTCATTTTAAATATCTCTTCTGCCTGAATAATATATTGTGCAAAAACATGAAATACTGTGATACAAAAAACACATACAAAAATCACTTTTTTTTTCATTCTATTTCCATCCTTTAGTATTAGGATATAAAGTAATATAATCATTGTAGTTATAGTTTATTATCGATCCTTTTATTTGTATTCCATTAGTAAACTTCCATTTATTTTTAAGATTATTCATTAATTCTTTCTGGTTTTCCCTCGTAGTAATAAAACATCCATCCGAATATCCAGTAATATAATCTTTTCCATTAAGAGTATATATTGTATCAACATAACTTCCGTTTATATTATTTGAAGTATCATGTCCAAGCCATCTATCATTCCATGAATTACCTATACCACCATGATTACCAACTACATTATTCAAGGTATAAGTATTATTAATAACCAGAGAATCATTCTCATATTTTCTCACGACTTCTTCTTTCTTCGCATCTTTATATTTATAACTTATTTCCTGTCCATCTGTATAATACCCCATATTAAAATTTCCTATAACAGTATTTCCTTGTATCCACTGCTTACTAGAAAAATCATATATCGGTTGATTTGTTCCTTCCTGAGACATGTAGTTATCAACAGTTTGATAGTGATCAACTATTAATCTATCATAGTATTCATAATTAATTCCAGTTTTCTCATAGAGTATTGAATCTTTATTCCAATTTGATACATTTTTAGACCAATTAATTCCATCAGTACTAGTAAGGCTATTCCAACTATCAGGATCTCTAAACAATGTTGCTGTCACAGTAGAATACAAATACTTACCATTTTGAACTTCAGCCATAATATTTCCATCATATGCCTTATCAGTAATAGTCAGCTTAATTCCATCTGTATTTTGCCATTTATTCGCTTTTCCATCCCAAGATGCTCCCATCGTATTCATCAGAAGTTCGCCCACTAGAGATTCTTTATATAAACTATAAACCTTTTCCTTGTCAGTACTAGGCATATGGTTCCATGATTCCTCAGAAATTCCTGTAGCACTTGTTATTAGTTCCATAGAGAAAGTACTATTTTTACTTACATCTATTCCCTGTTGCATTAGTATTTCTGCTGCCCTTTCAGCTCCCAGTACTTTTACAAGTGATTGTGCCTTCAACGGGAATGAGCTTGCAGTTTGGAATTTCAAGAGTCCAGAAATCTTTTACGGGGATTTTACGCACCTGGCAGATAAGGCTGTTGTTCATTGCGCCGTGGCCAACAATCAGAACATCTTTTCCGGCTTCCAAATCTTTTTTCACTACGCGCCGCAAAAAATCCCCGGTGCGCCCGTAAAGTTCTTCCAGGCTTTCTGCACCGTTTGCAGCCTTATAGTTTTCCGTATCCTTAAAGAATTTGTACACAGCCCATTCCGGGTGATTAAAAACATTGTCTACGCCTTCGTAATCACCAAAACTCATTTCAATCAGGCGCTCATCCGTAACAACCGGCACATTCCGCCCGGCTAGCAAAATTCTGGCAGTTTCCTGCGCCCTTGCCAAAGGCGAACAATAACAAATGTCAAAGTGAACGTCTTTGTATTCACGGGCGGCATCTTCTGCCATTTTCCGGCCTTCATCATTTAAGGGAATGTCAGTTCTGCCCTGCAGCTTATAAAGGGCGTTCCAGTCAGTTTTTCCGTGGCGCATTACATAAAGCATTCCGAAAGTTTAACCAACTTTCTGCCTTTTTTCAAATCCCTGCCCTTCCGCCGCCGCAAGCAAACAGGCAACACGCTTTTAAATGTGCGTTTACGCAAAAAAAAGCACCGCCCAAAAATGAACTTTTTATTCATCTTTAGGGGTGCACTTCAAAAACAGAAACATTTTTAATGTTCTAGCAGGAATTGCTGATTATGTAAAAAGCACTCCATTAAACCACTGAAAACTGGCGGAGTTTTGTCCTGCAAAACTCCGCCTTGAGCATTGTCAATCGCTAATTTTTGCAGGTACCAGTTTGCCAACGCAAACTGGTACGCGTGCTTACACTAAGCAGAAATTGCTGATTAATCAAAAAGCACGTTACCAAAACACTGAAAAATAGTGGAGTTTTGCAAAGCAAAACTCTAACTTGAGCACAGAGAAATCACTAGTTACTGATAATGGAACAGCTCAAGCTTGACACAGAACATTTTTTCCAGCAAATTCAATTTAATATGAATGGTACAGTGATTGGCGGCTCTAACAATGTTTTTACCGTAGAATGTGATGACGGAACAACCAGACAGTGTTCAATTAAGGGCAAAAAACTTAAAGCCCCGGAAAAATACTATAACCCTTTGGCACCCGGCGACAGCGTAGAAATTGAAGCCGATGAAAGCGACTCAAAACAGGGACAAATCCTTTCGCTTATTCCGCGCAAAAACGCTTTTGTGCGCTGGAACGTAAAAGGCAGGGCACCCCAGCTTCTGGCGGCAAACCTCGATCAGGTTTTCTGCTTTACCACGCCGGATTCACCCCCATTCAGACCGCGCTTTGTAGACCGCCTTCTGGCGCAGGCCGAAGAAGCCGAAATAACGCCAGTAATTCTGTGCAACAAATACGACCTTATAGGTCAAAGCGATGCCGAAAAACGCCTTAAAGAATGGGAAAGAATCGGCTACCGGGTTCTGCGCGTTTCAGCGCGAACAGGCGAAGGAATCCCTGAACTTGCTTCCATACTTGAAGACAGGCGCAGCGTATTTTTCGGTCAGTCCGGAGTCGGAAAATCCAGTGTAGTAAACGTACTGGATTCTACCGTTGTGCTTAAAACCGGAAGCCTTTCGCAAAAATACGACCGCGGCCAGCACACCACCACGCGCGGCAACCTTTACCATTTGCAGCTTAACGAATCGCTGATGGACGGAAGAATTGGCGCAGTTGCCCACATTATAGACACCCCCGGCGTTCGCCGCTTTGTTTTGGACGGCATAAAAGCCGACGATTTGATTTTGTACTTTAAGGAATTCCTTCCCTTTGTAGGCCAGTGCCAGTTTGGAATGTCGTGCAGCCACACCCACGAAACCGGCTGCAAGGTTTTGCAGGCTGTGCAGGACGGCGTAATAAGTGCCGAACGCTTTGAAAGCTGGCAGCGTATAAAGGAAGAAATAATAACCGGCAGCTGGGAAGACTGAACGCCGCACGCTTTTTCTTTCCAATTTTCAGAATGAACGTAAATTTGAAGAAATTTTGCAGATAACGAACCATCAATAAATACGGAAAAAACAGGAAGAACAGCCGCAGGCAGAAACCGAAAAATGCGCCGTACAAAATACAAGCCGTTTTTCATATAAGTTCTGCGTAAAGGCTGTTCTTATTAGCTTTAGAATTTTTACAAAATTCAATATTCAACCAAAATTACGGAAAAAACATGGATAACCGCACGCTAAACATTTTGGAATATTACCGGGTGCGCAACACCGTTGCAAACTTTGCCGCAAGCGAAGAAGGTTCAGACCTTCTGCACGGCATAGAGCCAGATACCTGCCCGGAAACAATTGAAAAAAACAAAAGCCTTGCTTCAGAATGGACAAAAGCCCTTTTAGACAACCAGCCGCTTAAAATCATTCCGTGGCAAAAAGTTGCCCACCTTTGGCCTGTTTTTACGGTAGAAGGAGCTTCCCTTAATCTGGAAGACTTAAATTCACTCGGTCAGTTTTGTACAAGCGTAAACCAGCTAAAAGCCGCAGCCCCGGCATGCTGCGCCAAAAACGGCCTTACAGCAATCGATGCCCTTAGCCAAACCTTAAGCGACCTTAACGCGCCCCACAAAATGATTTACCGCATAATCGACGAAAGCGGCGCAATCCGCGATTTGCCGGAAATACGGGCAATAAAAAACAAAATCAACGGCATAAAGCGAGACGTAGAAAGCCTGCTGAAAAAATACACCGGCGATCCAAACTTAAAGGAAGCACTTCAGTCAGACCTGCCGGTTTTGCGAAGCGACAGGCAGGTTTTAGCATTAAAGACCAATTTCAAGGGTAAAGTCCGGGGCATTGTGCACGAACTTTCGCAAAGCGGCCATACGGTTTTTATAGAACCGGAAGACATCGTACAGAAAAACAACGAACTTATTCAGGAAGAAAACCGCCTTTCTGTAGAAATTCGCCGCATTATAAAGGAACTTACTAAAGAACTTTCTGCATTTCATCAGGATTTTGCAAGTTCCCATAAAATTATGCTGGAACTTGACCGGGCATTTGCCGCGGCACGCTGGGGACTGGAAAACCGCTGTGTTTTTGCCGCAGTAACAGGCGAAAGCGAAAACAGCACCGAAGAAAACGGACAGACGCTGGTAATAAAACAGGGACGGCATCCGCTTTTAGGCGCAAAAGCCGTGCCCATAAGCATCGCATTTCTGCCGGGCAAAAGGGTAATCATCATTACAGGACCGAACACCGGCGGAAAAACCGTAAGCCTTAAAACGGTTGCGCTGTTTGCCGCACTCAACCAGAGCGGTTTTCCCGTTCCGGCGGCGGAAGGCACTGCCCTGCCCGTTTTTGACGACATTTATGCCGACATCGGCGATGAACAGTCCATGGACCAGAGCCTTTCAACTTTCAGTGCCCACATGAAAAACATTGCCTACATGACCCGGAACGCAACAAGCAAAACCCTTATGCTTTTGGATGAACTTGGCAGCGGCACAGACCCGCAGGAAGGCGGCGCAATTGCAATGGCTGTTCTTGATCACCTGATTGAAAGAAAATCCTTTGTGCTGGTAACAACCCACCACGGCATTTTGAAAAATTACGGCTACACAAAGCCGGAATGCCTTAATGCTTCGGTTGATTTTGACCAGAATACCCTTTCGCCGGTTTACCGCATTATTATGGGCGTGCCGGGCGAAAGCCATGCCCTTCAAATTGCACGGCGCAACGGCTTAAACGAAGAAATTGCCCAAAAAGCACAGAAATATCTTGACGGTGACGAAGCCGACGTTTCCAAACTTATTCAGCAGTTAAGCCAGAAATATGACGAACTTGACCAGCTGAAGCAGAAACAGATGGTTGAAGAACAGGCAATTAGGGAAAAACGCCGCAGCGTAGACCTTAAGGAACTGCGCCTGCGCCAGAAGGAAAAAGAACTGCGCGAACAAGGTTACAGGCGGCTGAACAATTTTGCCGACGATAGCCGTAAAAAACTTGAAAACCTTGTGCGCACCATACGCGAAGGCGAAATGACCCGGGAAAAAACTCTGGCCGTAAAAGGTTTCATCAACGAGTTGAACGAATCTCTTAAAGCCGAAAGCGACGCAATTGAAAAGGAAAATGAAATTCTCAGCCAGCTGTGGGCTGAATCTGCATCCTTGCAGAAAGAAGAAGCCGAAAAACTGGAAAAAAACAGGCAGAACAGTGCCGACTATCAGAAATCCAGCCGCATGCAGGAAGAACTTGCCGGTTTTGCAGCCTATGGCGGCGAAAAAACTGAAAATGCGGTAATTACACCTGCCAGTTTTGCAGCCGGCGTTGAAGTTTTTTATAAGGGCAAGCGCGGTACAATTGTGCTTCAGGATAAAAAAGGCAGCTGGCTGGTAGCTTTCGGCACGCTAAAAATGTCGTGCAAGGAAAGTTTGCTTTCCATTGCGCCGGTTAGTGCCCAAAGCCTTAAGCCAACTGTAAGCGTGGAACTAGCCAAAAGCAACGATGACGGTGGCATTGCAGGTGCAAGTTTTGGCAAAAGTGCAGAGCGCGCCCAGTTTGAACTGCGGCTTTTGGGCATGCGCTACGAAGAAGCAATGAAAGCCCTTGAACGCCAGATTGATTTGGCCAGCATGCAGCACCTTAAAAGTTTTTCCGTTGTTCACGGCAAGGGTGCAGGCATCTTGCAGGAAGGCGTTCACAAATATTTAAAAACCTGCCGCGCCGTAGAAGAATTCCATTTTGCACGGCCGGAAGAAGGCGGCACAGGAAAAACCTACGTTACGCTGAAAGACTAAAAGCTTTTGCTTTTTACGCTGTCACTAACTGTTGCTTGATATAGGCAAAAAACTACGTCCATTTTGGTGTAAGTTAGCTTGTGTTTTTCTTATTCTGTCATCCTGTCATTCCGAATTTAATTCGGAATCTTCGGCAAATGCTGTGCGCAGCCGCCTTGCGTTTGCTGTTTGATTTGTCTCTGATTTTTGCTTGGTGTAATTCCAAAAAAACTGCGTCAACTTCTGTACTAGTTCATCATGACAGAACTTGTGTAATTTTACCCTTCCTTAAAGCAAGCGCAGGGCAGGCGCGGACACGAAAAAAATACGCCGCGCGCATGCACAAGTCCTTTTTTTCGTGGCAGGAACTGCCTGAAGGTTGCTTTTTTGTAAATTTTTCAAACTTGATATTCGGACTACGTAAACAGCACTTTTAACTTTCTCTAAGATGCACCAGTTTTTGTAAAAACAAAAACTGGTCACGGTGCTCTGCCCAAACAACGGTTAGAGCCTAAGCAAATAACACCGTACTTGACGCTTTCGCTTTATTTTTGCATATTTATGCAAAGCAGTCTTAAAATTTTGCATATTTAGGGCTATTAAATACGTAAATTGCATTTTTATGCTAATGGGGCAATTTTGAAAGAACGTGTAGCTCGGCTTAAAGCTATAAGAAAATTAATTAAAACAAAAAAAATTGAATCACAGGAAGCTTTGCTGGGCTTTCTTGAACAGGAAAATTTTGCCGTAACCCAGGCCACATTGTCCAGAGACTTGAAATTGCTGAAAGTTGGCAAAGTGCCCGACGGCAACGACGGCTATGTTTACAGCCTGCCGGGCGAAGAAGAAGAACGCCTTGAATCAGAACAGACCGTCATTCAGGATTTCCTTCGCGGCTACATTTCCATCGACTATTCCGGCAACATGGTTGTAATCAAAACATATTCCGGTCACGCGGACGCAGTATGTCTGGCCGTGGACAGCCTTGCCTTTGACGAAATTCTTGGCACAATCACCGGGCGCGACAACTGCGTTTTCTGCTGCCTGCGCGAAGGCGTAAACGGCGAAGATTTCATCGATTCGCTTAAGCTGCGCATACCGGAGCTTGATGACTGATTTTTCAATTCTGCTTTTAAGCAGAAAGTTTTTTATAATTCAACTTTAGCTGAATTTTTAATGCCCTAAAAGGCAAAATGAACATGTACAACAATTTTTAGCGGGGAGCACTAGCAAAGCTAAAAATTAAAAATAACGAATATACGAGGTTTCTATGGCAAACTGGGAAAATGCGGATACGCTTGCTGCGTACAAAAAACTTTTGTCATTAAAAGGACAAGTTAATCTTAAAGAAGTTCTTGACGCTGACCGCGTTAAAAACTTTCAGGTTTCTATGGCTGCTGGCTTAACTTACAACTATGCTGCCAAGGAAGTAAATGCCCAGATTCTTTCGGTTTTGCAGGAACTTGCAGACGAAGCAGAACTTTGTGCAAAATTCAAGGAACTTTACGAAGGTGCAGTTATCAACACTGGAGAAAACCGCAAGGTTTTGCATCACCTTTTGCGCGGCCAGCTTGGTGCTGACGTTGAATTTGAAGGCAAAAACCTTAGAACATTTTACAAAACTCAGCAGGACAATATTGCCGCTTTTGCAGCAAAAGTTCACGCAGGTGAAATTACAAATGCCAAAGGCGAAAAATTTGATACAGTAGTTCAGATTGGTATCGGCGGTTCGGACTTAGGCCCGCGCGCCATGTACCTTGCTCTTGAAGGCTGGGCACGCAAAAACGGCTGCCTTAAAATGAATGCAAAATTCATCAGCAATGTAGACCCTGATGACGGCGCAGCAGTTATGCAGAGCGTAAACCCTGCAAAAACAATTTTCGTGCTTGTTTCAAAAAGCGGTACAACTCAGGAAACTTTGGCAAACGAACTTTTCGTAAAAGATTACCTTAAAAAAGCAGGCTTGGACGCTTCTAAACACATGGTTGCAGTAACAAGCGAATCAAGTCCGCTGGCAAACAACCCGGGCTACCTTGCTTCTTTCTATATTGACAACTTCATCGGCGGCCGTTTCTCTTCTACTTCTGCCGTTGGCGGCACAGTAATGTCCCTTGCTTTTGGCGCAGAAGTTTTTGCCGAATTCTTAAAAGGCGCACACGAAGCCGACAAGACAGCAACCAATGCAGACATTACCAAAAACCCGGCACTGCTTGACGCTTTAATCGGCGTTTACGAACGCAACGCACAGGGCTACCCTTCTACAGCAATTTTGCCATACAGTCAGGCATTAAGCCGCCTGCCGGCACACTTGCAGCAGGCAGACATGGAATCGAACGGTAAGCAGGTTAACCGCTTTGGTAAAGCCGTAAACTACGTAACAGGTCCTGTACTTTTCGGTGAACCTGGTACAAACGGTCAGCATTCGTTCTACCAGCTTCTGCATCAGGGCACAGACATCATTCCTTTGCAGTTCATCGGTTTTACAGACAGCCAGTCTGGCGAAGACGTTGTAGTTGACGGTTCTACAAGCCAGAAAAAACTTTGTGCAAACCTTGCTGCCCAGATTGTTGCCTTTGCATGCGGTAAAGCAGACGAAAATCCTAACAAAAACTTCCCTGGCGGCCGCCCTTCAAGCCTTATTTACGGCAAGCAGCTTACACCGGCAGCTTTGGGTGCTTTGCTTTCTCACTACGAAAACAAAATCATGTTCCAGGGCTTTGCATGGAACTTGAACAGTTTTGACCAGGAAGGCGTTCAGCTGGGTAAAGTGCTTACAAAAAAAGTGCTTGCAAACCAGATTGACGGCGCACTGAAAGAATATGCTTCAATTTTTGGCATCTAATAACAGAAAAAATTAAAATTACGGGCAATTTTAAACCGTAAAAAAACAGCCCCGGCACTTTTTGCAATTAAAAAGTCCGGGGCTGTTTTTATCACAATTAATAAATGTCTTTTGCCCTTTTATACAAAACTCTTCCCTTTTGGCGGGTGTTGGATTTTTCTGCGCCAGCGACCTGAACTTTTTTGCATTCCTCTGCCATGCTGAACTTGTCAGCCTTCAGTGGCTGCGCACAAACAAACCAAAACTAAAATGCCAGCGTTTTGCTTTCTGCAAGCGCAAGCAGAAACTTTTCCATTAATGTAAACGCGTCGGCGGTTAAAGTTTCTGCCGTGTCAAAAGGCGTGTGCATGTAGCGCCACGTAATCGGCAAAAGATCAGTGCTTGGCAAATTGTGGTCAAGCAGGGCTTTTTCAAAGTTTTTGTCGCGCTGAACCCGCCTCATAAGGGCAGAAGCTTCTTCCTTTGGCAAAACCGTAACTGCCACCGCCGGTATGCCGCTTGCAATAAAAGCCGCATTGTCGCTGTAAGTAACCGGGCACGTTACCCATTTCTGCGGCGAAACCTGCTTTGCAAGGGTTATCGTGCGCTCGTAAAGGTCATAAAAGCGCTTTTTAAAAACCGCACTGCCCGGTGCCTTCGTTCCCGTGGTAGAAACAACAAGAACATCGCCAACGCCGGTACTGTCAACGGCAAAAACATCGTCGTTAACAATGCCAAGCTTTTTAAACCTGCTGGCAATGCCAAACGCGCCCTGATCGGTTACGCCGCCCAAAGCACCCATTTCTTCGCCGTCAGTAAAAAAAATGCGCATGTTGTGCGCGCCCTTAAAATTTTTCAGTTTTTTTAGCAGTTCAAATACCTGAAAAACAGCCGCACTGTTGTCGTTTGCGCCGGGAGAATTGTCTGCACGGTCGTAATGCACCAGAATTGTCTTTATGCGGAAAGTGGGATCGTAGGCACTTGGAGGAAACTTTACATAAATGTGCACCGATTCTTCCATTGGAATGAATGCGTAATCAATGCCAAGGCTTTCAAGTTTTTCAGCGATAAAACGCTTTCTGTCTGCATTCGGTGCAATAAAATCTGTAAAATCAGGTGGGATAAAACTCATTTTAAGCTAGCAAAACTGCCTGCGGCATTTGTGTTTTGCACAAATGCCGCAGGCAATTCAAATAAAATTATTTTTTAGTATCTGTAACTGTCGTCATCAGAACGGCGGCCGTAAGAACCGCTTGAAGATTCACGGCGGAAACCACCGTTGCCGCCATTGCCGCGGTTTCTGCGGAAACCGGAATCTTCGCCAAAATCAGGGCGAGGTCTGCGCGGCTTTTCTTCCGCCATGTTAACGCGCACGCGGCGACCGTCAATTTCCTTGCCGTTCATCTGGCTTATTGCAGTTTTTGCAGCACTTTCGTCTGCCATTTCTACAAAGCCAAAACCTTTGGAACGGTTTGTAGCCCGGTCCATAATTACAGTTGCCGAAACAACTTCTCCAAACTGTGAAAATGCAGCATTCAAGGCGCTGTCATCAGTGGCATAATTTAAGTTTCCTACATAAATTTTTTGTGCCATAAATTTCCTCTTGCCGGCGCACGCAGCACCACATCAACGACAGGCTTAAAGCCGCTTAACCGCCGGCATACATAGGTTGTCTAAAAGGTTTCATCTTATAACCGGTAACAATTTAGCAACCCCAGCCTTGCGGCGTTTAAGGAAAATCACAGAAAATTAGTCAATCGAATACAAGACCGAACTGTCGGCAAAAGCGGCTAAAAGCAACATTTTTGAAGCATTTTTACCAATTTTTGCCATAAGAAAACGTATGATTGCAAAATGCTACAATGAAATAATTACCGCTGTCAAGAAACTTAAAAAACAGCACGCTTTTTTTGCTTTTTTTGCATTTCAGCATTTGTACAAAACCCGGCATCCGGTCTGCTAATCAAGTTAGTTGAAAAACAAAATTATCCAAAAACTCCATTTTTGTTATTATTATAATTCCATAAACACAAAATGTATGATATAATTTTGTCTATGATTGCCAACGTTTCACCAAATTTAAAAAAAAGAAGACATGTTTTTGTTGTTGACGACGAAGCAACCAACTTAAAGGTTGCAGAAAACGTTCTGCGCAATCATTTTCAGCTTACACTTTTAACCAGCGGCAGCGCATGCCTTAATGCCGTTGCCCGTTCCAAACCCGACCTTCTTCTTTTAGACATAGAAATGCCCGGTCAGAACGGTTTTTCGGTGATGGAAACCCTTTACCAGAACCCGGAATACCGGGACATACCGATTATTTTTTTAACGGCCAGAAACGATGTTGAAAGCGAAATTACCGGCCTGAACCTTGGCGCACTTGATTACATCAGCAAGCCCTTTTCTCCGCCGCTGCTTTTAAAGCGCATAGAACATTATCTGAACATGGTTGAACAGAAAAAAGACCTTGAACAGCTGAATGCAAATCTTGATCAGCAGGTAGAAGAAAAAACGCGCACGATTCTGCAAATGCAGTATGCAATTTTAAGCACAGTTGCAAACCTTGTAGAATTCCGCGACGTAAACACCGGCGGTCACATTGAACGCACCCAGCATTATCTTTCAGTTTTGCTTAAGGAAATGCGCGAAACCGGCGTTTATGAAACAGAAATTTCAAAATGGAAAATGCCTTTAATCATTCAGTCTGCCCAGCTGCACGACGTTGGCAAAATTGCCGTAAGCGACACAATTCTTAAAAAAGAAAGCAAGCTGACGGAAAAAGAAACTGAAATAATGATGAGTCACACTACTTTTGGCGCAGAAATCATCAGAAAAATCAGCCTTTCTACTTATGGCGACGAGTTTTTGCAGTATGCGGAACAGCTTGCCCAGCACCACCACGAACACTGGGACGGCAGCGGTTACCCGAACCATTTGAAAGGCGAAGAAATACCGCTTTTGGGGCGCATCATGGCAATTGCAGACGTTTACGACGCTTTAGTTTCCGAACGCCCGTACAAGGCACCAATGTCTCATCAGGATGCAGTTAAAATTATTCTGGACGGCAGCGGCAAGCAGTTTGACCCTGTTCTGGTAGAAGTTTTTAAACGCGTTGCAGACAAATTTCACCGCGAACAGGCCGTGCCGGCTTTTGAATTCGGTTAACAGTTCGGCTGTTCGTTTCAAACAGGGCAAAAATTCAGCCAGCCAAAAGTTTTTTTGCGTGGTTTTTCAAAATACGGCATTCGGGCTTACAATCAGGACATATAAGGAAATATTATGATAAAAGCAGAAATTAAAGATGCAGAACTTATTGAACATTTGAACGGTCTGCACAAAGATGAAATGAGCATTTTCGTCATGGCAGACGGTCTTTTCCGCGGCGCTTTTTTTCATGGCAGCCGCTTTGTAAACCAGATGCGGGCAAACCACAATCTGGGAATTTTAGAAACAATGGTACTTGGTCAGGCCTGCCTTTGCGGCGCACTTATGATTCCTACCATGAAAGGCCGCGACCGCTTAACTTTCAGATACGACACCTGCGGCCCGGCTGCCGGCTTTGTGGTAAACGCCGACAGCACCGGCACAGTTAACGGCTGCCTTTTGCAGGACCCTATTCCCGTTTACAAGCCGCTTGAAAGCTGGGATTTGGCACCCTTTTTTGGCGACGGCACCATAACCGTTACCCGTTTTCTTGAAGGCAACACCGAACCTGTAAGCGGCGTGGTAGAAATTCTGCACCGGAACATTGCACAGGATTTGGCCTACTATTACCTTCAGTCAGAACAGATTCACACAGCATTCAACACAAGCATTCAGTTTGACAAACAAGGCCGGGTAATTGGCGCAGGCGGAATGTTCATACAGGCAATGCCGGGCGCAGACGACGAACTTATAGAAAAGGTTGAACATGCTTTCAAGGCAGCGCCTTCCTACGGCCAGTGGTTCAGCGAAAAAGGCGATATGGACGACGTTATTTATGGTCTTTTTAGGGAATTTGAACCAAGCGTGGCATTGCAGCGCGACATTAAATTTGACTGCCACTGCAGCGAAGAAGTTTTTAAAAACCATTTGCTTAACCTGGACAAAAAGGAAATTACGGAAATCTGTACCGAAAAGCCGGAAGAGCCGGTTGAAGTAATTTGCCACAACTGCGGTAGTGTGTACCATTTTGACAAAACCGCACTTTTATCCCAAATTCAGGGCTGAAAAATTAACTAGCCTGCCAAATATTTGCAAAAAGCCGCCGCTGCAGGCAAAAAGCTGTGGCGGCTTTTTTATTCTTTGTTTCATCTTTGCAATTTTACATTTTCAAACCCTTGCAGATAATTACAATAAATTGTACTATTTTTACATAAACCGCAAGGTTTTCCTTCTGGCGCTCAGATGAGTTTCCATCATGAAGTTCTTCATTTGTAGCCGCGCGCCTGGACTGCAAAAAAATTTCTACATTTTTATAGGAGTGTTTATGTCAACACCATTAGAAAATTACCTTGCTTCGTGCAACGGCAAGCCAAATGTTGCAATGACTGCTTATGTAGCAAATCTTCAGCAGGTTGCAGCCGTAGGGCCAGACATCGCGGCTTCTATCGTAAACGAGATTGACAACCAGCGCAGCCACTTAAAGCTCGTTGCTTCAGAAAACTATTGTTCCCTTAACACACAGGCAGCAATGGGCAACCTTTTGACAGACAAATATGCAGAAGGTTATCCAGAACACCGCTATTACGGCGGTTGTGTAAACGTAGACGCTGTAGAAAACGTTGCAGCACGCGAAGCTGAAAAACTTTTCGGAGCAGACTATGCTTACGTTCAGCCACATTCTGGCGCAGACACAAACCTTGTTGCATACTGGGCAATTCTTTCTGCAAAAGTTGAAACACCAGCACTTGAAGAACTTGGCGTAAAATCACTTAACGATTTGACAGAAGAACAGTTTGACATGCTCCGCAAACGTTTCGGCAACCAGAAACTGATGGGTCTTGACTACTCTTGCGGCGGTCACCTTACCCACGGTTACAAAATGAACGTTTCTGCACGCATGTTTGAAAGCCACCCATACGGCGTAGACAAAGAAACAGGCCTTTTGGACTATGATGCAATTGAAAAACAGGCAATGGAAGTAAAACCATTGATTCTTCTTACAGGTTTTTCTGCATATCCTCGCAAAATCGACTTCAAGCGTTTCCGCGCAATTGCAGACAAATGCGGTGCCGTTCTTATGGTTGATATGGCACACTTTGCAGGTCTTGTTGCCGGTAAAGTATTCGAAGGCGACTACGATCCTGTAAAATGGGCTGACATTGTTACAACAACAACACACAAAACACTTCGCGGTCCGCGCGGTGCAATGATTCTGTGTAAAAAAGAATTTGCAGAATACGTAAACAAGGGCTGTCCAATGGTTCTCGGCGGACCGCTTCCACACGTAATGGCTGCAAAAGCAATTGCATTCAAAGAAGCAAACACACCTGCTTACCAGGAATGGGCACACAACGTTGTTAAAAACGCATCTGCTTTGGCAGAAGCACTTAAGGGCTACGGCATTCCTTTGCAGACAGGCGGAACAGACAACCACCTTATGCTTTGCGACGTAACCGTTTACGGCTTGACAGGAAAACAGGCTGAAGCAGCCCTGTTTGAATGCGGTATTACTGCAAATGCAAACGCACTGCCTTATGACAAAAACGGTGCATGGTGGACATCTGGCGTTCGTTTGGGTACACCAGCCCTTACAACTTTGGGCATGAACGAAAACGACATGAAAGAAGTTGCATCAATTCTGGACTTTGTTCTTAAAGGAACAAAACCTGGCGTTGCAAAAGACGGTAAACCTGCAAAAGGTAAAATCGTGCTTGACCCGGCAGTTAAAGAAGAAGCAACAAAACGCGTAAAAGCACTGCTTAACGCGCATGTTCTTTATCCGGAACTTGACCTTGACTTCCTTAAAAAAGAATTTGTTGCCCGCTAAGCAGCAAAACCATAACTGAAAGAAAGCCGGAATGCTTAAGGTGTTCCGGCTTTTTTTATGCCCACCCATCCGAATTGCAAACCGTAATTCCGAATAAATTACAAAAACGGGCAGTACCTTAAAAGTTTTTTCAATTTGCAGGGACGGCACTTTTGCCGATAATTGAACCATGAGAAAACTGCTTAAATTCCTTACAAACCGATTCGTAATAGTTTCCGTTTTAATTCTGGTGCAGATTGGGGTTCTTTTACTTTCGGTTTTTGAATTAAGCAAGCATTATGCCATAATTTCTGCATTTTTCTGGGTGCTAAGCCTTGCTCTTACGCTGGTGCTTATAAACAAAAATTCCAACCCAAGTTCAAAAATACCGTGGATCGTAATAATCGGCCTTGTGCCCCTGTTTGGCGTAATGCTTTACGCAATGTTTTCTTCTTCCAAACTGCGCAAGGACGAACAGAAACGCCTTGCAAAAGCCACCAGCGACCAGAACCTGTTTTTTGCCAGGGAAGCAAACAGCCTGCTTTTTTTAGCCCAGCAGGATTCTCACGCCGCGTCCCAGTCCCACTACATTACCCAGGCAACGGGTTTTCCACTTTACCGCGAAGAAGAACTGACCTATTTTGAAAGCGGCGAAGCTTTTTTTAAGTGCATAATTGAAGAACTAGAAAAAGCCGAGCGCTATATCTATCTTGAATATTTCATAATTCAGCCCGGGCTTTTCTGGCAGAGCATTCTTGACGTGCTTAAACGCAAGATTGCCGCCGGCGTAGACGTGCGCCTTATTTACGACGACGTGGGCAGCGTGCGCACCGTGCCATTCGGCTATAATCTGGAACTGGAAAAAGCCGGCATAAAAACACTTGTATTCAACCCTTACCGCCCTGCACCGCGCACCATTCTGCACAACCGCGACCACAAAAAAATATGCGTAATAGACGGCGCAACGGCTTTTACCGGCGGCATAAACATTGCAGACGAATACATTAACCACATTAACCGCTTTGGTCACTGGAAAGACACCGGCATAATGATAAAAGGCGAAGCTGCGCTGACTTTTGCTTTTATGTTTGTAAATACCTGGTGCATTTACCGCGATTTTGAAAAAAGTTACGAAAGCCTAAGACCCGTTAAAAGCCTTAATGAAACAGGCAGCAGCGAACCGGCACAAATGCAGAAAGCTGGAAATTTTCAGTATGGCGGCCGCAAATATAAAAACGGCTTTCTGCACCCGTACAGCGATTCGCCGCTTGATAACGAACTGACAGGCGAGCAGATTTACCTGAACATAATAAACCAGAGCACGCGCTATCTTTACATTACCACGCCCTATCTGATTGTGGACCACGAAATCGTTCTAGCCCTTCAGCTTGCCGCCAAACGCGACGTAGACGTGCGCATTATTACGCCCTGCATACCCGACAAATGGATAATTCACGAACTGACCCGGTCTTATTACAGGGAACTGATTGAAAACGGCGTGCAGGTTTTTGAATATACGCCGGGCTTTATGCACGCAAAAATGTTTTTATGCGACGACATTATTGCTACGGTTGGCACAGTAAATTTAGACTACAGAAGCCTTTACCACCATTTTGAATGCGGCGTATGGATGTACAACACCCAAATTATTCCCAAGATTAAGGCAGATTTTCACGAAAGTTTTGCACGCAGCAGGGAAATTACGAAAGAATATCTGGCACAAACCAGCCTGCCGCGGCGTTTTATACGAAGCATTTTTAAAATTTTCGCCCCGCTAATGTAAAAATAAATGCAATCCGTCAGGCATTCAAACTGCCTGATTGTCATTACTATCAACCGCTTTATATTATACTTGACATTCTTAATATTTTTGAGAAAATAAATACATTACTAATTTTTTCCTTTCTTTATACGTATTCTTTTTTTGAGGTTGATGTTATGGCAAAGCGAACAAAAACAAAACGCCCAAACAGATTCATCTATTACTTTTTCGGTTTTATAGTTTCCGTTCTGTCTTTTTCCAAGCGAAAGGTTCGCTACACTTTCACCTGCCCGGACGGCAGGGTTGTTTATGGCAAGCAGGTGCGCGAAGAACTTTTGAAGTTTAAGCCGCCTTACATAATTGTAGGTAACCACCACAGCCTGTACGATTACGTTTTCATGATTCGCGCATTCTATCCGCGCCGCATTAACTTTGTAGTTGCGCGTAAGCTTTATCTTGCTTCGCCTTACCACTTTTTAATTAAGCTTGCCCGTGCAGTGCCAAAAAACCTTTTTCAGCCGGACATTCAGACAATCCGCCAGTCTTTTGACATCCTGGGCAACGAAGGAATTCTTGCCCTTTACCCGGAAGGACAGATTGTAATTAACGGCATTTCTAAGGACATGCCCGAAAGCAGCGGCAAACTGATAAAGAAAATGAAGCTGCCGGTTTTTGCTGTAAAAACACAGGGAGGCTACCTTTGCGACAGTACGTGGCGCAAAAAGTTGAAGCACGGCATTATTGACGTTGACATTAAAATTACGCTTACGCCGGAACAGATAAAGGAAATGACCGCCGAACAGATTGACGACCACATTGCAAAGGCAATTTACGTTGACAATTTTGCATATCAGGAAAAAACCGGCAATCTGTATACCGGTCACAACCGCAGTGCCGGGCTTGAAAACATTCTGTATCACTGCCCAAACTGCAAAAACGAATTTACGCTGAAAACTTCAAAGAATTCAATTTTTTGTACCAGCTGCGGTTGCAGTGCCGAATACACCGAAACCGCGCACCTTTCCTGGGCTGGCGAAAAGCAGCATTATGCCCATATTGGCGAATGGTACAACGGCCAGCGCACCGTAGAAAACCAGACAATCAGGGAAGACGGCGATTTTGACCTTTTTATTCCGGTAGAACTTCGTCAGCTTTCGGAAAATGATACGGTTATTCCAAACGGCAGCACCGAAATGAAGGTGCGCAAAACCAAAAAAATTGAAAAATGCGGTGTAGGAATTCTTCACATTTGCCGCGATGCCTATGTTTACAGCGGTGAATATTTTGGTGAACAGAAGGAAATTGAGTTTGACCCGAACAAACTGCGCTACATTCCTTACACTCCGGGAAACAATTTTCAGATTTATGTGCAGGACGTAATGTTTGCATTCCACACCATTGATCCGCGGCATTGCGCAAAAGCAGCACTTGTAATGGAAAATATTTACGAAATTAACAGTGCCAGCCGCGAGCAGGAACCTGCCGAAGCGTAAAATATTATTAGCTGAATTTTGAAAAAGCCCTTGCCGGAAAAAATAGCAAGGGCTTTTTTAGTAATCTTACGCTGGCAGTCAAATCAGCGGTGCCGTAAAATCCGGCAATTCCTAAATTTTTTGTGTCTTCACCCTTGCGGACACTTCTTCCGGACTTTGAAGGAGAAGTCTTCGCGCTTTTGCTGTTTGCTTTTTCTCTAACTATTGCTTGGGTATGCAAAAGCCCCTAGTTTTTGCTGCACAAAAACTACGCCTCTTTTTCTATATATTAGCATGCGCTTTTGCTGTTTGCTTTTTCTCTAACTATTGCTTGGTGTATGCAAAAGCCCCTAGTTTTTGTACAAGTTCAGCATGACAAAATGTAAAAGCAATTTTTTTTATAATTTTATAATATATAATAAAAATTATAATTAAAAACTGCAAAACAATACAAGTTTTTTAAGCTCGACAACCGCCCTTAAAATTTGCTAAACTTTGTACATGAAATCTGTTTTTAAATATTCTTTCTGTTCATTTTTAATTCTAGGAATTTCAATTTTATTCAGCAGCTGCGTAAAAAACATGGCTGCAAACACTTTTACAATTGCAAACGGCACGGGTGCGGTAACTTTTAACCCGGCACAAATAACAAACCCGGAAAGCGAACGCATATATTCGGCACTTTTTGAAGGTTTGGTAACAATTAACAGCGAAACGAACCAGCCGGAACCCGGCATTGCCGCCGCGTGGCATTTTTCTGCCGATAACCGCACGTTAACGCTGGCTTTGCGCAAAACCAGCTGGACGGATGATACGCCAATTACGGCTGAAACAGTAAAAAAATCCTGGCTGTACCTTCTGCAAAACAGCAGCAATCACAAAAAATTCCTTATGACTGAACTTGTCAAGGGCGCATACCCTTTTTCAATAAACCAGTGCGATGAAAGCGAAGTTGGCATTGAAGTTGTAAACGATTCAACCATAAAACTGCATTTTAATTCTCCCCGGCCGGACGCGTTAAATTGCCTTGCAACCAGCGCTTTTGCCGTTTTGCCCATGCACGTGGTAGACGCTGCCGGGCAGGCATGGGCCGATGCGGACGTTCTGGTTTGCAACGGGCCTTTTAAGCTTTTAAGCAAGGACAGCAGCGGCACGGTTAGCCTTACAGAAAACCGCAAATACTGGAATCACGGTAATTTGGCTTTGGCGCGTTTAGTTTTTTTACCGGCTGGTGCTTCAAGCGCAGTTTATCAGGACTTTAAGGACGGAAAAATTGCGTGGATAGCCCAAGTGCCGGAAAATTCTTACGGCCTTGTTGCTAGCGACGGAAAATTGCAGAAAATTATGCAGCCTGTCGTGCAGTACTGCTACATCAACAACAACCACGGCACGCTGAACGATGTAAACGTGCGCAAAGCCCTCAGTCTGGCAATAGACCGGCAGTTTTTGGTAGAAAATGTTCTGGACGGCAACGCGATTGCGGCAAATTCAATTGTGCCGCTTGAACAGTGGCAGGACGACCGGGAAGTTTTCAATGTGGAAAAAGCAAAGGAACTTTTAAGCAAGGCAGGCTTTACAGACGGCAAGAATTTTCCGGAACTGACATTGGTAACAAATACCGATGATTTGCGCCATTTAAGCGTAATGAATTATCTGGCACGCTGCTGGAAAGAAAACCTTGGAATTTCCATAAAAATTGAAGATGCAGACTGGACACATTTTTACGCCAAACGCCTTCGAAACGGTTATGAATTGTGCCGCGGCGGCTGGCACGGCTTTGCCAATGACGGTGCAACTTTTTTAGAACAGCTGATTAGCACTGATTCAGAAAATGCAGGCAAATACAACAACCCAAAATTTGATTCCATAATGCGTCAGGCTGCCCTTTCCGGCGGTAACCAGCGTCTGGCACTGCTGAAACAGGCAGAAAGCCTTGCAATTGACGAAGACTGCGCCCTTATTCCGCTATATTACGAAAGTGAACTGCAGCTTTTTGACAGCGACACCTGGGAAGGCTTTAATGCGCAGAACGTTGCGTCCAACGGCATGCTGAATTATATGAACATTCACTTGAAAAATATTTCGCCTGACAAAATTATGGCAAAATAAGTGCCTTTAACATTTGCAGACACGCACAAAAAAAAGCTTGCCTTTGATGGCAAGCTTTTTTTTGTGCGTTTTACAGCTGAAAACAGCTGTTTTTTATTGCAGTTAAAGAACCGTCACTTACACCAAAAGGCACAATCGAAGGTTCTTCGTAATATGGCGAAATCAGCACCCGGTTTTCAAGGCAATACAGAAAAAAATCCTTGTACGCGTCTTCACTTACCTTGGGCAGCAGGTATGCACCCTGCCTGTTCCAGTATTTTTCCAAAATTGCATCATACTGGGCATACTGCGCCAAACTTCTAAGCGGCAGTTCGGCAATAAGGTCAAAAAGGCTTCGGCAAAAGGCTGCTTCCAAAGGCTTATTAATTGCATCACTTTCCGGCAAAACAGCATTAAGCGCGTCAGCATTCATGGTTTTGCAGGCAAAAACTTTTGCCCCGTTCCAGCTGAAAGGTAAAACAAAGCCGAAACATGAAAAATTTTCCGGTTTGGCAGAAGAACTGAAATCCTGCCACGGCCGCCAGACTGGTAAAATTTCTTCTACTGGTGTGCCGTTTTTTGCAGAAAAACTTCTGTACGCGTCAAAAGCATTCTGCAAGGTTTCGCGGTTGGAATAAATATTAAAAACATTAAAACCGATAAAAAGCCGGCTTAAAGCCAGATTCAAATTTGCAGGCACGTTTTTTGTAAAACCGGCGCTAAAACCGCGGTCAAGGGTGTTCTTCAAAAATAACCGGCTTTGACCCTTGCTCCAGCCCAAAATTGACGCACCGTTATCTAAATACATATCCAAAAGCCGTACATTTTTCTGCGTGTACAAAAAATTGCCGCGGGCACGCCTAATCTGGCCATAACGCTTTGTAATTTCGCTTTCAAAGTCAAAGTTTTCCATTATTTCTGCTTTTCCTTTTAACATTCTACAAAATTGAAACGACGAAAAAAAACAGACACCGCAAAAACAGCGTCTGTTTTTCTAAAACGGCTCTGAGAATTTCAGTTTCTAAAGCCGCCGTTAAAACTAAAGCTTGGCCAATTCTTCGTTCAGCAGCTTGGTTGCTGCGGCCGGTGTTGCCTTGCCCTTCGATTTTTTCATAACCTGACCCATAAGCCAGCCGACAACATTCGACTTGCCGCTTTTAAGGTCTTCAATTGCTTTCGGGTTTTCGGCAATTACTTCGCGCACAAAAGCAACAATTTCATCGGTGTTGGTTGTTGCAGCAAGGCCTTTTTCTGCAATAATTTTGCCAGGCATTTTGCTGGTTTCAATCATTTCAGCAAAAACGTCTTTTGCCTGTCTTGAAGTAATTACGCCGTCGGCAACTTTGTTAACAAGTTCGGCAATATGTGCCGGTGTAATTGAAATGTCAGTAATTTTCTGGCTGCGTTCGTTCAAAACGGCCAGCAGTTCTGCCAGAATCCAGTTTGCAGCCTTTTTAGGGTCTTTGCTGAGTTTTGCACATTCTTCAAACCACAAAGCCAAGGCACGGCTGGTCGTCAGTGTCTGCACGTCAAAATCCGAAAGTCCGAATTCTTTCTTTAAGCGGATGCGTTTTGCTTCCGGCAATTCGCCAACTTTACTGCGGGCAACTTCTACCAGTTCGCGTGAAACAGTAAAAGGCTTAATATCTGGTTCAACTACAAAGCGGTAGTCTACAAAACTGTTTTTGGTGCGCTGGGCAACGGTAACGCCTTTTGCTTCGTCCCAGCCCAAAGTGCGTTTAAAACCTGCCACGTATTCCTGGCGGTCGTTTTCAAATTCTTCCAGCTGGCGTTTAACTTCGTAAGTACATGCTTCGCGAATAGAACGGAAAGAGTTGAGGTTCTTAATTTCAGAAATCGGGGTGCGGTATTCCTTGCCGTTTTCCCAAATCTTAAGGTTGATGTTTGCGTCGCAGCGCATATTACCTTCTTCAAGGTTTCCTTCCGTAACGTTTACGTAGCGCAGAATTTCCTGTACCGTCTGCATGAAAAGCGCAGCTTCTTCAGGCTGACACATATCCGGCTTTGTAACAATTTCAATAAGAGGTGTACCGCTGCGGTTATAGTCAATGTAACTGTGTGCACCTTCAAGGTGAAGGCTTTTACCTACGTCTTCTTCAAGGTGAATGCGTTCAATGCGCACGCGCTTGTATCCGCCGTCCTGCGGCAAATCAACGTAACCGTCGGAACAGAGCGGAATATCGTACTGAGTAATCTGATAGCCTTTTACCAAGTCCGGGTAAAAATAGTGCTTGCGGTCAAATTTTGTAAATTCGGCAATGTTACAGTTAAGTGCCAAACCGGCAACTGCGCCCAGTTCTACATAACCTTTGCTTACGCGCGGCATTGCACCCGGCAAACCCAAGCAAACAGGGCATACACGTGTATTCGGCATTCCGCCGTAACGGTTTTCGCATGCGCAGAAAGCTTTTGTTTTTGTTAAAAGCTGACAGTGAATTTCGCAGCCAATAATAATTTCGTATTTATCTACACTCATTTTGAAGCCCTCGCAACATTTGCAATATTTTTAGCAATTTCTGGGTGTGCTTCGTGCCAGGTTTGGGCAATTTCAAGCAACTTTGCATCTTTAAAATGCGCACCAGCAATCTGAATGCCCACCGGCAAGCCTTCGGCAGTGCAGGCGGTTGGCAGGTTTACGGCCGGAACACGAGCCAGGTTTACGAAAGTTGTAAAAAGGTCTGAAAGGTACATGGCCATCGGATCGTCAACTTTTTCGCCAAGCTTAAAGGCTGTAGTTGGGCTTGTAGGGCACAAAATGAAATCGTAACTTTCAAGAACCTTTGAAATGTCACGCTGAATGCGTGCGCGAACCGTCATTGCCTTTTTGTAGCAGTCGCCTGAAAAGTGGGTTGAAAGCACGTAGTTACCGATAACGATGCGGCGTTTTACTTCCGGACCAAAACCGTTGCTGCGTGTTGCAACATACAGTTCGTCATAACCTTCACCCGGGTCTTTGCGGTCGCCATAGCGGATGCCGTCGAAACGGCTTAAGTTACTTGCTGCTTCAGAAAGTGCAATTACGTAGTAGCTTGCAATTGCAGCGTCTAAAACCGGAATTTCAACGGTTTCCAAAGTTGCGCCCTGAGAAACAAACCATTCTTTTGCTTCTTCAAAACGTGCTGCAATCTGGCTGTTCAAACCTTCTGCCTGCATGAACTGCTTTGGAATTGCAATTTTCATGCCTTTTAACGAAGCAGCCTTTAATTCTTTACAGGCAGAAACATCTGTATCACTTGATGTGTCATCGTAAAAATCTTCACCGGCCAAAACAGAAAGCGGCAGGGCAATGTCTTTAGGTTCTTTACCAAACAGGCCAACCTGATCAAGGCTTGAACCGAATGCAACAACGCCCCAGCGGCTTAAAGTGCCGTAAGTTGGTTTATATCCGTAAATGCCGCAGTATGCAGCCGGCAGGCGAACCGAACCGCCGGTTTCTGTTCCCAAAGAAAATGGAATCTGACCGCCGGCAACGGCAGCGGCACTACCGCCGGAACTTCCGCCAGGTGCGTAGGCGCGGTTTGCCGGGTTGTGGGTTGCGCCGTAGCATGAATATTCGGTAGAAGAACCCATTGCAAATTCGTCCATGTTTGTGCGGCCAAAAGGAATGCCTCCGGCATTTATAAGACGCTGAACAACGGTTGCGTTGTACGGTGCAATGTAGCCGTTCAAAATGCGGCTGCCGCAGGTGCAGGTTTTTCCCTGCACTGAAATATTGTCTTTTACGCCGAAAGGAATTCCAAGGAACGGTTTCTGTTCAAAAAGAGCCTTTACGGCACCGTCGCCGTTTTTGCGTGCTTCGGTAATTTCATCATCAGCAGCCTGGGCTTTTTTTTCTACGTCGGCATATACTTCCAGAAAACCTTTCAAAGGCACGGCAGAAGTATTGTCGTCTTCTACACTTTTTTTGAAAAACGCCACAAGTTCAGAACTGGTACATTTTCCTTCTATTAAAAGAGTCTGTAACTGAGCAACAGACATTTCACTATAATTCATCAAAAACTCCAATTTTCAACTAATGCAAGGTTCTTAACAAGATTTTTTTAGAACCAACTTCGGAAATGCGATGTTTTTTAGCCTGTTTTTGGCAGGTTAAAACTATGCGCCACCGCCAAGCACTTTTGGCACGCGGAAATAACCATCCAAAAATTCCGGAGTAATTTTTTTAACATCTTTAATTTCAAGACCGGCAACTATTTCGTCTTCGCGCAATTTGTCAGCGACGGTTGCAGGGTATGCATCGTAAGGGTTTTCGTTGTCATCGTATTCAGATAACACGTCAAAATATTCAACAATTTGGTCAACCTGACTTTTTAAAACCTGCATATTTGTGCTTTCAGGTGAAAGCCGCGAAAGATAAAGCAAGGCTTCAAGGGTTGTTTCATCAATTTTGCTTTTTTCAGAACTCATATTTGCCTCTCAAAATGATTTTTTCATCATAAATGATTTTTTAATTTGTTTCAATTCATTGATTTAAGTGCCCTGCACGCATTGCACGCATAAAAGGACTTTTTATTTTCCAATGCGCATAATCTGCGACGACTTGTATTCCGGCAGAATGTTTTTTGTTATGCCGGTTTCAAAATTAACGGTTATAAGCAAATCGTCGTTGTCGTAGGTGGCTTTTGTAACAAAGCCGTAACCGTAATCGTCGTGGTAGATTTTTGTTCCCGGTTTCCAGTATTCCAGAAGCGGATCACCGGAAGAATTGCCGCCGGAGACATTCAGATATGCTTCTTCGCCGCTGTTTTTGCCGTTTACGCCTTCTTCTTTTGCAAAGTGAAAGCGCGCAGGCTTTTTACCCACAACTTCTACCGATGAAGCGCTCAGTTCCGAAAGGAAAATGCTCGGTTCCATCCATTCGGTGCGGCCGTAAAGGCGGCGCGTGGAACAGGTGCTTAAATACAGCTCGTCCTTGGCACGGGTTATGCCAACGTAAAAAAGCCGCCGTTCTTCCTCAAGTTCATTTTCCATTTTATTGCCCCGGGGAAAAACGCCCTGTTCTATTCCGCTGATAATTACCCGGGGAAATTCCAGCCCCTTGGTATTGTGCAGGGTTATCAGGGTTACTGCATCCGCAGAATCTTCGTTTTCGCTTACGGAACGGTCAAGTTCAATGTGGTCAAAAAACAGGGTAAGGCCGGCACGGTTTTTCTGGTACAAAACTGCACTGTTGGCAAGTTCCTGCATGTTTGCGCTGCGCTGCGTACCGGCAATTTCGTCCTGACTTGCGTGGTATTCACCCAAACCGCTTGTTTTTATCAGGTTTTCAATGAACGCAGCCAAAGTTTCTTCCGGGTTTGGTGCTAAATTGTGGTCATAAGTGCCGGCCGCCGCATCTGCCAAAAGTTTCACCTGGTCACTAACCGAAGAATTGGTCTGCAAATCCGCTGCGTCCAGCTCTTCAATTATGCCGTCCATAATTTCAAGGAATTCTTTCATGCCTTTTTTGGCTTTTGCAGGCAAGGTTGGCATAAGTGCCCGGCATGCGTCCAAAAGTCCGTAGGGCTTTTTTCTTCCATTTGAAAAATCAAAAGTTCCGTCATCTGAAGAAGCTGCTGAATCTGGAAAATTTCCGCCATAAATTTCGCCCTGCTGAATTGCAGCGTAGGCAGCACGGGCGGTTTCTATTATTTTGCGCTGGGTAACAGCCCCCAAACCGCGCGCCGGTTTGTTAACTATGCGGCTAAAACAAATTTCGTCGCGCGGATTAAGCGCCAGTGCCAGATACGCCAAAAGGTCTTTAATTTCTTCGCGGTCGTAGAATTTCAGCGAACCTACAACCTTGTAAGGTATTTTTCTATTTAAAAACTCGGTTTCAAAACCAAGTGACTGGGCATTTGTACGGTATAAAACCGCCCAGTCTTCGTAAGGGCAGCCTTTTTTGTGCGCCTGCTGAATCAGTTCAGCGCAAAAGGCACATTCTTCATCCTGATTGCCCAGAAAAATGACAACCGGTTTTTTTCCTTCTCCGCGTTCCGACTGCAAGTTTTTACCAAGCCGTTCGCTGTTGTTGGCAACCACCTGATCAGCAGCCTTTAAAATTGGCGAAACCGAACGGTAATTTCTTTCCAGCTTTATAAGCTGCGAACCTTCAAAACTTTGCTGAAACGTTAAAATATTCTTAACTTCTGCACCACGAAAACTGTAAATCGACTGGTCGTCGTCACCAACAACACAAACATAAGTTTCAGGGCCAACCAGAAGCTTTAAAAGTTCAAACTGCGCAACGTTGGAATCCTGATATTCGTCAACCATTACCACTTTAAATCGGCGGTGAATCTGGTCAAGAACTGTCTGATTTTCGCGCAGAAGCTTTACCGGCAAGTAAATCAAATCGCCAAAATCAGCATTGCCTGTTTCTGCCAGACGGTCTTCGTAAGCCTTATAAATTTCTGCAAAATAAGGTTCGCTGGAAAACATTCCGCTTTCGTCAACTTCATCCGGTGCAAGGCAATAGTCTTTTGCCCTTGAAATAAGTGCCGCAAAGTGGGCACACTGCACGCGCGTTAACTGCGGCGAACTTTTGGCAATAAGGGTAAGCACGTCGTCGTCGTCGTAAACAGTAAACGAAGAAGAAAGGCGCGTATATTCTGAAAAAATGCGCAGAAACCATGAACCGAAAGAATGGAAAGTGCGGATTTGAGAAAACTGGGCGTGTTCGTTCAAAAAGCAGGCACGTTCGCGCATTTCGTTTGCGGCTTTTTTGGTAAAAGTAACTGCAAGAATGCTTCGCGGGTCGTAGCCCTGCTCGCCAATAAGCCATGCTATTTTTGTGGTAATTACGCGCGTTTTGCCGGAACCGGCACCTGCAAGAATAAGCAGCGGCGAACCGACATGTTCAACCGCGGCCCGCTGCTCAGGATTGAGAACTTCTAAATATTTTTCAGCTGGAATCATCTTTTTGGGAAATTAAAAAATATGCCGGGTCGAGGCGTGCAAACGCTTAAGCCCAGACACCGACATTTTTAAGGTTTGCAGTAAAACCTTAATCAAAAATATTCCTGAAAAATCAGCAATTTCTAATTATTTCAGGCTTTTATTTCTTTTTGCTTTTTTCTAACTGGTTGCGAACGTGCATCAAAAGTTCAGCAGGCGAAACAGGCTTGTTAATAAAATCATCTGCACCCGACTTAATCAATTCTTCAACAAGTTCTTCATCTGTAGAACCGGTTAAGAAAATAACAGGAATATCAGCGGTTGAAGTGTCCTGCCGCAAAAGCTTGTACATCTGAAGCCCGTTCATTCCAGGCATCAGAACGTCCAGAACAATCAAATCAACTTTTTTATCTTTCAAAAAAGCAAAGGCAGCTTCTGCCGAATTAACCGAAACAACCTGATAGAATTTTTTTAATGATGAATTTACGTGAACGCTTAATACTGCATCATCATCAACAGACAGAATAAGCGGTGTTTCTGCAACCTTTTCCATTTACGTTCCCCCTAACAAAACAAAAGCAAACCTTGTTTTAAGCCCACTCTTACGTGAACATGTTATTATATCATAAACCCTTCAATATCGACACCACGAATACCGGTAATTTGTGCAAAAATTTTTGCCCCAACAGCAATTTTTTCACATTGTGCCGGGCTTGTGGCATCGTATTGAACAACCGTTGCACCGTCAACTTCCGGTGCCTGAAACCAGCTGCGCCCGATTAAAAACCCGGTTTCTTCACCTTCCTTAACCGGTACAATTTCTTCAATAATTACCTGGCATTTTTGGTTCAAATGGCGCTGCAACCGCTGCCGGGTTATTTCTTCCTGCGTTTCCTGAAGAATTTTACAGCGTTTTTTAGCCTTTCTGTTTGGAACCTGCTTGTCAAAACCGGCAGCAGGCGTACCCTCTTCCGGGCTGTAATCGAAACAGCCGGACCAGTCGGGCTGAATAGCAGTTAAAAATTTTCTGGTGTTTTCAAACTGCTTGTCGCTTTCGCCGGGAAAACCGCACAGGAAGGTAGTGCGCAAAACCGCATTAGGCAAAACTTTGCGGATGTTTTCTATCAGTTCAATATACCCGACACTACTGCCGCGGCGGTTCATTTGCAGAATAATCTGGTCGTCGCCGCTTTGGAAAGGTACGTCAAAATAAGGCAGAATGCGTGAATCGCCTGCAATAACAGGTAAAATGTCGGCTGGAAAATTGTCCGGGTGAATGTACAAAAGCCTAAGCCAAAAATCGCCGGTAAGTTTTGTAATTTTTTCAAGAAGAACAGCCAGCGGACTTTTTGAATTTTCAGTTTCTGCCAGATCCTTGCCGTAACTGGCAAGATCCTGACCTATCAAATTTATTTCTTTTACGCCGCGGCCTAAAAGCAGCTTTATTTCTTCAATAATTTCTTCGACCGGCCTGCTGCGAAGCGAACCGCGTATAAGCGGAATTGCACAGAAAGAACAGCAGTTGTTGCAGCCTTCTGTTATTTTTACGTAGGCACTGCCCGAAAAATTCAGCAGTTCCGGCCGGTCCCCGCAGCAAACGCCTTTTTGCGGTGCAATATAGGCATCGCGCTTGTCGCCGAATAAGTCTTCAATGCACTTGTCCAGCAGACTAAGGTCGCCGTTACCCAAAAATGCATCAGCTTCCGGCAACGATTTCATCAGCTCGTCGGCGTAGCGTTCAGCAAGACAACCGGCAAGCACAACTTTTGCATTCGGATATGCGTTTTTGGCCTGAATGAGAGAATCCAGTGATTCAGTTTTTGCGGAATTGATAAAACCGCAGCTATTTACAATAATTAACGACGCTTCTTCCGGGTTTTCGGTGCGGCGCCAGCCCAAATTAACCAAACGCCCAATTAACAGTTCGCCGTCAACCTGATTTTTTGCACAGCCGTGCTGGTCTAAAAAAAACAGCTGATTATTCAACTTCCATTACCACCAGTTTGTATTTTCCGTCGTCGTCTCTAATCCACTTAATGTCTTCAACAAGCACCTGACCAGGGCGGCCAATTTCAAGGTTAACAGAACGGCCGCCGCCAATAACCTGCATTTTTACTGCGTTGGCGTTAGACATCCAGATTCTGAAACCGTTGTTTGCAGAAATGCTTACGCTCTGATTTGCTGTAAGGAAGTTTTCTACAGGTGCGCCATTGTCAACCTTGTAACGGAACATGCACTGGTTACGGAAATCGGCATTAAGGGTTACAGGATAAGCACTTACGCCTTCAAAAACAATGGTACGCTTTAAGCCCGATGCGGTTGTTTCTGCGACAAGTTCCGTACCAATGCCTATCGATTCTTCTTTTTCAGGCTGAATTTCAGCCACGGATTTATCAGCTTCCGGCGAAATTACCAGCATCTGCACTTCTGCACCACGGGCAGAATCAGTGCGCGAAATATCAGAAAGGAAAATGCTCAGTTCACCACCGATGTTTCCGTCCAAATCAATTTCAGATTCTTCACCAAGTTCTACAACCTGCGTTCCCATCGGCGTATCAAGAATCAAAACACCGGAAGTGTCCGTTACGGTTAAAACAAAAGGTTCTTTGTCTTCGTTTATATAAACTTCAATCAAATCGCCTGCATACAGACGCTTCTGCACCGGCTTTGCAGTAACCTTGTAAGTGCTGTGTTCCGGCATGGTCAAAACCACTTCGTCGCGCATTGCAGCACGTTTTGTGTTGGATTTTACGATAAGAACAGTGGCAACCGTCAGAATTGCTACGCCCAAAGTTACACCAATGATAAGATACCACGGGATTTTTTTCTTCGGTTCCAGAAGTTTGTCCAGCGGAGCGGCTTCAATTTGAATTTTCATTGCCCGGTACATGTTTACAATCTGATCAGGGTTTAAATTTAAGTATTCGCTGTAATTTTTCAAAAAGCCAATCAAATAAGATTCGCTTGGAAAAACTGTAATCATCTCTTTTTCCAGAGCATCGAGATAATTTACAGTAATATTTGTTTCACTAGATACCCTTTCAAGATCAAGTTCTCTTGCTTCGCGCGCTTTTCTAAGGGTTTCACCAAAACTTTCCATTATAAATATATTTCCTTATTCTGTTGTATACAAAAAGTTGTTGTAATTATTTGCCGAAGAAGGTGCTTCGTAAATAAAGCGCGTGTCCGGCATACCCGTATTCAGGCGGTAATCGGTAAAATCGAAAATAAACGTTGCATCGCTGGTTGAATAGCCTTCAATGCGGCGAATCAGTTTTGTATCCGGGTTAATTGAAAGTTTAATTGAACGGAAACCTTCAGAAGTGCTTTTGCGCGAAAGAACAAGTTTTACAACCATTTCGGAAGAACCGTCATCAAGGGGTACGGCCTGCTGGCCTGTTTCGTATGCAATTGTATAGTAACGGCTCATCAGGGAAAGTCCCTGCGGTGTTGCAAGGTTAGCACCGGAATTTCCGCCGGAAACAGTCTGGTTAAAAATTGCACGCGAACGCGGCAGGTAAATGGTCAGCAAATCGCCGTTAAAGCAGATAACCTGAGTATCAGGGTTTGTAAAATCGATGCGCAGAAGGTTTGGGCGCTTAAACGACACCTGACCGCGCATCGTATTGCCGCCTTCCTTAATCGTAATTGCCGATTCGTAGTCTTTTATTGTGCCGTAATATTCAGAAACAGATTGAAAAAAAGCACCAGCCGTTAAAATTTGCTGGCAAAAAACCGCTGTTGCAGAAAAAAAACAAAGCAGAAAAAATGCAAAAGCCTTTTTCATAAACAAAAAGCCCTCTATATTGAAGTTTAAAAATTTAAAAGTATAAGTACAGTAAAACAGAAACCTGCTAGACAGTCAATATATTCAAATAGAGCTGTAAAAATTGCAATTTTCAGCACTTCCGCATCAGCAATTTTTAATGCATTCCGGCAGCAAAACTGAAAGCGTTTAAGGTTTTGGGTGCAAAAAAAATCGCCCCAAAACTGAGGCGATTTGTAAAATTCAACTGAATTGTTCTAGGCGTTTTCACCGTTTTCAGCCGGTGCAGTTTCTGTGCCGTTACTAGTAACAGCGGCACTTTCTTCCGTAAAAGTCTGTACCGGTTCTTCAGTTTCTGATGTGCCAGTTTCTGCCACGGCGGCAGGCGTGCTTAAGTTTTTTTCAGCATTAACAATTTCAGCAAACTCTTTGCCGTCCATTGTTTCAACTTTCTGCAAACGGCTTGCAATATATTCAAGCAGTTCCTTGTGTTCGGAAAGCAGTGCAAGAACCTTTGTATACCGTTCGTCAATCATGTGGGCAATTTCGTCATCAATGAACTTCTGGGTTTCTTCAGAAAATTCACGGATAAGAACAGGCTCGCCGCCCGGATTGCCCAAAACACCTTTGCCAAGAGTCATGTTCTTAAACTTTCCGCTCATACCGAAGTCAACAATCATGCGCTTAATAATATCAGTAGCACGCGCAATGTCGTTGGAAGCGCCGGTGCTTACATCGCCCAAAAGGATTTCTTCTGCCGCACGGCCGCCAAGCAAAGTGTCTACTTCGTTCAGCATGTCGTTGCGTGTCTGAAAATTCTTTTCTTCCTGTTCCCGGTACTGGGTAAAGCCGCCTACCCCGTGGCTGCGCGGAACAACGGTAATTTTGTTTACCGGCGGATAGTCCGGCGTAAAAGCACCGACAAGGGCATGACCTGTTTCGTGCACGGAAACAAGGCGGATTTCCTTTTCGTTATCCTTGCGCGATTTTTTCTTAAGACCGATGCTTACTTTATCAATTGCATCGTTAAAATCGGACATGCTTACTTTTTTATGACCGTTACGAACAGCAAGCAGCGCAGCTTCGTTTACAACGTTGGCAAGGTCTGCGCCGGCAAAACCGGTAGTACCGTGAGCAACGCTTACAAAATCAACGTCAGCCTCCAGCTTTACGTTTTTAGCGTGAATGCGCAGAATGTCTTCGCGGCCTTTAACGTCCGGTTTTTCAACAGGAACCTGACGGTCAAAGCGACCGGGGCGCAGCAGTGCCGGGTCAAGAATATCGGCGCGGTTAGTTGCAGCAAGAAGAATAAGACCGTTTTCGTTGTCAAAACCATCCATTTCTACCAGAAGCTGGTTCAAAGTCTGTTCGCGTTCATCGTTGCCGCCACCAAAACCGTTTACGCGGCTTTTGCCAAGGGCATCAATTTCATCAATAAAAACAATGCACGGTGCTTTTTCGCGTGCCTGACGGAAAAGATCGCGGACGCGGCTGGCACCAACACCAACAAACATTTCTACAAAGTCGCTGCCGCTTATGCGGAAAAACGGAACGCCAGCTTCGCCAGCAACGGCGCGAGCCAGAAGCGTTTTACCGGTACCGGGCGGACCTACAAGCAGAACGCCTTTGGGTATTTTACCGCCGATGTCAGTATATTTTTTTGGAGATTTCAAAAAATCAACAACTTCAACAAGTTCTTCTTTTGCTTCGTCTACACCTGCAACATCGCTGAAACGGGTTTTAACCTTACCTTCTTCAACAGCACTGTTACGGCTGCCGCCTGCGCCAAACAGACCCATGCCGCCCATACCGCTGCCCATTTTTTTAAACAGAAGGCGGTACATCAAATACAAAAGGCCAAAAGGAATTACCCAGTTCAGAATGATTTCCAGAATGAAATTGTTCTGCTTTACAACGGCCTTGTAAGTTACGTGGTGTGCATCCAGAAATTTCGGAAAATCTTCAGTCCAGATTGCGGCCGTGCGGTATTCGCTTCCCTGCCGCGAATTCATTAAAATTGAATAAAAACCGCCGGAATTGCGAGCATCAGAACTTTCGATGGTATCGGCAGCAGCACTTGTGTAACCGACAAAGTAATTCTGTCCCAAATCAACCCGAACAATCGTTCCGTTTTCTATAAGTTTTTTAAAATCCGAAAAAGGAATTGCCGTATCAGTTTTGCTCATCGTAAAAACATTGAACAATAAAATTACACACATTCCTATTAAAGCAATTACCCAGAATGGAATTTTAGGTTTTTTTCCCGGCCCTTTGTCATTCGGGTCGGTTGACAATTTGAAAAAATCAAATGGGTCTTCGTTATTTTTTTTGTCTTTGTTATCTTCGCTCATCCGTTTCCTCATCGTATAGCTTCTTTACAAAATATACGAAAATAAAATGGTAAAGTCGAGGGTTTGAAAGAAAAAAACAGGTTTTTATAAAGCGAAAAACCGGCAGAAACCAAACTTTTACAATTTAAAAGCTTTTCCGCCTGCACAAAGCAAACTGAATTTAATAGAAAGAAACATGCATTTTTTCAATTTTTTTCAAGAAATAATTAAAGTGGGCATTTTATTTTTCCGATAAAAACCTTGTAGACACGTCTACGTGATTCTTATGCAACAAAAGGGGGTAAAAAGGTGGGATTTACTCAGGGATACAGTGCATATAAAGAAGCAGGTGTAAAGACAGCAAGTCAGGGAAAGCTGATTGTCATGCTTTACGACGAATGTATTCGTCAGCTTGCTTCTGCCATCGATAAATTTAACGAAGATTCTAAAGTTGAACCGCAGAACATTGAGCTTTTTGGCAAAAACATTGTAAAAGCCCAGGCAATCATTACCGAACTTATGGTTTCACTTGACATGGAAGCTGGTGGTGACATTTCAAAGAACTTGATGAATCTTTACATTTATTTTAACCAGGAATTGCTGAATGCAAACGTTTCTTTTGACAAAGAAAAAATTGCATTCGTAAAGGAAATGATGCTTCAACTTAGAAGCACTTGGGCCGAAGTTGTGCTCAACTCTGCAAGCGAATTGCGTCCTGTTTCTGCAGGTTTAAACATTAGCGGCTAGCATATATTCCTTAACCGGCTTTTTCGTCGGTTAAGTTTTTTCTTTTAACAGGTAAAAGCTTATGACTGAAACACTTACATTAACTCAGGAAGAAATTGATGAACGCGCAGCAATTTTGCGCCGTCTTCGGCATCTGCTGGAACTGCAGCGCAGAAAGTTTCAGGAATATCTGACCCTTTTGGAAAAACAGGAAACAAGCATAAAGGAAAACAATGCCGATGTTGTTGCCGCCCAGGCAGAACTGGAACAGCAGATTGTTCACAACATCAGCAATTTGCAGCGCGTAATTAAGCCAATTGAAGAAATGTACCGCAATGTTTATCCGCAGGAAGAAGAACTTATTCCGCAGATGCGGACTGATTTGCTTAATTTGCAGAACAAAGTGCTTGCCCAAAACGAAATCAACCGCAACCTGCTGAAAAACAACATCGTACACATCCGAAATCAAATTACCAAATTAAAAAATCCTTACGCCATGCGCAAAAGCATTTATGCTGGCGAAGCAACCGCTGCCGTAGTAGATTTCGTCCAGTAGTTCAGCAGGGCTTTGGGGCTGACACGGCTTAACTGATTGTCATGGTTTTCGCCTGCGCCGCCTTAAAGTAACGGTTTTGCGCGCCCAAAACGACAGCAGAAAAAGAATAAGTGCCAGCCGAAGGCGTACCTGCGTTTGCCGGCGGATTACAGAGGGCGCAGGCTTTTAAAATTCAGCCAGCCCTCTGCAAGGTGCGGTTATTTTACTTCTATCACCCTTATGGCAAACCTGTCGCCGGTAATGCAAATTTCGCCGGTGCCTATTAATTTTTCGCCCCTAAAAATTTTGCAGTTTTCGCCGGCACGCTGCTTTAGCACAATGTACGAACCCTGATGCAGCGCAGCAATTTCTTCTTTGGTCAGTGCGGCACTGCCCAGCCGAACGGAAATAAAATCTTCCTCGTCGTAAACAATGTCGTTCAGCTGCACGTTTTCTGCTACCTGCATGCCCCACAGTTCATCAATAGCCACGGTTTTGCCGGTGTAAATTACCCTGTTTTCGTATACAACGTTCAGCCCGTCAGTTTCCTTTTTGTCCAGAATCAGTATCTTGCCGGGTTCAAGTTCCGCATTGAACGGATTGTAGCGGCCAAATTCAATAAAAACATTATCCGGCAGCTGCTTCTGCTTTATGCTGCTAAGTTCTAAAAACTTTACCCGGCTGGCAGCATTTTCGCTGAAAAAATTAGCCTCGGTCATTTTTGCAAGCATGGCTTCGCTAAACTGAATGTTTATAAAGCCGCTTGTGCCTCCAATTTTACAGTTCAGGCTCAGTTCCAGCATCATAACATTGTCTTCCTGCATTATCGCGGTAGAATTGCCATATGCCTTTATAACATTTTCCCCAAACATTTCCGGGTTCACGGCATTTTCAGTTCGTCCGCATATTTCATCTGCCAAACAGGCCGCAATGCTTTTAAGGTGAAAATGCCTGAAAATTTCCAAATCATACTGGTTTATGTCGCCGTATTTCTGTGCGTCCTGCTTCAAAACGGCTTTTCCAATATTTCCGTCAATTTCTACGCAAAAACCACCCTGATTATAGGCAAAATCGTAGAAAAAACATTCCGGCGGAACGGAACGCAAAAATTCAATATTTACCATCTGGTCAACGCAGCTTACGCTGGCTTCAAAACGTTCACCCAGCATGGCAGTAAAACCGGAATTTATTTTCCGGCAAACAGATTCGCCCAGCATCCAAATTTCCCGCTGCATGCTTCTGGGATAACGGTCTGGCTGGCGGAAATTGTATTCCTTAATCTGTTTTCCGCTAATGTCCTGACTTTGCGGCAATTCTCCGCTCATCAGGGTTTCTACTTCAATGCCAAGGGCTGCCGCAAGTGCAGGCATAACGGAAACATCCGGGCAGCCTTCGCCACGTTCCCATTTGGAAACCGCCTTGTCGCTTACATTTACCAGTTCGGCCAGTTCTTTCTGCGTAAAATTCTTTCTCGTTCTTATTTCATAAATCAGGTTCCCGATTTTTTCTGCATTCATAAAATTCTCCTTTAACAGCCTGAATGTATAGTTTTTTGAAGAAACTATACATTCGCGGTGAGTTTTTTGTGTTTATTCGCTTGCAAGCTTACAAAACCAATATGAAGCATAAAAAACAAAGCGTCACCCGACGGATGGTTTAGCAGCGTAGAGTGCGGCGCAGAACGCAGAACGAACACAAAAACATTCTAAGCGAATTCTACCCCCGAATTCTACGATAAAGCAAAAAAAGCAAACTTTTTACCATTCCTACCCTGCCCTCACAAACTCGACTTTATCAAAAATAGCCGGTATAATGCGGAACTATGGACGAAAAAACTCTTTACATTTTAGATTCTTACGGATTGATTTACCGCGCTTACTACGCATTCATAAACCGCCCGCTTGTAAATAAAAACGGGCAGAATATTTCCGCCGTTTTCGGCTTTTTCCGCAATTTTCACCGCATTTTGCAGGATTACAAACCAAATTACGTGGTTGCGGCACTGGATTCTTTAACGCCGACTTTCAGGCACCAGATGTACGAAGAATACAAGGCTACACGCGCAAAAACGCCGGAAGACCTGCACCAGCAGATACCTGTAATAGAAGAAATTTTAACGGCTCTCGGCATTCCGGTTTTGCGCTGCAACGGTTACGAAGCCGACGACATTATTGCAACCCTTGCTGCCGAATGTGCCGCAACCGGCCGCCCATGCCGCATTCTTTCCGGCGATAAGGACCTGATGCAGCTGGTTGACGACAACTGCCAGATGCTGAAACCGGACAAAGCCGGCGGCTGGCAGCTGGTAGACACCCAGGGCGTAATTGAAGAATGGGGCGTAAAACCCTGCCAGATGGGCGACATGCTTTCGCTTTTGGGCGACACTGCCGATAACATACCCGGCGTAAAAGGCATTGGCGAAAAAGGCGCGCTTAAACTTTTAACCGAATACGAAACCCTGGACAACATTTACGCAAACATAGAAAAAATTACCGGCGCAACAGGCAAAAAACTGGCAGAAGGAAAGGAAGACGCATATTTTTCCAAAAAACTGGTTAAGCTTTGCACCGATGTGCCCGTTGAAGGCACAATTGAAGACTTTTGCTGCACAAACCCGGACTACAAGGCCGCCGCAGACATTTTGGCGCGGTACGGGGCTTTTGCAGTGGCAAAAAGCTACGCATTTTCTGCCGGGGTTAATTTGGAAGAAAATGAAAACGCCGGCAGCACAAACAGCGGCGAAAATAAAAACCAGACCGGCGATTTGTTTGCGCAAGATGCAGAAAACACTGCAAGCACTGGTTCAAGCACCCTTGATGCAGCCGTAAATCAGGATCCGGTTTTTGCAAGCTTAACGCCAAACACCGGCAATTATACAGCCGTTACCAAAAACCAAGATTTGTCCCGTCTTGTTGACGAAATTTTGCAGAACAAGTTCTGCGCCTTTGACTGCGAAACCGACAGCCTTAATCCGCACCACGCACATCTGGCAGGCTTTTCACTTTGCTGCAAAACCGGCACTTCTTTTTACGTGCCGCTTATAAGCGAAGAAAGCAAAACCCTGCTGGGCGCAGACTATATAAGCAAAGAAGATGCCATGGCGCAGCTTGAACGCATTTTCATGAACGGCGAAATGGTAATTGTTACCCACAACGGCAAGTATGATTATCAGGTTTTGCGTGCAAACGGCATGAAACAGCCGGCCTGCCGTTTTTACGACACTATGATTGCAGCATGGCTTACCAACCCGGAACGCGCCAGCTATTCACTTGAAGCCCTTGCGGCAAGTTTGCTGGGCTTAAGCTGCATAAGTTTTGAAACCCTTGTAACAAAACAGCAGGCTGCAAAAGGAATGAATTTTACGGACGTGCCGCTGGAACAGGCTTTGCCCTACGCCGCAGAAGATGCCGACCTGACGCTGAAATTGTGGAATTATCTTGAAGAAAAATTGCAGGCACAGAAGCTTTTTACGCTGTTTTCTTCTATAGAAATGCCCGTTATGCCGCTTCTGGCAGAAATGGAAATTGAAGGCATAAGCCTTGACAAAGCAGCACTTTACGACTACAGCATTGAACTGAAAGAACAGATTGCCGATTATCAGCAGCAGATTTTTAGGCTGGCTGGCAGGGAATTTAACATTGCTTCTACCAAGCAGCTGCAGGAAGTACTTTTTGTTGAACGAAACCTTCCCCACGGTAAAAAAACAAAAACCGGCTATTCTACGGACAACGCCGTACTTGAAGAACTTGCGGCAAATACGGCAGACCCAATGCCTAAAATGATTCTGCAATTCCGCGGCATGACGAAACTTCTTTCAACCTACACCGAAGCCCTGCCCCTGCTGTGCGACAGCGACGGAAGGCTTAGGACAAGTTTCATTCAAACCGGCACTGCAACCGGCCGACTTTCAAGCCGCGACCCTAACTTGCAGAACATACCCGTGCGAGAAGAAGCCGGACGCAAAATACGCAGCGCATTTAAGGCAAAACCCGGCTGCGTGCTTATTTCGGCGGACTACGCCCAGATTGAGCTGGTTGTAATGGCACACTTAACCGGCGACAAAAACCTTTGCGCCGCCTTTAATAACGGCATAGACGTTCACAAGGCAACCGCCGCACTTATTTTTGGCGTTCCTGCCGATGAAGTTACCCCGGAAATGCGCCGAACCGCAAAGACAATTAACTTTGGCGTAATTTACGGAATGAGCGCATTCAGGCTTGCAAACCAGCTGGATATTCCGCGCACAAAGGCGAAAGAATTTATAGACAGCTATTTTTCAATGTATTCGGCCGTAAACGAATTTATTTTGCAGACCGTGCAGAATGCCGAAAAATGCGGCTATGTTGAAACCATCATGGGGCGCAGGCGCTATATCCGCAATATCTTAAGCCGCAACAAAATAGAAAAATCGGCGGCAGAAAGAATTGCAGTGAACACGCCCATACAGGGTTCGGCCGCAGACATTGTAAAAATGGCCATGCTGGCCGTAAGCCGGGCACTAAATGAAAAAAAACTTAAAGCCCGAATGCTTTTGCAGGTTCACGACGAACTTATTCTGGAATGTCCGGCTGAAGAAGAAGAAACCGTAAAAGCCGTTTTGCAGAAGGAAATGGAAAACGTAATAAAACTGAACGTGCCGCTTCGCGTAAGCGTAGAATCAGGCCAGAACTGGGGACAATTCCATTAGTTTTCGTTAATTGAAAATAAACGGCATGTTCAAATTGAATTTTTTGGCGTGCCGTTAAACTGAAAAAACAAAAAATGCCCGAATATCGAGTTTAAGAATTTATAAAAAGCCTCCTTTCGGCAGTCCCTGACTCGAAAAAAAAGGCTTGTGCTGCGCACGGCGTATTTTTTTCGTAGCAGAGTTTGTATAACGATGCAGTTTGCTATTTACAAACTGCACCTTGTGCATATTTCGAGGTATCTGTTAGAGATAAAATAAAAAGCACAAGCAGGGTCTGCCTACGGTTGTTTTTTCTAAAACATCATGTAATTTTCGGGGAAATATTTTAAACTCAACATTCACGGTAAAAAGGAAAAATTAAAAATGAAGAAATTAAAAACAATTTGTGCACTTCTGCTGGTTTTGCCGCTTTTTTTAACCGGCTGCAGCCCCAAAACGCCAACAATTTTAAACAGAAGCAAGGCCGTTGTTTTTTACAACCGCCAGCCCATGGATTTTGATTCAAAAACTGCCGATTTATCGGCGGTAAACTGGAACAAGCGCAGCTGCTATGTTGGCGCAGACCCGAAAGGCGGAGAACTTCAGGGCGAGATGATTGTAAACTATCTTAAAAACAGCAATTTGCGTAAACTGGACAGAAACGGCGACGGTTTTTTGGGCTATGTTCTGTGCATCGGCGATTCCAGCCACATTGATTCAATAAACCGCACAACGGGCGTTCGCCAGAAACTAAACACGTGGAACGGTTCTGCCAGCCCGACAATAAAAAAGGAAGGCGGAATAACGCAGCAGAACGGCAAAACTTTTAAGGTTGTTGAACTTGCCGCAAGGGAAATGATTGGAAACGACGGCTCTCCATGGAATACGGAAGCCGCAAAAAACGCAATGAACGACTGGTTAAACGCTTTTGGCACGGCAATTGATTTTGTAGTGTGCAACAACGACGGCATGGCACTCAGCTGCATAACCGCCGCCGGGTTCGATTCCCAGATTCCGGTTTTTGGCTTTGACGCACTGCCCCAAACCCTTGATGCAATTGAAAAGGGTTTAATCTGCGGTACAATTTCGCAGAACTCAGACAGTCAGGCGGCGGCTTTGTGCCAGCTTTTGCGGAATTTTATGGAAGGCGACACTTTGGAAGAAGCAAAGGTTCTGGGTTTTTCCCAGCGCGATTCTTACGGAAACCAGTTAAGCAGCGCTTGCAGGTTTGATGAACAAACCCACAGTTTTTACGCCGCCAGCAAAATTGTAACAAAGGAAAATTTAGACGAATTCAGGGAAAAACAGCACGATCCTGGTATAAAGCAGATTATCTGCCCTGAAAAAAAAGTTCTTTTAACATTGTTTAATGCCAATGATGCGTTTTTAAAAAATGACTATTTGCCGGCACTGAACTATTACGGCCGCCTGCTGAACATTAATTTTACAGTTGTTGCCGGTGACGGGCAGAATGAACAAAGCTGCCTTAATAAATTCAGCAAACTGGACAATTATGACGGTTTTGCAATTAATCTGGTAAAAACAACCAATGCAAGCCTTTACACCGATAAACTGGACGAATGAAAAACTGAATCGGACAAAAAAAACCGCTGAAAAATCAGCGGTTTTTTTTCGGCTTATTCGCCGTGATATTCAAGCAGTGTTCTTACCGGCACATCGCCAAGAACTTTTGAATAGTTAAGGAACGGAAGGCCTACAATGCCGAAGAAACCGGCAACGCTTGCACCACCCTGTTCAATTACGTTTTGAGCAGCCTGCAAAGTACCGCCGGTTGCAATAAGGTCGTCAACAATCAGCACGTTCTGACCTTTCTGAACGTCTGCTTTATGCACTTCAATTTCTGCAAAGCCGTATTCAAGAGCGTATTTGCAGGAATAAGTATCGCCGGGCAGTTTGCCTTTTTTGCGGATTAAAACAAGCGGAAGACCGAGTTTTTCGGCCAAAGGGGCTGCAAAAACAAAACCGCGGCTTTCTACCGCTGCAATTGCATCAAGTTTTGCGCCTTTATACATTTTCACCATTGAATCAATGCAATAGCGAAAAGCCTCAGGATTTACCAGAATTCCGGTAATATCATAAAAAAGGATTCCCGGTTTAGGGAAATCGGGAATTTTGCGGATAACTGAATCAAGAGAAAAATCATTGCTCATGTTTTTCATTCTAATAGTTGTTTTTGCACGTGTCAATTTGTAAAATGCCCGAATGACGAGGTTGAAAAATTTACAAAAAAAACAACCTTCAGGCAGTCCATGCCACAAAAAAAACGACTAGTGCATGTGCACGGCGTAATTTTTTTCGTGTCCGTGCCTGCCCACGGTTGCTTTTTGTAAAATCATCCTACATTTTTCAGGCAAATATTTTAAACTCGAAATTTGGGCTAAAGTATTTATCGCTATCAAGCTTTTATTTCAAAAAAGCCGTAAATATTGAAAAAATAGAAGTTTTTTGATAGGTTTTCTGCTATGCTTATTGATTTTCATGCACATATTTATCCGCAAAAAATTGCGCCTAAAAGTACAGTTGCAATCGGCCATTTTTACGACAACAGCCCGATTGAAGGCGACGGCACGGCGGAAGGTTTGATTGAAAGCGGCAAAAAAATCGGCGTAAGCCACTACGTAGTACATTCGGCCGCAACGAAAGCAAGCCAGGTTAGCGTTATAAATAATTTCATAATGGAACAATGTGCCCTGCACCCCGAATTTGTGGGTTTTGGTACGATGCACCCGAATTTTGAAAACCCGGTGGAAGAATTGCAACGCATAAAAAACGCCGGTTTTAAGGGAATTAAACTTCATCCGGATTTTCAGCAATTTAAAATTGATGACCCGGCCATGAACCCTGTTTACGAAGCCTTGACGGATTTGAACATGGCGGTGCTTTTTCACACCGGCGATTACCGCTTTGATTTTTCAGGGCCGGCACGGGTGCGCAGCCTGCGCAGCAACTTTGCAAAACTGAAAATTGTAGCGGCGCATTTTGGCGGCTATACCCAGTGGCAGGAAAGTTTTGACATTCTGGACGGAGTGGACGTTTTTTTTGACACTTCCAGTTCCTTGTGGAAAATGCCGCTGGAACTTGCCCGCAAATTCATAAACCGCCACGGTTCGGAACAGTTTTTGTTCGGTTCGGACTTTCCCATGTGGACGCACGAAGGCGAGCTTGAACGCTTTAAGCAGCTGAAACTTACCAGTGCCGAAGAAGAAAACATTCTGTGGAAAAATGCCAAAGATTTGCTTGGGCTGTAAAAAATCAATCAGCCTGAATGTTTAGTTTTTGAAAATTAAAAAGCAACCTTCAGTCAGTCCCTGCCGAGAAAAAAATGTTCACCGTGTTTATAGGTTTAAGTAAACCATGAATGTAAACAAAAAAAGCTGTCCCAGAATAAACGGGCAGCCTTTTTTGTTTTAAATGGTAAATTGTTTTTCGCCTGTAATGTGCGTACCGGCTAGTTTTTTAAGCCGCGCTTAAAAGCCGGAATGCGTGCACTTGCGGTAGTTGTCCACGGGCTTGTTTCGCCGCGGTTTAAGTAATGATATGCCAGACCGGCAATCATTGCACCATTATCGGTACACAGCTTTAACGGCGGAAAAACGCACTTAATGTCGCTGCGTTCTGCAAGCATGGAACGAAGCCTTGAATTGGCCGCAACACCGCCACCGGCAACCACGGTTTTAAGCCCGGTGTCATCAACAGCCTTAAAAAGGCGGCTTAAAAGTATTTTTACTGCCGTTTCCTGAAAAGCTGCGGCAATATTTTCGTTTGTTTTTTCATATTCAGGATTCCAGAACTGATCCAGCTGGTTGATGACGGCGGTTTTCAGCCCGGAATAAGATACATCGTAGCGGTGGTTATCGCCTTTCAGCTGTGGCATAGGAAATTTTGCCGCAAGAGGTGAACCATTCTGGGCAAGTTTATCAATAATTACGCCGCCAGGATAACCAAGCCCGTAAAATTTTGCCACTTTGTCAAAGGCCTCACCAACTGCATCGTCAATTGTAGTGCCCAAAACTTCAATATCGTCAAAATCGTTTACGCGGCAAATAATGCTGTGGCCGCCGCTAACCAGCAGCCCCAGATACGGATATTCAATTTCGTTGGCAAGATGAGCCGCATACATGTGGCCAAGCATGTGGTTTACGGCAATAAACGGCTTGTTTGTAGACCACGCCAGCGTTTTGCCAAAAGTTAAGCCTACCAGAAGCGAACCCATAAGCCCCGGACGGTTGGTAGCCGCAACAGCATCAATATCATCCATTGTCATGCCTGCTTCGTTTAAAGCCTGCTGAACAACCGGCAAAATCCATTCCGCGTGCTTGCGGCTGGCAATTTCCGGCACAACACCGTTATAAATCTGGTGAAAAGGAATTTGCGTAGCAATTACATTGCTTATAATTTTGTGACCGTCTTCAACAATTGCTGCGGCTGTTTCGTCGCAGGAAGATTCAATGCCTAAAACTCTCATATATTTCCTCAAATCTTTAAGCTGTTCGCATTTTATAAACGAACCTCAAAGCAATCGCTCCAAGGCGCGCATCCGCACGTGCTAACTCTAAAACAAATCCTGAATTTTAGAAATGGTTTTTATGCTGTAACCCTGCATCAGCATTTCCGGGTACAAATCGGTCAAAACTTCAGGCAGCTGCTCGCTCCACACATGGCCAATCATAATGGCAAGGCCGTTTTTCTTCGCCTGTTCCATTCCCAAGCGCACTGCTGCCTGCATTTCCTTTTTACTAGGCGAATTATCCAGAAAAACTGAACGTTCCCAAATACGCATTCCGCGCTGTGCCGCAACATACCGCGCCTTCGATTCCGAATTGGTTCTGGAATCCAGAAAATAAATCTGCTCTGCGCGGCAAACGTCCAGAACTGCCGACATCAGGTTTTCGTTGGCGGTTATCAAAGAACCTTCGTGATTGTTAAGCCCGGCAACCGGTCCGATGCTTGCAAGATTGCGGCGCACAATGTTGTAAACCTGTTCGTTCGTCATTTCGGGGTAAATTGCGCCAGGACCCGGATCTTTCTTCAAATCCACCGCCTGCATCGGCTGGTGAAGGATAACTTCCTTGCCGCAGCTGCGCACTTTTTTTGCCGCTTCCGCAGAATATTCCAGGCCGGGCAAAACGGCAACGGTTACAGGAAACGGAAGTTCCAGAAAAGGCTGAAGCTGGCTTAAATTGTGCCCGGCGTCATCAAAAACAAAAACAAGCGTACCGGTAATTGAATAATTCTGTCCGGTAATTTCGCCTGTAGTATAATCGTACCAGTCCGGGCCGGATTTGTTCAGCAGCATCCGGGTTGTTTCATCAATCGCCGGGGCATTATTTGCCAAAGCCGTCCACGCCGGTTCACTTTGTGCCGAACCGTCACCAAAACCCTCGCCTTCAATTATAATTGAACCGTCAAAAGAAGCAGAACCATCGCCACTATTTGCAGCAGCAGAACCGCCAGCATTTGAATAAACCAGCTGATTCTGCTGACTAAGGTTTTCTGGTTTTTCTACCAGCAGCTGATTTTCGTTTTTGCTGCTAAAATCAACCGGCGTACCGTTGCGTTCGCTAACCTGCATTTTGCCGTTTTCGCTTCGCAAAATGTGCTTTGTCCTGCTCTGTTTATAATCTTCTGCCGTTTTGGGCGGCACAAGTGGCTGGCTTAAAACCAAATCGCCGTTTGAAGGGTCTTCAATCTGTTCAATCGTCGTGTCCTGCGACCGGGTTTGAAACAATATGCTGGCCGTTAAAAGAACTACACAAACAGCAAGTACAATAACCAGAAGTGCCAGAATTTTGGTTTTGCTGATTTTTACTTTATTATTACTCAATGGGATACCGCCATGTTTCACCGTTTTTGCCGTTAAAAACATATTCTTCAGATTTTTTTTCAACGGTGTACTTCATAAAATCGGCAGAAAGTTGAAGTAAATTGAATTTTCCGCCGCCGTTCGGCAAATCTACTGCAAAAACCGGCAGTGAAAGCCCGGAAAGTTCTTTACGAAGTTCTTCATAAAGCTGAAGGCTTTTATAAATGTTGGTGCGCAAATAGGCCGTGCCCGGCGCAAGGTCGCCCTGAAAAAGATAGCCGGGACGAATGCCCAAAGCGGCAAGCCGGTTAAAAAGTTCCGTCAGCGTTTGCAGGCTGTCGTTTACGCCGCGCAAAAGCACCGTCTGGCTTTGCATGGGAATACCGGAATTTGTAATTGAATTTAATGCGGCAACGGTTTTACTGCCAAGTTCTGCCGGGTGATTGATGTGTGGAATAACCCAAAGCGGGCGAAGGGAAGCGAGCATCTGCAAAAGTTCCGGGGTAAAGCGTTCCGGCGCAAAAACCGGCGCCCGTGTGCCGATGCGGATAATTAAATCGCTGCGGACGGCGCGCAGTTTTTTTAGCAGGCTAAAAAGCACTTTGTCGCTTGCGGTTAAACAGTCGCCGCCGGAAACAAGCACTTCCTTTACTTCGTCATGCGCCGCCAGATACTGGCAAACCTGTTCAGTCTGTTCTTTGCTGATAAACGGCATTTGGCGCACCTGTGAAGCGCGCCGGAAACAGTGGCGGCAATTTGCAAAGCACGCGCCGGTGCTAATTAAAAGGCAGCGGTTTTTATACTGGTGAACAAGGCGTTCAGTTATCTGGTAACGATGTGCGCCTAAAGGGTCGCTTATTTCGTATGGTTTTATTGAAAATTCGCCGGAATCTGGAATTATCTGTTTTTGAAGCGCCTTGAAATCTTCAAGCCTGCCGTTTCTGTACAGGTTTTCCATCTGTTCAAAATAGGCCGGGCTAATGCTGAATGGCAAAGGCTTTATCCGGCATTTTTCTGCATTTCGTTCAAACTCTTCTATATTATAGCCAAAATATTCGGGCAAACTTTTCGCACAAAAAGTATTTTCATTCTGCAAACTGTCCGTGCAAAAGGCATCTGCACCCTGCCCCCGGTTCTGGCAATTCTGGTTGTTCTGCATAACGCCCGAATTATACAAAAATGCAGGCTTTTTGTAAAAGCATTTGAAAATTTATGCAATGCAAACTTTACGTAAAAATTGAAAAAAAATTACCAGCACGTTTTCTCGCGGAAAGGACTGAGGGCTGCTGATTTTTTATTTTGCCAAATGCGCCGACAATTTAAACATGAAAAACACCAAAATTGATGACGCACTGGCTTTTGTAAACCAGGTTTTAGCCAGGCAGGATATTTTAGCCCACGCCTGCGGAGTTTTAAATTACGATATGGAAACGATTTGTCCCGAAAACGCAATTGAAGAACAGGGGCAGATAATTGCTGAACTTTCTAACCAGGCTTTTGTACTTACAAAAGACGAAGATTTCATAAAAAATGCTGAATTTTTATACAGCAACATTGAGCAGATAAGCGACACTTTTGACCGTGCCTTAATAATTGATTTGCACCAGAATTACGAAAAAACCCGGAACATTACACCAGAAATGGACAAGGAATTTTCACTTGGATTCAACCTTGCCTACTGCAAATGGCTTCAGGCAAAAAAAGCCAGCAATTTTTCAATTTTTGCGCCCCATTTGCAAACTGTGCGCGACATAAATCTTAAGCAAATTGAACTGCGCCCCAATGCCCTGCCCAACGCCTACGACAACCTTTTAGACGATTACGAACGTGGCATAAAATGCGCCGACCTTGACCTGATTTTTAACCAGTGCAAGGCGCGGCTCATTCCGCTTTTGCAGAAAATTCAGGCAAGCGGCAAAAAAATCCGCAGCGACTTCATGTTCCGCAAAGTTACAAACCAGCAGCAGCAGGAGTGCGCCGATTTTTTGATGGATTTGATGGGTTTTGACAAAAAGCGCGGCGCATTAAGCCTTTCCGAACATCCCTTTACCGATGCCCTCGGTCAAAATGATGTGCGCATAACAACGCATTTTTACGGCGATAACTTTGCTTCAAGCATGTATTCGGTTATACACGAAGCCGGGCACGCGCTTTTTGAACTTTATCAGCCGGCGGAAAACTGGCAGCATCATTTAAGCCGGAAAACTTTGGGAATGCACGAATCAGTTTCACGCTTTTACGAAAACCGTATAGCCCGTTCCCGCGCCTTTGTTGAACTGATTTTTCCAAAACTTTCGGAAATATTTCCGCAGGTGCTTGGCGATGTTAGCGCAGAAGAACTTTACGAAGCCCTTAACATTGTTCAGCCAAGCCTCATCCGCACCGAAGCCGACGAATTTACCTACACTTTCCACATAATTATCCGCTACGAACTTGAAAAGGCAATTATCAACGGCCGGGCAAAAATTGAAGACCTGCCCGGCCTGTGGAATGAAAAATACCGCCAGTATCTGGGCATTGTACCACCAAACGACAGGGAAGGAATTTTGCAGGACGTGCACTGGAGCGGCGGTTTTGGATATTTTTGCACCTATGCGCTGGGAAATTTTTACAACGCCATGTATTACAATAAAATGCAGGAAGACTTTAACATTGAAAATGCCGTAAAAACCGGCGATTTTGCCAAAATAAACGAATGGATGAAAGATAAGGTTTTTAAAAAAGCCGACCGGCTGGAACCAAAAGACTGGCTTTTTGACATTTGCGGAACGGGTTTTTCGCCTGAACCATTTCTGGACTACATCGAACAGAAATATTCTGCAATTTACGGCCTGTAAAAAAGCTGGCGAAGCCGCGGTTTAAAATGCTGTTGCACCTTACAGGCTTCGCCAGTTTTTTGATTTTTGCCACGCATTCAGTTTTTGCCGGCTTTTAAAAATTTCTGTTTGTCAAATTTTTCACATATTTATCAAAATTTTCTGCTTTTTTACCCCCAAAACAGAAAAAATTGCGCTTTTTAAACCCTCATTGTAAACTAAAAAAACAGAACAGCCTTAATACGAAGTTTCAAACAGCGGCTTTTTGGGCTTAAAATTGAAAACTTTAAGTTTAAGGTAAATATTTTTTTTTGAGGTTCAACATGAAAAAATGCACAAAATATTTGCTGGGCATGGCGGTTTTTGCAGCCGCAATGAGTTTTTTTGCGTGCAAGCAGCCGCAACCGGCAACAAAATCGGCAGTGCCGGAAGGAATGTCGCTGGTTTGGGCAGATGAATTTGATTACGAAGGCGCACCCGATGAAAGCAAGTGGGACTATTCACTTGGCAACATAAACGGCTGGGGCAATGCGGAAATTCAAAAATACACCAAAAACAAGGAAAACGTTTACGTTTCAAAAGGCGTAATGACAATTTCTGCACTTCGCACCGACCCTAAATCCAATTCATGGACGAGTGCCCGGGTAAAAACCCAGTACAAGGCCAGCTGGGACCACGGTTACATAGAAGTATGCGCAAAACTGCCCCAGGGCGTTGGTACATGGCCTGCAATATGGATGCTGCCCAATGCCGAAAAATACGGAGGCTGGCCGCGTTCCGGCGAAATTGACATTATGGAAATGGTCGGCTTTGATCAGGATGAAATTCACACCACGATACACACTTTGGCTTTTAACCACAAGAACAACACGCAAAAAACCAAGCATGCCAAATTCAAAAATACCACTACCCAGTTCCACACCTACGCCATCGACTGGACTGAAGACTACATTAAATGGATTATTGACGGCGAAGTTTTCTACGAAGTGGAAAATCCGCATCAAAGCTGGCAGGAATGGCCGTTTGACATTCCTTTCTATTTAATTATGAACATTGCAATTGACGGCACCTGGGGCGGCCAGCACGGGGTTGACCCGAAACTGATGAAAGCCGATATGGTTGTTGATTACGTAAGGGTTTACCAGTAACAGTGAAGGCACGGGCAAAAAGCCTGTGCCTTTTTTTGTTTCAATGCCTTTATAAAACCCCGGCTTTGTGCTAGGCTGAAGCAGCAGCAAGCCGGTAGAATTCAATTTTCAATTTTAGCGGCAATTTACAAACCGCCTGCGCCCTGGTTTTAAAAGTGCGCGGCATTTTTAATAAGGAAAAAAATTATGTACGTTACTTGCTTGGATTTGGAAGGTGTACTCGTTCCAGAAATTTGGATTGCATTTGCAGAAGCTTCCGGCATTCCTGAGTTTAAGCGCACAACACGCGAAGAACCTGATTACGACAAACTGATGAAATGGCGCATTGGCCTTTTGAAAGAACACAATCTTGGCCTTAAAGAAATTCAGGCTACAATTGAAAAAATTGACCCGCTGCCGGGTGCAAAAGAATTCCTTGACGAACTGCGGTCAATAAGTCAGGTAATTATTTTAAGCGATACTTTTTCTGAATTTGCAGCGCCACTTATGAAAAAGCTTGGAATGCCTACAATTTTCTGCAACAACTTAAGCGTAGACGCAAACGGAATGATTACCGGTCACAACATGCGCCAGCAGAACGGCAAATACCACGCGGTAAAAGCCTTGCAGTCTATCGGCTTTAAGACAATTGCCGCAGGCGATTCTTTTAACGACCTTGAAATGATTAAAAATTCTCAGGCCGGTTTCCTGTTCCGTCCGCCGAAGCACATTCAGGAAGAATACAGCCAGTTTAAAACCTTTACCGAATATGGCGATTTTCTTGCAGCAATTCGCGGAGTAATTGAAGCCGATGCCTGATTTTGACCAGATTGCAGGCAATTTTGACAATTCCCGGCTTGAAAGCCAGATGCGCTTTATTGCGGAAGTTGACAAGGTGAAGCAGATTCTGCGCCGCACGCTTTTAACGGACAAAAGCCGCCGTGAAAATGATGCAGAGCATTCGTGGCATTTAGCACTGATGGCACCGATTTTGCAGGAATACGCGGCCGAACCATTTAACATGGAACACGTGCTAAAAATGGTAATTTTTCACGATTTAATTGAAGTTTATGCCGGCGACACTTTTGCCTTTGACAAAACCGGCAACCTTGACAAGGAAGAACGTGAAAAAGCCGCCGCAGACAAACTGTTTGCAATTCTGCCGCCTGAACAGGGTTTGGAATTCAGAGCATTGTGGGAAGAATTTGATGAAATGCAGACTGCCGATGCAAAATATGCCGCGGCTTTAGACCGGTTGCAGCCATTTTTACACAACGCCCTTACGGACGGGCACACGTGGCGGCTGGGTAAAGTTACAAGGCAGGATGTAATGAACCGAATGCAACCAGCAATTGATGCGCTGCCGGACATTGCACCCTTCATTCTTTCTACAATTGAAAAACATATTGCAGAAGGCTGCATCATGCCAGACTGAACAAAAAAAATGGAAGTGCCCGTTCATTCGGATGCTTCCATTTTTTTTGCAACCCCATGCCGAAAAACACCAGCAATTTTACATTTCTGTAACTTTTCAAATCTTTAAAATTCAATAAATCCGTCTGTTTTAAATGCTTTATTTTACTTTCAGCCGTTTTTTACCGATAAATTAGTATTAACCCAACAATGAGGAACGAATGGTAAAAAAACGCATTTCCAGTAAAATTATTCTTACGGCCGGTTTAGTTGCAGTAATTTTTGCACTTTTTGCATGTTCAACCAGCCAGAAAACAGAAACCAAACCCGAACCTGCCGACACCAGAGTTTTACAAATTGAAACTGTAGCGCCTGTTGAATTTTCGGAAGGAACTACCAAACCCGAAGAAATTGTTAAAGAAAACAGGCATTTTGAATATCCTGTTACGGACAAAAATAAAAAAACCATTGCATCATTAAGCGACGGCCACCTTCAGAAAATGCCTGTTACCCAGTTTGGCGAAGTTTGGGCATATTTAATGGCAAACGAAACTAAATTCTACAGCCCGGATTATCCGATTACCGACATCGGCTTTTTTGGCGCAGGGTTAAGCACTTTTGGCAAGCTTGTAGACGTACCGGCGCGTTCAAAAATGCCGCAAACCAGCGCACGCGTTCACATGGTGGTAATTGACAACAGCCGTGCCCTAACCCACTTTGTTCTTGACCCGGAATTTAAATTGCGGCAGACACTTATTTCTTCACTTTTAAAGGCTGCCGAACCTTACGACGGTTTGCAGATTGATTTTGAGCTGGTAAGCGCAGACGACAAGGAACACTACTGGTCGTTTTTGACGGAACTGAAAAAAGGCCTGAGGAAAGACCAGATGCTGAGCGTTGCAATACCGGCGCGCACCAAGCAGTTAAAGCACGATGCCTACGATTATGCAAAAATTGCCCAGATTGTAGACCGCATTGTGGTTATGGCATACGACGAACACTGGGCAACCAGCGCGCCGGGTGCTGTTGCCAGCATGGAATGGTGCAACAATGTTATGGCGTATTCTACACAGGTTATACCTAAAGAAAAACTGATTATGGGCTTGCCTTTTTACGGACGTGCATGGAGCAATGACGATACGGCAGGTGCTTACAAGTTCAGTTCCGTAGACCGGCTTTTTAGGGGCGAAAACGCAAAAGGCCCGTTAAGCGAAGATACTGTAATTTCGCCGGTTACAATCGACCACGGAATTCCAACTTTTACCGTTTCCAAAAACGTTACCTACACTTTTTATTTTGACAACGCGTGGTCAACTTCGCGCAGGCTGCAAATGTATAAAAACGGCGGCGTAAAAAATGTAGGATTCTGGCGGCTTGGGCAGGAAGACAAAGATATTTGGCAGCTTATGCAAATTGAAAAATAGACGAATGCGGATTTTGTAATTAGCCTGAATGGTAAGTTTGAAAAATTTACAAAAAACACGACATTCACAATAAAACAGAATTTTAAAAGCACCGTTCAATTTTTCTGGAACGGTGTTTTTTTTACGCCAGCCACCGCAAACACCGGCACGCGCTGCATTCACCTGGTGCACGGTTGCAAATTTTCTTCCATATATATAAACTTTGCCCATGAACGAATTTCTGACATCTTTACTGGCATCTTTGCCGGATATGCTTTTGATTGGCGGTGCAGGCCTGCTGCTTTTTGTAGGTTTTTTAGGCACTTTTGTACCCGTTATACCCGGCGCACCATTGGCCTGGGCAGGCTTGCTTCTGGCATTTTTTTCTAAATTCTGCAACATTTCCGTTACGGCACTTATTATTTGCGCCGTTGCCGCAGTTGTGGTTTCCATTCTGGACAATATTTTTCCTGTTCTTTCCACAAAAAAATCCGGGGGCAGCAAGGCCGGAACAATCGGTTCTACCGTTGGCCTTATAATCGGGCTTTTTATTGGCCCGTGGGGCATTATCATCGGGCCGTTTGCAGGCGCGTTTATTGGCGAACTTATTCACGACAGCCGAAACACCAGCCAGGCATTAAAAGCTGCATGGGGTGCTTTCTGCGGCTTTTTAATGGGCACCGGCGTAAAAATGGCAACTGTCATTGTGTTCATCATTATATTTTTCAAAGGCTTTTAAAAGCTGAATTAGTTTATACAAACAGAAAAAAAAGGAATTGTTATGACTTCTGACGAATACTGGCTGAATTTTTTGCAGAAAAAAGGGTTGCCCCAAAGTACACCATACGGCGGCGAACTTGGATTTGATACGATGAGCGAAAACAGTGCCGAACTTCTGGCACTTATTCTTTGCGGCAAAAAAACCGCATTTTTTTCGGCACTGCCAGCTTTTGAAATTGACGGTGAACCGCTGCCAAAAATTGGCCTTTACTATGTACTTTGCGACAGCCTTGACCAGCCCAAAGGAATTATCAAAACGGAAAACGTTTCAATTTTGCCTTACAGCGCCGTTACATGGCAAATGGCGCAAAAAGAAGGCGAAGATTCTTCAATGCTGGAATGGACTGCCCGGCGCGACGAATTTTTTGAAGACGATGCCGACTTTATGGGCTACGATTTTGGTCCTAACATGCCTATCATTTTTGAAGAATTCCGTCTTCAATCATTTGAATAACTAAATCCACAAGTTTCGGATCAAACTGGCGCTCGCTGCATCGTCTGAACTCGGCAACGATTTTATCTTCCGTAAGGATTTCCCGGTATGCACGTGGAGAAGACATTGCGTCCAGAGCGTTTGCCACGCAGATAATGCGCGAAGCCAGCGGTATTTCTTCACCAATTAAGCCGAACGGGTAACCAGTGCCGTCGTAGTTTTCGTGGTGGTGGCGCACAATGTCGGCAATGCCCGGCACGTATTCAAAACCGTACAAAAGGTTTGCGCTTCTTTCAGGGTGAACGCGAATAATTTCAAATTCTTCATCGGTCAGCGGCGAGGCTTTATTCAAAATCGTGTCGCTTACGCCAATTTTTCCAATGTCATGCAGAATGGCGGAATAGTAAATTATTTCCTGCTCGTGTTCGCTAAGCCCGTAACGCGCGGCAAGTTCCTTTGCGTAGCGGCTTACGTTCTGGGCATGGTCTTTGGCATAATCACTTCTTGTTTCAATTGCACGGGCAAAAATCTGAAGCGTCTGATTGATGAATGCCTTGGATTTTTTCTGTGCCCTTTCAAGATACCACAGGCGCGAAAGTGCAAACAGATAGGTAATGAAAGCAACGGCTGCAACGCCAAACAGACAGAGCAGAACCCAGTAAAGTGAATATTCACGCAAATTTATTGAAGTAAAATAAGTAAGCGTTACGTCTTTTGGCGTATAACCGGCCTGAGTGTACATAATAAAACCAAAAGTTATCGTTTCTTTTGGTGCGATCGTCCGGTTGTAGTCTACCGGCGGATAAATTGTAATTATGTTGCCGTGCATGTCGTAAATGCCGTTCCACGAACTGTCAATGTAAGAACCGTCGGGAACTTTTATCTGCACGCGCCAGTGGTTTAATTCCGAATATGAATGGTTTGTAATTACGCCGTCAAATTCCGCACCCATTATGCCCGGTGACTGCGTCCAGTTTTTTTCCGAATGAATGCCAAGTGCAACCGTTACGTTGCCCTGCACTTCGTCATTCATGTGTGCGGTTAGACCGGAACGAACGGCTATTGTTTTTGAATAAAGGTGCAGTGCCAGAATGCCGGCGCCGCTGAATATTATCAAGCTGCCCAGAATGCCCAGAATCAGCAGATTTGCATTAAATTTCTTCATAGAATTCAATTCTAAACCATAAATTTTCAGTTTTCAACTTGAATTATATTTACAAACTGAACAAGTAAAAAATTTTACAAACTGCAACAAATGCAGCAAAAAAAATTGTTGACCGTTTTATATTTTGAACATACACTTTAGTTAATCAACACGTGTTGATTAACTAAGAGGAGACAAAATGAGAACCAATAAAAACCCGCTGTACAATGTTCTAAAACTACCGGCATGTATTTTTTTAGGACTTCTTAGCTTTTCTTTATTTGCATGCAAAGCGGACAGAACAAAAACCAGCACAAACATAACCATTCTGCCTGTTGAAAACATTCCAGAAGATTTTTTAATGGGTGCAGACATAACATCACTTATTTCCGTAGAAAAAAGCGGCGGCACTTTTTATGATGCCAAAGGAAAAAAAAGCGATTTAATTGAATTATTAAAAAACGGCGGTGCAAACACCATTCGCCTGCGCGTATGGAATGACCCTTACGATGACGGCGGTTTAACCTATGGTGGCGGCATTGGCGACCTTGACAACGCAATTGAAATTGGAAAACGTGCAACAAAAGCCGGCATGAAAGTTTTGATTGATTTTCATTACAGCGACTTTTGGGCAGACCCTAACAAGCAAACTGCACCTAAAGCGTGGCAAAACTTTAATTTGCAGCAAAAAAGCGAAGCAATAAAAACTTTTACAATTGAAAGCTTACAGAAACTGAAGGATGCCGGAGTAAATGTTGTAATGGTTCAGGTTGGCAACGAAATTAACAACGGCATGTGCGGAGAAATTTATGATGAACAGGTTTTTACGCTGGTAAAAGCCGGTGCAGAAGCAGTACGAAGTTTTGACAAAAACATTCAAATTGCCGTGCATTATACCGACCCGCTTAGCATTGATTACCTGGCCTATAAGGCAAGCCTTTTGGAAAAATACAACGTTGATTACGATATTCTGGCAACTTCTTACTACCCTTACTGGCATGGTGACGTTACAAAACTGACCATGGTTTTGCGCAAAGTAGCAAACCTTTATCAAAAAAAAGTAATGGTAGCTGAAACTTCGTACCCTTTTACAGACCTTGACGGAGACGGCTATGGCAACGTAGTTTCACATCAATCTGCCAATCAGGAATTTAATTATCCATTTACAGTTGAAGGGCAGGCCATAGCCGTGCGTGATGTAATTGAAGCTGTTGCCAAAGTAAAGGGTGCCGGTATTGGCGTATTCTACTGGGAACCAGCCTGGATACCTGCAAGAAAATACGACCCGAGTGCGGCTGATGCAGACAAAGTGCTGGATTATAACCGGGAATGCTGGGAAAAATATGGCAGCGGTTGGGCAAGCAGCGCTGCAAGAAACTATGATAAAGAAGTAAAAAGCCAATACAACGGCGGCACATGGGATAATCAGGCTTTTTTTGATTTTGACGGAAATGTACTTGAATCCGTAAACGTGTTTAAATATGCAAAAACTGGTTCAAAAGGAAATATTGCCGTTGTACGCATTGATGAACCATTTTTGGAATTCGCTTATGGTAAACAAGGCAAACTGCCAGAAACAGTTGCCGTAACCTATAATGACGGTTCTGTAAAAGACGAAGCCGTAGAATGGGAAGAAAAAAGCGCAGCAAAAGTGCTTAACAAGCCTGATTTTGGAGAATATAAAGTTCCGGGAAAACTGAAAAACGGAGAAGATACCCAATGCACGGTAAAAGTTACGGCCAGCAATTATTTGGTAAACGGCGGTTTTGAAACAGGTGACACAACCGGCTGGACGATAGAAAACACCAGCGGTAAAGGTACGCCTAAAGTAGATAAAAATAACCAGAATGCCAAAGAAGGACTGGCGTATTTTACGGGCTGGCAGGAAGACAATTTTTCATTTGCAATATGGCAGAAAATTGAAAACCTTTCGCCGGGAAAATACAAATGTTTTGCAAGCTTTGAAGGCACAGGCATAAAAGTGCCGGGCGGCACGCAGTTTATAGTAAGCTTAAACAAAAAGGACGGTACAAGCCAGCTTTTTACAGTAGACGTAGCAATACCAAATGTATGGAAAAAGTTTTTCAAAGCTGAAATTCCGGATATTTTAATTGATGAAAGCATAGAAAGTGTTACGGTAAAAGCCAATGTTAACGTTGAGTTTGATCCGGCCACAGGTGCAAACGGTGCATGGTTTGTTATGGATGACGTAAACTTTTTAATGTCAAATTAAAAACTTAACTAGTTTATTTTTTATAACACTGGCTGTCATGCTTGGTATGGCAGCCGTTTTTTTTAAAGAAATATTAAACCGCACGGCAATTGAGGTATTTGAAAGGCAATTGAAAAAATGCACGCTTTAAATTACATTGAAGGCAACATTTTTAACGAACAAGGATTTTTACTTATGAAAAAGTTTTTAAGTTTATTAAGTATTTTTGCCATTATTGCAATGCTTTTTACCAGCTGCGAAGGCGGCGGCGGCGGCGAAGGTGAAGAAGGAGAACTTAAAGCCGAAGGCGTTTATTTGTATCCAAATGAATTAAAAACCAATACACTAGGACATGACATTTATCAAGGCATTTATTTAGACAACGGCAAAAAATATAACTGTTATACAGTAGATAGACAAACAGTTTATTATATTTCAGATCAAGTAGGCTCATATACAGTTGAAGAAAAAAATGTGCGTATCGACGGTGTAACATTTATATTAGGATATAATAAAATAACAGATAAAACCGGTACTCCAACCTTAGCAAAAATTACTCCGGGTACCAAAACTCCAATAAAAAATGCAGATTTGAGTACTGAAGAAAACAAGTGGTAATCTTCCACCATATCCGCATAAAACTTAGTTTTACCAAAAGCCCAAAGCCTTTTAATGGTTTTGGGCTTTTTTTATGCTGAAAATTGCAATATTTTGGGCAGCTTTATACTAATTTTTTTTGATAAACGGCTATGCAGAATTGTTTGTTTGCGGTAGCATTGGGAAAATTATAAAAATTATTTTACAAAGAGAAGGAAAATAAAATGAAGAAAAACGTAACAATTTTGTGCATGGCTGCAATTTTTGCAGTGCTTTTGGCAAGCTGCAGCGGTGGCGGCGGCGGTTTAAGCAACCTTTTTACCAGTGTAGAAGGTGCCTGGATTGATGAAACCGCAGAATTTGGCATATATGGTGGCTTCTATCTTTCTGACGGAAAAGTTTATATGGCTTTTACCAAAGACAAGGAAACAATTTATTACACGAAAGAAAATTTTCAAGGTACAGATCCTGGTACATATACTTCCAGCGGAAGCGAAGTTAAAATAACTATGTCCGGAGTTACAGGTACAGCTACCCGTGACGGTGACACAATGATTTACACGGAAAGCGGAACAAAACATACGATGAAAAAACGCGGTTCTGCAAAAATTGAAGCAAAAACAGCTACAGAATTAGACAATTTAATTTCATCTTGGGTAACACCGTAACATCATTCACCTAACACAGTAAACAAAAAGCCCGGAACTTTTCAGTTTCGGGCTTTTTGTTTGCCAGCATATTTTTCAGGTTCAGTTTTCTGCTTTATGCAATTTCAATTACCTTGTAACCCTGATTTTCTACGGCTTCTTTCAAAGTCTGGCTGCTAACGTCCTTATTCAATTTTACAACTGCGCTGCCATTCTGGTGGCTTACAACGGCTTCTGCAACACCATCCAGCTGGTCTAAAGTCTGTTTAACCCGTGCTTCGCAGTGTGCGCACATCATGCCTTCAATTTTCATTGTCTTTTCCATAACAAAATCTCCTTTTACGTTTGTTTCCTGTGGTTCAGGATAATTTATTTTTATGCCTTTTTGCCCAAGTTTTACAAAATTAAGGCGCAAAGCATTGGTAACAACAATAAAGCTGGACAAGCTCATTGCGGCGGCACCAAACATTGGCGTTATGCCAATGCCAAGCAAATAAATAAAAGCCCCGGCTGCCAGCGGAATGCCCAGCACGTTAAAAATAAACGCCCAAAACAAATTCTGCTTAATGTTCAAAAGGGTGCGGCGGCTTAATTTTACTGCACTTACCACATCCAGCAGGTTGTTTTTTATCAGAACAAGGTCGGCGGCATCAATGGCAACGTCCGTACCGGCACCAATGGCAATACCAATATCTGCAACGGTTAGTGCAGGCGCATCGTTTACGCCGTCACCAACCATAGCCACTTTACCGTTCTTTTTAAGTTCTTCAATTATCTGGCTTTTCTGGTTTGGCAAAACACCGGCATAAACCTTTTCAATGCCTGCCTGTTTGGCAATAGCACCGGCAGTTTTGCTGTTGTCGCCGCTTATAATTACAACTTCAAGCCCCATTTTTTTAAGCCGTTCAATTGCGCCGGCGCTTTCATCTTTCAGCACGTCTGCAACGGCAATAAGCCCCAAAAGCCTGCCGTCGTAAGCAAAAAACAAAGGCGTTTTGCCCTGCTCTGCCAGCTGTTCGGCCTGCTGTTTTAGCTGAAAATCTACAGGAATTTGGCTATTTATAAAGTTATAGTTACCAGCGGCAAGTTTTTTTCCGTTTACGGCGGCCTGCAAACCGTTTCCGGCTTCGTTTACAAAATCAGTAACTTCCTCTTTTTCAGTTCCGGCACTGCGGCAATATTCCACCACGGCTTTTGCCAGCGGATGTTCACTTTTGGATTCAATGCCAAAGGCAAGGCTTAAAAGCTGGTTTTGCGTGCATTCGCCCCAGGGAATAATGTCCGTAATTTTTGGCTTGCCTTTTGTTAACGTGCCGGTTTTGTCAAAGGCAACGGTTTTAATTTTGCCGGTTTCTTCAAGGCTTTCGGCTGTTTTAAACAAAATACCGTTTTTTGCCCCTACCCCGCTTGCAACCATAATTGCAACAGGCGTTGCAAGCCCAAGGGCACACGGGCAGCTTATAACCAGCACGCTTATTGCCCGGCTTAGGGCAAAGGCAAAATCTTTGCCAAGCAAAAGCCATACAACCAGCGTAAATGCCGCAATGCCCAATACAGAAGGCACAAAAATGCCTGAAACTTTATCCGCAATTTTTGCAATAGGGGCTTTGCTGGCGCTTGCATCGCTTACCAGCTGAATAATCTGTGCAAAGCTTGTATCTTCGCCAACCTGCGTGGCGCGGCACTTTAAAAAACCTGCAACATTGGTGGTAGCGGCTTTTACCGTATCGCCGCATTTTTTATCAACCGGCACGCTTTCACCCGTAAGGTTTGATTCGTCAATCGTGCTGTTTCCTTCTATTATAATGCCGTCGGTTGGTATGTTTTCACCGGGCTTTACGCTAAAAATGTCGCCAACTTTCAGTTCTTCAATTGAAATGGTTACAGTTTCGCCGCCGCGTTCTACGTTTGCGGTTTTTGGCGCAAGCGCCATAAGCGACTTTAACGCATCGGTGGTGCGCCCCTTGCTTATAGTTTCAAGCAATTTTCCAACGCTTATAAGGGTTAAAATCATTGCCGCCGATTCAAAATACAGCTGGTGCAGGTGGTGGGTCTGCGCGGCAGGTGATGCGGCCGTCATTGCAAAAAGTATGCACACGCTGTAAACAAATGAAGCTCCGCTGCCTAAACCAATAAGGGTATCCATATTTGGCGCGCGGTGCATAAGGCTTTTAAAGCCGCCCACAAAAAATTTGCTGTTTACAAGCATTACAACTATTGCCAAAAGCATTTGCGCCAGTGCCAGCGCCATTGGGTTTGTGCCCAGCGCGGCTGGCAGCGGCAGGTTCAGCATGCTGTGCCCCATTGCAAGGTACATCAGGGGAATCATCAGCAGGACGGAAGCGACAAGGCGGCAAATTTGCGAATTAAGTGCTTTTTTTTGCCCGTCGTTAAGGTTTTTATTTTTGTCTGCAACATAAGAATTCTGGTGGTTTTTGCCGCCTGAAGAAGCGGCGTTACCGGCGGCAAGGCTTGCACCGTAACCGGCTTTTTCTACGGCCTGTATAATTTTTGGGCTTGGTGCACTTCCTTCCACCGTCATTGAATTGGTTAAAAGGTTTACGCTGCATTTTTCAACGCCTTCCACGCCGTTTACGGCTTTTTCAACCCGGGCACTGCACGCAGCGCAGCTCATTCCAAAAACTTCGTATTTCTGCATAAATTGCCTCTTTATTTTAGTTTTTGCAGTGTTTTCAGCAATTCGTCTATAACATCTTCTTTACCGGCTTTTAAATCGCGCACAACGCAGCCTTTTATGTGGTTTTTCAGCAGTTCGGCCGAAAAAGATTCCAGCGCAGAACGCACGGCACTTACCTGAACCAATATGTCCGGGCAGTAAACGTCTCTTTCTACCATGCTTTTAATTCCGCGCACCTGTCCTTCTATTTTGTTAAGCCTAATGGTCATAAGGCGTTTCTGGTCTTCGCCACGCAGGGTTTTCTTTTCTTCTTCAGTATTTTCTGAAAAGCAACAGCATTTCTCTTCACTCATAAAAAGGAATATACCCCCACGGGGTATATTTGTCAATAACAAACCGCGGTGCAGTGCGTTCGGTTTATCGCCGTTCTGAAGGGTACAAAGCCGCCGGTGCGAATAAAATTCTTCAATTTTTGCAAAAATAAAAAGCCACAGCAAAACGAACAATTCGCAAAAAATTACACTAATCAAATTTCGAGTTTTGTATAAAAGGCCAAAAGACATCTATTAATTGTGATAAAAACAGCCACAGACAAGCACAGACACGAAAAAAAATACGCCGTGCGCAGCACAAGTCTTTTTTTCGAGGCTGGGATTGTCGAAAGGCTGTTTTTGTGACATTTCATACAAACACGACATTCGGCCTGTACTATTTGCGGTCTTTTACAAAAAATCGCAATTTGGTATACTTTTTCACCTATGACAAAAAGCGGTGAACATTCAGCACAGTTTATGCACGGCATTCGCGACGGAATTCCAATTTGCCTTGGATACATTTCCGTTTCCTTTGCTTTCGGCATTTTTTCGGTTAATCAGGGCTTAACGCCTTTGCAGGCAGTTTTAATTTCACTGGTAAACGTAACTTCTGCCGGGCAGCTTGCAGGCGTGCCTATTATTACCGGCGGCCTGCCTTTTATAGAAATGGCTTTGTCTCAGTTAATAATCAATGCCCGCTACGCGCTTATGTCTATTTCACTTTCGCAAAAGCTGGATAAGGGCGTAAGCCTTGCAGACAGATTTTTAATTTCCTTTGTAAATACGGATGAAGTTTTTGCCGTTGCAAGCGGTCAGCCGGGGCTGGTTAGCCGCTGGTATTTGTTCGGTTTAATTACTACGCCTTATTTGGGCTGGGCAAGCGGCACGGCTTTGGGCGCGGCAGCTGGCAACATTTTGCCGGAAATTATTACAAACGCGCTGGGCATTGCCATTTACGGAATGTTTATTGCAATTGTTGTGCCCGTAAGCAAGGCAAAACGCAACGTTGCCGGTGCATGCCTTACTGCATGTGCATTAAGCGTTGCATTTAATGTTGTGCCGGGGCTAAAAAATGTCAGCGGCGGTTTTGTAATTATCATCTGTGCAGTTGTAAGCAGCACAATTTGGGCAATTGTTTCGCCAGTGCACGACGAAACAGACAATACAGCAGGCGAAGAAAATAGCGCAGAACAGGCAGAAACCAAATCTGCCGAATGCGGCAAGGAAGACTGAAAATGGTAGGAATGGTTACGTTTTTCAAATATCTGGCAATTATGGGGCTGGTAACTTACTGCATTCGTATGATTCCGATGGTTCTTTTTAAGGAAAAAATTACCAACGTTTTCATCCGTTCTTTTTTGTATTACGTGCCTTACGCAGTTTTAAGCGCCATGACAATACCGGCAATTTTCAGTTCTACGGGGAACACGGTTACTGCGGTTGCAGGCTGCGTATGCGCCTTTGTTCTGGCATGGTTTGAAAAAAGCCTTTTAACCGTAGCAGCGGCGGCCAGCGGTGCAGTTCTGCTTGCGGAACTGGCACTTATGCTTTTCAAGTAATTTTTGGCGGCTTGCCTTTTCCGGCAATGCTTTTATACATAAACTTAGTACCGCGCATTTGTGCGGACTAGCGCACTTTTTACAGGAGACTTTTATGGGCGGTTTATTTGGCGTAGTTTCAAGCAGCAACTGTACGCTTGACTTGTTTTTTGGAATTGACTACCACTCGCATCTTGGTACACGCCGGGGCGGCATGGCAACTTTCAACAATGGCTCGTTTCAGCGTGTAATTCACAATATTGAAAACTCGCCTTTTCGTACCAAATTTGAACACGATATTGAAGACCTTAACGGAACAATGGGAATTGGCTGTATTTCGGACAATGAACCCCAGCCGCTTTTGGTACAAAGCCATTTGGGCAGTTACGCTATAAGCACAGTTGGGCTTATTACCAATATTGATGAACTTGTAAAAGAAACTTTTGAATGCGGCGGCATTCACTTTTTGGAAATGTCTGGCGGCGCAATTAACCCGACGGAACTTGTTGCAGCCCTCATCAACCAGAAAGATTCAATTCTTGAAGGCATTAAGTACGTGCAGGAAAAAGTAAAAGGTTCTATGACCTTAATTTTGATGACAAACACCGGTATTTATGCCGCCCGCGACAAGCTTGGCCGTACCCCCCTTTTAATTGGTAAAAAACAGGGCGCATACTGTGTTGCAAGCGAAAGTTTCAGCTATGTAAACCTTGGCTACGAAGACGCAAAAGAACTTGGTCCTGCTGAAATTTGCTTTATTGACATGCAGAACGGCATTCAGGTTCTTCAGCAAAAAAAAGACAAAATGAAGATTTGTACCTTTTTGTGGATTTACTACGGCTACCCTACGGCAACTTACGAAGGCGTAAACGTAGAAACCATGCGTTACCGCTGCGGCGAAATGCTGGCAAAACGCGACAAGGGCGCAATTTCTCCTGACATTGTTGCCGGTGTGCCGGACAGCGGAACAGCCCATGCCGTTGGTTATGCAAACGAATCGGGAATTCCTTTTGCGCGCCCATTCATCAAATATACGCCAACATGGCCGCGTTCGTTTATGCCTGCAAATCAGGAACAGCGCAACCTTATTGCACACATGAAGCTTATCCCGGTTCATCAGCTGATTCGCAACAAAAGCCTGCTTTTAATTGACGATTCTATTGTACGCGGTACCCAGCTGCGCGAAACCACCGACTTTTTGTACCAGAGCGGTGCAAAGGAAGTTCACGTGCGCCCGGCATGTCCGCCATTGCTTTTTGGCTGCAAATACTTAAACTTTTCGCGCTCAAGCAGCGAACTTGACCTGATTACCCGCCGCATCATTAAAATGCGCGAAGGTGACAATGTAAGCAAGGAAGTGCTTGAAGATTACGCAAATCCTGACAGCCAGAATTACAAGGAAATGCTCGAAGCTATCCGCCAGCAGCTGCACTTTACAACCCTGGCTTTCCACCGCCTTGACGACATGCTTGAATCGGTAGGAATTGAACCGTGCAATCTGTGTACTTACTGCTGGAATGGTAAGGAAGACTGATAAATAATCGAAATAATGTAAATCGAAAAAGGGCAAGGAACAAAAAATCCACAACTACGCGCAAACGCCTGCAAATGTGTATTTTTTTGTTTCTTGCCCTTTTTTATTGTGCATTTTTCTATGTTTTTTTGAGTGTCAGGTGCTTGTCATTCCGAACTTGTTTCGGAATCTGTGTGTTTTACAGATAAAACAGCACAACTGTTTAAGCCTTGGGTGCGCTGACGCTTGCAAATGTGTACATTAAGCAGTGACTTTGCCGATGTACGCGCTGCGCTTACGCAAAAAAAGAAAAGCCCGAATTGTGGATTCGGGCTTTTGTTATCGCCAAGTTTTGTTTATTACTTCATTTCCTGCTGCAAAAACAGCTTATTTGCCGTCTGTTTTTTTAGGTTCTTTTGCAAAATAGCTGTCAAACTCTTCATCATTGCGGTCTGTTTCGTTTGCGCTGCGCATGTTTGCAGTAAATGCTACGTCATCTTCCTGAAACGGGCGTTCCGGCATAATTACGGCTGCAATAATGTAGGCCAAAATGCCAGTGCCTGCGCTAAAAATCGTAATAAATACCATTATCAGGCGAATAATTGTAGAATCAATTCCAAAAAAATCTGCAATTCCGCCGCATACACCTAAAATTCTTCTGTCCCGCGATTTGTACAATCTAGTTGCCATTTGTTTTTCTCCTGTGTTTGTTTTGGGCGGCGGTTTTTGCGTAAAAACGCTTTGCCGCAAGCCCGGATTTTGTAAAAATACTTCCCAAAATATAATTTTCGGAAATGTCTTGAATTATCTTCTATTCTGTAAATTCAATATGCACTGCACCCATGCCGCAGTTAATTGAAAAATGGTTTTCCTTGCGGCTGGAACTTGCATTTTCTGCAACACCGGCTTTTTTTTCTTTGTTAAAAACCACTTCACCAAGTCCCACTTTTGAATCGTAGGAATAGTTTTCGGCATTGCCTTCAACCTTTATTTTTACCGAACCCATGCCGCAGTCAATTTTGCAAAGCGAAGTTAACTTGCCGCTGAATTCAAGGTTGCCCATACCGCAGCGAATGTCACTGCGACCGCTTTCAATTTTGCCAAGAACCAGGTTACCGGCACCAACATCCATGCATGCTCGGTTAGCTTCAATGTTTACGTCTTTTGTTACCAGCGAACCAGCCCCAATACGTATTTTAAGCGTATCAATTTTGGCGTGGCCTGGTACGGTTACCAAAAGCCGTGGATGCCAGTTTTTGCTTTCGCCGCGTTCAAAAAAACGGGTAAGGGGCATTTTGCGCTTGTTTTCTATTAACAGCGTGCCGTATGGCGAAACTGAACAGTTCAGGTCGCCGGGTTCAAAGCCGCGGCTTTCAATTTTGTAGTTTTCGCCGGAAATTACAACAACTTCTGCCATTGCAATCGAAAGGTCCAGCGAGCGAACTTCGCTGGTAGAAAACATGAAGCTTTGTGCCGAAGAACCGGAATAACTGGCGTTACTGCCAAAATGTTCAGTTTTCTGTTTGTAGTCGGCTTTTTGGCTGGTTGCCGGTACGCATGCAAATTTTTCCTTAATTTCTGCTGCAAGTTTTTCCGGCGAACCTAATTCTTCAATTACTTTTTCATCGTTGCCGGCGTCTTCAAAATAGCAGTAATAATATTCCATTGCTTCGTTCTGTTCGTCCAAAGGCAATGCTGCAATATTCAGCCTAAGCTGTTTCAAATACTCGTCTCTACTCATCTGTTTCTCCAAGCAAAATCTGGTCAATTTTATTGCGGTACGCAATCCATTCCCGGCGGTATTCGTCAAGTTTCAAAATACCTTCCGCAGTTATTTTGTAATAACGCCGGTTACGTCCGCAATACTCCTGGTCGTAAGTTTCTAAAAGTGAATCTTTTTGCAGTCTGCGCAAAACTGGGTAAAGGGTGCTTTCGGAAACTTCTAAAATCGTCCGTACGTCCTGTGTTATTTTGTAGCCGTAGGTTCCTTCCGCGTCGCTGGCAACAACAGAAAGAACAATGGCATCAAGACTGGCCGAACCCGTGTTAAAGGTCATTTAACCTCCGTTTGCTGCTTATTGTTTACTAGCAACATTATTGCGTTAACAATGATAATATAGCGAATATAATATTATTATGTCAAGCATTATTATAAAGTTTTTTTTACAGTCATAATGCACATATTTCTGCATCTAACACGGATTTCGAAACAAGTTCGGAATGACAGAAAATTCGGAATGACTGTTTTTGGGGAAAATAAAAAAAGCCAGCGGTTTAGTGCTGGCTTTGAACTTTGTGATTTTGTGTTTTGCCGGGCTAAATTCCAAGCAATGTGTAATTTGTGCCGGTTTTTATGGCCGCTATATAATCTTCAATTGTTTCAAGCCGGGCATCAAAGGCTACGCCGCCGGTTCTGTTTACGCCCAATGCTGCCGCCTGTTCCGGGCTAACAATATTTGCCGCATTGTGAATATCCGAACCGCTGGTCATTACAAGGCCGTTCTGCTTTGCGTATTCAACAGCTTCAAAATTTTCGGTCATGCGGTTACCGGCGTTATAAACTTCTGCACCGTGCACATCTTTTGGATGCAGCCGCACTTCCTTTATGTAGCTGCGCCGCCTGAAAGGGTGTGCCTGAATCATAAGGCCGCCAACGCTGTTTATGGCTTCAAAAAGCTGGGCGTGGGTCATCTGCATAATTTCGGGCATTTGCTTTAAATGCTTTTTGGTTAAACCGTAAAGCAAATATTCATCGCCACCAAAATTGTATTCAATGCCAAAAAAAACTTTAAAATCCGTACCTTTTGCCGCGTTCAGCGCATTTTCGTACCCAAGGCAAAAAGCATCAATTTTTTCTTCCCAGCTTAAAAACGGGTCTACGCCGCAGTTGCCGTTAAAAAAATGGTCGGTAACAATAATGCCTGCATAGCCTGCATTTGAATACGCCTGAATGTAATCGGCGGCAGGGCTTACACCGCAGGCACTTACTTCTGCCGTGTGCAGGTGGGTTTCAAATTTGTATGCGGCCATTATTCGTCTGCCTTTTTGCAGTTTTCTTCGCCGTTGCAAAAGTCTTCAGCACAAGAACCGGCGACAGAATCTTCTGCCTGTTCAGCGGCATTTTCGCTTGCAGCAACTTCTGCATCTTCCGCACCGGCAGAATTGGCAAACGGCTTAACACTGGCAAGTTTTTCGCTTATTTTTTCCTTTATTGCGGCGGTGGCACTTGCCTGCCTGCGGTTGTCGCCATATTCTTCACGCAAAAGCTTAATTGTTGTGCCTTCTTCAGTTTCTACCATGGCACGCTTGCCCAGCAAAACTTCTTTTGCAGAATTAGCCGCGGCAATTTTTTCATCAACGGTTTTTGCCCTTTCCTGCAAGGCGGCTATTTTCTGCGCAATGTCTTCGGCTTCACTTGTAAACTGGTTAATTTTCCGGTCTGCTTCTTCAATTTCGCTTGTAAGCTGCAAAATTTCATAGCGGCGGCTAATGCTTTTAAGTTTTTTGCGCTGTTCAATAATCTGCGGCATTTCTGTTTCGCCAATGCCTTCGCACTGCAAAATTGTTTCGCCGTCCATTGTGCAGTACAAATTAACATAATTCTGCCCTACTTTCTGGCAAAGTTTTTTCTGGGCATTTTCCAAACCGGCAATTTCTTCCTTTATTTGGGCAATGCGCCGTTTACCATTAGAATCGTTTACGGAAAGAGCAACAAGGCTTGTGCGAAGGGCAACGGTTTCTTCGCTTGCGGCGGCAAGTTCATTTTTCTTCTGGCTAATTTCTTCTGCAACGGAAATGCCTGCGGCAAAAGCAGCAAGCAAGGTGTCTGGCGCAGGCATTTGGGCAATTGCATCGCGCCCCTGTGCAACAACTTTGCCGGCACCAGTTTTAAGCACGCCTTTAAGTTTTTTCTGCTGCAACGAAAGCGAATTGTTTATTGAACTTAGCTTTACCTGAAGCGGAATGCGCTGAAAAATTGTTGCACGCTCAAGTTCCAGCTTAATGTCGTCGGCTTTCTTTTTGTAGCCGTTAATCGATTCGGTCAAAGTGTCTGCTTCGTCTTTGGCTTCTGCAAATTCCGGCGGAACATAAGTGCGGCAGGCGCTGTAAAGTTCGCTTCCCAAAGTTTCCAGCCGGTTGCCGCTTATAGATTCAAGCTCTGCAAGCTGTTTTTTCTGTTCTTCGGCACTGGCAACCGCATTTTTTAAGTTTTGAACAATTTCTTCAATTTGCCCAATCTGGCGGTTAAGTGCCTGTTTTTGGGCGGTATAATCGTTAAATTCTTCTACCTGATTTGCTTCGGCGGTGGCAGCGCTTAAAAGCTGGCGGCCAATTGAACTTTCGTAATTCTGTAAATTATTGACAACTTCCTTGTGCTGCACATCCAAGGCGGCAGCTGTTTTGTTTTTTACTGGCATAAAAATCTCCCTGTTTCATATTTTTAGCGCTTTGCAAATGCGTGGCGCGGCATTTTTTGAAAGGAAAAGAAAAGTTTCTTCTATATTATAAACGTAAAATGACGTATTTTTCAATTTTTTGTTTTAGCAAAAATATTTGAAAACCTTGCAAAAATGCCTGCTTTTGCGTACAACAAGAAAAGGTGAAAAAAAACGTTTTGCTTATTGATTTTTTAAGAATTTGGAGATTTTTATGGACGACAGCGAATATTATGCAATGATGAGGCGGCAATACAGCCACCCGGTGCAGATAAAACCGGCAAACCCGGCAAAAGCCACTGCCACTGCACCGGCGCAAAAAAACGCACCAGCCCCGGGCACGGAAAAAAGTTTTTCCGCATGGAACACGTACCACGGCCGTGAAGACGCCGAAATGCTGAACGAAACCAGCAGCGACGACATAGAATAGATGCAAAATTGTTTTGTCATGCTGAACTTTTATAAAAATAGTCGCAGTTTTTGCGTAGGCAAAACAATAGTTAGAGACAAATCAGGCAGCAAAAGCACAGATTCCGAAACGAGTTCGGAATGACAAAACCTTTTTCATTACGAATGACAGAATTCCTTTTATTTCGTCAGTCCTTTTGTCATGCTGAACTTGTTAGCCTTCGGCGGCTAAAGCACAGCATCTACCACGGATTCCGAAACAAGTTCCGAATGACAGTTTATTGTTCCGAATGGTAAAACTATTAAGCACGGTATTTACAATTTAATAGAAAAATTTGCAAATATTGCGCTATTTTGCGTAATATATAAAAAAATTAGTAACTATTGATTTTTTGTGATGTTTTATAGTAAACGGTTTTTTGCCGCTGAAACTTAATTTTTGCAAGTTTGAACAGTTAAATTTGCAAAAAGTGTAGCGCTGTACAATAAAATAAAAAATTGTTATAGTTGCTAAAATGTTTTGTAAACCCATGTAAAAGCGGATTTAATGCCCGTGCATTTGCCGCTAAGGAATTTTAACCTTGCAGTATTGCAAAGTTTTATAGGAGTTTAAAATGAAATCTATTTGTAAAGTATTGGCTTTGTGCCTTTGTTTTGGTTTGGTAATTAGTATGTGCGCCTGTAAAGGCGGCGGCGGCGGAAGCAGCAGCAGTTCTTCTAGTGGCTGGACGACAGGAAATACTGTAGCTATATATAAAGCTGATGCTGACCATTGGTTTGCCTTTATGAGTGACGGAAAAGTTGGTTTGTATGATTTGGTTAAAGATCGTAATTCTGGAAACCCTAGAAAAGTAGAAAACTGGACAAAAAGCACAGATAACGAACCAGCAAATGGTAAAGTAAAAATGACATTTGATGGAAAATCAATAGACAACAGTGCTGGTACAACTAATCAATTCAAATACACATGTGAGTGTGGGGAAAAAACTTATATAAAACAATAATAAATCCCTGTAACAAACCACAAAACACCGGTAAAAATGCCGGTGTTTTTTTATGCCCAAATACATTTTCAAAAATCTTCTGTTCCCAAAACAAGCCAAAATCGTGGTAAAATATTCACCGCAAACAAAAAGTCGGCAAGGCACTGCAAAAAGTTCCTGTCACGCCGGGCTTGCCTTTGCATTTATGGCAGCTGCAAAAAGCACGCCTTCCGCTACAGCCATAAAATCCCGAAACAAATTCGGGATGACACCAGCAATTGCAGATAAAGTCAGCTTTTACTAAAACGAAGAAGTTTTGCTTCGCAAAACTCCTCCGTGTGCGCATACAAATGGTAATTACAGAAAAGCTAAACAGCACACGCTGGCTTTTTTCATGGTTGGGGGTGCCTACGGCTGTGCTTATCATATTCTATATAAAACTCAAAAATTTAAACAGATTTTTTTATAAGGAAATACAGAACATGCAGAAAGCAGTTAACCCAAACGCAACACCAAAAGCCCAGGCACTTTTAAATTATCTGGTGCAAACCGCCGGTAAAAAAATTATTACCGGCCAGCACACCCAAACAAACCCAATGGAAGAACTTGCCTATATAAAGGAACAGACCGGTTTTTGGCCCAAACTGATTGGTTTTGAACTTTTAGCTTATTCACCAAACATAAACTATAAGGATGCCAGCCCGGAATGCCTGACCGAAGTTGAAGAAAACAAGGAAACATTAAAAACGGCATTAAAAGTTGCCCAAACAACAGACGCAATAATTACGTTTTCCTTTCACTGGTTTTCGCCGGCTGGCGGCCACGACAAAAGTTTTTATGCCAAAAATACGGATTTTGACCCGTGCAAGGTGCTGGAAGACGGCAGCACGGAACGGAAAGCTTTTTTTGCCGACATGGATAAAATTGCCAAAGAACTTGAAGTTTTCCAAAATGCCGACGTGCCTGTTTTGTGGCGGCCTTTTCACGAAAGCGACGGCGACTGGTTTTGGTGGGGGCGCAAAGGCAGCGCAGTTGCAAAGGAACTTTACAAACTGATGTTTGATTATTTTGTAAACGTTAAAAAACTGAACAATCTGATTTGGGTGTGGAACTGCCGAAACCGGGAAGGCTATCCGGGCGACGAATTTGTAGACGTAATTTCTGTTGACATTTACTTGCAGCAGTATCAGCCAAGCGACTACGCCGAAGATTTTGCCAAATTAATGGAAGAAACCACGCAAAACAAAGTTGCAGCCCTTGCAGAAGTCGGCTACATTCCGGACATTGCCATGCTTGAAAAATCCAAAACGCCCTGGGCGTATTACATGACGTGGTCAAAAGAGTTTTGCATTGGCGAAAAATACAACACAAGCCAAAACCTGAAGGCAATGTTTGCAAGCAGCTACGCGGTAAAAATGTAAACCGTCATAAAAAGCAGGCATTTTTGCACGCAAAGCTTTGCATTTTTTGCAGGCCAGCACCAGTTAAAAGCAAAAACTAGTCATGCTGAATTTAGTTCAGCATCCGGTTTGTTACCAAAAACACATTCCGAACCAAGTTCGGAATGACAGAACTTCAAAACTCAGCATTAAGGCTAATTACAAAAAAAGCAGAAAAATGTCCAAAAACTCAATTTTTTTACATTTATCTGCTTTTTTTAGCCTTTACCCTATTGACATTTTTTAATTTTTTCTTGACAACTCCAGAATTCCAAACTTATGATGTTCTATAAAGTTTCTTGCAAGAAGCTTTGCAAACAATTTTTCATCAAAAAGGGGAATACATGGATTTTACAACAGCAAATATACGAAATGTAGCCATTGCCGGACACGGACAAAGCGGAAAAACAACGCTTTTTGAACAGCTTCTTTTTGCTTCTGGTGTAATTGCCAAAACAGAACAGGCCGGAACTGGCAAAACAGTAAGCGATTATACCGCCGAAGAAATCGAACACAAAATTTCCATTTATTCAGCCCTTGCTCACGCCCAGTGGAACGACAAACTCATCAATTTCTGGGACACGCCCGGTTCTTCCGACTTTGTAGGCGAAGTTATTTCTGCGTTCCGTTCCAGCGAAATGGCGCTTATGCTGGTAGACGGCAAAAACGGCGTGCAGATTGAAACAATTAAACTTTGGCGCGACCTTGACCGCCGCAACAAGCCGCGCATGGTGTTCATTAACCGCACTGACGACCAGCGCACAAATGTTGAAGCCATTACAAAAGACATTCACGATAAATTTAACGTAGAAGTTTGCCCGGTTACAATTCCAATGGGCAGCGGCAGCAGTTACAAAGGCGTAATTGACGTTTTGCGCGGCAAGGCACTTGCAGCAAGCGGCAAAATTGAAACCGAAAGCGAAATTCCTGCTGAATATGCAGAAATATACAAAAATGCCCGGGGCGTTTTGGCCGGGGCAGCCGCAGAAGGCGATGACGAACTGCTGATTAAGTTTATTGACGAAGGCGAATTAACGCAGGAAGAAATTGTTGCCGGTCTTAAACTGGCATTTGAAAACAACCGAATTGTGCCGGTTTTCTGCGGCGATGTTTTGCAGAATTCGGGTATGGCAAGCCTGCTTAATTTTATTGCAGACATTGCACCAAGCCCGGAAGGCCGCATAGAAACTGCCAAAACTGCCGAAGGAACTGACGCGGTTTGCAAAATTACGGGCGAAGGCGCGTTTACCGGGCTGGTTGTAAAAACCGCAAGCGACCAGTTCAGCGGCCGCCTTTCCTACATTAAAGTAATTACCGGCGCCCTTAATGCCGAAACCGAAGTTTTTAACCTTGCAGAAGGCCGTAAAGAAAAAATCGGCAAGCTTTACCGCTGTTTGGGTAAAAAACTTGTTGAAGTAAAAAGCATTTGCGCCGGCGACATTGGTATTGCGGCCAAACTTTCTGCAACCAAAACCAGCGACACTTTGGCCGCAAATTTGGACGCGCTGACTTTTGTAAAACTTCGTCACCCGGAACCGGTTTTTTCTATGGCGGTAAGTGCCAAAGAAAAGAAAGACGAAGACAAAATGAGCGAACTTTTAGCCAAGTTTGCAGAAGAAGACCGCACGCTTTCCTACAGGTTCAACCCGGAAACAAAGCAGAACGTACTTTCCGGCATGGGCGAACTGCAAATCAATATTCTGCTTAACAAGGTGCAGGCACAAAGCAAAATCAGCATTGCTACTGCCGTTCCGCGCATTGCCTACCGCGAAACAATTCAGCGCAAGGCACAGGCCGAATATACCCATAAAAAGCAGTCGGGCGGGCACGGCCAGTACGGGCGCGTTGTTCTTTCAATTGAAAGCTTGCCGCGCGGCGAAAACTACAAGTTTACAAACGCCGTTTTTGGCGGTGCAATTTCTAAAGGTTACATACCCGGCATTGAAAAAGGCGTGCACGAAGCAATGGAAAACGGCGTTTTGGCCGGTTACCCGGTTGTAGACGTTGGCATAACCGTTCTGGACGGAAAGGAACACCCGGTAGATTCTAGCGAAATGGCGTTTAAAATTGCCGCGCGCAACGCGTTTAAGGACGCAATGCGCAACGCCGGCGCAATTCTGCTTGAACCGATTATGAACCTGACGGTTCTGGTTGAATCAAAATATCTGGGCGACATCATGTCAGACCTTTCTGGCAAGCGCGGACGCATTTTGGGACAAAGCGACATTGGCGGCGGCATTGAAGAAATCCGCGCCCAGGCACCGCAGGCAGAACTTTTGCGCTACGCAATTGATTTGCGCGCATTAACCAGCGGTACAGGCAGTTTTGAAACAAGTTTTGACCATTACGACCCTATTTCGGGCAAGCTGGCAGACGAAGTAATTAAGGCTGCAAAAGAGTTTATTACCGTAAGCCAAAGCGAAGACTGATTTTAAGCGTTTACTTTTTTTTGCTTTTCGGAAACTTTAAAGTTTTCTATATACGTAAAAGTTTCTTCAATAAAAAAAGTACAGGCCTTTTTAATGCGTTACTGCGTTAAAAAGGCTTTTTTGTTTTTCTGAACTTCGAATTTTAAAGTTTTGTCATCCCAACCGACAAACTGTCATTCCGAACTCGATTCGGAATCTATGACAAACGTGAACCCTGTTCAGCATGACAAAATGAACTGCATTTTATTTATGGAACACTGCAAACCGCTGGCACGTCGATGTTAAAGTTTCAAGTGCCGACATGCTTAACCCAGTAATTTGAGCCGATGTAAATTTATAGTAAAATTTTAAAATTGTAAAAAATTGGCTGTTGGGTAACGCCGCATAAATGCCGATATAAAAAGCTGTAGAATAACAGACTTTTCATAAGTGTTGAACAATTCAATTTACTGTTATATTATGAAACCAAACAGGCAACTTTTTGCCGTAACATGGAGAAGTTATGAAAAAGCTACTTTTAAAAGCAATGGCACTCTGCCTTATTGTTTCACTTGTTTCTTGTGCTTCATCAAAAAAAGCCGCACCAAAAGAAGAACCATTAAGTGTTACAACTCAGGACAATAAGAAAAACACTTTTCCGGCAGCAGATAGCCCAGATATTTCTTCTGGTTTTGCCGCTGACGATTTAAGTGATACTATCATCGATGCTGATTTGGATAAAATTAGTGAACCTGGCATGGTGGTAACAGAAGACACCAACGGGTTAAGTGATTCTCTTACAACCCACGATAAAACCCAGACAAATGCTCAGGGCGAAATTAAGGATGCTAACTACGTAGAAAGCAGTGATGCAGCTGAACTGGCAGCCCAGCGCGCCGCAGCAGAAAATGAAGCTGCCCAGTGGAAGCAGAATCATAATGCAATTTTGAGCAAAAGCATCAATAACATTACAAAAGATGATATTGCTGCAATTCAGAAAGCAATTGATGAATACGGCAAGTTAAGTCCTGCTGCAAAAAATCTTTTGACAAGCGAATATAAAGATTTGCAGAACAAACTTGCAAAAGCAAACGCTGACGCAAAGGCAGATGCTGACATTGCAAAATGGAAGCAGACACACAGCGCAATCATCAATAAAGATGTTAATTCCATTACAGCAAATGATTTGGACGCTATTCAGAAAGCAATCAACGATTACAATTCTTTAAGCGATGCTGCAAAAGCTAAACTTGCAAAAGAATACAAAGATTTGCAGAACAAGCTTGCAAAGGCAAAGGCTGCTGCCGACAAAGCCAAGGCTGATGCTGATGCAAAGGCAAAAGCAGATGCTGCTGCAAAAGCTAAAACTGAAGCAGAAGCAAAAGCAAAAACCGATGCTGAAAACGCTGCAAACAAATGGAAGAAAGACAACAGCGCAATCATCAACAAAAATATCAACGATATTACTGCAAATGATGTAAATGCCATTCAGAAAGCACTTAACGAATACAACGCTTTGAGCGATGGTGCAAAAGCTTTGGTTCAGAAAGAATACAAAGACTTGCAGAACAAGCTTAACAAGGCAAAAGCAAAGGCTGATGCTGAAAACGCTGCAAACAAGTGGAAGAAAGACAACAGCGCAATCATCAACAAAAATATCAACGATATTACTGCAAATGATGTAAACGCTATTCAGAAAGCACTTAACGAATACAACGCCTTAAGCAATGATGCAAAAGCTTTGCTTGCAAAAGAATACAAAGACTTGCAGAACAAACTTGCACTGGCAAACAACGCATCAAAAGATGCCGGTAACACACTTTCTTCTAGCTTAACCAGTGGAAATGGTAAAGAAACAAGCAATCTGGCAAACGGTCACGTTGTTCTTGACAACGCCCAGTACTACACAGTACGCCGTGGAGATATGCTTATCCTTATTGCACGCCGTTTCTATGGTTCAGAACGCGAAAATTACTTCCCTGTAATTATTGCCGGTACAGAAGAAAAAATTGAAGATCCGGATGTAATTGAACCGGGTCAGAAGTTGACAATTCCAGACATTAAGGCTGCTCTTTCAACTGAAGACTCTAAAGAATACGTACGCAAGACATTCTACGATGTTGCTGATAAATACGATCAGAAAGGCAAACCGGGAATGGCTGCTCAGTTACGCGCAATTGCAGCTTCTCTGTAATTTGTAAGTAATTTCCAAAAAAGGATGCTTCACAGCATCCTTTTTTTTATAAGTTTTACAAACCGTAAAAAACGGCGAAGACAGAACATTGATTAGCGTGTTCTGTCTTCGCCGTTTCCTTTTTAACTTTTATGCTTTATAATTGTAAAAGATTATTTTTCAATTTTTTTTGATTTTTGGAGGAAAACATGGGAACACCACACAATAATGCAAAACCGGGCGACATTGCACCAGCCGTACTGTTACCAGGCGACCCGCAGCGTGCCAAACATATTGCCGAAACATTTTTAGAAAATCCTGTTTGCTACAATCAGGTGCGCGGAATGCTGGGATTTACGGGAACTTATAAAGGCAAAAAGGTGTCTGTTCAGGGCACGGGTATGGGTCAGCCTTCCCTTTCAATTTACGTAACTGAACTTTTTAAATTTTACGACGTTAAAAAAGCTATTCGCGTTGGTACGGCCGGCGGCGTAAGTGCCGACACAAAAGTAAGGGACATTATTCTTGCAAGTGCCGCCTGCACCGATTCTGCAATTAACACGCACCGTTTTAAGGGCATGCATTTTGCACCTGCCGCGGACTTTATGCTTTTGAAAAACGCATACGATGCAGCAACAGCCCAGAACCTTTCCGTAAAAGTTGGCTCAGTACTGTCCAGCGACCTTTTTTACGAAGAAACAGAAGCTTGGAAACTGTGGGCAAGTTACGGTGTTCTTGCTCTAGAAATGGAAGCAGCAGAACTTTATACCCTTGCGGCAAAATACGGCCGTCAGGCACTGGCTGTTCTTACAATTTCTGACAACGTGGCAACACACGTAGAAACCACCCCGGAAGAACGACAAACCACATTTAACGATATGATTAAAATTGCACTTGAAGCAGCAATTGCAGACTAAACGATAAAAAAGCCCTTTCTAAAAAGAAAGGGCTTTTTCGCATGGTTCAAAAACTAGCGTTCAAAAAGTTTCTACTGTTTTTCCCAAAGCTGTTCCGGGTAATAATTGGTCCTTATTTTTTCAGCAATTGATTCTTTTACGGAAGCGCGGTCTTCAGGATAAGTCATTCCGAACCATTTTTCGGTAGAAGTAAAGGCTTTTACGGTGCCCAGTTTTTTATTTACAATTACACCGGCTGCAACCGGCAGCAAGCCTTCAGCTTTTTCACTTTCAATGTTGTTTTTAACAAAATCGTCCCAGTAAAGGTGAAAACCTTCAAAAGCTTTTGGCGTAAAACCAAAGAAATTCATTGAAACGCTTTCTTTACCGGTAAACTCAACGTTGCCGCTTTCAAGCTGGCTGATAATTTTATCGCCTTCAAAACCAATTTTAGTGTGTTCACACATGGAAACAAGCAGACCATTTTCAATCTGGCACACGCCGCGAGAAACCGTACCATTTTTGCTCATTGTATTGGCAAGCTGGTAGCTAACCATTGCATGTTCCGTGCTGGAATTATCAAGACCGGAAAGATATTTGCCAATAGTTTCAAAACCCTCGCGACCATAATAATCGTCCGCATTGATTACGGCAAAAGGCGTTTTTATTGCGTCTTCTGCACAAAGAACCGCATGCATTGTGCCCCAGGGCTTTTTGCGCTCCGGCGACTGTTTTGCAATCTGTTCACTTGTAAAGCATTTTTTAGGATCCTGAAAAACATATTCAGCGTCAAAATTCTTAGCAACGCGGTCAAAAAGGCGTTCCCTGAAATCTTTTTCAATGTCTTTGCGAATAATATAAACAACCTTGCCAAAACCGCTGCGTTTTGCATCAAAAGTAGCAAAATCAAGCAAGGTTTCATTGTGCAAACCAATGGAATCAATTTGTTTTACGCCACCGTAACGGCTGCCCATTCCGGCTGCAAGAACTAAAAGTGTTGGTTTCATATAAATTCCCTTAATATTTTTTAACGTTTAAGAAATGTATTAACAGATTGTAAAATGGGCGCTTTCTGTTGTCAAGTTAAAAGAACCGCAAAAAAAAAGTCAGCCACCAAGGGGAAGCCGGAGAGAGATAGCTTCGTGCCTCAGTAGCTGACCCGTCTATAATGGCATAAATAGAAAAAGTATGCAATATAGAAATGTCAAATTTATCTAAAAATTCTAATAATTCTATTCTTCAGTTTTTTCAGCCGGTTCTACAAAAGCCTTCTTCATAAACTGAAACATGATCAAAGCCATTGTAACTGAAAAAACGTCTGCGATGGCCTGGCAGTAAATGATGCCGTTAAGACCGGCGATTGCACGGGTAATAAACAGCAGCGGCACAAAAACCAGTCCCTGACGGCTGACAGAAAGAATAAGTGAAGGCAAAGCCTTTCCCATTGCCTGAAAAGTATTGTTCAAAACAAACAGAATGCCAAGAACAGGCATACTAAGCTGCAGGGCGCGCACCATCAAAATTGCATATTTTACGGTTTCCGCGTCTTTAATGAAAACACCGACAATCTGTGCCGAAAAGAAAAAGTAAACGACTGTTAAAACAGAACCAATTATAAGGTTTCCAAAACTGGTAAATCGCACTACTTCGTTCATGCGCCTGTAATTTTTTGCACCAAAACTGTAGCCAACCAAAGGCTGCACGCCAAAAGCAAGCCCAAGCATAATGAAAACGATGAACATGTTCGCCTTTCCGGCGATTCCCATTGAAGCAACGTAAACGTCGCCATAACCGGCCAGAAAATTGTTCATCATAATGTTGGAAAGGCTCATCAATACGTTGTTCAGCGATGCAGGAGTGCCGATTGCAAAAACATTGCTGAAAATGCCATCGCCCAGACTGACTTTGGCAGGATTAAGGGAAAGCATTGTTCGGCCACTGGTTAAAATGTAAATTACATAAAAAACGCAGGTAACAATATTACCAATTACCGTTGCAATTGCAGCACCTGCTACACCAAGGTTCATTCCAAGAATCATTATCGGGTCTAAAACAATGTTTACAACCATACCAATGGTTTGCCCAAACATTGCAGTTTTTGCCGCCCCTTCGCCGCGCACAATATTACTGAAGGCAACGCCCAAAACAACCATCGGCGCACCATAGGCAATCCACCGCAAGTAGTCAGAAGCAAAGCCCAGTGTGTTTACGCTGGCACCGCAAAGCATAAGCAGCGGTTCCGTAAAAAGCAGAAATATTGCACCAATTACCAAACCTACTGCAATGCCGCCATAACAGCAAAAGGCCGAAATATGGGCAACCCTTTCATGCTTTTTTTCGCCTAATGAACGCGAAAGATAGGCACTGCCGCCAATACCAAAAATGTTTCCCGCCGCCATTAAAAACAGAAAAACCGGTGTTGCAAGACTAACGGCTGCAACCTGATTAGGATCGTTTGTACGGGCAATAAAAAAAGTGTCAACCATGTTGTAAAAAACGTTTACAAGCATTGTAAGAATGGTTGGCAGTGCCAGTTTCATCACGGCTTTTGGAACCGGCGCGCTTTCAAAAAGTTCTGCATTTTTAAACATAAAATCTCCAATTTGTAAAGTAATAATTTAAACAAAAAAACGTTAAATTTCAACAAGCTGAAGATAATAATTTGTTATAAGAAAATAATTTATACCTGTTAATTTTCAAAAAGAACAAAAAAAAGCGCAAAAACTGCAAGGAGTTTCTGCGCCTTCTGGTTTTCAGTTTTTAATTCAATTCATTCAACTGAAAGGTATTTATTCTTCAACTGCAACCTGAACTTTGTTTGCATTTACCTTGCGCACAACAAAAGGAATTGCAATTGTTGCCCCAATGCCAAGGATAAGCGGAAGGACAGGATTTTTGATGAAACCTGCAATTATGTAGCATACAAAAGAAACCGCCGCAACCGTTAGCGCATAAGGCAGCTGGCTTGAAACATGGTTTACATGGTTGCACTGAGAACCGGCGCTAGCCATAATTGTGGTATCGCTGATTGGTGAACAGTGGTCGCCGCAAACTGCACCGGCCATACAGGCTGAAATTGAAATGATGCGCAATGAATCGCCTGCATTTGGGAAAACCGCGATGCAGATTGGAATAAGAATGCCGAATGTGCCCCAGCTTGTGCCGGTTGCAAAAGCCAGAAAAGCCGCAATAACAAAAATCAGTGCCGGCAGGAAATTCATAAAACCGGCTGCGCCGCTTTGTACAAGGCCTGCGACAAATTCTTTTGCACCAAGCGCGTCGGTCATGCTTTTCAGTGTCCACGCAAGAGTTAAAATTAAAATTGCCGGAACCATTGCCTTAAACCCTTCCGGCACGCATTCCATGCAGGCCTTAAAAGGCAAAGTACCGCGGATACAGTAAATTACAAGGGTAATAATCAGCGCCATAAATGCGCCCATCGTTAAACCTACGGAAGCATCGCAGTTTGCAAAAGCTTCCACAAAGTTTCCGTTTGCATCGCCGCCAAAAAAGCCGCCGCTGTAAATCATTCCAATTACGCAGGAAATAATCAAAACGATGATAGGAACAATCAAATCTACAACAGTGCCTTTGCCAGTAACCTTGTTTTTGCTGTCATGCAAATCGTCGGCTTTTTGTGCCAAAGCTTCAAATTTTGCCATTGGACCAAAATCGCATTTAAGCATTACAACGGCAAACATCATTGCAATTGTAAAAAGTGCATAAAAATTGTACGGAATTGCCTTGATGAAAAGAGCAATACCATTTTCACCTTCCGTTACAAAGCCTGCAACCGCTGCCGCCCACGAAGAAATTGGCGCAATAATGCAGATAGGCGCGGCCGTTGAATCGATAAGATAGGCAAGCTTTTCCTTTGAAATGCCGTGCTTGTCGGTTACCGGCTTCATTACCGAACCAACTGTAAGACAGTTAAAGTAATCGTCAATGAAAATGAAAATACCTAAAAAAATGGTTGCAAGCTGGGCACCAACCTTGGTTTTTATGTGTTTTTTTGCCCAGTTGCCAAAAGCCGCAGAACCGCCGGCCTTATTCATTAAGGCAACCATAATGCCCAGAATTACCAGAAAAATTAAAATGCCCACGTTGTAGGCATCTGCAAGCTGGCCAATAAAACCGTCGCCAACTACATGGTCCAAAAACCCGGAAAAAGAAGCACCGGCATAAAACAGGCCGCCAAGCAAAATACCAATAAAAAGCGAAGAATAAACTTCCTTGCTGATTAAAGCCAAGGCAATTGCCACTACAGCCGGTACCAAAGACCAGAATGTTCCTGTCATTTTGAAAAACCCCGCAAAAAATGTTTGTTTTTCAGCTTTTTTACGCCAGTTAAAGCGGCAAAACAGCTGAAAAATGAAAAGCTAAATACCCGAGTTTTTATGAAACGAACTTCGTAACGGTTTTTTACCGTTCATATAAAACTCAGAAATTAAGCTGTAAAAAAACTTTATAAAAAGCTTTTTACCATTTTCTTCCAATCTTATAAATTTCGCAAGGTGGTTTTGTGCAGTCAGTTCCGAAAATTACAATTTTGCACACATTTTGAAGCCAAATTAATACTTGCCGCAATTCAGCAGCCGGAATACCGGATTTAAAACCATTTGCGGCAAAAAAAAAGCGAACCGGCATACAATTTTTCAACTGCACGCCGGTTCGCGTTACGGCATTTAAAATACCTTAAAATATTTTGCCTGCAAAAATTACAGACTATTCAATTACAAATGTGCGCGACTGGTAAAAGAAAATTGAATGTGCCAGATAGCGGCGAACGGCTTCGTACAGAACGCGGCGTTCAACGTCTTTACCCATGCGTATAAACTCGTCAATTGAGCGCGTGTCGTTTACGCGTATAACATCCTGATAAATAATCGGCCCCTGATCCAAATCCTGAGTTGCAAAATGGCCGGTTGCACCAATAATTTTTACGCCCTTGTTCCATGCCTGATGGTAAGGTTTTGCGCCCTGAAAAGCCGGCAGAAATCCGTGGTGAATGTTAATGCAGCGGTGTTTCCATTTTTCGCAGAAATCAGCACTCATTACCTGCATGTAACGCGCCAGAACTACCAGTTCAATGTCGTACTGTGCCAGAATTTCGTTAAGGTCGGCTTCGTATTCGGCCTTGCCTTTTTTAGGGTCAACCTGAAAGAAAGGAATATGGAAGGAAGTTGCAACGTGTGCCAAATCCGGGTGGTTGGAAATAATTACCGGAATTTCGCAGTCGAGTTCGCCGTCGGCGTATTTAAGCAGAAGTTCGTAAAGGCAGTGGCTGGTTTTTGAAACCAGAATTGCCACGCGCTTCTTTTTTGACATGTCAAATACGTTCCAGGTAAGTTTATATTGTTCTTCCAATTTAGCAAAACTTTTCTTGAAAGCTTCTAAATCAAAACTGTCGGTTGCTTCAAATTTAATCCGGCAAAAAAACATGTTTATGTCGGTTGCGGTGTGCTGGGCAAGGTTTAAAATGTTGCAGCCGTTTTGTGCCAAACAGCCGGTAACGGCAGCAATAATACTGCTCTGGTCTGCACAGGAAATTGTTAATACATAAGTCGAATTCATAATGCGGTATTTTACCACAAAGCAAGCGTACTGTTCAACAAATGCATTTTTGTTTGCTGCAAAGTACGCCTGCCCTTTTGTGCAAGCAGAAGGATTTTTACATTTTGGAAAATTACTGAAAAATGCCTTTCAGCTGTTTCTGTTCAATAATAAACGGCACAAACTGCAAGTTTTCAGCGGCCGGTTTGAGAAAAATCTTTTGCAGCCCTTATAACTTCGTAAAAGGCACTGTTGCAGGAATAATCATTTTCAAAAAGCGGGTTTTCGCACAAATCGACAAACTGCTGTTTGGGTTCTTTTTTAAAGCCCCGGAAAGAAATGCCGTAAATGTACCGGCTGTTTTTAAGGCATTCCGTTAAAAAACTGTAATAACTTTCGCAAACAGCCTTTTCACTTTCCCTTCCTTCCACGCTGTCAAAATCCAGATTCTGCAAGAATATTTTCAAATCTTTTTCCGCAAGTGTTTTTACGGAATTAAAAAACGGTTCATATTCCGGCCAGTCTACCGCCAGATGCGAAGTAATGCCAATCTGGTCAATTCTTCCACCGGCATCACGTATCCGTTCCACCAGGTTCAAAACCGCGTTCAGCTTTTCGGGCAAATCCAGCGAATAGTCGCAGTAGCAAAGTTCAAAATGGTCGCCGGCGTATTTTGTGGCATAAACAAAGGCGTTAACGGCAAAACTTTCGTCACCATAAAGCCGCGCCCACATGCTGCTGGCACCGCTTCGCAGCGTACCGTCGTCACTAAAAACCTCGCTTATAACGTCAATTGAACTTACCACATTGCGCGCCTTGCTCCAGTACTTCTGCCAGTTTATTACATATTCAATTATGGTGCTTACGTACCATTCAAGGCGTGCGTTCATTTCTTCCGGGCTTGCCAATGGTTTTGCCGTGTCATAATCCTTATAGAAAAAATAATTTGGCGTAGTGTTCTGGTTAATCAGCAGGTGCAGGCGCACGTCAATCTGCGTATCCCGTGCGTTCTGCAAAAAACCAAAAAGAGAAGACATGCTGACAATATCCGGCACTTTATAGGCAAGTCCGTCGCTTGCGGTAAAAGTTTTAAACCGCTGCGGATTTTCCGGCAGAATGTTTTTTATGCCAACTTCGCTGCCACTGGTAATTTCGCTGTAGTGGCGGCGAAAAACCATAACCGTCTGCCTGTCGTTCAATTCGGTTTGGGTGGCGCTAAGTCCAATCATCTGTATAAAAGGCCAGTAGCTCTGGTAAATTGAAGGCGTTGATTCAGAAGCAAGGGCAAGTTTACCCTTGTCCGCAAAAGGTCTGCCCGATTTGGCGAAAACCGGAAATACCAGCAAAAGTAAAAAACCTGCAAAAATTATTGTTCTTTTCATTTCTTTTCCTTAAAAATTGTTACGGTTATTGAATTTTTTAAGTTTTCAGGCATTTGCAGCCAAACGGCTAGCGTTTTTGCTGCAACGATTCAATTATAATATCCAGAACTTTCCTTACGCTGGCCTGTGTTTCCTTACCAGACTTTGCATATTCGTTGGCAACGGCAGCGGCAAATTTCATTTTGTTTGCATTTAATTCCTGCACCGTATGCAGCCCGGCATTTTCTGCGGCATTAAAAATAATGTTTACAACTTCTTCAATCTGTTCGTCCGTCATTTCAAAAAGCACGTTTTGAATCGTACTGTCCGTAACCTGGCTAAAGCGCGAAACATCGTCAATCTGCACAAAGCGGCATGGTTCAATATGCCATTTGTACGCATCATGCTGAAAAAACAGTGCGTCATCGCTGGCAACAACCACGTAATTTTTTGTGCTGCGTAAAAGCATGCCTATAATTGAAGATTCCGGCACAAATGTGAATGTTTTCCAGCTTATCAATTCAGCTTTTTCCACCATTTCCGGGTTTGCCGCAAATCCAGGGCCGTCAAAATTCCACACGGAATTAATGCGTTTCTGCATGTCCTCATTCTGGTTTGCAGCGGCATAAACTGCCAGGTTTCCGCCTTTTGAATGACCGCCAATGTAAAAATTGCCCTCAAGGTTTTTCATGCAGGCGGACAAATATTCACTGGCTTCAATTTGCGACGGAACCAGAACTTTTGTTGCCATGTCAAAGTCTTCTTTCCAGCCAATCAAAGTGCTGTCCGTGCCGCGGTAAGCCACGTAGTGCAAAACCGGCGAAAGCGTAAAAACCACTGCCGAAAACTGCTTGGTACTTTCGCGTTCAATGCTGTTTACGTAATTTCTCAATTTTACGCTGCCAAAACGCTTTGTATGCGCCGCCTGTTCCAGTGTCCGCAGGCAGGCCTGCCAGATGTCCCAGTCTTTGTCCGGGTTGCTGTAACGGTTTTCGGCGGCAAAATAACGGTGAGAAGCCTCGTGCAGGGAAATTGCTCCTTGGTTCGGGATAATGCCGTCAAAATCCACATAGGAAAGAAGAGAAAAAATAACGCTGTCCAGTTCGTTCAGCGGAACTTCTTCAAAGGTTAAGTCGCCTCTCCAGGCGATATATTCAAAAAGCGTGTATTTTTTATTTTGCTGGCTTTCCTTGGCAAAAACAGCAAAACAAACCATTGAAAAGACAAAAATTACCCATATTTTTTTCATGTTTACCTCGCGCGTTAATTTTATGTTAATTGCTAAAAAATTGAAAGCTATAAGCACCTTTTGAATGATAAACAGCCGGAAACAATGTTAAATTACAGGAAATTTAATGCCTGAATGCCGGGTTTTGGAAAAAAGAGAATATTTGGAAAATGCTGGGTTGCTTTTACAGGATTGCTTTACGTTTTACAGGGTTTTCCAGCCGGTCATGCCCTTGCCTTCGCTGGAGAACACGGCACACACTTTTATCATTGCCTTGCCGCTTACTGCAAAGCGTTCGCTGTAGCCGTTTTCATCTATCTGCCTTAAGCCCTGCTGTGCTACTTCTTCAAACGGCTGCCCCTTGTCCATTTTCAGTTCTATTATAAATACACTGTCAGCCGTAGTAAGTATTACGTCACTGCGTCCGCATACGGACTGAAGTTCGCTTACCACGTTAAAGCCTGTCATGCGGAACATTAAGTGGGTTACGGATTCGTAGTAGTTTTCGCACATGTCTTTTTTTACGATGGTCGGCAAATCTGCTATTGCGGCTTTTATTATTCCAAGCATCCGGTCTATGTTGTGTGCCTGAATTGCATTGCACATGTTGTCAATTGCAAGCCCCATGTCATCATCAGGTACTTTTGCAAACTTTTTCAGCAGAACATTCAAAAAGCCGAACTCAATTTCCCTGTTCGGAAAATCCAGCGTATATATTCTTCTGGCCTTGCTGAAACCCTTGATTGTAAGGTAACCGCTCTGATAGACGACAGGCAGCATGTTCTTGCTGTCCGGGTCGTAATTGCTGAACTGGTCTTCGGTAACTTTTCTTCCATTAATAAGAGAAGGAAGCACCATCGGCTGATTCTGCATGGCCTTTACAAGGAAGGTTGGCGTCGAAGTTTCAAACCAGTAAGATCCGAAATCCATTACCTTAAGGCATTTCAGCAGACAGAACGGATTATAAACGCCTTCTACATCATGGCTGAAATGATAGCCGTCATACATAAAGGATAACTGAGCCTTTGTTTCTTCATAGGAAAGTTCCTGTTCCTGTGCAAGTCTTTCTATTTCCGGCTTAAAATACTGTTCCAGTTCACTTTCTGATATTCCACAGATAGAAGAATATTTTCTTTCAAGAGAAATATCGTCCAGCTGGTTCAGTCCGCTGAAAATGTTTACATGGGAAACCTTTGTAATACCTGTAATAAACAGGAACTTGATGTACTGGTCGCAGTCTTTAAGAGGGCTGTAGAATGCTCGCAGAATTTGCCTGTTTTGCTCTTCAAAGTCTGTATAAAGTGCATCAAGTATCGGCTTGTCATATTCATCTATAAGGACAACAGACTGCTTACCTGTAATATTTTTTATATGTATCAGCAGGTTTTTAAGACGAATAGAGAAATCTTCAGATTGCTTATTAAACTGAAATTTATTTTCATAGAACCTTAAAGTATCTTCTATTGTTGCGTTAAGTTTTTCTGTTGTTTCATAACTGTTACTGCCAAAACTAATCTTCAGCACAGGGTACTCTATCCAGTCCTGCTCCAGCTGTTCCAGTGCAAGCCCTGCGAACAGTTCTTTCTTTCCGAGAAAATAGGCTTCCATTGTAGAAAGTAAAAGGCTTTTACCAAAGCGGCGCGGACGGCTTAGAAAATATGGGCAGCCTGTCGTTGCAAGATCATAAATCATTGCTGTTTTGTCTACGTAAACGTAGCCGCCGGTTATCATTTTTTCAAAATCCTGTATGCCTATCGGTAAAAGTCTCTTTCCGTTCATGTTTCGCATTATAGCATATTTCATTTTTGTAGAACAGTTTATAAAAAAGGGGCTACAGTTCCATTTTAACTGAATATTAGCTACTATTTAAACGAAATACACCAGACATAGCTTTATACAAAGCATTAAAGACACAGAACCAGCTATTAAAGTCATATATTCAGCATACAGAAAACAGAAGAAGCAATTAGCACAAGCTGGAGCTGCAAAACTGTGCCTTGTGCCTAAAACAGTGGCAATTACAGAAAGAACAATTAGCACAGGCGGAAGAAAATAGAGATTTTTTTATCTATTTTCTTTGCCGTTTTTAAAATGTCGTGTTACTATAAATATATCCGCTTTGCAGATTTCAAAATATACAAAACGGCAAAAATTCAGTACAGGAGATTTTTATATGGCACGTTTTACATTACCCCGCGATATTTATCACGGAAAAGGCGCTTTGGAAGCACTTAAAACTTTTGAAGGAAAGAGAGCCATGATTTGCGTTGGCGGCGGCTCTATGAAGAAGTTCGGCTTTTTGGACAAGGCTAAAAGTTACCTTGAAGAAGCCGGCATGGAAGTTGAAATTTTCGAAGGCATTGAACCTGACCCTTCTGTAGAAACCGTTATGAAAGGTGCCGAAGCGATGAGCAAGTTCCAGCCGGACTGGATTGTTGCCATTGGCGGCGGTTCACCAATTGATGCCGCAAAAGCAATGTGGATTAAATACGAATACCCGAATACAACATTTGAAGACATGTGCAAGGTTTTCGGCCTGCCAAAACTTCGCACAAAGGCAAAATTCTGTGCAATTTCTTCAACTTCTGGTACAGCAACAGAAGTTACGGCATTTTCAATTATTACAAACTACAAAGACCGCATTAAATACCCGATTGCAGACTTTGAAATTACACCAGACGTTGCAATTGTTGACCCGGAACTTGCACACACAATGCCGCAGAAACTGGTTGCACACACCGGTATGGACGCCATTACCCACGCAGTAGAAGCCTACGTTTCTACCGCAAACTGCGACTACACCGATCCTCTGGCAATTCATGCAATTGAAATGATTCAGAATGATTTGGTTAAATCTTACAACGGCGACATGGACGCACGCGACAGAATGCACAATGCACAGTGTCTGGCCGGTATGGCATTCAGCAATGCATTGCTTGGTATCGTTCACTCAATGGCGCACAAAACCGGTGCTGCATTTGAAGATTTGGGCGCACACATCATTCACGGTGCTGCAAACGCCATGTACCTGCCAAAAGTTGTTGCATTCAACGCAAAAGACCCGACTGCTAAAAAACGCTACGGCGTAATTGTTGATTACATGGGCATTGCAGACAAAAATGCAAGCGACGACGACAAGGTAAAGGTCTTGATTGCATATCTTCGCAAAATGAATGATGACCTGAAGATTCCTCACTGTATCAAAAATTACGGTGCAGACAGCTATCCATGCGAACAGGGCTTTGTTCCGGAAAAAGTATTCCTGGAACGCCTGCCTGACATTGCTAAAAATGCCATCGGCGATGCATGTACAGGTTCTAACCCGCGCCAGCCAAGCCAGAAAGAAATGGAAGAACTGCTTAAGTGCTGTTACTACGACACAGACGTTAACTTCTAATTTGCTTAAAGCTTAACAGCAAAAAGCCGCTGAACCATTCAGCGGCTTTTTTATTGATTCAGTTTTTTAGACTTTAAGCAAAAACCACATATACGCGCAGTACAAAACCAGCAGCAGGCCGCCTGCATAGCGGTACAAAACCCGTTTGCGGTTAAGCAGGCACAGCATAAGAACAAGTGAAGATGCAATGCATACAAGGCTGTCTATCTGAAAACTGCTGCTGTATGCGGCAGGTGCAACAAGTGCAGTTATGCCGCCAATAAACAGCATGTTAAAAATATTGCTTCCAACAATGTTTCCTGCTGCCATGTCGTCATGGCCTTTAAGGGCAGCCGTAACGGAAGTTGCCATTTCCGGCAGCGAAGTTCCGAAAGCAACAATCGTAAGCCCTACAATCCTTTCCGACACACCTAAATTCAATGCAATTTTAGAAGCACCATTTACAACCAGGCTGCTGCCGGCAATAATAAAGCCTAATCCCAGAACGAGGAAAAATACCAGGCTGACGGCAGAAACATTTTTTTCCACAACCATAAGTGCATTTTCTTCCCTGCTTCGGCCTGCAAGCCATTTAAGATAAAAAAGGTAAATGGCAAAAAGCACCATAAAAATGCATCCGTCCGTTCGCGAAAACATGCCGTTTTGAACAGGATGAATTGAAAACAAAGAAAAACCCAGCCCAAGGAACGGAAAAATAACGGAAACTGCAATCATAATTGGAATTTCAAAAAATACCGTAGATTTTTTTACGGCAACTGGAACTATAACGGAAGTAATTCCCAAAATCAGCAGAATGTTCAGTATGTTTGTTCCAACAATATTGCCAACAGAAAGTTCTGCGTTTCCGCGCATTGCGGCCAGCAGAGAAACCGCTGCTTCCGGAATGCTTGTGCCCATTGCCACAATCGTAAGGGCAATAAACAGCTGGGAAACACCAATTTTTTTTGCAAATTTGGAACTGTAGTCTACAAAAACAGAAGCACCTTTTATAAGCAGAAGAAAACCGAAAACCAGCAAAGCGAAGGGTAAAATGTTCGTAACAAAATAATTCATAAATTCTCCATAAAACCAGAATGCAACAAGCCAAGGTACGCCGGTACTGTAAGCCCTGGCTTAGCGTTTTTAATGTTTACAACGAACCTTAAAAATTAAAGGCGGAAAGAAAAATGTTTATGGAAGAGTCTGTAATAAAAGCAAAGTGCGGAAGTATTTATTTTTTGAAAGAGTAAAGGCATTTTTTGCCCGGCAGTTAAGCACGCGCAGAAAAATGTGAACGGCGGTTTTTGCATTAACAATTATGCAGCACTGGCAGGCGGCTACACTTTTTAACGCCTTTATTGAATTTACAGGTTTTGCTGCCGGAGAAACAGCCGCAAATGCAGAATGAACTGAAAAAACTGCAAAACCTGCGTTTTTTGAAAAAGTAAAAATATTGCAGCATAAACAGGCAAAGCCGCTTAACGGTATTGCCAGCAGCAGAAAGAGAAAAAATCTGTAAACGCTTTTCGGGCTTTCCATAGCCTAAACATATTGGCAGAAACATAAAAAAGCAAACGCATAATGCAAAGAAGCAAGCCTTTTACGTTCTTTCTACTATTCAGTTTTTTTGGGCAGTTACAAAAATGCAAATCGCACAGACTGTCTTTTGGAAGACTATTTTTATGTCATTCCATATAAATTCAGCATTTGCCCTTTAGAATAAAAACTGCAACCTTTCAGCAGTATTTCAGCGGCATTTCAATTGAAAAATAATGTAAATTTATATGTCCAAAAACTCCAATCTTATTGACAGCGGAAATTTTTCAAGCTAAAAACAAGGTATGATATTTCGTTTTAAGCAGCGGTTTATAAAGCACAGCACCAGCCGCGACATGACCGAAGGTAACCCGGTTAAACTTATTTTTTCTTTTGCCATACCCGTTCTGCTTGGCAACATTGTTCAAAACTTTTACAGCATGGCAGACAGCATTATTGTTGGGCGCATTTTGGGCACAGACGCGCTGGCCGCAGTTGGCAATACCGGACCGTTTACCTTTTTGGTTTTAGGCTTCGTTTTCGGCTTAACTTCCGGTTTTGCCGTTTTAACAGCCCAGGCTTACGGTTCCAAAGATGAAACGCGGTTGAAAAACAGCGTTGCCATGAACATTATCCTTAACCTTATTGCGGCAGTTGTTTTTACTGCAATTGCAATAAGCACTTCCAAACCGCTTCTGGTACTGGTAAACACCCCGGAAAGCGTTTTACAAAGTTCGCTTACTTACATAAACATTATTTACGCTGGCATTGGCGCAACAATTTTATACAACTGGGCGGCCTGCACCCTGCGTGCCGTTGGAGACAGCCGCACGCCTTTGTATTTTTTAATTTTTTCTTCGGTACTTAACATTGTGCTGGACATTGTTCTTATTAAATTTGCAAACTGGGGAATTGCAGGCGCTGCGGCGGCAACGGTTTTTGCACAGGCACTGGCAGGCGTTCTTTCGCTGGTGGTTATGTGGAAAAAATACCCGGAACTGCACGTTAAAAAACAGCACTTTGCCTGGAACATTGATTTTGCAAGCCAGCACCTGAAAATTGGTGCGCCTATGGCTTTTCAGTTTTCAATTACTGCAATTGGAACTATTGTGCTGCAGGGCGCGCTTAACCTTTTTGGTCCAAACCCAATGGCAGCCTATGCCGCGGCCAACAAGTCAGAACAGCTGATAGCCGTTGCAGCCGGAAGTTTTGGCGTGGTAATGGCAAACTACGCCGGACAGAACTATGGCGCAGGCCGCATTGACCGCATTAAAAAAGGCACCCGCGCAGGTGCCCTTTTAACCGTTGGTTTTTCACTTCTTTCAATGGCAATCGGTTTTCTTTTTCCGGATTACCTTACCGGCCTTTTTATGGAAAAGAACAGCGCTTCTTACGGTGAAATCATGATGCTAAGCCGGGAATACTTGCAGCTAACCTGCGTATTCTACCCGGCGCTGTTCCTTATTTTCATTTACCGCAACGTTTTGCAGTCAATCGGCAAAACATTCTGGCCGTTAATGGGCGGCGTATTTGAACTTATTACGCGCACCCTTTGCGCCTTTACCCTGCCCGCAATTCTTGATTTTGCAGGAATATGTCTGGCAGGCCCTGCGGCGTGGTTCAGCGCGGCAATACCGCTTTTTATCGCATACCAGATAATAATAAAGCGTCTGCTTACGCCTACAGAAATAGCAAACCAAAAATAGCACCAAAAAGCATTACCATAAGCGGCGGCACTTTTTTGAATTTTATCAAAACTGTAACCGCCGCAATGTAAAATATTATTCTTGCCGGGTTTAAGGCGTCTAAAAAATTGCCGCTTGCAGTGGCTGCGTCAAGCGTTATTGCAGAAATCCTGAAAACATTCCAGAAAGCAACAGCAACAAGCCCGGCAGAAACAGGGCGTATAAAGCTGAAAACTGTTTTTACCAGCGGACTGGAACTTTGTTTTTTCAGCACGCTTGCCAAAAGCAGAATGATTATTAAAGACGGCAGCACCGTAGAAAAAGTGGTAACGATGCCGCCCAAAACGCCGTACATTTTGTAGCCAACGTAAGTTGCCATGTTAATGCCAATCGGACCCGGCGTAGATTCGCTTACGGCAAGCATGTTGTAAAATTCTTCTGCCGTAATAAAGCCGCCTTCTACCATGGGCTGGTACATTAAAGTAATTGCAACCTGCCCGCCGCCAATTGTAAAAAGCCCAATATAAAAATAAGTAAGTGCCAGCTGAAATAATGTCATTTTTCACCCCGGTTTTGGTTTTCGCCTGTATTTTCTTCTTTTGCCTTTCTGCAAACTGAAAAACTGTAAAAAAGCAGCCCAAGGGCAATTGCCCCTAAAATTACCCACGCAGTATTAACTTTTGCAATAACAATCAGCACAAAGGCAAGCACAAACAGCACAAACGAAAAAACCGACTTGAAAATATTCTTTCTGAAATTCCACAAAACCTTGGTTAACAGGGCTGCAACTGCAATGTTAACGCCCCAAAGCATTTTTTTTACAAATTCAATGCTTGTAAAAGCCGTAAAAAACTTTGCAATAACCGTAATAATTATCAGCGAAGGTGCAATAACACCTAAAGTTGCAATTATGCCGCCAGCCGTGCCCATGCGCGTATAGCCTATAAAAGTTGCAACGTTTACTGCAATAATTCCCGGCGTTGCCTGACCAATTGCAAAATAGTCCATCAGCTGTTCCTTGCTTGCCCAGTTCCGCTTTTCTACAAGTTCGCGTTCCAAAATTGGCAGCATGGCAAGACCGCCGCCAAAAGTTACCAGTCCAATCTTAAAAAACAAAGCAAAAAGTTCAAAAAACTGCTTGATTTTGTTATTTTCTTCCATAATATATCCTCAAATATGTCCTCATTTTTAAGCCTTAACATTTAACCAGAAAAAAATGGCAGAAAGTGCTTAAAAGCTGCTTTAAACGTTTTCTTAAAACCACAGCTTTATGGCAAACAGTATATTTTTTAGTTTGCAAAAATACAAGCAAGGCGTTTTTAATAAGGTTTAAGCCTAAAACTGAATGTTTAAGTGAAAGAACTGAAAAAGTGGATGTTTTTTGCCGTAAAGGGCTTAAGGGCAAAAAAAGAGAGGCACAGAAGAAATGGGTGAAAACTTCTGCACCTCTCAAATCAAGGAATAAGTAATAAAAAAACAAGGAGTCTCAAACAAGCGAACCTAAACTAGGCTCACCTACTTGATAATTAGAATATATGGCAAAAACTCCAAAATGTCAAATACTTTTTGCAAATTTAGTAAAAAATTATCAATAATTTTTTCAGTTTTTTTAGGCTAAATGCCATATTTTTGCGCTTATTGAAAGTACACTCTATCAATAAACCTGCTAAATAAGCCTATTTTGCAAAAACTCTAAAAACTTCTTTCTTTTAAACAGGCGCTTACGCCTAAAACAAACCTTAAAAGCCTGCAATTTTTACGCGTTTCCATTTCTTCCGTTTGCAGCACCTGTGTAGCCATCGGTAAAAGTTCAGCTCATTTCTTCAATCATGTGAATTATGGAATTTCTCTGTTTTTCCGGAAGCGAATCAAGCTGTTTAAGTGTGTTGTAATATTTCCTGCCAAGATTTTGCGGCGATTTTACATCTGAAATTTCTGCTGTTTCACCCGTAAGATATTCAACAGAAACATTTAACTCCCTTGCAATTTTTACAGCCGTTTCTACAGAAGGAAAACTGCCAAGTTTTATGCCTCTTCCGATACTGGAAGCATCAAATCCGCATTTTTCTGCAAGTGATTTATTTGACAAACCTCTGTATTTCAGTTCTGATACCACGTTTTCCCAAAAACTCATTTTGAAATAATATGGAGATTTATCATTTTAAGCTCTCTAAAATTGAAAAAACACTTTTTTGTAGCTCAAATTACAGTTTATTAAAGATAAAACGACACGGCTGAATACAACAGAATCAGGCTGATTTTATTGTAAACGGAACCAGACCATAAGTTTTTATCTTAAAAATATATTATGAAATATAAAAGGAATATCTGATGAATAAGGGAAAAGTAGCATTATTCGTTGCATTAATTGGTATGGTTTTATTGATTGCAAGCTGCGGCGGTGGTGGCGGTGCTTTTCATTTACAGAAACTGAATACAGCTTAAAAAACAACGGTACTGAAATTGAAAAAGGCAAATACACAGCAACTTCTGATAAAGTAACATTTACAGCACCGGATAACAGCACAACCACTGTAAGCTACACAATGTCTGGATCAGAAATAACAATTACTAGCGGTAAACTGTATGGTCAGGATGCCACAGGATTAAAACTTACAAAGAAATAAGCAAACAAAAAAAATCATCATATCTGTTCCGTATATGATGATTTTTTTATTTTAAACAGCTTAAATGGCCTGAATATGAAGTTTTGTCATTCCGAATGGTAATGAGTCAGCACGAATGGTAATGCGTCATTCCGAACTTGTTTCGGAATCTACAGCAGGTATTGAAACATGGCAGATGGTGTGCTTTTGCTGATTGCTTCGTTTCTAACTGCTGCTTGTTATATGCAAAAAGCCCCTAGTTTTCGCTTCGCAAAAACTACGCCCCTTTTCTGTTTGTTGGCTTGTGCTTTTGCTGTTTGCTTCGTTTCTAACTATTGCTTGATGTGTGCAAAAACTACGCCCCTTTTCTATAAGTTAGGCGATGTTTTTGCTGCTTGCTTTATTTCTAATTTATTCAAAAATCAACAATATCAATTAAACGGCTGATTTTGCCAATTCTAAAGTCTGCGCTTTCATTTATGCGCATTGCCGCATTTTCGTCTTTCAGGTCAAACCATTCGGCAAAAACCGTTTGCATGCCAGCCTGCTTTGCACCCAACAGTTCACTGCTGCCGCCGTCACCCACAAACAAACTTTGCTCAGGTTTTGCGCCAGTCAGTTCCATCGCGTATCTGTAAATTGCCAAATCCGGCTTTAACATGCCCACATTGCACGAAAATACCGCTTCGTCAAATAACGGATAAAGTGGCGAATCGCACCAAAACAGACAGTCAATAAAATCGGCGTTGCTTATAAGGCACAATTTGCAGCCTTTTTGGCGCAAAGCCCCCAAAACATTCAGAACTTCTTCATCAACAGAACAAAGGGCATTTTTCATCCGCTGCTGGCGACGTTCCAAAATCTGCGCTTTTGCATCGCCTTCAATTTTGCGCGGTATGCTGGCTGCAATTTTTTCAATAATTTCAGCCCGTTCAGTAATTCTGCCCAGTGCCCGTTCTTTATAAAGCTCTGCGTCTTCCGCATATTTTTCCCATTCCACGCAGCTTAAACCTGCGGCGTGATATTCTGCTTGCTTCTGGTAACGCGGCACAACCAAAGTAAAAAATAAATCGAAAAATACAGTTTTTATCACAAATCCACCAGATAAACGTCGGCAAGTTCGCCTTCAAATTCAAAACTGCGCACCCTTTTACCGCCATTTTTAACAATTGTCTTAACAGAAGACACATTTGTTCTTTCTACCGAAAGCTGCAACTGCTTTAAACCGGCATTTTTGGCCACGGCAAGAACCAGCTTTAACATTTGGGTTGCATAACCACGATTCCGCATACTTGGGCGCACGCTGTAACCGCAATGACCAAAATCTTTCAAAAAGCCTTTCAGTTCGTGCCTAAAATCAATAATGCCTGCAATTTCGCCGGTTTCATCGTTCACTGCAAAAAAAGTGTCGGTTACAACCCAGTTGGGGTCCACGGTTTGCAGATTTGCATTTGCACTAACCCGCGAAAGCCATTCTTCATAATTTTCAATCTGGTCAAAAAACTCGCTGCCGTTAATTACTTTTTCGCCATTGGCAAAATGTTCGTTGCGGTATTCAATTGCGCGCGCCTTGTGTTCAATTGAAGGTATTTCAAGTTTTATCATAATTTCTCCGCTTACCATGAATGTGTAATTTTATGCGCTTTGTTTTTCTGCTCCGGAAAACTCAACGGTAACTTCAACCGTATCTGTTACCAGAATATCGTTAATTGAAACGCCGAAAAGTTCAGAAAGCACGATTAAATTGTCAACCGTCGGAAGGTTTATTCCGCGCGTCCAGTTGTAAACGGTCTGAATGTAAGGAAAATTCATAATTGCCTGCAACTGCCGTGCAGAAATACCAGACTGCTTCATTAAAAGCTTGATTTTTGCGCCTGTTTTGCAAAGGTTAACCACAGGTTTAAGAAAGGTTTTATTACAGTTTTTCACGTTGAACTCCAAAAATGTTCGGGCATTTTCCCAGGAGCCAGCGATTAAAGTTTCGGTTTACGGCTCCAGCACAAAATCAATTCTGCAATTTGCAGAAAAACAACTTTTAAGACCATTAAGGCCACGGAAAAAAATATGTTCGTGATGATGATTAACGCAATAGTGGCTGTGCATGTGGTGATGGTGATGCATGACGATAAAGTTTTTCACGTATTTCCTCCTTTAAAAGTTTCAGCTTTGTACTGAATTAGTTATGCCCTACTGTAACATTTTTCAAAAATAATTGCATTAAAGACGTACTTTAATTTTTGTAAAATAATTACTATTTTATGCAATTAGTGCTTTATTATTCCATCCAGGCATAAAAAAAGCGAGTATCGGTTGATACTCGCTTTAGCTCCCCCGCGCAGGCTTGAACTGCGGACCCACAGATTAACAGTCTGTTGCTCTGCCAGCTGAGCTACAGGGGAATGTTTCGTTTCAGCTCATCGCTGAATCATGTTTATATATTATAAATTTGCTTAAAAAGTGTCAATAAGTTTAAAGCATATTTTTCAAAAAAAATATTATTTTTTTCATTTTTTTAATCCGGCAATTTTCAGCCATAAACTGCCTTCAGCACCATTTATTAACAGGCCGAAATGCAAAGCAAGTGCAGCCAAAAAACACAACGTTTGCCGGGCATAAAAAAAAGAGTAAAACTTTTTACGGTTTTACTCTTCGATTTAATTATTCGGTCAAATATCGAATTTATATGAAACACCCAAAAAAACAGCCTTTCAACAGTCCCTGCCACGAAAAAAAGACTTATGCATATGCACGGCATATTTTTTTCGTGTCCGTATCTGTCTGCGGCTGTTTTTATCACAATTAATGGATGTCTTTTGTTCTTTTTTATAAAACTCGAAATTGAACCTATTCTTCAAAATCTTCAATTTCTGCCATTTGCTTAATGCGGTTTTTAATTTCTGCAACCGCCCCTTCGTACTGTTCGCGCAATTTTGAAAGATTGCGTTCCAGATGCTGGCAGAATTCCGGATCCTGGCTTGGCAAAAGCTGCATGTGCTGTCCGGTGCGCTGGGCAATTTCAGCTTCTTTCTGGCGCAATTTTGGTGCAAACTGCTGTTCAAGAGACTGTTCCAGCTGACGCTGAGAAACCAGATACTGGGTAAAAACCTGACTGACCGTTGCGAAAAGCTGTTCAAAGCCTTTGTGCGGCAGCAAAACGTCAAAACCTTCAGTTAATTTTGGTAAAACTTCCAGATCATCTTCTGCAAGCGGCAGCTGAATGCGCGTTGCAAAAAGCAGAACCGCCGCCTTTACGACAGAATCTTTTTCATCACGCTTAAAATCGTTCAAAGCCTTTTTAAATGCGGCTTTGTCACCATTTTCCATAAAATCACTGGCAATTTTCTTGCCCGCATTTGCCAGTTTACGCTCTTCGCCGGCGTGAGCATCGCTTTTTATATCGGCAGTCCGTTCTAATGCAATTTCCAATGCAGATTTAATTTGTCCCATAAAAATAAGAATACGCGTTTTTGTGCCAAAAATCAATTTTCAGCAGGCGAAAAAGTTGTTCTCGTTCAAAATAAAGTTCATTTTTGCGTCAAAACTTTGGCAGGGCACATTTTTTTGCATTTGAACTGCGTAGCAAAGCCCTACGAGTGGTACTGGCAAAAGGCCATTTTCTGCCCTAAAATGCGTAAGTTCTTCAATAAAACGGTCGTAAAAACCCTTGCCCTTGCCCAGCCGCCTGCCTTTTTCGTCAAAAGCCAGCCCCGGAACAATAAAAACGCTGTTTTGCCCCAAATCTGCAAAACTGCACTTTTGCAAACCGTCGCCCGGCTCCAGAATATCAAACGCGCCAAAAACCAGCTGGCTTTTTACAGGCGTGCCGGCACTTAAAAAGTAAAAATCCATCTGCTGTCCGCGGCATTTTGGCACGGCAACATTTTTACCGGCCTTCAGTGCTTCTTCAATAAAGCAAAAAGTTGAAATTTCAGGATGCTTTGAAACAAAAAGTAAGATTGTCCGGCAATTTTTGTACAGTTCCGTTGCCGTAAAAAGATTAAACGCTTTTTTGCCGCAGTCTTCGGCACTGGATGCAGTTAAAAACTGCTTTATTTGCGCCTTTACTTTGGCGCGGCAAACTTTTTTCTGTTCGCTTATGCCTGCAATTTCGGTTTTGTTTTCATTTTCGTTCATGGGCTAATTATGCCAGTTTGCACCAAAAACAAAAAGCCGGTAAATTGAATGATTTTCACTCAAATTACCGGCTTTTTTATGGTTTCAAAATAAACTGAAAAATAAAAAAAACGTTTTATGCGTTAGCTTTTACGAATTCTTCAGCCTTTGCTTTTACGGCTTTGTACAAGGCAGCCTTGTCGCCTTTGTTTGCGTCAATAAGGCGCACAAAAACAGAACCTGCAACCACGCCGTGAACAAACGGTGCAAGAACTTTTGCCTGTTCGCCTTTGCTTAAGCCAAAACCGCCGTAAATTTTTGCGCCGCCTGCAGCAACTTTCTTCAAAAATTCTGTAGTTTCGGCGTTAATTGAAGTATCGCTGCCGGTAATGCCTGCACGCAAAGCTGCGTAAATGTATTCAAAACCTGCGCCTGTCAGTTTGGCAAGCCGTTCGTCGCTCATGCTTGGGGCTGCAACCGGAATGTTTATCATGCCGTTTGCCTTGCAGGCGGCAGTCAAGCCTTCATCACAGTCAAAAGGCAAATCCGGAATGATCAAACCTTTTACACCGGCAGCAGCGGCCATTTTGCAGAAATTTTCAACACCCGGCGTATAAACCAGCGAACCGTAGCTCATAATGTAAATAGTTACATCGGGGAAAGCCTTGTGAACTTTTGCAATAAAATCCAGACCGTTTCTGGTGGTATAGCTGCGTTCCAAAACTGTGGTACAAGCACTTTGAATGGCAGGGCCGTCTGCGCTTGGGTCGCTGAAAGGCAGTTGAATTTCCAGAACTTCTGCACCGGCTTCTACCAGCGCCTTAGCGGCTTCAAAGGCAAGGTCATCAGTCGGAAACCCTGCAACAAGGTGGCTCATTAAATTAATTTTTCCGCTCATTTTGATTTCTCCATCAGTTTTGCATTGTGAATGTCTTTCTGTTCAGCAAGGCGTTCAAGTTCGCTTTCAAGGAAGATTTTCCATTCATCCGGTCTGAAAACCGGGCAGGTAATGAAAATGTCCTTGTCGCCGCGGCCACTCATGTTAACAATAATTGCCTTGTCTTTTGGCATTTTTGGTGCAAGCTTAATTGCTGCAGCACCGGCGTGGGCACTTTCCAGCGCAAAAAGAACGCCTTCATTTTTGGCAAAAAACTTAACAGCTTCCAAAGCTTCGCTGTCCAAAGCGCTCAAAAACTCTACCCTTCCGGTTTTGCCAAGTTCTGCAAGCTGCGGGCCAATGCCCATGTAGTCAAGCCCGGCACTTATTGAACGCGTAGGCAAACTCTGGCCATCGTTATCCAGCAAAAAGCGGCTTTTGTAACCCTGAACGATTCCTTCGCGGCTGGCATTACCAGTCATGCGGCTGGCATTTTCGCCAACATTCGGGCCAATTCCACCGGCTTCTACGCCAATAAGGCGCGGTTCAGCCTGGTCAATAAACGGTGCAAAAAAACCAATTGAATTGCTTCCGCCGCCAACGCAGGCAATCATTGCACCAATTTCAATATTGCGTTCTGCACACTGGCGCTTAACTTCGTTTCCAATTACAGACTGAAATGTGCGTACGATATCCGGAAACGGAGCCGGACCTAAAGCACTGCCCAGAACGTAGTGCGTATTGCCAAAATTAGCAGCCCAGTCGCGCATGGCTTCGTTTACTGCGTCTTTAAGGGTGCGGCTGCCGCTTGTAACGGCCTGCACTTTTGCACCGTACATTTCCATTGCAGCAACATTGGGCTGCTGACGGCGTACGTCAACTTCGCCCATGTAAACGGTACAGTCCAAACCAAGCTTGGCACATGCGGCGGCGGTTGCAACACCGTGCTGACCGGCACCGGTTTCGGCAATAATGCGGGTTTTGCCCATGCGTTTTGCAAGCAGGCACTGACCAATTGCATTGTTGATTTTATGAGCACCCGTATTTGCAAGGCCTTCAAGCTTTATGTAAATTGGCGCGCCGCCCAAAATTTCAGTTGCTGTTTTTGCATACAAAAGCGGCGTTTCCCTGCCAATGTAATCGCGCTGAATTTCGTTAAGTTCCTTCAAAAAACTTTCATCGTTCATCGCTTCCTTAAAAGAAACTTCCAGTTCGTCCAATGCGCTGCGCAAAACTTCCGCAACGTACTTTCCGCCGTATTCGCCAAAAAAACCTTTATCCGATTCTGTCATTTTGTCCTCTACAAATTATTAAAAAAGTTGTCAATTTTTGCCGCATCTTTTTTTCCGGGCACACTTTCCACGCTGCTTGCCAAATCAATGCGCTCAGGGGCAAATTCTGCTTCCAATTCTTGCACATTTTGAACACTAATTCCACCGGCCAGCCACAAAACGCCATTTTTATTGAATTTCTGTAACAGTTCGCGGGAAATTGTTTTGCCCGTACCGCCCGGCACGCTTGCATCAAAGGCATCAACCAGAATGCGCGGTTCACCGCTGTGGCGCAGCCGGTCGTATTCGGCAATTGCGGCTTCGCTTTGTGCCTGATCTGCACTTAATGCACAGTAATGGGCAAACCGGGAAAGTTCTTTGTAAGTAAACTCGCCTGCGCAGTTGTGCAGCTGAATTACATCAACAATTTTTTCTTCAAGCAGCCTGAAAGCCTGACGAGCTTCGCTGCTGTCTTTTTCGGTGATAACTGCAACAAGTTCCGGCATTTTTTCAAGGCCGCTGGCTTTAAGGCTTTCAACAATCTGCTTAACGTCTTCGTAATTGGTGCAGCGCTTGCTTTTGGCACAGAATATAAAGCCCAAGGCGTTTGCCCCGGATTTTGCGGCTAAAAAGGCATCGGTTTTGGTTGTTAAACCGCAGATTTTTACAAAAGGCTTTTTGCCTTTTTGCAGAAGTCTTGCCGTATAAGTGCGCCAGTAATTTGCAGCAGGCGTAACGCCTTTTTCGCTTGCACTCATAAATGCGGCCACGTATTCTGCGGCTTTCTGCGGTGAACGCGCTGCGGCTTCGCCTAAAAGCATGCCGTTAAAGCCCAAACTTGCGGCAAAATCCGCAGCTTCGCTTGTACGCACGCCGCTTTCAAAAACAAGCGGCACGTTTTGCAGCTGTGAATATTTGCACAAAGTACCGCTTCGCATTTGCAGAAGCATTTTTAAAGGCTGCAAAAAGTCTATTTTGAATGTTGCAAGGTCGCGGGCATTGCTGCCTGCAACAATTGTTTCGGAAAAATCTGCGGCAAGGGCTGCAAGTTTTTCAAAATCTTCGTCTGTCCGTATTTCAACAAGGGCGCGTATGCCCAGTTTTTTGCAGACACCCAGCATTGAACGCATTTTTTCAAGCGGAAGAATGCGGGCAATTAAAAGCACCGCGTCTGCTCCGCACAGATAGGCAATTTCAATTTCTTCTTCTTCCAGCAGAAAATCCTTGCGCAAAAGTGCAATGTCCGGCACGGCAGCGGCAACATTCTGCAAATCTTCAAGTGAACCTTTGAAATAGTTTTCTTCGGTTAAAATGGAAATTGCCGCAGCACCTGCATTTTTGTAAACTTTCGCCTGTTCTACAGCATTCAGGTTGGGCGCAATCATGCCTTTTGAAGGGCTTGCGCGCTTAATTTCCAGAATTACACCGTTTTGAGGCAAAAACGGTACAACGGGTTTTGTACGTTTTTCCGGTATGCTGTGCCCAAAGGTAAAGCCTTTTGCCTGCAAATCTTTTCTGCGCAATTCAACAATCTGTTCCAAAATGCTGGGCAATCCAGCTTTTTCGTTATGCTGCATTTGAAGCTGCCTTAACTTCTTCTAATTTTTTAAGAACTGCACCGCTTTCAAGTGCATTTTTGGCCATTTCAAAGCCTTCCTTAATGGAAGAAGCAACTTTGCTTACATAAAGAACCGCGCCTGCGTTAAGGCAAACAGCCATTTTAATTGTATGGCGGCCTTTTCCGTTCATAACGTCAAGGGCAAGCCGGGCATTGTCCATGCCAGTACCGCCGGCAAGTTCTTCAACGGTGCAGTTTGTTACGCCCAGTTCTTCAGGGTCAATTACAAACCGGCTTTCCGTGCCGTCTTCGTCAATTAAAAATGCGTTGGTTTTTGCACAAGGCGAAATTTCATCAAAACCGTCTTCGCTTGCAATTACCATTACGCGTTTTGCACCCAGCGATTTAGAAGCTTTTGCAATTGGTTCCATAAGCACCGGTGAATAAACGCCAAGCAGCTGATACTGGGCACCGGCCGGATTGGTTAACGGGCCAAGGCAGTTCATAATGGTTTTAATGCCCAATGCAGCACGCACAGGGGCAGCAAAACGCATTGCGCTGTGGTAAATAGGTGCCATCAAAAAGCAGAAATTTGTTTTTTCAAGAACTTCGGCTGTTTTTGCAGGCGCAGTACTGATGTTGATTCCCAAGGCACTGTAAAAATCGGCGGCACCGCTTTTGCTGGAAACAGCCTTGTTGCCGTGCTTTGCCATTTTTGCACCGCAGCTTGCAGCCACCAGTGCCGAAAGTGAACTGATATTGAAGCTTCCTTTTCCGTCGCCGCCTGTACCAACAATTTCTGCAAGGCCGGTGTTGTCTGCCGGGAAAGGTGTTTTTTTGCTGCAAAGCACGCGGGCGCAGCCTGCAAGTTCGCTTGCAGCCGGGCCTTTTGCAGCAAGGGCTGTTAAAATTGCGGCAGTCTGGCGTTCGTCAAGACCGCCTTCAGTTAAGTTTTCCATAAACAATGCGGCGGTTTCTTCATCCAGATTGTTGCCGTCAATAATTGTGTTCAAAATCTGTGCAACCGGCAGGTTTTCGCGGCGGAAGTTGAAGAAGGCTTTGAAAAGTTCTTCACCAGATTTTGATGCGATTGATTCTGGATGGAACTGAACGCCTTCGATTGCGTAATTTTTGTGGCGAACGCCCATAATGTCGCCGTCTGCGGCACGGGCTGTAATTTCAAGTTCGTCCGGCAGGCTTGATTCTTCAATTACAAGGCTGTGATAACGGGTAAAAAGCATACTTTTACCGATGAAGCGGTAAACGCCTTTTCCGTCAAGGCTAATCTGTTCAGCTTTGCCGTGGCAAACGTTTTTGGCGTGTACGATTTTGCCGCCGAAAGCCTGACCAATTGCCTGATGTCCCAAACAAACGCCCAGAATCGGGATTTTTCCTGCGAAATATTTAATTGCTTCAAGGCTTACACCGGCTTCACTTGGGTTGCCAGGACCAGGACCTACTACCAGATAGCTGGCGTTAAGGTTTATCAAATCCTGCAAGGTACAGTTTCTGCTTCCCAAAACGCGCACTTCCTGGCCGGAAACGCGCTGCATCATCTGCACGATGTTGTATGTAAACGAATCATAGTTATCAATCATTGCAATCATTTTATTTCTCCTCTGTCGGTTTTACCGATTCAATTTGTAAAGTTTTCTAATTACATAAGGCTGTTTTTGCCGGTAAAAACTTTTACCAGTGCGCCCATTTTTTCGTTTGTTTCTTCCAGTTCGCGTTCAGGGTTGGAATCGGAAACGATGCCGCCACCGGCCTGCAAGGCCCATACGCCGTCTTTTTTTAAGGCACAGCGGAGTGCGATGCAGAAGTCAAAGTCGCTGTTGTGCTTTATGTAGCCAACTGCACCGGCGTAAAAGCGGCGCTTTACTTTTTCAAGGCCTGAAACAATTTCAATTGCCTTTATTTTTGGTGCGCCGCTTACCGTGCCGGCAGGGAACGCAGAACGCAGAACGTCAAGCGGCTTTGTTTTTTCTGCAATCGTGCCTTCAACGTCGCTTACAATGTGCATAACATGGCTGAAGCGTTCAATTGTCATTAACTGCGGCGCAGTAACTGAACCTGTCTTGCAGACGCGGCCCAAATCGTTGCGGGCAAGGTCTACAAGCATGATGTGTTCTGCACGTTCCTTTTCGTCCGCCAAAAGTTCTTCTTCAAGGGCAAGGTCTTCATCCCGGTCTTTCCCCCGGCGGCGTGTGCCTGCAATAGGGTGAATCTGTGCAGTTTTGTGGCTAAGTCGCACCAAACTTTCCGGCGAAGCACCAACCAGCTGAAAATTATCAAAATCAAGGTAGAACAGATAAGGCGAAGGGTTTTCGCTGCGCAGGCGGCGGTAAAGCGAAAGCGCCGTCATTTTTGATTCAATTAAAACACGGCGGCTTGGCACGGCCTGCAAAAGATTGCCTTCTACAATTTCGTGCTTAATCTGGTTTACTGCGCTAATGTAATCAACTGCCGACTGCACCATGTTTGTAACAATGCGGCAGGGTTCAAGTTCCGGTTCGGGTTCAAGGTAACTGAAGTCCATGTTGGTGATTTTTTTCTGCAAATCATCCATGGCGGCTTCAAGGTTAATTTCGTGTTCGTTGTAGTTTAAGGCGAAAAGGTGAAGCTGCTGTGTTACGTGGTCAAAAATTACGTAAAGGTGACCAACAATGAACATTGCTTCGGGCACATCAAGCGGATCAGTCTGTTCGGCAAGCTGAATCATGTCGCAGCGTGCACAGAATTCGTAGCCAAGGTAACCGATTCCGGCAGCAGGTAACGGCATTTCGCCAAATTCAAGCTTGTTCTGGTTTGCAACGTATTCAAGTACGTCAAGAATGTCTTTTTCAAAGGTAACGCCGTTGCGGTATGGCACAGTGCGCACATTGTTTTTAAATGCAGCTTTTTTGCGTTTTCCTTCTATTATAAATGCAGGACCGTCATCTTCCTGCACTACCCTGAAAGCCTGATCTACCAGAATTACTGAATAGCGGCCGCGGCCGTTGTCGTTGGTGGCACTTTCTAGCACGGCACGCGCGCCAAGTTTTTTTGCAAGTGAATATGGGGTATAACGGTCGCACGGCAGCATGGTATGAAGTGCGTCTGTACGTTTCATAAAAACTCCTTTGTTTATACTGAACGTTTTTTTGTTTTTTCAAATAGTAACGCTTCTGTTGATAGATACAAATATATAGCCAGCCCATGTTTCTGTCAATAGAAATGTTACTATTTATAGAACTTTTCTCTGTGCGTACCAAGCTGCGGCCTGGGCATAATTCCGCCCAATGTTTAAGACCGATCCAAACAGCCCAAGCCAAACTAAGAGAACGCCGCATAACTGGAAGTTAGAGACAATCAGGCAGTATCTGTAGTTGACAATCCCCTTCATTTTTAATAAAGTTTCTTTATGAATACTTCATTGCTACTATTAAAAACCACTTTCTCGTTTTGCTGTTAAGTGCGTAGCTGTGTAGTTAAATTTTGAATAAATTACAGCCCGTTGCTTGTCAGCAGCGGGCTTTTTTATTTTTCAAAACAAAACACAAACAAGCCAGGGCCAGGGCTTAAAGCTAAAGCGTGCCCTGACCAAGCGTATTTGCAGATTATGCTGTTTGAAAAAAAAGGAGCTATTTTATGGCAAAGTACAACCCGTTTGGGCAGATTCCCCTTGAAAACCGCGAATGGCCTTCTAAAGTAATTACCAAAGCACCGGCCTGGTGTTCCGTAGACTTGCGCGACGGCAATCAGGCACTGGCCGTTCCAATGAACGTAGAACAGAAGCTTGCCTATTTTGACATGCTTGTAAAAATTGGCTTCAAGGAAATAGAAGTTGGCTTTCCAAGCGCATCGCAAACTGAATACGATTTTTTGAGAAGGTTAATAGAAGAAAACCGCATTCCTTCTGACGTAACCATTCAGGTTTTGTGCCAGGCACGCGAACATTTGATTAAGCAGACAATGGAATGCATTAAAGGCGCACCAAAAGTAATTTTCCACATTTACAATTCAACATCACCAAGTCAGCGAAAATATACCTTCAACATGACAAAAGACGAAATTACAAAAATTGCAGTTGAAGGCGTTAAACTTATCAAGCAGCTTTTGCCATACGCCGGTGATACAAAAATTCAGCTTGAATATTCGCCGGAAAGTTTCAGCAATACGGAAATTGAATACGCCGTAGAAATTTGCGAAGCCGTTCAGAACGAATGGCAGCCTACTGCCGACAACAAAATCATTTTTAACCTGCCAACAACCGTAGAATATGCAACAGCAAACATTTACGCCGATCAGGTTGAATATTTCGGCAAGCACATCAGCCACCGCGAAAACGTAATCATCAGTACCCACTGCCACAACGACCGCGGTACCGGCGTTGCAGCCTGCGAACTTGCCCTGCTTGCCGGTGCAGACCGCGTAGAAGGCTGTCTGTTTGGCAACGGTGAACGTACCGGCAACCTTGACATTGTAACAACAGCAATGAATATGTACACGCAGGGAATTGATACCGGCCTTGATTTTTCTAACCTGCCGGAAATTACTGCAAAATACATTGAATTTACTGATATGGAAGTGCCGCCGCGCCAGCCTTACGCCGGTGCGCTGGTTTTCACCGCATTTTCTGGCTCTCATCAAGATGCAATCCGCAAGGCCATGACTGCGCGCCGAACAATGCCGGCTGATGCACCGTGGGACGTTACCTACATTCCACTTGACCCGCATGACATTGGCCGCGAATACGAAGAAATCATCCGCATCAACAGCCAGAGCGGAAAAGGCGGTGCTGCGTGGATACTGGAGCAGGAATACGGAATCTTCCTGCCGAAAGCAATGCACCCGACACTGGGTAAGGTTATTACCGAAGAAGCAGACCGCCGCCAGAGAGAACTTTCTGCAAGCGAAATTTATGACCTTTTCAACGAAACCTGGCTTAAAACAACAAGTCCGTTAAAAATTCTGGACATTGCACAGACTTCGCTTGGCGAAAATCAAGTTCAATGCCGTGCAAGCGTTCTGTTTACCGGCGAAACAATTGCCATTGGTGCAAAAGGCAACGGTCCGCTTGACGCATTTGTAAGCGCATTAAAAGATACGCCGATACCGGCATTTTCAATTTCTGCATTTCACGAACACGCAATTGGCAGCGGTACGGATACCGAAGCTTTGGCCTGTGTTGAAATTCAGCTTGAAAACGGTGAAAAATACTGGGGCTGCGGAAAAAGCCCTAACATTGGCCACGCAGGCATCAACGCCGTAGTAAGCGCCGTTAACCGCATTCAAAACCCAGAACTTTAAGCAGAAGCATTAAAAGCGCCGGTAAATTAAACCGGCGTTTTTTTTGCATACTTCCGTAAACTGAAAATTTCATATTGTAAAATAAACTGGTGCCGATTCAAGATTTTTGAATGTTTGCCGATAATCTGTAAGAAGAACCTTTGGCTGCTGAAAAAAACGTTTTTGCGCTTTTAAGCCGCGGGTTTTTGGGGTTTTCTATTTGTTTTTTGCAGCTTTATTGATATACTATGGTAAGCATTCGCAGGCAGATTGAATATTTCCCGAAAAAGCCAAACGGATTTTGGCTTTTCGCAAGTTAAACAGAATGGAGAAGGATCTTGATTTCTGTAACAAAAAAAATAGTAAAACAAATTGCAACTTATTCGCTGTTAGGGGTTTGTGCTGTTTCTTTATGCACGGCAGAACCGTCTAATTCGGGCAATAGTGCCAAACTTATCGACTTAATGGACGTAATGCTTGAAGATTTCGTAAATCCTCAGCAGAAAAAAGAAGAAATAATTCAGCAGAAACAGCCGGGTACCCAAAACATGCAGAAACCCGTTGCACAGGCTGTAAGCGACCCGGCAGCAACACTGGAAAGCAATAACTACGCCAATGTCCTGCCCCAAACCGTGCCGGAACACATGCCGGTTGTTGACCAGTATCCGGCTGCAACCCTTGGACCAAATCAGGCATTGCCGCTGCCTTCTGCACCAGCAAACCCTGCACAGCAAACTGAAAGCACAACGGTAAAAACGGCACAGATTGAACAGCGCCCGGTTGTAGTTGAACACGAAGAACGTTTTGAACCGGTTGAAACAAAAGAAACCATGCAGCCGGTTAAAACCATTACGGTTGAACCAAGACCGCAGGTTACGCAGGCAGAAGAAGAAAAAGAAGAACCGCAGCCGCAGAAAGTGCGGACAATTGTTGAAGCACCTGCCGAGCCGGAACCGCCGGCAGCAGAAGAAGAACCTGTTCAGCAGCCGGCAGCCAGCCAGCGCGTAGAAGTTGCGGCTAAAACCATAGAACCTGTAACGGAAGAAGAAACTGCCGAAGAAGAAGTTACTTTTGACATTGAAGTTCTGGAAGAAGAACCGCAGTTTACGCCGCAGAACTTTCTGGGCGGCAACATTGAATACAACTCGTACAACACCAAGTTTAAAACAGTTGGTGCATCTTTAATGTTTGAACGCGCCATCCGCCCGGCGGATTCAGTTGGTGTAATAGGCGGCGCATTTGTTGATATTGACAGCGTTTATAAAAAAGGCCAGAAACTTTCTTTAAGTTCAGGAATTCTGGAAGGCGAGTTTGCGCTGTTTTACCGCCACTACCTGATGAGCGATGCAATGAAATCTTCAAAACCGTATCCTTACGGCATGTTCCTGCAGCCGGAAGTTGGCGTTGGCGTTGGCTACAAGCTTTCTACCAAAAAGATGATAAAAGACCAGCTGGGCTTAAAACCTTCGCCAATTTTGGCACTGCGCACCGGTTACCGCGCCTTTATAATGAAGTCGCCAATTTACGTAGAACCGTTTATACGCATTGGTTACCCGTTTGTAGCTGGCGGCGGTATTGGCATTGGGTTAAAACTGTAAGCGAACGCCGTGCATGCCGCACGTACCAAAAGCAGAAATACATAAAAACAAGAAAGGCTCTTTTACGTTTGTAGAAGAGCCTTTTTATTTGCGTTTTTTTCATGTTTTTCAGCAGGATAAAAAAAGACCGGTAAAACTTACCGGCCTTTTCTAAAGGAGCTTGTACAGCAAAACGCTGTTCTATATTTTTGTTTGTATCTAATAAAATTATTATGTATTGCAATCATAAAACAAACCGCCTACCCTGCGGAAGGTTACAAAAAAAATAAAAAAAATTGCAATTCTTTTCAGGCATAAAAATGATAAGCGTTTCTGCCGGAATTTTTTACGGAATAAAGTGCCTTGTCCGCGCGGGAATACAGTTCTTCAAATTCAAGTGAAGAACTTTGCGACGGCAACGCAATGCCTATAGAAACGGAAATAATATTGTAAGGCTCTTCCACAATACTCTGTACAAGCTCGCATATTCTTGCGGCACGCTTTTCTATAATTTCCAGCGGTGCGTTGCGCATAAAAACTATAAACTCGTCGCCGCCCAAACGGGCAATAACATCGTTGGAACGGAAATTGTTTTGCAGAAGCTTGCTGAAGTGTATCAGAATGTCGTCACCGGCGATGTGGCCAAAAGTGTCGTTTACCTGCTTAAAGTGGTCTAAATCAAAAAGCAGAAAGGCATAATTCTTGTCGTTCTGCTGCAAGAATTCATCAATCTGTTTTTTGGCAGCACCGCGGTGCAGAATGCCGGTTAACGGATCAACCATCATTTCCTGTTCAAGCTGCTTAGTGCGCCGGTCAAATTCGCTTTTAATTTTTGCCAGGTCGTGAAAATCTTCTGTAAGCGGCATAAAGTCAAGGTAATCCAGCAAATCGGTAGGAACAGAAACATGAAGAGAAGTTATTTTTGGGCTGCCGTTCTGTATAATTACAACGGCCGTAGACTGCGCCGTCATTGAAGAACTTTCATCTGAAGAAAAAGCCTTTTTAATGCAAAGGTTCAGGCAAATTTCGTATACGTTTGGTGCAAGCAGGCGGCTGTTAAAACCGTCTATTTGAATGGATGTTTGCCCAAGCTTGTCAAAACTTTGTGTAGTGCGCAAACTGTCAAAAACGTATGCGCCGGAAATAAAGTAACGGTTATCACCGGGAAGAATTTCGCCGGTATAATACATGTTCAAGAATTCTTCAAAAAAAGCCCTAATATCCAGGCTTCCATCACATTCAACTGCTGACATACTTTTTCACCTGTGCTTAACTTGTAAGCTACTTTTTGATGAAATCAATTTTAGCACCAACTCTTTTTATTATCAAGGTTTCTTCTAGCCAGTGCAGGCTGGACACGCCCAAAAAAAACACCGCCCGCCTGCACTTTTATATTTCGGCTAGTTTAAAACAAGGTCGCCGTCTTTGATGAGACCGGCTTTGCGGAAAATTAAACCGAGAACATAAGTTAAAAGCGCCGGAAGCACGATGCAGACAAGCACCAGACCCATCCAGTTTGCCGCGCCCGGTGTTATTGCGGCGGCTCCGTGCCCGGCAGCAATTTCGCTTGGTGCGTACCAGCCGGTTATAACGCCTATAGGTCCTACAAGGCCGCAAGTACCCATGCCGGAACTGACCGCGGCACCGTTCATTTCAATTTTAAAAAGGCAGGTTGCCAAAGGACCTGTAACTGCCGAAGCAATGACAGGCGGAAGCCAGACAACGGGCTTTTTGATGATGTTTGGCATTTGCAGCATGCTTGTGCCCAAACCCTGGGAAAGAACGCCTCCCCAGCGGTTGTCGCGGAAACTTAAAACGGCAAAGCCCACCATCTGGGCGCAGCAGCCTGCAACAGCCGCACCGCCTGCAAGGCCGGTAAGCCCCAGTGCCGCGCAGATAGCCGCAGAACTGATTGGCAGCGTAAGGGCAATGCCGATAACTACCGAAACATTTATTCCCATAAGGAACGGGTGAAGCTTTGTAGACCATATTATGAACTTACCCACGGCAGAGGCGGCAGCACCAATGTAGCCTGCAAAAAGCACCGTAAGCAGTGCCCCGGTCAAAACAGTAACCGCCGGAGCAACAATAATATCAACCTTGGTTTTGCCGCTTACAAGGCATCCAAGTTCTGCGGCAGCAACGGCAATAAACAGAACAGCCAAAGGACCGCCAGCACCGCCGGTAACATTTGCTGCAGCGCCAACTGCTGCCAGCGAAAATATCACCAGTGCCGGAACTTTCATTGCAAACCCAATGCCGATAGCCATGGCCGCCCCAACCACGTGGGTTTCCGTGGCAAAATTGCCGGCGTTTACCAGAAAGGTAAAAACGGCATTTGCAGAAAGGCGGCACAACTGCTGCCCCAAAGTCTTGATGATTGTTCCAATAAGCAGGGAAGCAAAAAGCCCCTGAGCCATTCCCGACATAGCGTCGATTAAGTAGCGTTTTGCATACTTATTCATAGACAACTCTCCTGTAAGTGAATTGAATAAAATTGAGAAAAATAAAAATGTGTGTGGGTAAATTACTCGAAAATGTGTATTACGTGGTGCACCGTGGTGTCGCCCGTAAATCAGGACGCTATGGACTCTGACGAATGTTCATCCCGAACGTAAAATCTTTAACAAAACATATCAAATTTGAAAAGACCTTTCAACAAAAAGCCCATTTTTTATGAAAAAAGCCTGTGCCTGCTGTACAAAAAATTGAAAGCCGCCCGAAACAGGATAAGAATTTTCACAATTCCGGGCGGCATCAATTAATTCAATTTAAATTCGGAAATACCTTCAATTACTTTTTCAAGGCTTTGTTTCGTGCTGTTGGTAGATTCCGTCGTTAAAGAAATTGCATCAGAAATATGCATTGAATAATCTTCAATCTGAGTCATGCTGGAATTGATTTCTTCGGTAATGGTTTTAAGGTTCTGCATTTCCCTTACAATTTTAGAACCGCCTTCCAGCATTTTGGAAGAGCCGGTTTGAACCGCCGCAGTAGAATTGGTAATGGCGTGCATGGCTTCAAGCACCTGCTGGTTACCAGATGACTGTTCTTCCATTGCATTGGAAATTACGTCTTCCTGCTGCTTTACCACCTGCGAAAGCTGGTAAATGTTTTCAAATGAACTTTGAACCTTACGGATTGCGTCGCTGATGTGCCGGATTGAAGACGAAAGGTTTTTAAGGTTTCCGTCAATAGCCTTGCTCTGCACCCCGGACTGTTCTGCAAGCTTGCGGATTTCGTCTGCAACAACGGCAAAACCTTTTCCGCTTTCGCCAGCATGGGCAGATTCAATGGCGGCATTCATGGCAAGCAGGTTTGTCTGGCTGGAAATTGACTGAATGATGGATGCGGCTTCAAGAATTCCTTCAGATTCTTTGTAAACGCTTTCTGCGGTAGAAACGGCAGCCATAACCTGTGTTTTTCCGTGTTCAGCCGCTTCGGCAAGGCTGTTAACCGCCGTGCTGTTTTTGGCAAGAATGTCCGTAACGCTGCGGATGTTGGCAACCATTTCTTCAACTGCGGCAGAAGACTGGGTTACGCTGCTAGCCTGTTCTGCAATTGCATTATTAAGCTGGTTAATGTTAGCCATAATTTTTTCAGTAGAAGAGTTCGTTTCTTCCACGCCGCTAACCTGGTCTTCAATTCTGCCTTTAATGCTTACAATTGCCTGGGAAATGCTTTCTACGTTATTTTGGGTTACGCCCATGTTTACAACAAGGTCGTCAGACTTATCCGAAGTTGATTTTGTAGACCTGTCAATATCGGTAAGAAGTAAAGACGTAGTTGCCCTCATGCTGTTCATGTCCTGAATGATTACGCCAAGTTCACTTCGGTTATTGGCAGGTTCGTCGCCAATTGAATAATCTTTAATCACCAGCGCAGATGCAATCTTTCCGATTGAAACAACACAATGCCTTACGTCCGCAATAAGACAATATTCAATTATGGCAAAATAAACCATTGAATAAATTGAGTACGGAATAATCTTTTTGGAAAGGCTTACAACACCCTGTTCAAGATTTCGCGGAACCATCATTATGGCAATTAAATAGCCCAAAACGCCAAGCAAAGCAAACAGAACCGTTAAAAAGTTGCGTTCCGTAACGCTCATTGTAATTTCATCTTTTTTGAACGGAATGTCGTTGATTTTGGTTTCAAACAGGCGAATGTTAATTACATAAAACAGCAGTGCAAAATTGAAAACTACCGCAAGGGAGAAAAATATAATTGCAACCGTAGGTGAAGAACCTTCAAAAGCAGAAAATTCGGTTTTGCCGGAAGAAATAAGAAGACATGTAATTATGCCCTGAACAAGACCAGCGGAAATTGGACCGATAATATTGAGTTTTGCAAGTTTGTTTAAGCGCGTACCAACTGTATGCGCGTCAACTTTTCCTTCGTAATAGGATTTGACAAGATTACTGATTATTTTGCAGGCAAAAATGGCAGCTGCAAATATAATCGTAAAAAATATAAGGCTGGCAGGATGAACCAAAATGCTTTTGTATTCCTCATAAGTACACATGCCTGCCAGCCGCAGCATAAACTGAAAAACGAGAATCGGGCTGATATAAACAGCCATTAACGTAATAAAAACCAGCGGCGTGAGCCTTGATTTTTTTCCATTTTCATTTGCCATAAATTCCTCCAAAAAATAGCTGGCAACAACCGCAAGTGAAGAAAATACAAAAAAGCGAAGCATTTCTCTGAACCATTGTAAAAAATATATGTAATTTTCAGAAATTTTGGGTTATTGCAGTTTAATTTTATGGTACATTTTTCAAATTTACAACGAAATAATTTCAGGCCGAATGTTGAATCTTAAACGTTTCGATTTTAAAGTTTCACCTGCAAAAAAAAGGACTGATCCCTTACAATTCAGGAATCAGTCCTTTTTTCAGCTGGTTAACAAACCGGCAATTTCGGGCACTTCACTTTTGCAAAGTTTTTCTTACTGAAGCATCATCTTGTCGCTTACAATGCCGTGCTTTCTTATAGCCTTAAACTTTTCGTTAAGGTCATTCATGGTAAGGTTTTTCTTTTCTTCGCCACCAATGTCAAGAATTATCTCGCCGCCGTCCATCATTATAAGGCGGTTGCCGTAATCCAGTGCCTGCTGCATGTTGTGTGTTACCATCATAACCGTAAGATTGTATTTTTCTGCAAAATCACGGGTAAGTTTCATCACAATGTCTGCATTGGTAGGGTCTAAAGCCGCCGTATGTTCGTCCAAAAGAAGAATCTGCGGTTTGGACATTACGGACATTAAAAGCGTAAGTGCCTGACGCTGGCCGCCGGAAAACTGATTGACGTTATCGTTAAGCCGGTCTTCAAGTCCCATGTTAAGTTTTTTCAGTTCTTCACGAAATTCTTCGCGGCGCTTTTTGGTAAGGCTGATTTTAAGGCCTTTCCAGCCCTTGGCACTGCAAATCATCATGTTGTCGGCAAGGGACATCTTTCCGGCTGTACCTAAAAGCGGATTTTGAAAAATGCGGCCAATGTATTTTGCCCGCTTGTATTCCGGCTGACTGGTAATGTTTGAATCATTCAAAAAAAGCCTGCCGGTTGTTGGCGCCAGATTGCCCGAAATAATATTGTACAAAGTAGACTTGCCTGCACCATTTGAACCGATTACCGTAATGAAATCGCCGTCGTTTACGGTAAGGTTTATATTTTTCAGGGCTTCGTTTTCGTCCGGCGTGCCGGCATTAAAAGTAATTCCTATGTTTTCAAGTTTAAGCATGTTTTTTGCCCCTCTTTGAAATGATAAGACAAACGATAATTAAAAGTCCCGTAATCATCTTAAGGTCGTTGCTTGAAAGACCAATTACAAAACCGTAGCTTCTTCCAAGGTACATAATTCCGCGGTAAATTACAGAACCAATAAGCACGCGCAGGGTTTGAATGCCGATTCTGTTTGAACGGATGATGAACTCGCCAAGCATAAGGGAGGCAAGTCCGCTGACAATTACGCCTGTTCCGCTGCCAACGTCTGCAAAACCGCCGTACATTGCCGCAAGCGCACCGGAAAGTGCTGCCATGCCGTCACCAACGCACACGCCTATTCCGCGCACAATCTGGGGATTAACGCCCTGAGAAACTATCATCTGCTGGTTGTCGCCAAGTGCGCCCATTGTAAGGCCAAGGTCGGTGTGGTAAAAAAGGTCCATCAGGCACTTAATAACCTCAACAAACACAACCAAAATGATGCATATTCCAAGTTCCGGCGGTACGGAAGGAAACCTTGCAGCCACAAAATCAGAAACTTCGGAAAAAGGTGTTTTGATTTTAAGGAAAGAAATATTTGCCCTGTTTCCCATAATGCGAAGGTTAATTGAATAGAGAATGGTCATCATAAGGATACCGGCAAGCAAATCTGGAATGCGAAGCTTCGTATAAATTAAGGTTGTGCAAAAACCGGCGGCCATTCCGCCTGCAAACGCAAGCAGCAGGGCAACGGCCGGGTTAACGCCTGCAACAAGGCATGCCGCAAGAATGCAGCCGCCCATGGGAAAAGCACCGTCCACCGTCATGTCGCAGAAGTTAAGTACACGGTAGGACATAAAAACGCCAAGCACCATGATTCCGTAAATCAAACCTTCAATTACAATATTACAAATCATATTTACCTTCAGATTTGGGGGGTATTAATTAGGCAAAATGTCGAGTTTGAAAAAATTACAAAAAACAACCTCCAGGCAGTCCCTGCGGTTGCTTTTTTTATCACAATTAATAAATGTCTTTTGACCTTTTATACAAAACTCAACATTTGGGCTATTTGAATTTAATTAAACTGAAAAAATACAGACAAATACAAAAACAGCAGCCTAAGGCAGCAGTGCATGAAAATTCTTCAAGTATTCAATCACTTTATTTTTTTCATGCCGTTACTGCCGCAAGACTGCTTTTGCAGATTTTTACGCTAACCTTTCAGGCTGTTTATTTTTCCGTAAGTTTTCCGTTTTCAAAAATCATGTTTGCCGAATTAAGGTATTCGGCCGGAACGGTAATTCCGCAGTTCTTTGCAGCGTCAAGGTCAAGCAGAAGGTCAGAATCAGAAGGTTCTGTCATAAAGCGTACGGGAATGTCGGCAGGCTTTGCACCTTTAAGAATCTGCACAACCATTTCGCCTGTTGCACGGCCAGCCTTATAATAGTTAAAACCGCTGGCCATAAAAATGCCGCCGTCTTTAGCAGCAGTTACGTCACCAGAGAAAATAGGCTTTTTAGCCTTGCCGAAAACGTCTACAAGCGAAGCAATTGCACTAAATACCGTGTTGTCAGTTGTAAGGTAAATTCCGTCTACGCGGCCAATAATTGTTTCTGCGGCCTGTTTAACTTCGCTAGACTGGGTAATTGACTGTTCAACAAGGCCAATGCCTGCTTCCTTACAGCCCTGCTTTACAAGTTCAAGTGAAGAAACAGAGTTAGCTTCGTTGCTGCAATAAATGTAGCCAAGGGTTTTAATGCCTGCAACTTCTGCAAAAAGCTTGATGTGTTCAACCGTAGGAATCTGGTCTGACATGCCGGTTACGTTGTTCTTGCCTTTGTCAAGGGAATCAACAAGGCCTGCCGCAATAGGATCTGTAACGGTACCAAAAATTACCGGCGTATCTTTAAGCGTGTTTGCAAGTGCTACGGCAACAGGCGTTGCAATGCCAACCGCAGCATCAACTTTTTTTACCTTAAACTGGTTTGCAATCTGTGCGGCAGTGTTTACGTCGCCGTTAGCGTTCTGCAAATCGAATACAGGGTCGTAACCGTTGTCTTTAATGGCATCAATAATGCCCTGTTCAACAGCATCAAGTGCCGGGTGCTGAACGATTTTTGCAATGCCGATTACGGTTTTGTCATTTTTTGCGCTGCAGGAAGCAAAAAGAATGCACGCAATTGCAACAAGCGGAATTATTTTCTTCATAATATTTTCCTCTTAAAAGTTCAATTTGTTTTGTTACTATAAAAAGTAACTGAATAAAAATATACAGCTGCATTATGTTATTGTCAATAGAAACATTATTGCAGGTTTTAGCAGGAAAATTTTACAACGCCGAAATGAAAATATCTAGAATAAAGTATCACGGTGATATAATCTATTTAAAAAAGCTCTTCAATCGTCACAGGAGAAAAAAAATGACATTCTTACTTCCCTTGCTGATTGCTGCCGCAGTGCTTGCACTTGCTTACGCAGCTTTCAACTTTTTCAAGGTAAAGAACCTTGAAGAAGGTAACGAAACAATGCAGAAAATTGCTGCATACATTCGTGGCGGTGCAAACACCTTCATCAGCATCGAATACCGCATTCTTGCAATCGTTGTCCTCATCGTTGCAGCAATCGTATTCCTCGCCCTTGACTGGTATGTTGCAGTAGCACTTCTTATCGGTGCAATCATGTCTGGCTGCGCCGGCATGGTAGGCATGAAAATTGCTACATACGCAAACGTTCGCGTTACCAACGAAGCAAACAAAACACAGAACATCGGACAGACACTTAAAGTTGCTTTCCGCGGCGGTTCTGTAATGGGTCTTTGCGTTGGCGGCTTTGCCCTGCTGGGACTTTCAGTAGTTGTATGCGTATTCGGTTTTGGTCTGGGCTGGATAAGTTCGCTTGAACCGGTAAAAGCATGGCTTACAGGCATTGACCTTGTAAGATTCCCTAACGTTCTTACAGGCTATGCACTTGGCTGTTCAATGGTTGCAATGTTCAACCGTGTTGGCGGCGGTATTTATACAAAAGCGGCTGATATGGGTGCTGACCTTGTTGGTAAAACAGAAGCACACATTCCGGAAGACGACCCGCGTAACCCTGCAACAATTGCAGACAACGTAGGCGATAACGTTGGTGACGTTGCCGGACTTGGTTCTGACCTTCTTGAATCTTACGTAGCTTCAATTGTTGCTGCCATTGCACTCGGCTATAACCTTATCATCAAGGTTGGTGCTCCGGCCAGCTCACTTGAATCTCTTTATACATTCCCGCTTACATTTGCCGCAATCGGTCTTGTAGCATGTGTAATCGGCGTTGCTTCACTTCTCGTACGCAACCTTTCAAAGTCTAAAAAAGTACACAACCAGCTGAACGGTGCAACTTATGTTGGTGCAGGCCTTACAATGGCAGCAGGTGCTGTTCTTGCCGCAAAACTTTTCGGCGGTCTTTCTGCCGAAGAATGCAAGGCACTGGGCTTCAACTTCGGTTCACTTTCTCCGTGGATTGGTGCAGCTGTAGGTATTGTTGCCGGTATTCTTATTGGTATGCTTGCCGAATACTACACTTCATCAGACTACAAGCCGACTAAAATTCTTGCAGAAGCTTCTAAAGAAGGTTCGGCACTTACAATTACTTCCGGTCTTGCACTTGGTATGCGTTCATGCATGGCACCTTGTGTAGTACTGGGCATCGGCATCATCATTGCTTACTACACCGCAGGCCTTTACGGCGTTGCAATGTCTGCAATGGGTATGCTTTCTTTCGTAGCACTTACAGTTTCTGTTGATACTTACGGCCCTATTTCTGACAACGCCGGCGGTATTGCAGAAATGTCAAAACTTCCTGAAGGCGTTCGCGAAATTACTGATACGCTGGATGCAGTTGGCAACACAACAGCAGCAATCGGTAAAGGTTTTGCAATCGGTTCAGGCGGTCTTGCAGCCCTGGCACTTATGCTTTCATACATGTATTCGCTTCCAGGCGAATCTGTTGGTGCAAACGGCCTTCCTACACTGAACATTATGGAACCTATGACACTTGCAGGAGCAATCGTTGGTGGCGCACTGCCATTCTTCTTCTCTGGTATGCTTATTGATGCAGTAGCAGTTGCTGCACGCAAAATGGTTGAAGAAGTTCGCCGTCAGTTCAAGGAAAGACCAGCAATTCTTGAAGGCAAGGAAGATCCGGACCACAACCAGTGCATTAAAATTTCTACAGAAGGCTCTATCAGCCAGATGAAAACACCTGCACTTATGGCTGTTGTAATTCCTGTTGTCTGTGGTCTTCTTTTTGGCGCACACTTTGTTGGCGGCATTTTGATTGGTTCAACAATTGCTTCTATCATGATTGCCATTTTTACAGGCAACGCTGGTGGTGCATGGGACAACGGTAAAAAATACATTGAACAGGGCGGCATTCCCGGAAGCGGTAAAGGTTCGCCGGTGCATGACGCAGCTGTTGTAGGCGACACAGTTGGTGACCCGCTTAAAGACACAGTAGGCCCTTGTATGGATATTTTCATCAAGATTATGTCTACAGTTTCTCTGGTTGCCGTATCTGTATTCAGCACATACAACCTCTGGTCTGTACTGTTCAAATAAGTAGCTGAATGCGGCGATGTTAAAGGCGCTGAAGTGACTTGTGATTTTGCCGCATTTACGGTTTTGAATAATCCGTAAACAAAAACCCTGTGCTGTTTTTACGGCACAGGGTTTTTTTATGCGCAGGAAGAACTTCACCCTTTCGGCGGCGTGTGCGTGCGTACTGTTTGATTTGACTGTAACTGGCATTGATGTATGTACGCGGAGGAGTTTTGCGTGCAAAACTCCTCCCTTAGGGTGGGTGTTGGCTTTGCGTGCAACTGCCACTGGTGCATGACGTGTTTTTATTGGGTAAAAACTTAATTTATTTCGTCAGCTATTTCCTGAATGACTTCTATCGAAAGTCCGATCACATCATGCACAAAATCCACGGTCATTCCCTTATAAAGCAAATTCCGCGCTGTTTCGTAGGCTTTCTGCTGGAAACCTTCCAAAAGCCCTTCTTCACGTCCAATTGCGATGCCGTCGGCTTTTACTTCGTCTATCATTTCATACAGGGTCATAAAATTTTTCCTCCATAGCTCGTTTTTTCT
>JAZRVO010000005.1:0-24081 GCA_045599185.1 Treponemataceae bacterium | reverse complement strand
AAAACCACCGGCTCAGCCGGTGGTTTGCTCTGCGGGTGTAACCCTTTGTTACCGGCCAGCGCTATAGCGCACTGAATCGACTGCCATGCGCACCACTTTTACCGGCTGCTGCTAAAGCAGCTTATGTTTTCAATCAGGCTTATTGCCTGACTATTTTTTTACTTGCCTCTTTTTGTCGGCTCACCCGTAAACGGGTCAAATAGTTCTTTCATTTCCAATTGTTCTGCTGCCTTGTCTTCCATCAACTGATTTCTGATGTAATTTTCTATCGCAGCCTTATTTCTTCCTACCGTATCCACGTAATATCCGCGGCATCAGAATTGCCGGTTTCCGTATCTGTATTTTAGATTTGCAAATCTATCGAATATCATCAGACTGCTTTTCCCTTTCAGATACCCCATTATACTTGATACGCTATATTTGGGCGGTATGCTTACGAGCATATGTATATGATCGGGGCAGCATTCGGCTTCTATTATTTCCACTTCTTTCCGTACACATAATTCCCGTAGTATTTTTCCTACTTCCCTTTTTATCTTTCCGTAAATTACTTGCCGTCTGTACTTTGGTGCAAATACTATATGATATTTGCAATTCCATTTAGTATGAGCTAAACTTTGTTCATCCATCTGAACCTCCTTCTATTCGTAATGCTTCCTGGCAGTCGCACTATGAATATTAGAAGGTTCTTTTTTCTATGTATAGCTAAAGCTTCCTGAACCTCCAGCCGAGCTGGAGGTTTTCTTTTTACAATAAAACACCATTGTTTTAATCGATGAAACAATGGTGTTTATTTTGCACGCCTAAGCACTTAACATTCGGCAGGTATTGCCACAAAAAAATACGCCGTGCACACGCACAAGTCTTTTTTTTGTGGCAAGGACTGCCCGAAGGTTTTTTTTATAAATTTTTCAAGCTCGACATTCGGGCTAACAGAATATTTTAAACCAGTACAAAAGTACGATTTTTTTTACCATTTTAAACAAACAGTGGTATAATTTACTCTATGAAACGCATTTTAGTAGCATCTACAAATCCCAAGGTCATAAACACAGTTCAAGAAGCCTGTAAAAAGTATTCGGCATATTTCGATGCAGAAATTCTGGCTAATTCTGAAGAAGTATTAAGTTTTATTGATTACGAATTGCCGGAAATTAAGGTTATTGATTTTACTTCAACCGAAATTGACGGAGAACGCATTGTTTCTGCCATTTCGGCAGACCCGTGGCTGCACAACGGCGGAATAATTGCCGTTACCGAAAATCCGCAGAAAGCCCAGGAGATTGACAACAGAAAAGACCCGAACATTTTAATAGTTCAAACCATAAGTAATTTTAACGAAAACTTTGTGCGCCTGCTCCGCATTTTGTGGCGCAACCAGCACTTTTTACTAAACCGCGGAATGCTGGAAAATTTCAGTGGCAAGGAAACAGGTTCTTTTGTTTGCGGCAACGACCCGATGGATTTCAGAATGTATGCACGTTTTCTAACCGGCTACATGTACAGTTCCAACCGCATAAATGGCGATGACCTGTACAAACTGCAAACCGTTCTTATGGAACTTTTGACCAATGCGCTGGAACACGGCAACTGCGGCATTACCTACGACGAAAAAACTTCATGGCTGGAAAACGGCGGCAATATTCTTTCTCTTATTGCAGAAAAATGCAAAGACCCTAAAATTGCTGCACGCAAAATCCATATCAGCTATGCAATCGGTACTACAAAATCAAAATTCCTTATTCGTGACGAAGGCGAAGGTTTTGACTGGCGTGCAAGACTTAATCAAAATGCCTATTCGGAAGAAACCCACGGCCGGGGAATGAAACTTTCCGAAAGTCTTGTTTCTCAGCTTGCTTATAACGACAAGGGCAACGAAGTTTCTTTTGTAATCAACAACCTTAAAGATTCTTCCAACACCGTGCCTGTAATTATGAGAACTTTTTCAAGCATGAATTACAAAGACCGGCAGATTGTATGCCGCCAGAACGAAGAAAGCAACGATTTGTACTTTATTGTAAGCGGCCGCTACGCAATTTATACGGACAACAAGCTTGTTTCAGTCCTGTCGCCAAACGATATGTTCATTGGCGAAATGGCGTTCCTGCTTAACGACAGAAGGTCGGCAACGGTTCTTGCCATAGGCGAAGGCCAGCTTATCCGCATACCCAAGGTCAGTTTCGTAAACCTCATCAGGCGCAACCCGCATTACGGCATTTTCCTTTCCAAGCTTCTGGCACAGCGGCTGGTAAGCCAGACGCAAAAAATGCTTACGCTGGCAAATCAAATTGAATACCTTAAAAAGCAGTCAATTGCACCAACAGAACTGGATGAAAATATCTGAATGAAGCGTATAAAGCCCGTTATTAACGAATATATCGGGCTTTTATATTGTAAAAGCATTTAAGTGCATAAAAAACTGCCTAATATTGACCTTTTTGCCTATAGGCAGTAATATTTAACAGATTAAAACAGAAGTCTGTGGACATTCTACCCTTTCTTTCAGGAGGCGTATCATGGATACATACCCCAGTAGTTACCGTTTTTACAAAACTTACACACTACACGGCGCCTCCGCAAATAATCGCTTTTAACTAACGGCTTGTTGCGTGGCGCCATAAAGAGGCGCATTGTGATTACATTCTGGCAGCAGGAAAACGGTAAATTAATTTCCAAAGAAAAAGAAGAACTTACTCCAAACAGAAGAACCTGGGTTGATGCAAGGTCTGTTACCCGTGAAGACATTCGCATACTTGAAGAAGAATATAACATTCAGAAAGACCACATCATGGATATTCTTGACCAGGACGAATTGTCGCGTATTGAAAAAGACGACGATTACCTGCTGATTATTATGCGTTTGCCATTGTTTGAACCGGCAAACGACATCAGTTACTTAACCATTCCGTTGGGCATTATTTTTCTTGAAAACACAATCGTTACAATATGCTGGACTGATTGTGAAGTGTTAAAAGACATTGCGGCAAACAGACTGCGCAACGTTCGCCTAAACGACTTTCCTGCCTTTACCATTCAGATTATGAGCCGGGCAGATTCTACCTTTTTGCGTTACCTTAAGGAAATTAACCGCCGTTCTAGCACCATTCAGAACGAATTACAGGTTTCAATTAAGAATAACGAACTTATTCAATTGCTGAACCTTGAAAAATCCCTTGTATTTTTTACAACTTCGTTAAAAGGCAACCAGATGCTGCTGGAAAAACTTACAAAAACCCGGCTTATTGCCCTTGACGAAGACGACAAGGAGTGGCTTGAAGACGTTGAAGTTGATAACCGGCAGGCTATTGAAATGGCAGACACTTACCGGAACATTCTGGCAAGCATGACCGAAGCTTTTGCAAGCGTTATTTCCAACAACCTGAACGTTGTAATGAAACGCCTTACGGTTATCAGCCTTGTTATGGCAGTACCTACCCTCATTACCAGCTTTTACGGCATGAACATTCCGCTGCCACTTGCCAGCGCAGGCTGGGTTGGCACGGTAATAGTTACCGGCGCATGTTTAGTTACGGCATTGGGTTCGTGGTTTTTATTTGAAGGCCACAGCACCAAAATAGAAAAAACAACACGAAAATTGCAGCAGCGCAAAAAGCACAGGCAGAAACTTGTTGCAAATTCATAAAAACTAAAAAAATCTAAAGAAATTTTATACACAAGCCGGCTTTTTTAAATTTTACCGCCAAACAAAATTTCATTTATGTAAAAAAACGGGGCTTCAGGCAAAACCTGAAACCCCGGCTTAAAATTATAAAACTAAATTATTAGCGGTTAAAAAACCATTACAATAATTTTTGCCATCAATACAATGGAAACAAGTGCCAAAGGATAAGTTGCTGCATAGGCAGAAGAAACTTCATCAGTTCCGGCTGTTGCAATAAGCGTACCCAAAGCAGGTGTAGAAGTCATACCACCGGTGATAGAACCAAGGTTGTTGAAAATTGAAAGCTTGAAAACGTAGCGAGCAACAAGGTAACCAACAATCATCGGTACGGTTGTCATAATTGCGCCGTAAATAAAGTAAGAAACTTTTACGTTTGTAACAAAGTTTACGCCGCCAGGAACACCAGCACCAATAAGGAAAAGCACCAGACCTAATTCACGCATAAAGTTAAGTGTCTGCTTTGAAAGGCGGCAGTCAAGGCTGCCGATGCGGCCAAAGTGACCAACAATTAAACCGGCAATAAGCGTACCGCCAGAGTTACCAAGTGAAAAGTAAGAACCGCCGCCAACTGGTACTTTAATTGCACCTATCAGGCAGCCGAATGCAACTGCCAGAAAGAACGGGAAAAAGCCGAATTCTTCAACTTTTGTAAGTTTTCCTTTTGGTTCAGGAATTGAAATAGAACTTGCAGCAACGAAAGTTTCGCGTTCCTTTGCAATGTCAACTTTAAGGATTTTTGGCATAACCTGAACGAAAAGAACAACGCCCAAAACGCCGTAAAGATAGGCAATTCCGTAACCGGCACTAATTTCGTCCTGTGCTGCGCCTTCAACAGCTTCTTTTGCGGCACTAAAACCCGGTGTAGAAGTTAAACCGCCGGTTAAAAGGCCGGCTGCCATTTCTGCAGAAAGGTTTTCGTCAAGAACAGTACAGATAATTGCTGTCAATCCGCCAATTCCAATAACAATAATTCCCATTACAAGGTAAGCAATTGAACTTTTGTTGAAAGTTCTGAAGAATTTTGGACCTGCAATAAGACCAACAGCGGTAACAAAAAGCGCTGTTCCGATATTTGAAATTAAAGAAAACTGAGATTTTTGGGCTGCACCCCAAAGTACAATTGTCTTTTCACCAATGCTGAAATCCGGAACATAGTGAACAAGAACGCCGTAGCAGAGAGCGACAATCAGAACACCAGCAGTTCCTAAAGAAATGCCTTTAATGCTGATTGCACCCAAAAGATAACCAAGAACACCGATTATAAAAACGATGAAGATGATTGAAAGCGCTGAAGAACAAACGCCTGCCAGATAAGTAATCATTTTTTGCCTCGATAGAATTTTGCAGTGTTAAACCGCAATTTAGCTGCATTATGCAACTTGTTTCAATATAGCGTTTTGTACGCTTTTTTTCAACTTAAAACAGCCGGTTAAAAAGAGTAAAAATGATGTATAATTGTGCCATGGTTTACGAAAAAATTGTTGAAGCAAAGTTTGCCAGCCGACCTAACCGCTTTGTAGCAAAGGTTTTAATTGAAAGCAAAGACGAACCGGGGAACTTTACGGAAGAAACCGTACATGTAAAAAACACCGGCCGCTGCAAGGAACTTTTGCAAAGTGGCGCAATCGTTTACCTTGAAGACTTTGCAAACAGTCCGCAGTTTAGTAAGCGCAAATACCGCTATTCGCTGGTGGCAGTTAAAAAATTGAACGCCCTTGCAGCAGGCACGGAAATTTTAGTAAACATGGACAGTCAGGCACCAAACAAGGTTGTAAACGAAGCTTTAACCAGCGGCAGGCTTGTTCTGCCAGGTTTGAAAAACCTTGTAAAAATAATTCCGGAATATCAGTACAAAGATTCGCGCTTTGACTTTTTTGTGCAGGACGAAACCGGACAAAAGGCATTTATAGAAGTAAAGGGCGTTACACTGGAAAACAGCGGTCACGCCACTTTTCCGGATGCGCCAACCTTGCGCGGCATAAAGCACCTGAACGGCTTAAAAGAAAGCCTGAACGAAGGATACAAAGCCTGCGCCCTTTTTGTGGTTCAAATGCATGGTATAATTGATTTTGCCCCGGATGCCCTAATTCACCCGGATTTTGCAGAAGCACTTAAACAGGCAAAAAACGCCGGCGTTGAAGTGCTTTGCTATGGCTGCACGGTAACACCAAACACGTTGCAGCTGAATATTGAAGACAAAATACCGGTGCTTGTAAAAAAATAAGCGAAGCGGTTTTTTGTGTTACAATTACTTAAAAAAGAAGAAGCTTTATGAACAATAATCAAACTACAGACAGACCAGAATTACATTTTACGCCCCAAGCCGGCTGGATGAACGACCCGAACGGTTTAATTTTTGCTGACGGCAAATATCATTTATTTTATCAGCACTTTCCCAACGGTACAAAATGGGGGCCTATGCACTGGGGGCACGCCACCAGCCGCGACCTTTTGCACTGGCAGCACCTGCCGGTTGCAGTTTTTCCTACAGAAGACGAATATATTTTTTCTGGCAGTGCAATTTTGGACGAAAAAAACGCAGCAGGCCTTGCACCGGAAGGCAGCACAAAACCGCCAATGATACTGTTTTACACAAGCCACAATCCAAAAACAGGCGAACAATGCCAAAGCATTGCATATAGTTTGGACTATGTTAATTTTGCAAAATATTCGGGCAACCCGGTAATTGGCAATTTTTCAACCAGCCCAAGCTACAAAAAAGATTTCCGCGATCCAAAAGTGTTTGCAAACCCGGTTTTGGGCGGCTGGACGATGGTGCTGGCAGCCGGCGACTGCGTGGAGTTTTACCATTCAATAAACCTGCTTAACTGGCAGTTTACCGGCAAATATGCAATGCCCCTAAACGCCCGGCTTGCAGAAACAAACTGCCAACAGATTATTTTTGAATGCCCGGACTGTTTTTGCATAAACGGCAGGTGGTTTTTAAGTGCAAGCCTTGTGCTGCCGGGCAAAAATGAAGAAACCCACGCCATGCAGTATGTGGCAGGCTCTTTTGACGGCAAAACCTTTTGTGCACAAATTGAAAACGCCCAACAGATGCCCAAACTTTTAGACCACGCCAAGCAAAATTACGCCGCGGTAACTTTTGCAAACAGCCCAAAAACACTTATGCTGGGCTGGGGCGAAGACTGGAACATGGCAAGGCAAAATAACGCAAGCGAATATTTTGGAAAAATGACGGTTGCAAAAGAACTGAACGCCGTTAAAATTGAAGACCAGTTTTTTTTAGCACAAACGCCGGTTATTAAAATTGAACAGAATGAAACCAGCCCAAACCTTTGGGAAAAACGCATCATAGTAGAAGAAAACTGTTCGGTTTTGGAAGACAGACTGAAAATAACGAACCTTGGCACTTGCATTTTAGTAAACGAATTAAAAATAAACCGTCCGCACATAAACGAATCAGGCGAAATGAAAAATTGCAGCGATTCAGCACTTGTTTCAATTGGCAAAAACTGCCACGTGCAAATAATTTTTGACCACGGTTATTACGAAATATTTGCCGACGGAGGTTTAATCTGCTGTTCTTTTGAAGCATAACCGGGCACGCGGATGCAGAAAGGTTTTATTTGAATAACATCATGTTGAATTTGACAACCTTTGGCGGCTGCGCACAGCATCCAATTTTATCAAAAACAGATCCCGAAACAAGTTCGGGATGACACAATTTTTATAATTCGATGTTTGAAATCAAAAAGGCTTTGCTGACAGAACGACAGCAAAGCCTTTTTGTTTCATTTAAGCCTTAACAATGATTAAAACTCAATTTTGCCGCAGGCACTTTCAAACGGGCCAATCATCGGGTTAACGGCACGTTCATTGCCCCAGTAATCCTGATTAAACACAATCGGTGAACCGTCTGGATTTTCGTACATTTCTTCAGGTTCAAATGCCATGCCCAAAACTTTGGTAGAAATTGTCTGTGCACTGTTTTTAGGCAGATAGTCGTAAACGTTGGTTTCAAGCGTATACTTGCCGTCTTTTTCTACCAGTTCAAGCTTAACTTTGTGTTCAGTGTCAACAAAAGCGTCGGTTTCTTTGGTCATTGCCTTTGCGCCGTTAAAGAAAGCGTTGCCGCCTGCGTAAACCGGCAGCGGATTGTAGTAACGGTCGCTTGGTTCAGAACCCATGCCGCAATAGCCTTCAAACTGCTTGTCCCATTCTTCAAAAGTCGGATAACTTTCGTAAGGAACAGTACCGCAAATAATGTTATTGTCAGACCATTCCTTGTTTGTGCATTCGTCCATAAGGGTTTGCATGAACGGGCGGATAGGCTGCTGAACGAAAATGTTGTTATAGAAGCGGCAGTCACCGTGCAGAATTGTCATAAAGCCCATAATTTCGGTGCGGTGCGGCACGTGGTAAGGCGTATAGCGCGGCGATTTTTGGGTTAACGCACCATTGTTTACGCCGCAGCCAACAGCGGTAAAACTTCCGCCAATAAGGTTGTGCACAAGCGCCACGCCCTGGGTAGCCAGCTTAAGCGCATGGTCAGAAAGCAGAATATTGTTGTCAACCAAAGTCGGGCCGTGACTAACTTCAATAAAAATATCTTCGCCCAAACCTACGCAGTGTTCTTTTGTCAAATCATCAACTGCAAGACAGTTATGATGGAACAGGTTCTGGGTAACGCGCGTACCCTGTGCCTGCCAGTCAAGCCACAAACCGCGGGTACAGTGATGAAAATGATTGCGGCGGATAATAACATCAATTGCAGCGTGCATCTTGATGCCGCCAATTTCTGCACCGGCAAGGTTCTGCTTGTTGTTAATGTGGTGAATGTGGTTGTCTTCAATAATAGAAAAAACACCGCCCAAATGGCCAACAATACCAGTCTGTCCGCAGTCGTGAATATCGCAGCGGCGAATAATGTGGCTGCCGATATTTTCTTTTGTCCAGCCTTCAATCTGTGCCTGACAAATGTTGTCGCGTTCTGTCTGGGTTCCGTCCTTGTACTTCCATTTAAGCCATTTGTTGTCGTTGTTTGGCTGCTTGTATTTACCCAAAGAAATGCCTGAACATTTGGAATGGCTTATTTCGCAGTCTTCAATAACCCAGCCCTTAGACCAGTGCGGGCCAACCATACCTTCCTGATAGGCGGTTGGCGGTGCCCACTGGGTTGCAGCCTTACAAACGGTAAAGCCGCTTAAAGTAATGTGGCCAACGCCTTCCTTAGAAGGATAGAAACAGTTTTCGCGTACGGAAATTTCTACATTTTCTTTATTTGGGTCTTTGCCCTGAAAGTTTGCATAAATTAAAGTTTCGTTTGTTTTTTCGTCCTGTTCCGTGTACCAGCAGTGCTTGCTGAAAGCCTTGTCCCAGGAAATATTCTGAAAAGCAGGATTTTTAACGGCGTCCAAAGTGGTTACTTCGTACAGCGACTTGTTGTTCATAAAAACTTCGCCGGTATGGGCACTGAAAAAAGCAATGAACCAGTCGCCGCTAACCATGGTTGTATAAGGATTGTAGTCGCCGAACACGCCGTTAGGAATGCGTGCAAGCCATACATCACCGCCAACATTAGACCAGTTCTTTACAACTTCAGCGCCGGTAATAACGGCTTTCTTCATTTCTACCGAACGGTAAACAATCTGCTTGTCTTCAGTACCGGCATTTTTAGGGTTAACATACTCGCGGTAAGTTCCGGGCATTACCAGAATTTCGTCACCGGCAACAGCAATATTGGCAGCTTCACCAATTCTTTTGAACGGATAGTCTTTGGAACCATTGCCGCTTCGTTTTGTGTTTGCATCAACATAATAAGTCATAAAAAATTTTCACCTTCCCTCTTTGTAAAAACCGTTTAAGTTTCTGCTCAAAGAACAAAAAAGCTGCAAGTCTTGCAAACCGCAGCCTGAATATAGTATAAAACCATTTATTCAACTTGTGAAAACTTTTTTATGAATTTTACACGGCAAAAATTTTTATAAGCACTTTGCCCTCGCCTGCACTGTGAACTTCGCCGCAAAGGCTGGCTTTTTCTAAAAAAGCAAGCTCACTGCTGTCGGTAAGAACTTTAGGCGTGGTTATAAAAGGCATGTCGCCGCCGCATTCGCCGTTGTTTTCTACAAAAATATTAAAAACTTTGCCGGCTTTATCCGTGCCCTGCAAAATGTAGCGCGCCGAAAGTTTGCGGCACTGCCCTTTGTATTCAACCTGCGTATCAACGCCGCCGGGCAAAACCACGCCGCAGCCGTAGTCACTTGAAAAATTGCCGTGGAACAGAATCATCGTGGCTTCGCCATTTTGGCCTTTTACCGTATTAAACGCATCAAGCGAAACTTCAATTTGCAAAACAAGCTTTTTATTCATTCACCTTACCCTTTTTTATGCCCAAAAGAATGTAGCGTACAAAAGGCACTTTGCTTACAAGCATTGTACACAGCAGGCTTGCTCCAAGGCTTACTGCAAAGCCCGTACAATAGCAGGCAGGCAAAGGCATTTTATATTTCAGCATGAAACTTATTGCCACAACCATAAAGGTGCAGTGAAATACGTAAACGCCGAAACTGTATTTTTTGCAGAACAGACTGAAAGCCGTTTGCCGGTTTAAAAACCTGCACCCGGTTGCCAGCACTGCAAGCACGCCTAAAAAAGCATAAACATTGTAAAGCAATTGTACCATAACCTGCGGTTTTGCGTAAAAGCCGTTTTTGTATTTTGCAAAATAAGGAAAAAAACACACAATGCACAGGACAAGCAGAATAAACCAGAAGCGCGCAAGCACGTCTACAACTTTTTGCCGGCTGAAAATAAAATAACCTGCCAGAAAACAGAAACCGTAAATGCCGAACCGGTAAACCGTAACAACCGGCACGTTAAGTATTTTGGAACTTAGCCAGAAGCCGGTAAATAACAAAACCAGCAGAAGAATGAAAAAAGGGCTTTTGCTTGATCTGTCAGCAAAGTTCCATACACGCTGCTGCACTTTTTGCACAAGGGGAAAAAACAGCGCAAGCAGTGCACAAAACAGAAACAGGGTCTGGCAAAACCAAAGCGCCCCCGTTCCAGACAGAACGTCAATAAAAAAAACTACCGGTGAAGGAATCTGGCTTACATCGGCCATGGCGTTTTTGCGCAGAATGGAACCGCTGATCCAGCCGGTGGCAAGCACGCCAAGGGTAGAAGGCACCAGAAGTTTTTGCAGGCGGTTTTTTAAAAAGGCTTTTTTACCGCGTTTTTCCAAACTGAACACGGCGCTTACGCCGGCAATTACAAACATCAGTGCCATAAACCATGGGTAAACCGCATACATAAAAACCAGCGGAAAATCTATTTTGCCAATGACATAATCCGGGTGAACGAAAAGAGGTGTATAGGGACTTTCGATATTAACCCAGTAATAGAAGGCGTGGTAAACAACCACGATGAAAATAACAAAGGAACGCAGATTGTCCAGATACGCACGGCGTTCATTTTTTGCCGGATTTTCTGCAATAACATTTGTTTCGCTCATTGTCTTTTTCCTCCGTTCAGTAAAATTTCAAGCCATTCTGCTTTTAAAATCGCAATGCCGGATGATTCGTCGCCAAGAACAATTAAATTGTCGCCGCTTTTTATATTGAAAATTTCCCGGGCTTCTTTTGGAATGACAATCTGGCCGCGGTCGCCAACTTTTACAGTGCCAAAAATGTGCTTGCCCTTTGGCGGAATGCCGAATGAGCTCTGGCTTTCGTCAAAATAAATCAAATCGTCAATTTTTACACCGAACAAATCCGCCAGTACACGGCAGTTTTCAATGTCGGGCATTGTTTCACCGCTTTCCCACTTGCTTACGGCCTGCCGGCTTACGCCAACTTTTTCCGCCAGTTCTTCCTGGCTAAGCCTGTGCAAGGTACGAAGCTTTACAATGTTCACACAAATATGATTTTTCATATTTAACAGTATAAATGAAAAAAATGCCTTGTCCATAAACCAAAGTTTACAAAACCTGCTAACTTTCATTGCGCGGCATCTGCCGCGGATGCTGAACTTGCAGAAAAAGGGGCGTAGCTTTTGCAAGGCAAAAACTAGGGGCTTTTGCGCATACCAAGCAATAGCCAGAAACAATCAAACAGCAAAAGCATGGATTCCGAATCAAGTTCGGAATGACAGTACCATTTGGAATGACAGGTTATTATTCGGGATGACAGAACCATTCAGAAGGATATTGCCATTTTGAGGGGGCTATAACTGAATGATGAAACGAGAGCCTTTTTTAAATGTTACGGCGTTCTGGTGGCATATTGTGCCGCCATGTACTTCAATTATGTGCTTTGTTATTGCCAATCCCAGGCCGGTTCCGCCCATTTCCCTGCTGCGCCCTTTATCAATCCTAAAAAACCTTTCAAAAATGCGGGCACTTAATTCTGCAGGAATGCCGTTGCCATTATCTTCTATTATAATGCAAATATTTTTTGGTGCAGTTTGGCTTAAGCTTACATTAACAGTGCTGCCAGCCGGACAATATTTAATGGCATTGTCAATAATATTGCCAATTGCCTGTGCCATAAGCCCGGCATTTATTTTCGTATTGTGCCATTCTTCAAGCGGACTTGAAAAATTAAGGCAAATGTCTTTTTTCTGCGCCGCAACCGCAAAATCAATGCACGCATTTTTTACCACGCCTACCAAGTCGCCGTCGCACAAATCAATTGAATAGTTATTCTGTTCCAAAGAAGAAAGCGTCAGCAAGTCTTCTATAATGTTTTGCAGGCGGCTGGTTTGCCCCTGAATGATTGCCACAAAATTACGGGCAATTTCTTTTTCTTCAATTGCGCCGTCCAAAAGCGTTTCGCTGTAGCCCTTAATGCTTGTTATGGGTGTTTTCAATTCGTGGCTGACATTTGCCACAAAATCCTTGCGGATTTGTTCAAGCTTTTTAAGCTGGTCTACATTTTGCCCTATGGTTTTGGCCATAACATTCATGGTAACGCTTAAATCTTTAAGTTCTTTGGGTGACATTACCGCCGATTCAAACGAAAAATCCTGTTTCTGGTAATGGCTTGCCGCAAGCTTTAAATTTTCAATGCCCTTAATTACGTGGCTGCTTAACAAAAACGAAAAACCCAGAATTAAGGCCAGAATAAAAACTGAACAGAATAAAAGAGTTGCAAAATAATTGCCGGACCAGTAAATGTTGGCTTCAATAGGCATTGAAAGGCGAAGTGAAAAAATATTTCCGTTTAAAAAAAGCGGCACGGCATAGTAAAGTTCATTTTTTTTGTTTACCGTAGAATACCGCACGGAAAAACATTCACTGCCATTTAAGCTTGCTGCAACTTCTTCGCGGTTAAGGTGATTTTGGGCAGAAAGCCCTGCCGAACCGGAATCGGCAACCAGAAAGCCCCGGTCGTTTATGATTGAAATACGAATGTCCGAATCAACATCCGAAAGTTTTTTTACCGTTTCATCGTAGTCTTCAGGTGGAAATGCAAGCAATGTGCGCTGAACAACATCGCTGAACATTCTGATGTTTTTTTTATTCTGTTCAAATGCAATGGATTTTAGCTGGCAGCTGTTTATGAATATAAGAAGAAAAAAAGCGAAAACTACTATTGCGCCGTTCATCAGTATTAAAAAATGTTTTGTCTTTAAGGTTTTCAAAATGTTTTCCCTTTTTACTTCATTAATCAATAAAACGGTAGCCAACGCCCCTTACCGTTTCTATAAAATCTTCCGTCTGCATTGCATTTGTTTTTAATTTGCGGCGCAGGCTTAAAATGTGCACGTCAATCGCCCTGTCCGTAACGCACAAACCGCCCCTAAGCCGGGCTATAATCTGGCTTCTTGTAAAAACCCTGCCCTTGTTGCAAAGCAAAAGTTCAAGCAGTTCAAACTCTGTTGCGCTTAAATCTACCTTGCATTCGTCCATAAACACCTCGTGGCGCTGACGCAATACCTTTAGGTTTTTAAAGCTTATGCAGTCGCCGGGGACAATGTTTGCGCTGTTTTTGCGCCGCAGCACGGAACAGATGCGGGCAATAAGCACTTTGGGCGAAAATGGTTTGGTTACGTAATCATCTGCGCCAATGGATAAGCCTTCTATAATGTCCGCTTCTTCGCTTTTGGCAGTAAGCATTATTATGGGAATGTTACATATAAGATTGTCTTTTTTAACTGTGCGGCAAACATCAATACCGCTCATGTCCGGCAGCATAAGGTCTAAAAGAATTAAATCAATGCTGTGGCTGTGCAAGGATGCCAAAGCTTCTGCGCCGTCTGCACTTTCAATGCATTCAAAACCGGCTTTTAAAAGGTTATAAACAAGCAGTTTTCTAATCGGTTCTTCGTCATCAACAATCAAAATCTTCTCATTCATAGCCCTATAATATAGAAGAAAGTTGTGCATTTTCAACTTTAGAATTGTTAAAAATTGGTTAAAAATGCACAAAATTTCCGTACAAAAGCTGCACATGCAATGATGAAAACCGGCTTTCAGCTTAGCATTGATACTACGCTTTCAGAAATATTAACCGTGTGGTCGCCGATTCTTTCAAGATATTTGGCAATCATCAGGCTTTCCAGCGCCTGTTCGCCGTTTTCCTTGTCTTTAAGAATGAGGTTCACCAGATTGGTTTTTACCTGAAGGAACAAACTGTCAACTTCATCGTCCATTTTATCAATGGCAAGTGCAAGGCTTCTGTCGCATTCGGTAAACGCCTTTATTGCAGCCATCAGCATGCGTATAACTGCATCTGCCATTTTTGATATTACGATTGCGCAGTTTACGTCTTTTATTTCGTACCTTTTCGTAAGCTCGGCAATGTCACTTCCCTGATCGCCGATTCGTTCCATATCCGTAATAAGCTTTAAGGAAGCGCTGATTATCTTTAAATCCCGGGCAACCGGCTGCTGGTGCAGCAGAACTTTCATGCACAGGTTCTGTATATCCTGCTGGCTTATGTCAATCTCACGTTCCAGCTGAATTGCCAAATCAGCCATTTCCTTCCTTTCTGTTATTAAAGCCTGGGTTGCGTATGTAATGCATTCTTCGCACTGCACGCCCATTTTTGTAAGGGCATCGTTAATCTGTTTAAGCTGTTCATCAAGTTTATAGCGCATAAAATCCTTCCTTTTTTACTATTCTTCAATATCAGCCAAAGCGCCCGGTAATATAATTTTCTGTGCGCCTTTCCAATGGATTTATGAAAACCTGTTCCGTTTCGCCGTATTCAACAAGTTCGCCGTTAAGGAAAAATGCAGTTTTTTCTGCTATGCGCAAAGCCTGCTGCATGTTATGTGTAACTATAACTATCGTGTAATTCTTTTTAAGCTCTTCGCAAAGTTCTTCAATTTTGCCTGTGCTTATCGGGTCCAGTGCCGAAGTCGGTTCGTCCATTAAAATAACTTTGGGTTCAACCGCAAGGCAGCGTGCAATGCAAAGCCTCTGCTGCTGGCCGCCGCTTAAGCCTAACGCCGGTTTTTTCAGCCGGTCTTTTACTTCATTCCATAAAGCCGCCGCGCACAAAGAACGTTCGACAATTTCATCAATATCGTTTTTCCTTGTGATGCCGTGGGTTCGCGGACCAAATGCAATGTTGTCATAAATGCTCATTGCAAAAGGATTTGGCTTTTGGAAAACCATGCCTATTTCTTTCCGCAAAGCGTTTACGTCTACAGTTTTTTCATAAATGTCTTTCTGGCCGTAAATTATGCTTCCTTCAATGTGAATGTCTTCAATTACATCGTTCATTCTGTTTAAGGTACGCAGAAAAGTAGATTTTCCGCAGCCAGAAGGCCCGATAAGTGCCGTAACCTGATTGGCGCAAATACCGATGTTTACGTCTTTCAGCGCCTGATTTGCACCGTACCACAGGTTTAAGTCTTTTACTTCAATAATGTTCATTTAATTTTTCTCTTGTTGAATATAGTGGCTGCAAGGTTAATTGCCAGTGTAAGAACCATTAAAATTGCGGCAATTGCAAAGGCAGCTTCAAATTCTCCCTGTTCTTTTGCATAAAAATACAGGGCAACCGTAAGGGTTTTGTGTGCAAAACCTGCCGTAAACAGAAGGGCTGCACTTTCGCCAATAATGCGCCCTGCCGAAAGTATCGCGCCGGTAATTATACCTTCCTTGCAGGCCGGCAAAACCACCGTATAAATGGTGCGCCATTTGCCTGCGCCAAGTGCAAATGCCCCGTAGCGGTAACTTAACGGCACGGCTTTTAAACTTTCCTGGGTGGTACAAAGCACCACAGGCAGCGTCATAACGGCAAGGGTTAAACCGCCTGCCGCCAGCGACGTGCCGAGCTTTAGGCTTTGGCAGAAGCACAGCATTCCTACAAGCCCGTATATAACCGAAGGTATGCCGCTTAAAATTTCTGAAGCAAACTGAATGAGTGCAACAAGCTTTTTATTGCTGCAATATTCCGTAAGATAAATTGCCGCCCCAACCCCAACAGGCAGAACAATTACAAGTGTAAAAACCAGCATAAAGCAGGTGCTTTTTATATCCGGCAATATGCCGATTGTCTGGTTTATGTAGGAAGGTTTTGTACTTAGCAAACGCCAGCTGACAAACGGCAGTCCTTTTATAAGCACAAAGCCCACAATAAAGCAGGCAACAGCAAGGGTTAAAGCCACCGCCGCATAAATAAAAAAATACATAAATGCTTTATAGACATTTCTATTCATCTTCATGTTTTTAACCTTTTGCCCGGCTTTTATTTAGTTTTGCCCTTAAAACACAGGTTAAGCACAGTATTTATAAGCATGATAAACACAAACAGAACCAGCGCAATGCTGAACAGAACTTCCCGCTGCATACCGCCGGCGTAACTCATTTCGCTTGCAACCCCGGTTGTTAAAAAGCGGACGCTGCCAAAAATTCTGGGCATATTGGCAACATTTCCGCTTACCATCATTACAGCCATGGCTTCGCCAATGGCACGGCCGCTGCCCAAAACCACGCTGGAAGCAATGCCGCTTTTTGCAGCCGGCAGTATAACCTTAAAAATTGTTTCTATTTTTGTAGCGCCAAGTGCAAGGCTTGCTTCTTCATATTCCGCAGGAACAGAACGAATGCTTGCAACAGAAACCTTAATAACGCTGGGCAGAATCATTAAGGCTAAAACAAGAATTGCACAGAACAAACTTGCGCCGTCTGCAAGGTTAAAAAACTTTGCAACAGAAGGTACAAGCTGCATCATGCCAACCAGACCAAAAACAACCGAAGGTATACCGGCAATAAGGTTTATAAATTCTTCAAATACGGCGCAAAGTTTTGGCGGCGCTATCTGCGCAATGTATACGGCGCACATAATTCCAACAGGAACGCCAATTAAAAGTGCACCGAAAGTTCCCCAAAGGCTTGATAAAATAAGCGGCAATATACCAAACTTTGGATTTTGTGCAGTAGAAGCCCACACTTTGCCAAACATGAAGTTTTTAAAGCCGACCTTTACAATTCCGGGCACGCCGGCAGAAAATATATAGAAAACTATAAATCCCACCGCAATTACAGAAACCATGCCCAGAACAAAAAAGGCGCATTTTATAAGTTTTTCTTTATCCATAAACATTCCATAAGCTTTTCATAAGCTTTCCGCTTTTACGCGCTTGCGGCCTTACAGGCAGCCGGCAAAGTTTTCACCTTTTCCAGCTGCCAAAGCTTTAGTTTGCGCTTACCACGCCTGCTTTTTGCAGCAGTGGTTTTACCGCAGAAGAAGTTGCATAGTTAAAGAAACTTTCTGCATTTTTACTAAGTGGTCTGGCACTGTCCGTAACCAGAACAAACGGGCGCTGAACTTTATAAGTGCCGTTTTTAATGGTTGCTTCACTTGGTTCTACGCCTTCAACGCTTACAATTCTTACCTTGCCTTTTACGCTTGCAAGGCTTGCATAGCCAATAGCATTTGCATTTGAAGCTACGCTTGCAATAACGTCGCCGGTGCTTGTAAGTTCCTGGCGCAAAACGCATTTGTCCTTTGTGCCGGTAACAGATTCAAACCCGTCGCGTGTTCCGCTTCCGGCTTCGCGGCCAATTACTACAATCTGGGCATCTTCGCCGCCAAGCTGAGACCAGTTTGTAATAACGCCGGTGTAAATATCAGCAATATTTTTCAGCGTTAAATCGGCAACCATGTTTTTTTCGTTTACAATCAGTGCAATTCCATCATAGGCAAGCACCGTTTCTTTCAGGCCGCTGTCTTTTTCTGCCTGTTTAAGGCTGCGGCTGGATAAGCCGATGTCACAGCGGCCTTCCTTTACGGAACTGATTCCTGCGCCGCTTCCGCTTGGGTTGTAGCTTACGCTTATGCCCTTTTCTGCTTCAAAGCTTTCTGCAAGAATACCGATAACTTTTTCCATGCTGGTAGAACCGTCAGTAGAAACTGCCTTGTTTTCTTTTGCACCATTGGCAAAAACCGCCGCAGTTGTCATGCAGAACAATGCAGAAGCAAGTAAAATAATTTTTTTCATTTGAATTACCTCGTTAAAATTAAGATGCTTACAAAATAAGTGGCTTTTTTTAAGAAATGATTAAGCTTCTGTTAAAAAATCGTTAATCTGGCTTTTGCAAAAGCAAGTGCCAGAAATTTTTAGTTGCTAATATGTTTTTTTTACCATTAAAATATTAAGTAACCATCAAACGGGCAGAAAACAGGGAAAACTTATGAATCGCTTTAAAGACACGGCATTAACGGTAGCAACAATTGGCATCGGGTTCGGCATTATTGGCGCGGCATTTTCGCCAGACGGAGAACATTCGATAGGTTCAATTATATTTTCAGTTGTAATGGGCGGTTTTTGCCTTGCCGCAGGAATTGTATTTTTAACGCAAATAACCATACCGGCATGGAAAAACCAGAAAAAAACGCTTAAAGACGATGCAAAAGCCCTTGTAACGCCGGAACAGAAAGGCAAGGCCGACGCGGACGAAGACGACAGGCTGATTTCTAGTTTTCGCCAAAGCGTTTACAGCTTTTTTACCGTTCGCGGTACAGAGCCGAACAGCATAATTCAGCACACAGCAACCCAGCTTTACTGGCACCTGCTTTACCTGCAAAAAATGCGCATGGACAGAAAAAATGTTTCGCTTAATTTTGAAGCAGAAAGGAAAAGCTACAACGGTGTTTCTGTTACAAAAAAGAAATATTTTGACGGCAAGTACGAAATTACGGAAGCAAAAGAAAGAATTGAATGCAGGCGCACCTATACAAACGGTACGTTCAAATACGTAAAAACAGATAACGAGCTTGCAAACTACAGCATTCTTAACGCTAAAAACGACGGCGACAGCCTGATAACCTGCCCCAGCTGCGGCAGCAAGGCAACAAGGGAAAACCTTTTGGACGGCTGCGACTATTGCGGAACAAAATTCACAATTGAAGATTTGGGCAAAAGAATAAGCAACTTTGCATTAAGGAAAGACTACGAAATTGCATACGACAAATACCGAGACAGGCGAAGTTTTTACAAGCGAAGGGCTTTTCTTTTTTGCGCCGTGCCGGTTTTTGTATTCAGCCTTATCTGCATGATTGCCGTTTCTTTTGAACAGAAAGAAGGCGTTATGCTTAGTGCCGCGGTAAGCATTTTTGGCGCTGCCTTTGTAGCCGGTGCATTCGGGCTTTTTGGAAGTCTGGGCTTTACGTTTTTCATTTTTCCGTTCATTCAGCTGAAAGAATCTGCGAAGCTTTCGCTTATGAGAAAACTGAAACCGATTGACGAACGGAACGAAGCATTTGTTAAGCGCATAAAGGAAAACGATCCGCTTTTTTCTGCGGAACATTTTTTCAGCAACATTCAGAACAAGCTTGCAACGATTCACTACGCAGACAAAAGTGAACAGATTTCCGTTTTTGCAGAAAAGGATTTGGACGGACTTTTGGAAAAATATTCGGACATTGTGGACATGGACGTAACCAGCATAACGTTTGAAAACATGTCTTTTGACGAAAATACCAGCAAAATTGAAATTACTTCCCGCCTTAACCTTGTACGCATAAAAAATAACGGTTTTTGCGAAACAAATGAAAAGGTTCACCTTTCGCTTGCAAAAAACACCGAATGCAAAACTGAAGCTGTGTGCGAACCTTCAGTTTTAAGGTGCAGCGACTGCGGAAGTTCCGTTTCTCTGCTGGAAGGCGGCAGGTGCCAGTATTGCGGCGGCAGGCTGAACCTTAAAAAATACGACTGGGTTATAGAAGACTACAGAATATTGTAAGCGCGCAAAACCGCATAAGCGCACCGCAAAGTCTGCATTTGTGCCGGGTTTGCCACGCTTAAAGGCGGTTTTTACGGCGGCCGCCTTTCCATTTAGTTCAAACTTCGAGTTTTAAATATTTGCCTGAAGGTTGTTTTTTGTAAATTTTTCAAACCCGGCATTCAGGCTATTTTTCAGCAAGCCTTTCAAAATCTATGCATTTTTCTTTTATGTGAATTTTTTTAACCTGCCAGCCGTATTCGGTCAGTTCTTTTTTGTAAGTTAAAAACGAATGATCCAAAGGCAGGCCGGCAATTTTTTCAATTTCTTCATAAGTAAGCGTCAGTGTATCGCCGGCGTGGTTTTTCATATATTCCCAAAGACTACTGTATTTTGACATTTCGCGCTCCTTTTATTGGTACGGTCACTATAGCACTTTGCGCCCACACTGCAAAAGCACAGGCCGTTTTTTACCGATATATTCCATGTACGTTTTCTGTGCAAACTGAAAAACACAGAAGGTTTTTGAAAATTTTCATTTTTATAAGGAACAGAAAGCCTTGAAAGGAGAAAAAATGAATAAAGATTCGGCAAAAATTGTAAAAAGCGGCATTTTGCTGGCGGTTGTTGTAATTTACCTTGCAATAACAGGCGTAAACAATGCCAGAAATTCTGACAATTTGAACAGCACCATTCTTAAAGAAGTTACGGTTGTAAACGGCGGCGAAGTAAAACCGGAAAACGACGGCAAGCTTGTTCTTGTTACCGGCAGGCTTTCTTTTGATGAATCAGTAAAGTTTGACGAAGTGGATTTTAACTTTAACAGTTTTAAGGTTGAACGTACCGTTAAAGATTACGTAAAAATTGATAAAGATTCCAGCGAATGGGTTGAACGGGAAGAACCTAAAGCAGGCGCAGGGCTGACTTTGGAAAACGCGGACGATTATTATTTTAGCGGCGATTATGAAGAAAGCGGCGACATTTTTAAGGCTTTCATTCCGGCCGACAGCCTTTATTCCGTTGTAAAAACCGTGCCTGTAAAACTTGGCAACTTCACTATCGATTCCGAAGGACTTGACGACATTCCGGTAACAGCAACGCTAACCAGCAAGGACATTACGATATGCGGCCTTGTTTTTGAAGGCACTTATTACACCAACCCGGGACGAGACGCAAATCCAAAAACCGGTGATGTAAGTGTAAGCTATTCCTACTATGACATGAGCGAAGACTCGCTCAGCATTCTTGCCAAGCAAAGCGGCAGCACTTTTGAACCTTACCAAATTGGAAAAGAAAAAGTTTACAAAGTTTTTTCTTCCGACGTAAACAGTGCTGACACCCTTAAGGAAAAACTTGGCAAAAATGCCAGAGGCAACATTGCGTGGCGGCTGTTTTTAATAATTTTTGTGCTTGTAATTGGAATTGTCATTATTAAAGGCGGCAAAGAAAAGAAAAACGGCAGTGACAAAACAGCAGAAACAGCTGAAGGAAATAACGAAGAATCTGAAACAGACGAAACCGCAGAAAAAGCGGAAAAAGCTGAAAAAACAGAAGACAGCGCAGAAGCAGAAGGGAACTGAAACAGCGGAAGACGGTGCAGAAGCAGAAAGAAACGAAGCCGACAAACAGGAATAAAGAAGATTCCTGCTGAGCTATAAACAAAAAAACGCGCCATAAGCAATAAAACCATGCTTATGGCGCAAAGGGTGGACGGATAATTTCTATTTATAAACAATGTGTTAATATTAATATGAATAAACCAATTGTAAAACGATACTTTTATAGACAGCTAAAAACTTTATATCATCAGAAATCCACTCGTTAAATTCGTTTTGTAGTTGATCCAAGAAACTGAGTTTTCTAGGTGCAAAAAATTTCATAAAATAAGTAATCGTATTTATAACTTCAAAATCAAAACTATTTTCGTATTCTTCGCCGGATAAAAAACACTCAGTGAGCTGTGCTAAATTAGAATTAAATAATTTATATTTACTTAAATATGGATTTCGTACCAAATCAAATTTATCAAAAAATATCAGTCTAAAAGCATCGAAACTTCCATCACTATATTTTTTTATTTTTAAATCATCTTTTTGATGAAAACAATAAACTTGTATGGTGTATAAAACCTCATAAACTAAATGCGGATATAAATATTCTTCCATTTTGGCACCAGAAGCTAATGTTAGTTCATGACAGATTCTTACAAGTGATAACACTTTTTCCATTGTTCGTTTATCAATTCCACCAAATAGTGTCTTGATAAAGTTCAATAAAAACTTTTCATCAAATACAACCAATTCTTGATTAAAATTGGTAGGTCTTATATACGGTTCAAAATATTTCTCCAAACCGTTTAGAATGGACAATTCAGTTGTGTTTTCACCGTTTGGTAAAGGTATTGAAACATCTATGAATTTCTGAAGATAATTATCTGCAAATTGTAAAATGTGTTGTTCCGTATCCCCTTGTTTATTTGTATGAACTTTTCCATAAACCTTTGAAATACCATCTGCCAACTGCTTTTTATCTATTGCAATTATCTGGAAAACTGGCATTTCATTACAGATATGATGTAATCGCTCTAAAACTTTTATTGCATATTCAGGAAGACAACGGTCGAGTTCATCAATAATAAGAATAACTGAAAATTTTTCTGAAAGTTTTTTGATGTTTTCTCTAACAGTATTCAAGGCATTTTGCATAGGAAGCATTGAATTTATATCATCTGGAATTTCAGTTCCTTTTTTTATCCGCTCTATAAGTCCATTTTTACTATTAATTGATTTTTCAATATCAATCTTGGTTATTTCCTTAGTAATCCCACATAAGAGAAGCTTTAAATCTTTTCCAGCTTCTTTAAGCAATTCATCAACTGCTGATTCATATACAGATTTTTGTTTTGAGATTTCATTAATTTTCCCAATCATTACAGAAAGAATTGCAACTAATGGTTCTTCGTAGTAATCATTCTCCCAGGCATTGTAATGGAACACTAAATATTTTTTATCTAACTGAGATTCAAGTTCATTCAGTACCCATGTTTTTCCGCTGCCCCATTCACCATCAATTGCGATGGAATATCCTTTGCTATTTGCTGATTGATTTGCAATTATGTTTTTGAGAAGATCGATGAACGGTTGGCGGGAAAGATGGTCTTGTTGCATTATCCTTTTATCAATTCCTCAGGAATAGAATCCTTTGCATGAACCTTATATTTAGCAAACTGTCGCCAATCCAACATTCCAAAATGCTGTAACATACCTAATGCTACAGGAACAGAAACATTTGTTTCTTTGCTGATTAAAGAAAGTCTTGAAGCATTCAAATACTTTCCGAATTGCTGTCCAATAGCAAGAACTTTATCCTGATTAAGATAAATGCCGGCATATTTATCAGCTTCTTTTTCTCTTGCATTTTCTGATTTTTTATCGAGGTCATCTAAGAATGCATCTTTTAAGAAATCATAATGATGCAAAATATGTGCTATTTCATGGGCAACAACGAACCAGAAATTATCAATTCTGTCATAGCGGCATGTGTAAACAACAAAAGGATTATAACCACTAATGAAAGCAGCTCCATCAAGATAAGTTTTCTGTAAATGACTCAGACAGAAAAAGCCTACTCCACATGCATTTAAATCATTAATTAACTCATTTACGCCATCGCTTTTCAGAGTATATCCATACAGATTATCTGCAATACTTTGCAATTTTTCTCTATTATATTCTGGAAGCTCAAAAGATGCTGCATGTAGTTTTGCATATTCAAACCAAGTTTTGCTATACCACAAAGTATAATCATAATCAAAAATAGTCTGACGGGCACAGAATTTGTATTCTTGGGAATATTCTGATTCTGGTACCGATGGCTGATTGAAAATACGAATACATTCCTGCTCGATTCCTTTTACAGTGTCGATGTCATACAAAAACCAGCCTTTCTTTTTCATTTCTGTAACTGGCATATATTTTCTGAGCATTGCCTTTTTTGCAGTTAATTCATTCTTTTCTGAATTCTGTTCTTCCTTTTTGCGAATCTGATATTTTGCATCGACTTCAATCCAGAAATCAGCAGGCGAACCAAAAGCCTTTTCTAAAGTAATTGCAGTTTCTGGAGTAATTCCCTGTTTGTTATTGATAAGAAGATTTATTGTCTTTACGCTGAATCCAGTTACTTCTGCAAGATCTGCTTGTGTCCATCCCAAAGAATCAAGAAAATCAAGAATAAAATCTCCTGGTCCTACGTTGTA
>JAZRVO010000004.1:0-2802 GCA_045599185.1 Treponemataceae bacterium | reverse complement strand
CTTCGTCCTGCATGATGCGGCAGAAAAGATAGTCGTCAGCAAATGTCAGTTCATCGTAGGTTTTAATTACAAACATGTTTATTCCTTTAATCCATAAATTTTGTGGTTTAAATGAATAAATAAGTCGATTTATATTTTTTTTAGCAATTTTAGCAAAGATTTATAAAAGATTTTAAATATTGGTAAAAAGAGGATAACCCCACACAAAAGCTGGCTTAGTCTGTACCTGACGCAGCCAGCCAACTTACACAAAAAGTGACGCAGTTTTTTTGTGCGAAGAAAAAAAACTAGGGGCTTTTTGCATATCTTTCACTAAAGCTTTCTGAACACTTGAGAAAGGCTTTCTTAAGGTTTGTGTAATACTTAATTAACGTTTAAGTAAACTTTGCACAATTCTTAAGAAAGGCTTACGGAATCTTTAATACAGGCTTACACAAACATTGCAAAAGCATTAATTGGGGTTTGTAAAGGACTTACGACGGAATACACTACAGGCTGTAAGAAGATTTTGTCCAAAAGTTTGCCGGGGTTTGATGGGTTTAAGACAAAACTGATTAAGGCTGACGCAGTTACAAAAACAATCAGGCAAAAGAATTGCTTCTGCTGCCTGATTGTTTTAACGCTGTTATTCACTTGGCGTAAAGCTTATTCTGAATAATCAAATGAGAATTTTAATTGTATGCTTTTACCATTACGACTAAGCTTGCCAGTATCAAGCTTCCATCCTGCTGCTTTTATCTGCTGCAAGGTTTTTGAACCACAATTGTACTCAGATTCACAGAAATGCTTATCTTCACCGCCGCCAATATTTCTTCTCAAATTTTCAACTGAAACAGCAATAGTAGCATCTGTAGTTTCAAGTGTAAAAACTTCACCATAATCATAGTCTGTAATATTATTATCCCGGTTTTCAGTAACACCCTTTTTCCCACTTTCATAAGAAAAAACTGTTTTTCTATTAAGATATATCTGACCTTTCAAATCCCAACTAGGAGCTCCAAAATCGGACGGATTGATAGTATAAGTTCCACTTGTATTCTTTCCAATGCCAAGTGTAACCGGCTTGATTTTTACGTTCATCGTTTTTGTAACAAGTGCAGACGTTTTGCAATACTGTCTGCTTTGTTTTACAGTAACTGTGTAACTGGCATCCGGCGCAAGCTCAAAATCCGGTGCAACAGTTGAACCGTCAACACGAACTTCTACTATATTGCCGGTATTGCCCGCACTTACCGAAACCGGCATTTTATCATAAGTGAGATAACTGAATTGATAATCGTTACCAGAAGAATATGTGCAGGTTGGAGTAATTGTCGGGTTACTTAAAATTCCCTGAACATATACCTTTTCCGTAAACGTCTTTGTAACGTAATTAGGCCTAGAAACAGAAAGCGTAATTGTGTGTGGCCCTAACGCAAGGTTTCCGGAAAGACCTGCGGCAGAACTATCCACTTTTACAGAAACAGAATCTCCTGCATTTGGAGTTACAGTATATTCCAAAGAACCTGTTCCACCTGCCGTAAGGTTTATGTTGTAGCAACCATAGCTTGAAAAATTGCTGTCTTCTGCATCGCCAGTATCAGAAATACCGGCACTGTTGCTAATAAACTTAAGAGTTGGCTTTTGAAGTTCTTTTACAACTTTGATTTTTTTAGTAATCACCGTACCAAGGCAGTTTTCCTTAGAAATTGTTGCAGAAATTGTATGACTGCCCAAAGCGAGAGATCCGTTATATGTACCGTTAAACGGCGTGCCGTCAATAGTACCAGAAAGGCTAGCACCAGCTTCGTTAGTAGAAATTCTGCACGAGGCAGTGCTCTGACCGGCTGGAATTTCAATTAACTGATAGCCGTCGCTGTCTGTTTTACCTGTAAGACCGGGAGAAAATGTGAATTCAGGCGCAGAAAGCGTGTTTATGCCTGCAAACGGTTCCCAGTAAGCATAAAGTTCTACGTCGTTTCTTGTTCCGGGTTCAATTGAATTGGTAAAAACTCCGCTGGCATTCATTCCGTTGTAACTGCCGTCGCTTGGGCCACTTGCCCACGCATTAAAAACATAACCCGACGTCGGGTAAGAAGTTCCGTCTGCCGGCAAAGTTGAACCAAGGGAAGTGAACGGATATTCGGTAACAGTACCGTCGGCGTGGTGCAGCTTTGCCTTGTAAATTACGTACATTACCACGTTGTTTTTGCCCAGACCAATGGTTATCTGGTCAGAAATTGCCGTGCGAAGCACATTGCCGCTTGCATCACAAATTTCTGCCTGCATTTGAAGCTTGTCGCCAATTGTCGTGCCAAGGTTCAGTTCAATGTTTTCCGACTTTTTTATCTGGTAAGTTTTTTCTTCGCCGTTTACGCTAACTTTAAGGCGGACAAATTCGTAAGGCGTGGTGGCCATCATGCTGGCGGTTTCGCCTTCAAAAAGCTGGCTGCTGGTAACTTCCAGTTTGCTGCCGGATTCGCCGCTGCTGCCAAAGTGCTTGCCCTTGTTGTTGCCGCCAACAGCCGCAATTGCACCGCCACCACCGCCGCCGCAACTTACGGCTAAAAAAGCTGCAGCAAAAATAAAAATAGCGCTAAAAACGGTCAAAAGTGATTTTTTCATTTTGCACCGCCCCTGCGCCGGTTTGCCTTTTGCTGAAAATGTAAAGTTTCTTCCATTATTGCTGATTGCTGATTGCTGATTGCTGATTGCTGATTGCTGATTGCTGATTGCTGATTGTACAAACATTTTGACTTTCTCCCCAGTTTTTTTGTCAATCTCTTTTCATCATGAAAATTTAAATATGTACGGTTTTTATGA
>JAZRVO010000003.1:0-116509 GCA_045599185.1 Treponemataceae bacterium | reverse complement strand
CAAGATGAAGAGCGAACATTCTTACAATCCACAGAAGTACCTTGACCGCAACCCACAGCTTGCAAAGGTTGTAAATCACCTTGTTGACGGATCATATGATCCAAGTGGAATGCTCTTCAAGGAAATCCATGACTCAATCGTTTATGGTGTTGAAGGACAGCCTGCTGACGTATTCTTCCTCCTTGCAGACTTTGATTCTTACTGTGCTGCACAGGAAAAGATTGCAAAGGAATATGCAGATCAGAAGACATGGGCACGCAAGTGTCTCATCAACATTGCAAACTCCGGCAAGTTCTCTTCTGACCGCACAATCGAAGATTATGTTAAGGACATCTGGAAGCTCAAGAAGGTTACAGTAAAGTAATTGAAAGCCCAAAGGCTTCTTAGGTGAAAAAAGGAAAGGCTGCTGTAGGAAACTACGGCAGCCTTTTTGTGAAACGAATACCTCCAGCTCGGCTGGAGGTTCAGAAAGCTTTAGCTATACATAGAAAAAAGAACCTTCTAATATTCATAGTGCGACTGCCAGGAAGCATTACGAATAAAAAGGAGGTTCTAATGGATGAACAAAGTTTAGCTCATACTAAATGGAATTGCAAATATCATATAGTGTTTGCACCAAAGTATAGAAGACAAATAATTTACGGAAAGATAAAAAGAGAAGTAGGGAAAATACTACGGGAATTATGTGAACGGAAAGCAGTGGAAATAATTGAAGCCGAATGCTGTCCCGATCACATACACATGCTCGTAAGTATACCGCCAAAATATAGCGTATCAAGCATAATGGGATATCTAAAAGGAAAAAGCAGCCTAATGATATTCGACAGATTTGCTAATCTAAAATATAAATATGGAAACCGGCAATTCTGGTGTCGCGGATATTTCGTGGATACAGTAGAAAGAAATAAAACTGCGATAGAAAAGTACATCAGAAATCAATTGATGGAAGATAAAGCATCAGAACAATTAGAAATGAAAGAACTATTTGACCCGTTTACGGGTGAGCCGACAAAAAGTGGCAAGTAAAAATAAACAGATAATAAGTCTGATTAAAACATAAGCTGCTTTAGCAGCAGCCCGTAAAAGTGGTGCGTATGGCAGTCGCTTCAGTGCGCTATAGCGCTGGCCGGTAACAAAGGGTTACACCCGCAGAGCAAACCACCGGCTGAGCCGGTGGTTTTGATTTTATAATCTGTAGTAAACTTTATAAACATGCAAGGCTTTGTACTTAAAGCTTTTGCGTGCATTCATTCTGCGCGTTTTATAAGTTCTGTTTTTACGTCTACCATCACAAGAACGAATGTCCGCCGGACTAAAGAACAGTTCTCCGTCAGACTGAAGAACAAGTGTCCGCTGGACTGACGGACAGGTCTCCGCCGGTTTAAGGAACAAGTGTCCGTTACCCATGCGGACACTTGTTCCGAGCCTTACGGATAATCTTTTCCGCACCCTGCGGAATTGGCTGTTTGCAGTGCAGGGCATAAAAAAACCGCCATTCATTGAAGTTTCCTTCACTTTCTGGCGGCTTCGCATGCCGAATTTGGAATTGCATTAAAAATCTTCAAGAATTTCCTGTTCTTCTTTTGCCGATTTTTCGTCAAGCAGCTTTTTGTTGCTGTAAGTTACCTTAATTGCGTAGCTTGGTTCTGCGCTAAGGCTTATGAAATTTTTGTCTTCAAAAACCCAGTTTGCATAAAGAGTGCCTTCAGTAAGCATTACGCCAAGCAGCACGGAAGTAATGTTGTGGCCGTAACTGTTGATGTCGTCAAGGGCCGCAGAAATTTTTGATTCCTTGCTGACCGAACCGTATTTTTTTATAAGGTTGCTTTTCGTTGCCTGATAAGTGCTTACAAAATCATCTTCGTCTTTAAGGTACTTTACCGTGCCGATGCAGAATTTGTCTTCAATAAATGACAGGGTAATTTCAGCTTCCTTGCCGCCAAAAGTACCGGAATATTTCAGGCTGTTTTCATCATTCTGAAAGGGCAGAAGAATTGCATTCTTGCTTTCCATAAGCCTTGCAGCTTCCTTTGCAGATACGTTCCACGGAATGCTCCAGAACCCTTCCAGCTTTTTTCTGTGGGAAGATTCTGCGCCTGCATTTGAAAAGGTAAAAAGTGCAAGCATAAGGCCCAATGCAATAAATTTGCTTGTTTTTCTTTCCATATAAAAACTCCTTAAAAAATTATGCATGCGTTTTGCACGGTGGCAAAACAGGCAGTTTTTTTTGTGCGTACAACAATTGAAAAAAGCTTTTTTGCCTTTGGGGTTACAAAATTCAGCAAATGCTTGTTGTTACTTGGGTTTTTATGGCGTATACTGATTTTATATGAAATGGTTATTGATTACACCCAGCGATCATACGGAAGGCGTAGACCTGCTTATACATTTTCTTCAGCAAAAACATACGGACGCACGGTTTTGCCGTTTTGATACAACCATTGATTCCATAGATTTTACCCGGAATTCTTCCGGAGTTTTCTGCGATTTTAAGGACAGCCTTTTTGAAGCAACCCACTGCATTATTTTAAGCGCACAGGAAATTGCGCCTCATCCGCTTTCCGGCTACATTGCCGGGGTTCTGGCTGGCAGGGCGATACCTTTTTTTGTTCAGGGAAAGCCGGAAATTAAAAACAACTGCATTTTAAGTGGCATGGAATATTTTGAAACCGTTGAAGCCATGCTGAAAGAAATAGACGGCCGTTTTGCTGCCTATACAGAAGAAGAAAAGCGTGAGCAGGCAAGGGCAAAGCTTTACAGGAAAGGCCTGCCGTTTACGCCGGACTGTTTTTCAATTCAGATTGCAAACGGCAAAACCAAAAACTGCGAACTTTTTTTGCAGGCAGGAATGGACTGCAACGCCTGCGACTGCGCCGGTACGCCAATGCTTTGCATTGCTGCCCGTGCCGAAAAACCAGAAATGGTTGAAATGCTTGCGAAATGCGGTGCCGACATTAACGCCGCAAGCAAAGACCGGGGCTATACCCCCGTTATGGATGCCGTATGGCGCAACAATACTGAACTTGTTGCACAAATCATAAATTATCACCCGAATTTAAACACCGTAAGCAATGACGGTCAGCCGCCGCTGGTGCTGGCAGTAGGCAATGGCAATGCAGAAATATGCCGCATTCTGGCCGCCAGCGGTGCAGACCCGTTTGCAAGGGATCACATGGGCATGAGCGCCTATGACTACGCTAAACTGTTCAAAAAAGAGGATATTTTAGAAATATTAAAGCCTTATGAAAAAAAAGAATGATGACAAACTGACTGTGGCTTTTACCGGCGGCGGAACCGGCGGCCACATTTACCCAGGGCTTGCAGTTGTTGATGCCCTTAAAAGCCATAAAGACTGCACCGTTTACTGGCTGGGTTCTTCCAGCGGAATGGACAGAAAGCTGGTAGAAAAAAGCGGCAGCTGCGACGGATTTATAGGCATTCCTTCAGGAAAGCTACGCCGTTATTTTTCGCTTAAGAATTTTTCCGACGTGTTTAAGATTGGTGCAGGCTGCATAAAGGCATTTTTCGTCCTGCTTAAGATGAAGCCAGATTTCCTTTTCAGTAAGGGCGGCTTTGTAAGCGTGCCGCCATGCTTTGCGGCAAAACTGCTGCACATTCCGGTTTATACCCACGAATGCGATTTTTCGCCGGGGCTTGCAACCAGAATAAACACGCGTTTTGCCAGCCGCATTTTTGTTTCCTATGCAGAAACTGCAAAGTTTTTTGCCCCGGAAAAACAGAAGGCAATTACGGTAACCGGAAACCCGGTGCGCCCGGTGTTCTTTAATGCAAACCCGGCTGCCGGTGCAGAATTCCTTAAAATTAGTGCCGAACAGAAGGCGCAGAAACCCGTTCTGCTGGTTTTGGGCGGCAGCGGCGGCGCAAAGCAGATAAACAACCTTGTATGGCAGAACATTGAATGGCTGTGCCAGCGCTTTACCGTGGTTCACCAGACCGGGGCTTCACAGGATGAAGACGCGGCATTAAACCTTAAGGATGAAAAGGTGCAGGCACTGATAAACGAGAAAAAATACCTGCCGTATCAGTTTATTTATGCAGAAATGCCCCATGTAGTGGCATTTGCAGACCTTATTTTCAGCCGTTCCGGGGCAAACACCCTGTGGGAATCGGCAGTTACTGCCAAACCTATGGTGCTTTTGCCGCTGGAAGGCAGCGGAACACGCGGTGACCAGCTGGAAAATGCCAGATATTTTGAAGGACAGGGTGCAGCATTGCTTGTTCGTTCCGGCAAAGACGAAGCCGCCGAAATGAAAAAGGCACTTGAACAGCTTGAATCGGCAGACAAGCGTTTGGAAATTTGTGAAAACGTAAAGAAACTTGCCGGCGGCAGAAACCCTGCACAGTTTATTGCCTGTACGCTGCTTGAAGAACATAAAAAATAAGTTCCCATTATACGCAGAACGGGCTTGCCGTATGGAAGCTTTTTTCAAAATCTGATACGTTTTGAAGAAAGCTTTTTTTTACCCCAAAAGGAAAAAACATGGAAAGTTCTTCAACCTTTGTTGTAATTGACTTTATTTTCATTTTCATTATTTTTGCGTGTGCCGTTCACGGCGGCTTGTGTGGTTTTCTTGAAGAACTTTTTAGCAAGCTTGCCGTTATCTGCGGCGTACTGTTCGGCTTTTTAATGAACAAGCAGGTTGTGCCGCACCTGCCAAGCATAAAGGCCGCGCCGTTTTTAACTTCAATTCTTGCGTTCATCATCATTTTCATTGTCGTATACGTTTCCGTGCGCATAGTGCAAAAAGTTATAGGCTTTGCCTTTAAAGGCGACATAATGAAAGGCCTTGACCGCTGCCTTGGATTTTTTCTTGGTGTGGGCGAGGGTTTCCTGATCGTTGCGCTGGTTCTGTTTTTGCTTCATTCACAGCATTTTTTTGAAATTGACGGTGTACTTTCGGGCAGCTTTTTTGATATACTTCTTTCACCGCTTTTTATGCAGATTCCCGAAACCCTTATTTCAGGTACAGCGAATGTTTGACAATGTTCTAAATCAAAATGCAACAAACCTTATAATAGAAGATCTTGCCCGTGGTACTTTGCCCCAGGCCATGCTTTTTAACGGGCCGCAGGGCGCAGGCAAATTAACCTGTGCCATAGAAACAGCCCGTGTGCTTTCATGCACCGGCAACGAAAACGGCGAACGCGGTTCGTGGATGTGTACCTGTCCCAGCTGCCTTAAGCATAAGGCACTTACTCATTCCAGCCTGCTTATTCTTGGCCCGCGCGACTGTACCCTTGAAATTGAAGCTGCGCGCAAAACTTTCATTACTGCCGCAGAACAGGAAAAAAATTACATTCAGGCAACGCGCTATCTGTTTGTGCGCAGCGTGAGAAAACTTACCGCGCGGTTTAATCCCATTCTGTGGGAAGGCGACGACAAGCTTTCTAAAATGGCGCCGCTGGTTGCCAATATTGATGAACTGCTTGAGGAAATTGATCCGCTTCGTCCGCTTCCGCCTTTGGAAGAACTTAAAAACATTGCCGACTGCATAGTTACTGCCTCGCAGAAACTGGAAAATTCATTTTTATACGATTCAATACCTGTGGCGCAGATGCGGCGCGCAGCAGCCTGGGCACACTTAACCAGTGCCGACGGCGGCCGCAAGGTGCTTATAATAGAAAACGCAGACCGTATGCAGGAATCGGTGCGGAATGCGCTGCTTAAAATTCTTGAAGAACCGCCGAAAGACGTGAACTTTATTTTAACCACCAGCCACCGCGGTGCGGTTATGCCTACAATTCTTTCGCGTGTGCGCACCGTGCCGTTTATTGAACGCAACAGCGACCAGCAGAAAGAAGTGATTAAGCGTGTTTTTCACGATGAGTGTAAAATTGACGCAATTTCAACATATCTGGAAAGTTTTCTGCCGGTTTCACGGGAAAAACTCGGCATTCTTGCCTGTTCGTACCTGCTTACGGTTAAAAACATGCCGGCACTGGTAAAGCGCATAATCTTGCAGCGCTTCAACCCGCGTGATGCAATTCCCGTTGACATGGTAATTGCCGAAGCCCACAATTTTGAACCGCGCCTGCTTTTTACCTTATTCCTTAAAGAAATTCTGGACATTCTCCGTCTTGCCGTGCGCGAAAAGGGCATTACTTCCCTTGAACAGAACGGCGCGCTTGCATGGCTTAACGTTGTGCGCGAAGTAAGTGAAAATGTTTCAACATACAACCAAAGCATTACTTCTGCTTTGGAACTTTTATCTGAAAAATTAGCAAAATCAACCCAGAATTAGGGCTGTACAATGTTTTTAAAGCTTGGCTCTAAAAAGCTTTTAGAGCCTGTCTTAAAGAGGAATTTATATGCGGCGGTTTGCCAAGCGTCTGGCGCAAAAAGTTGCAAAGCTTTCTGATGAACAGGTTGAACAGCTGGTTCAGTCTCTGGTTGATGAAAACGACAGCCTTGATGCTGTAATCGAATCCCTTAACACCGGGCTTTTAATCTGCGACAAAAACGGCAATCTCTTGATGTCCAACAAGGCGGCCGAGCGCCTGCTTCAGTTTAACCAGAGCACTTTAACGGCAGCAGACAAGCCCGGAACAAACATTCCCGTGTGGCAGATTATTTCTGATGCTGACATTGCAGGGTTTTTGGAAGAAGTTCACCGCAAGCAGAAAAACCATGCAAGCGAAGAATTTGCGGTAGAAACTTCCGGCGGCAGCCTGCGTTTTCTTCTGGTTAGTGCCATGCCGCTGGTTAAAAAAAAGCGCCTTAACGGTACAATCATTCAGATTGATGACGTAACGGACAGGCGGAATCAGGAAACGCTTTTCAGGCGCATGGAAAGCCTTGCAAGCCTTACCACCTTGGCGGCAAATGTTGCCCACGAAATTAAAAATCCGCTGGGAAGCATCAGCATTCACATTCAGCTTATTCAGAAAGCCGTAAAAAATGCCCGGCAGGGCGACGGCATGCTGCCTGACGAAAAATTTACTGAAAACTATCTTAACGTTGTAAACGAAGAAATTGAACGGCTTAATAAAATTGTAGTTGATTTTCTGTACGCCGTAAGGCCGGTGCAGGCAAAGCTTGCGCCAGTTAATTTGAACGAAATCGTAAAAGGCATCTGCGACTTCATTCAGCCGGAAGCCCAGAAAATTAATGTGGAACTGCATCTGGAACTTGCAGAAAATTTGCCGGAACTGATGCTTGACGAACAGCTTTTTAAGCAGATTGTTATGAATTTGGCGCAGAATGCCTTTGCCGCAATGAAAAACGGCGGCGGTTTGTGGATGGCAAGCGCGGTAAAGGAAGACAAAGTGGTTTTTTCCGTTGCAGACAACGGTGAAGGAATGGATGAAGAAACATGCAGCCGGGTTTTTGAACCTTATTTTACTACAAAAGTAAACGGTACGGGTTTGGGGCTTACGATGGTTTATAAAATCGTGAAGGAATTTGGCGGCGACATTCAGGTGCGTTCGTTTAAGGATGAAGGAACGATTTTTACCATTTCTCTGCCTATTCCGCAGAAAGAACGCCGCCGCCTTGGCTATTCAATTTAAAAATGGCTTAAGGCCCTGCTGAAAGGAAAGGACTTTTATGAAATTCAATATACTTGTAATTGATGATGAAAAAAACATACGGCAGGGACTTGCGGCGGCGCTGGAAATGGACGGCTACAATGTTCTTATGGCTGATAACGGCGAAACCGGGCTGCAGCTTGCCCTGCGCGGCGACATTGACCTGATTATTACTGACCTGCGCATGCCGGGCATAAGCGGCGAAGAAGTTTTGCAGAAAGTTACGGCTTCAAGTCCGGGGCTGCCGGTTATTGTGCTTACCGGTCACGGCAGCATAGACACGGCGGTTGATGCAATGCGCGCCGGTGCCTACGACTTTTTAACCAAGCCTTTGAACCTTGACAGGCTTTCCCTTATTGTAAAGCGTGCCCTGCAAAACCGCGAATTGTCTTTGCAGCACCGCCAGCTGAAGGAAGAACTGGACAGCAACAAAAGTTTTGAATCGATTATTGGCAAAAGTGCCGAAATGCAGAAGATTTTTGAAATGGTTCGCCGTGTTGCGGCCAGCAAGGCTTCGGTGCTTATTACGGGCGAAAGCGGCGTTGGAAAGGAACTTATTGCAAACGCGGTGCACAATCTTTCGCCGCGCAAGGACAATCCGCTTGTAAAGGTTCACTGCGCTGCGCTTTCCGAAAACCTGCTTGAAAGTGAACTTTTCGGTCACGAAAAGGGCGCATTTACCGGTGCAAATGCACGCAAGCGCGGCCGTTTTGAACTTGCCCACGGCGGTTCAATTTTTCTGGACGAAATTGGCGAAATTAACCAGAACGTGCAGATAAAGATTCTGCGCGTTTTGCAGGACAAGCGTTTTGAACGTGTTGGCGGCGAAGAAACCGTAGAAACTGACGTGCGCGTAATTGCGGCCACCAACCGCAACCTTGAAGAAGAAATTGTCAAGGGCAATTTCCGCGAAGACTTGTATTACCGACTTAATGTGGTTCACATTCACGTGCCGCCGCTTCGCGAGCGCAAGGACGACATTCCCCTTATGGTTTCTTCTTTTTTGAAGGAATTTGCAAGGGAAAACGGGAAGGACATTACTTCGATTGATTCGCGTGCCCGTTCGGCACTTTACAAGTACGACTGGCCGGGTAACATTCGCCAGCTGCGCAACTGCATGGAAAGCGCCGTGGTAATGTGCGCCGGTGATACTTTAACCCTGGACGATTTTCCGCCGACGATTTCCCAGTATACGGCTCAGGACCTGGTACAGATTCCCAACGGCATGACGCTGGAAGAAGCTGAAAAGATTTACATTCAGGAAAGCCTTGCAGCAAACCAGGGGAACAAAAGCAAAACGGCAGAAGTTTTGGGCATTGGGCGTAAAACCCTGCACCGCAAGCTTGAAGAATGGGGCGGCAGCGCGGAAGAAGAAGAATAGGAATTTGCCGGAAACGGCAGGATAATGCTGAATAGGTTATACTTTTTTATAACTTTTATATGCTTTTGTTAACTTGCTGCTGTATAAACCAAGGCTAAAGCCAAGGTAAGCAAGTGCGCAAAGCCTTAAAAAGCCCTGACGCTTAAAAAACGTGCAGGGCTTTTTTTATGTTCTTGCAGTGTGTATTTTTTGGTAATCAGTCCAGAATGCCGGTTTGGTACCAGTATGAAATGCGCTGGAACGAAGCGTTTATGCTGGATGCAATTTCTGTGGCGCTTTTCCAGCTGAGATAAGTTTCGGCGTGGCGGTCGGGGTGGTGCACTTTCAGCAAATCACGCTGGGCACTTTTGCACGCCGTAAGCGGTGCGCCCGGTCTTAAGCCAAGCCTGAAAAAATCACTGTATAATTCTTTCGGTACACAAACTTTTTCTGCTGTACTTGTTCTTGCTGCCGTAAAAGCCGACTTTTTTTCTCTACGAAAACTGCTACCTAGCATTTTAATTTCCTATGCAAAGTTTACAATCTGGGATATAATGAACCGTCGCTTAAAAACGCCTTGAGGCGCATTAACCGACTTCACATTATAATATCGGCACAAGAGGCAAAAATAATGAAAATCAATCGCAAGAATTTCGGCGTGCTTTCTACAGGTGAAGAAGTTTACCTGTACACAGTTGAAAATGAAGAAATGTCATTTTCTGTAACCAACTTTGGCTGTGTAATTACAAGCATCATCGTTCCAAATAAAAATGGTGTTAAGGAAGACATTGTTTTGGGTTACAGCAATATCGAAGGTTACCTTAATGCTCACGGCGGCCCGTATTTCGGCGCATTCATCGGCCGTTTTGCAAACCGCATTGCAAAGGCTTCTTTTACATTGAACGGAGAAACTTACAAGCTTGACGTTAATGACGGCGCAAACACGCTGCACGGCGGTTTCCGCGGTTATGACAAAATGCTTTTCAGCGCAGAAGAAGTTGTAACGGCAGAAGGCGCAGGCGTTCGCTTTACGCGCAAAAGCCCGGACGGCGAACAGGGTTTCCCGGGAAACCTTCTTGTAGAAGTTACATACCTTTTGAACAACAAAAATGAAATTTCCCTTGAATACAAGGCATGGACGGACAAGGCAACCCCGGTTAACTTTACAAACCATACTTATTTCAACCTTTCGGGCAATCCATACAATACTGTTTTCAACCACGAACTTATGCTTAATGCCAGCGCCTATACCGAACCTTCGGCAGACCTGATTCCTACAGGAAAATTAATCAGCGTTGAAAATGACAAGGCCTTTGACTTTAGAAAGGCAAAGGAAATTGGCAAGGATTTTGCAGCCGTAAAAGGCGGCTATGACCATAACTTTGCCATTGACCGCGCAAAGGATACGCCGAACGATGTTCTTACACTGAACGCAAAGGCATACGAACCAACCAGCGGAAGAACATTGACCGTTTGTTCTAACCAGCCTGGCATTCAGTTTTATGCCGGCAATGCACTCGGCGGTTCGGAAGGAAAATACGGCCAGGTTCACAAGGCAAATCAGGGCTTCTGTCTTGAAACACAGGCATTCCCGGATGCTCCGAACCATGACAATTTCCCTTCGTGCATTTTGAACCCGGGCGAAGAATACGATGCAAAAACAATTTTTGCATTCGGCTGGTAAACTGAAAAAAATGCTGAAATTAGCATGATTATAAGGCTGCCTGAAAAATGGCGGCCTTTTTTTTGTGCCCGGTGTGCTTTTTGCCTGTGTTCGGGCTGTTTTTTACGCTGAAACGCAGGCTGAATTTTGAAGCGTGCTTTGGCGGCAAAGCGCAGCAGGGCACGCAAAAGCCTTTTTTGCATTTTTTTCGACATTTAACCGTGCAAAATCTGTTCCAAATTCCTAAAAGTTACTATTTTTTTACTTGTGTTTACCTGTTTGTCTGCTAAAATATTAGTATAGAAATTTTAAATATTTTATCGGAGACTATTGTGCCTCAGACACTTCGCCCTGTTATTAGTGTAGATTCAGAAAAATGCGTTAACTGCCATCGCTGCATTGCAGTTTGTCCTTCAAAGCTGTGCAACAACGGTGCCGGTGATTATGTAGAAATTAACCACGAACTTTGCATTGGCTGCGGTGCCTGCATTGCGGCCTGCGACCATGGTGCAAGATTCGGGATGGACGACACGCAGGCATTTTTAAGCGACCTTGCGAAGGGTGAAAAAATAATTGCCATTGTAGCACCTGCCGCTGCGGCAAATTTTCAGGGCAAAGACCTTGAACTGAACGGCTGGCTAAAATCAATCGGCGTAAAGGCCGTTTTCGACGTTTCCTTTGGTGCAGAACTTACTACAAAATCCTACGTTGAACACCTTAAGACAAATCCCAAGCTTGTAATTTCCCAGCCGTGTCCTGCGCTGGTAAGCTATATTGAACTGTACCAGCCCGATTTGATTGAATATCTTTCACCGGCGGATTCGCCGATGGCACACACTTTTGCATTAATCAGGAATTTCTATCCGGAATATAAGGATTATAAAATGGCGGCCATTTCGCCGTGTTTTGCCAAGCGCCGCGAATTTGATGAAAATTCCCTTGGCGACTACAACGTTTCAATGAGTTCAGTTTCCGCCTTTCTGCGGGATAAAAACATTTCACTTTCTTCTTACCCGAAAACGCCTTACGACAACCCGCCGGCAGAACGCGCCGTTCTTTATTCAACGCCGGGCGGCCTGCTGCGTACTGCCGAACGTTTTGTGCCGGGCATAAGCAAAAAAACGCGCAAAATTGAAGGCCAGCCGGAAATGACTGAATATTTTACTGAACTTTCCGAAGCGCTTAAGGCAAAAAAACAGCTTCCTTATGTCCTTATAGACTGCCTTAACTGCCGTAAGGGCTGCAACTGCGGCGCAGGCACCGTTAACCAGAAAATGCCTATTGACGAGCTTGAAACTTACGTTGAAAAGCGAATGGAAGAAAGAAAGTCCGAACTTAAAACCCAGACAAAGCGCGGACTTAAAAAACTGGAAAAGACAATTGACAGATACTGGCAGCCCGGCATTTATACGCGCAAATACGTAGACAGAAGCGAAAGCGTAAGAAAGTACATAAAAATGCCGTCGCAGGCAGAATTGCAGCAGGTTTACGAAACGATGGGCAAAAAGACCAGGCGCGACTTTCTGAACTGCGGTGCATGCGGCTATAACACCTGCCAGGAAATGGCCGTTGCCATTTTTAACAAAATGAACAAGCTGGAACACTGCCACCATTACGTAATTGCGCAGAATGCGCTTATGCACGACAAATTCAAGTCTGAAATAAAAGATGCAATCATGCGCGTAACCGATACCAGCGTACAGAAACTTAGGGAATCGCAGGAAGAAGTGAACGGGCTGGTAAAAATTACGGCAACCATGTCAGAAGCCGTGCAGTCTTCGTCTTCTGCCGTAGAAGAGATGATTGGCAACATAAGCAGCATAAATTCAATACTTGAAAAAAATGCCGTAGCCGTAAACAACCTTGAAACTGCAACCAATACGGGCAAAACCAACCTTGGCGACGTTACAAGCCTTGTAAGCGACATTGAAAAAAATTCAAACGGCCTTGTTGAAATGAGCAGCATGATTCAGTCAATTGCAAGTCAGACCAACCTGCTTGCAATGAATGCGGCTATTGAAGCTGCCCACGCAGGCGAAAGCGGAAAGGGTTTTGCCGTTGTTGCTGACGAAATCAGAAAGCTTGCCGAAAGCTGTGATACCGAAGCAAAGCAGATTTCTGACGTTTTAAAGAACGTTAAGAAGCTTATTGATACGGCATACAGCAAAACTGTTTCTACCCAGAACGAGTTTGAAAACATCGTTACGCTTTCAACGCAGGTTAAAAATCAGGAAAGCGTCGTAAAGGATGCAATCGTGGAACAGAATGCCGGTAACCGCCAGCTGCTTGAATCCCTTACAATGCTTAAGGAATCTGAACGGGAAGTTTCTGATGCATCCCAGAAGCTGCTTGACAGTACGAAGCTTATCAGGGAAAGCATTGAAAACCTTTCCCAGCAGGAATAGGAATTTAGAAGTTTTCAGGTTGAATACCGAGTTTTTTATAAAGGTTTTTCGTGGCATAAAATGCTGAAAGGCCGTTTTTATGGTATTATGTAAACTCGATATTCGTCATATATATTCAGGACTGGTATGTTGCAGGTATGAAAAAATCAATTACGAACAAGATTAAGTATTTGCTGGCTTTCAGCTTGATTACCCTTGCTTTTTTCATAATTTCGGTTAATTTCATCATTATTTTTCAAACCACAGGTTACAATTCAAAGATAATGATGAGCAAAACCTGCTATTCGCAGGCGTTGGAACTGAACGGCCTGTTTCACCTTGTTGAACAGTCGGTACAGAATTTGTATGACATTTCGGAAGAATTCCGGCCGAGTGCGGCAGAACTGAAAAATGAAGCCGTTGCAAAGGCCTATGTAGACCAGTTTTTAGACATTGCCATAACCATTGCGGACAACACGGACGGCGCGCTGGCTGTGTATTACCGCATGAATCCGGATCTTTCGCTTAACGGCAAGACCGGATTTTTCTGCGTAAGGTCGCCGGAAAGCGGAAAATTTGAACAGACCGAAGCAACTGACCTTTTGGCTTACGACGTAAACGATGTTGAGCACGTAGGCTGGTATTATGTGCCGGTTTGGGCCGGAAAACCTGTATGGATGGAACCTTATTACAATGCAAACATCGATGTTGACATGATTTCCTATGTAGCGCCGATTTACGATGGCAATGACCTTGTTGGCGTTGTAGGCATTGACGTTGACTTTAACGCAATAAAGGCAATTGCAGAAAACATAGACATTTACAAAAGCTGCGGCGCGGTTCTGTGCAGTTTGGGCAACAGCGCCGTTTACTACAACAAGTGCAATCTTTTCGGCAATACCATTCCAAGCGAAATTTACAGGATTCTACAGTCTCATGAAGAATCTGAAAACATTATTATTGATGAAATAGACGGCGTTAAGTATGGCCTGTATTTTAAAACCCTGCAAAACCACATGAAGCTGGTTCTTTATGCAAAGGCAAGTGAAATTTACAGCGAATGGCGCGTTTCAATATTGAACAGCATCATTATTTCTGTTCTGGTTTTTGTAATAACCTTCCTTTTGGCCATAAAAATGGGCAAGCGCATTGTAAAGCCAATAAGCGACATTACCGAGGCAACGAAAAGTTTTGCCCAGGGCAACTGGGACGTAAAGCTTCACTGCGATACAGAAGACGAACTTCAGCTTTTAACCGAAAACATTTCCGTTATGGCAGACAAAACCAAGGAATACATTGCATACATTCACAACATGGCGCAGAAAGACGGCCTGACCGGCCTGCGCAACAAAATGGCATACCTTCAGTACGTTGATAAAATACAGTTTGAATATATTCCAGCCGGCAAGGAATTTGCCGTGGTTGTGTTTGACGTAAACAATCTTAAAACCGTAAACGATAATTACGGCCACGAAAAAGGCGATGCGCTGATTGTTTCTGCAAGTAAGTTTATCTGCAAGTATTTTGCACACAGTCCGGTGTTCAGGATTGGCGGCGATGAATTTGTTGCAATTGTTGACGGCGGCGACTTTGAAGCAAGAGATGCCATCATTCAGGAATTCTGCAAGTATATGAGCCTTGCAAAAAACAGCAGTGACATTATGGAAGTTTGCATTGCCTGCGGTATGGCAGCGTTTGGACTGGATGCGGCAACTTTTGAAGAAGTGTTTAAGCTTGCAGACCAGCGGATGTACATAAATAAGAAGGAACTTAAAAATGGCGCGTTGCCGCGCTAGGAGAGAGGATTTATGACCAGAAAAAGAAGACTGATAATGGCTGCGGTTTTTGCCGCAACGGTGGCTGCTTGTGCGGCTGCGTTCATTTTAATTTTGCAGAACAGGCTTGAAAAAAAGCTTGAAGAAAAATATTCAATCATTTCTTCCGGCATTTATGACGCCGTAGAAAACGAAATTTCAACGCCAATTTACGTTTCGCTAACCATGGCCAACAACGAATTTCTGGTAAATCTTTTGAAAAATGAAGATGGCTATACGGAAGATGAAGCCGTTGAACAGGTTTCGGCCTATCTTTCTGCCTTAAAGAACGTTATCGGTGCCCAGACAACCTTCCTTATTTCAAGAAACACCAGCAGGTACTATACTTACGAAGGCCTTTACAAAATCGTCAATCCTTCCGCAGACGAACACGACGTATGGTACCCGATATTCGTCAATTCCAGAAAACCTTACGACATTGACGTTGATTGTGACCAGTTAAACGGCAACAACTGGACGGTTTTTGTAAATGCAAGGGTTGAAGATGAAGACAAGAAGCTGCTTGGTGTGTGCGGCCTTGGTATGTCAATGTACAAATTGCAGGAACTGCTGCAGCAGTATGAATCGGATTATTCGATAAAAGTTAATTTCATCAATTCGGAAGGCCTGATTCAGGTTGATACCGATTCGGTGAATATTGAAAACGCCTATCTTCACGACGTTCAGTACGGCAGGGAAAAAGACGGCTATACCTACAAAAACGGCAGCGGCGAATTTGTGGTAATGCGCTTTGTTGAACGGCTTAACTGGTATCTTGTCATTCACGGAAAAAGCGGCGTGCTTACAAAAAGTGAAGTTCTGCCGGTTGTTTTTGCGGCGGTTCTGCTTGTGGTGCTTAACTGTGCCGTGCTGTTTGCGCTGGACAGAAACAGGGCAGAAAAACTTTAGCGGACTTGTGCACGGAACGGTTTTTTCCGGGGCCGGTTTTGTACGAATTTGTTGCAAAAGTGCAGGAAATGGCTGTTTTTGCAGCCTTTTTTGTGCTTTTTAATATTTAAAAATACCGAAATTTACAATCTTATTTTACAATTTAAAGTGAACATGCTGTCATAACTTTAATGTTTTTGTCAGATAAGCGTTAAAAAACCATTATAGGCAAAAAAATGCATTTCTTTAGCATATTTTAATTTGATATTTTGAAAATGTTGATTTATAATTTTTACATATTGGTTTTGTAAGGTTTTTCTTTTGTATTTGGCAAAAAAATTGAAGGAAACTTACTGAAACAAATGTTCCATAGGTCGTTCCAACGGAATAAATTGGAATCATCGCTTTTGATGTTTCTGGTAAACTTAGATATTGAGGGGTTTTATGGACGTTCAATTACAAGAGCTGATTGATAAGATTAAGAAAAACGGCGTCGCCGCTGCAGAATCATCAGCTGCAGAAATTATTGCTGATGCAGAAAAGCGTGCGGCTGCAATTATCAGTGAAGCTGAACGCAAAGCAGAAGAAGCTGAAAAAAAGGCAAAAGCTGAAGCTGAACGCCTTGAAAAAGCTAGTATCGATGCCATCAAACAGGCCGGAAGAAACAGTATCCTGTCTTTCCGCGACGGAATCAATGCTGAACTTTCTGCCATCGTAGAAGCTGAAACAGCAAAGGCTTATAACGCCGACATGCTGAAAACCCTTATTCCCGATGTGGTTAAGGCTTGGACTTCAAATGCAGATGCTTCATCTGTTGCCGTTCTTTTGTCTGAAAAAGATTTGGATGCCCTGTCTGCAAATTTTGCTGCTGCTCTTAAGGCAGAAATTGACAAGGGTCTTGAAATTAAGTCAGATGCTGCCCTGGATGCAGGTTTCCGTATCGGTACAAAAGACGGTGCCGCATATTACGATTTCTCTGCCGAATCTGTTGCAGCATTGTTTTCTGCATATCTTAATCCAAAAACAGCGCAGATTATGAAAGATGCTGCTGGAGGAATAAACTAAGTGGGAAATTACTATTACTTTGTTGCGCAGCTTCCGGCTATTGTGTTTGCGCGTGACAGTGCAGTAAAACCTCCTATTTCTACTGAATATTTTGCTGATTTGTGTCACCGCTTTTTAAGCGGTAACGAATTGGAATGTGCTGAAACACTTTCCCTTGAAGCGCCAAGAGAAGGCTGCCCGACAGGTTCTGCCTTCCTTGACAGATGGTATGCATGGGATCGTGACCTGCGTTTGGCTCTGGTTCAGTTTAGAGCTGCCAAAATGAAGAAGGAAGTTCCTTCAAATGCGGGTGCCGGCGTAACTCAAGACATTCAGCAGATTGCACGCACTGCTTGCTCTTATGACAGTCCTTTGGAAGCTGAAATGTATTTGAATGCCGAACGGCTTAAAAAGCTTGAAGACATAACGCCGCTGGACAATTTTTGTCTTGATGCGGTTTATGCCTACGGTCTTAAGCTTAAAATGGCAGAACGAATGCATAAATTTGACGAAAGTGAGGGTATGCAGTCATACCGCATTATATACGACCAGATACTTGGAGAATCAAAATGACGGATACAAAAGGAAAAGTAGCAGCCGTCAACGGAAACATGATTAGCGTTGAATTTGACGGTAATGTTTCTTTGAACGAAGTAGGCTACGTAAAAGTCGGCGGCAAAAGCTTGAAGAGCGAAGTTATCCGTATCCGCGGAAATCAAGCTCAGCTTCAGGTTTTTGAAATGACCAAAGGTATTAAAACTGGTGACGAAGTTGAATTTACCGGAAACATGCTTTCGGTAACTTTGGGACCGGGTCTTTTGGGACAGGTTTTCGACGGTTTGCAGAACCCGCTGCCACAGCTGGCTGAACAGGCCGGTTACTTTTTGGAACGTGGTGTTTACCTTGATGCTCTGGATAAGTCTCAGAAATGGGATTTTACTCCGATTGCAAAAGCTGGTGACACCGTAAAACGCGGTGATTACCTCGGTGAAGTTCCGGAAGGAAACTTTAAGCATAAAATCATGGTTCCATTCAATTTTTATGGAACTTACAAAGTTGATTCAATCGTTCCGGCAGGAAGCTATACAAATACTGAAGTTGTTGCAGTTCTTTCTGATGAAAAGGGAAAGAAGCACAACGTAACCATGACTTTCCAGTGGCCTGTTAAGCGCGCCGTTGACTGTTATGCTGAACGCCTGAAGCCGGAAGATACGATGGTCTGCCAGATTCGCCTGGTTGATACATTCTTCCCTGTTGCAAAGGGCGGCACTTATTGTGTTCCTGGCCCGTTTGGTGCAGGTAAAACCGTTTTGCAGCATACAACCAGCCGCAATGCAGACGTTGACATTGTAATTGTTGCAGCTTGCGGTGAACGCGCCGGTGAAGTTGTAGAAATTCTTAAAGAATTCCCTGAACTGATTGACCCGCGTACAGGACGTTCTCTTATTGAACGCACCGTTATCATTTGCAACACTTCTTCAATGCCTGTTGCTGCCCGCGAAGCTTCGGTTTATACGGCAGTTACGCTGGCTGAATATTACCGCCAGATGGGTCTTCACGTTCTTCTTCTTGCAGACTCTACTTCACGCTGGGCACAGGCTTTGCGTGAAATGTCTGGCCGTCTGGAAGAGATTCCGGGTGAAGAAGCTTTCCCGGCGTATCTGGAATCTTACATTGCAGCCTTCTACGAACGTGCAGGTATTGTCCGTCTTGCTTCAGGCGAAATCGGTTCTGTTACAATCGGCGGTACGGTTTCTCCGGCCGGCGGTAACTTTGAAGAACCGGTTACACAGGCAACCCTTAAGGTTGTTGGTGCTTTCCACGGTCTTAGCCGTGAACGTTCTGATGCACGTAAATATCCTGCAATTGACCCTCTTGAATCTTGGTCAAAATACAAAAGCGTTATCCGCGAAGACTGGGTAGGCTATGCACGCGGTATCTTCAAGAAAGGTACGGAAGTTGCACAGATGATGAAAGTTGTAGGTGAAGAAGGTACTTCGCTTGAAGACTTCGTATACTACCTTAAATCAGAATTCCTGGATGCCGTATATTTCCAGCAGAACTCATTTGATGAAGTTGACAGTGCTGTAAGTGTTGAACGCCAGACTTTCGTGTTCTCGTTCCTTCTTAAGGTTCTTGGTTCTAGTTTTGAACTTTCTGATAAGGGTGATGCCCGTGCATTCTTCAACCAGTTCAGACAGAAATTTATGGACTGGAACTATTCACCATGGCAGTCTGATAAATTTAAGTCACTGCAGAAAGAACTTGAAGATGTTTATGCTTCTAAATCGGGTAAACTTGATGAAGATGCAGCAAAGCTTTTTAAGGACGGTGAATAATGAATAAGGTATATAGCAAAATCGAATCTATTAACGGAAGCGTTATTACTGTTCGGGCTGAAGACGTAAAATACGGCGAACTTGCCGAAATTACTACTTCTTTTGGTACTTCGCTTGCAGAAGTTAACCGCGTTAACGGCGATCTGGTTTCTTTGCAGGTTTTTGCTGGTGGCCGCGGTGTTTCTACCGGTGATCAGGTACGCTTTTTGGGTCACGAAATGCAGATCAGTTTTTCGGAAAACCTTATGGGACGCATTTTCAACGGTTCTGGTAACCCGCGTGACAAAGGCCCTGAACTGAAGGAAAACCTTGTTGCAATCGGTGGTCCGTCTGTAAACCCTTCAAAACGTATCGTTGCAAAACGCATGATTCGTACTGGTATTCCAATGATTGACATGTTCAATACATTGGTTGTTTCGCAGAAACTGCCTATTTTCTCTATTTCTGGTGAACCTTATAACCAGCTTCTTGCACGTATTGCCATGCAGGCCGAAGTTGACGTTATTGTTCTTGGCGGTATGGGCTTAAAGTATGACGATTACCTGTACTTTAAGAATACCCTTGAAGAAGGCGGTGCTTTGAGCCGCACCGTAATGTTCGTTCATACTGCCGCAGACCCGACTGTAGAATGTTTGATGGTTCCTGACATGTCGCTTGCTGTTGCCGAACAGTTTGCATTGCAGGGTAAGGACGTACTGGTTCTTTTGACCGATATGACCAACTTTGCAGACTCAATGAAGGAAATTGCCATTACGCAGGAACAGGTTCCTTCTAACCGCGGTTACCCTGGCGATTTGTATTCTCAGCTTGCAGCACGTTACGAAAAGGCTGTTGACTTTGACGATGCCGGTTCTGTAACAATTCTTGCTGTTACAACAATGCCTGGTGATGACGTTACTCACCCGGTTCCAGATAACACCGGTTACATTACCGAAGGTCAGTTCTATTTGAAGGGCGGCCGCATTGAACCGTTCGGTTCACTTTCGCGCCTTAAGCAGAACGTTAACGGCAAAACCCGTAACGACCACCGTGCACTTATGGATGCAATGATTCGTCTGTATTCTTCTTATAAAGATACCCTTGAGAAAAAATCAATGGGCTTTATGATGTCGCAGTGGGACGAAAAGCTTTTGAAATACGGTAAGCTGTTTGAAAGCGAAATGATGGATTTGTCTGTAAATATTCCGCTTGAAGCTGCTCTTGATAAGGGCTGGGCAATTCTTTCGGAATGTTTTGAAAGTGATGAAACAGGTATCAAGTCTGACTTGATTCAACAGTACTGGAAAAAATAAGGTTATTGTATGGCAACAATAAAGCTGACGAAAAATGAGCTTAAGAGTCAGAAAGATGCGCTTAAAATGTACAAGCGCTATCTGCCGACTCTTCTGCTCAAAAAACAGCAGCTGCAGACAGAAATCCGTACAATTGATGCCAGAGCCAAGGAAGTAAGGGCAAAGCGCAAGGCATTGGAAGAGGAATTTTCCAAATGGATTGCCGTTTTTGGCGAGCGCGAAGCTTTTACCCCTGACATGGTTACCGTTTCCAACATTAAAAAGGGTGTTGGAAACATTGCCGGTGTAATCATTCCAATCTATGAAGGTGCGGAATTCGCTCGTGGCGATTACGACTTATACAGTACGCCTTTGTGGATTGATCTTGCAGCTGACAAAATGGAACAAGTGCTTGCAATGGACTTGGAAGCTGATGTGCTTGATAAGCAGGTTGAGCTTTTGGCAAAGGAACTGAGGGTTACTACTCAGCGCGTTAACCTTTTTGAAAAGGTTAAGATTCCTGAAACCAAGAGCAACATTAAAAAAATTACCGTTTATCTTGGAGACCAGCAGGTTGCAGCGGTTGTTCGTGGAAAAATTTCTAAGAAAAACCTTGAACGTGCAGCAGAAGAAAAGGAGACTGAAAAATGATTGTACCTATGAAGAAAGTCTCTTTGATTGTGCTTAACAAGGAAAGAAAAGAAGCCTTAAAAACCTTGCGCAAGGCCGGTGTAATGCACATCGACAGTGTTCATGGTTCCGGGGCAGATTTGGCTACATTAAAGGGCAATTTGAATGCTGTTAACAGTGCTTTTATGACTTTAAGTGACATTAAGGTTCCAAAAGGCACTAAAAAGGTTGCTGCAGAAGAACTGTCAAAAGATGCTGCCTTAGAAAAAGCACTTGAAGTTAATGGTATTGTTGCAGAACGCAAAAAATGCGAAGAACTGGTTTTGAAAAATAATCGTGATCTGGAACGTTTCGCTAAATGGGGAAACATCAATCCGGAAGATTTCGCATTTCTTGCAGAAAAAGGCATTCCGCTAACTTTGTATGAAATTCCTCCGGCAAATTATTATGATATTCCGGAAGAAATTAGCACTGTTTTGGTAAATGAAGATAAAAATAAAAAGCGTTTTGTTGCTTTTGGCAGCGAAACGGGCAGATATGAATCAATGCCGGCGGAAGCCGTACTTGTTCAGCTGCCGGAAAAATCTTCTGATGCCCTGAAGGCAGAAATTACTGAAGCAGAAAAACAGATTGCCGGTTTGAACCAGAAACTGGTTGACCAGATTTGTTATGCTAAAACATTAAAAGAAAATGCCAAGCTTTGGGCTAAAGACGTTGAATTTGAAGATATTTATTCCGGCATGGAAAATGACGGAACAGATGCTGATTCTTCGCTGGCATGGCTTACAGGCTATGTTCCGGAACCGGAATTTGCTGAATTGAAAAAAACGGCAGAAGCCAATTCCTGGGCATTTATGGCAGAAGACCCGACTGAAGAAGACAATGTTCCAACCAAGCTTAAAAACAGTAAGGCGGTTGAAATTTTGTACCCTGTTCTCGATTTCATGGGAACTTTCCCCGGATATTGGGAACATGATGTCAGCCTCTGGTTCCTGCTGTTCCTGACAATTTTCTTCGGAATGATTTTTGGTGATGCCGGTTACGGTCTGCTGCTTTTGTTTGCCGGTCTGTTTGCCGCATTCAAGGCTAAGAAGGCTAAGCAGCCTGTTGCACCAATTATTACCCTGCTTATTGTCTGGGCAACTACTACTGTAGTTTGGGGCGTACTGAACTGTTCATGGTTTGGTATGGATTATACATTGCTTCCGCCGTTCTTGCAGAATTTGGCTTTACCGGTTTTTGCGCCTGCAAACCCGGAACGCGATACGAACCTGCAAATTTTCTGCTTTTTGCTTGCGTTGGCACAACTTTCTATTGGCCATTTTATAGCAATGAAGCGGAACTTTAAGGAAAAATCGCTTAAAGTTCTTGCAGATCTTGGTTCACTGCTTATTCTCTGGGGTATGTTCTACGTTGTTTTGATGCTTATCGTATCATCAGAACGTTTCCCTCTGATTACGCCGGTACCAGTTTTAATTGCTGCTGGTTTTGTTTTAAGCTTTATTTTTTCTAATTACGAAGGAAGCATCGGAAAGAGTATCGTAGAAAGCTGTAAAAACATCATTTCAGTTTTGCTTGGTGTTATTAACTTCTTCTCTGATATTGTTTCTTACATTCGCTTGTGGGCAGTTGCACTGGCAGGTACTGCTATTGCAGAAACTGTAAACACAATGGCCGGCCCTATGCTGGGTAATTTCTTAATTTTCTTCGGAATTATCCTTCTGGTATTTGGTCATGGCCTTAATATGGTTTTGAACGTACTTTCTGTTATTGTACACGGCGTACGTTTGAATACACTTGAGTTTACCAGCCACGTTGGCATGAACTGGGCTGGCTTTAAATACGAACCCTTTAGGGAATAGTTTTAGCAGGCGAACATTCGTTTGTTAGAGATTATTATATAGGAGATTAACATGAATTTTGGTATGTTAGGTGCAGGTGCTGCTCTTGGTATTGCTGCTCTTGGTTCTGCAATTGGTATTGGCACAGCTGGTTCAGCAACAATTGGTGCATGGAAGCGCTGTTATTTGAACAACAAGCCTGCTTCTTCAATTTTGACAGTTTTCGCCGGTGCTCCTCTTACCCAGACAATTTACGGTTATCTGGCAATGATGTTCATCAGCGGTTCTTCAAAAGATTCCTGGTACTTGCTCGGTTTGGGTATTTTTGCCGGTATCGCAATGGCATTCTCTGCAATTGCACAGGGAAAAGCCGGTGCTGCTGGTTCTGACGCTTTTGCTGAAACAGGAAAAGGTTTTTCACAGTACATTGCAGTTGTTGGTTTGTGTGAAACCGTAGCCTTGTTCGTTATGGCCTTCTGTTTGATTAGTGTCTGATTATTGATTTTGTTAACTTTGCAGGCTGTAGGTTTTCTACAGCCTGTTTTTGTTTTCAGCCGCTTTTTTAGAATAAAATGGGAAGTTTTTGAAGATTTTTTGAAAAACACAAGAAATTTTCAATGATTTTCTATAGAATAGAATAAAAATATCAGAACAAATTCAAACTAAAATTTTTGAGGCATTTATGTACAAAACCCCGTATGAAGTTGCAATTGGCGGAAAAGGAAGAACCAGAAAAATTGTAATTGGCGGTACAAACCCGGTAACAATACAAACCATGTGGAAAGAGGGCATTACGGACCTTTTGTCTGACAGCAAGAAATTCAGCGAAACTGTTGAACGCATTGAAAAACTTGAACTTTTAGGCTGCGACATCCTTCGTTTTGCCGTGCCGGACATGGAAAGTGCTGAAGCGCTGCTGAAACTTGCAGAAGCAGTAAAAATGCCGCTGGTTGCAGACATTCACTTTGATTACAAGCTTGCATTGCGCTGTCTTGACGGCAATATTGCAAAAATCCGCATCAACCCTGGCAACATCGGTTCAATTGAAAGAACAAAAGCCGTGGTAGACAAGGCACGCCAGACAGGCACGGCCTTGCGAATTGGCATTAACACAGGAAGCCTTCCAAGAGATTTGGCAGATTTGGTTGCTGAAAAGAAAATCAGCCGTGCCGAAGGTTTGGTACAAACAGCCGCCCGCGAAATGGAGATATTTGACAAATTAGACTTTAATCAGTTTATTGTTTCAATGAAAGCATCTTCTGTTGCAGAAACTATTGAGTCTAACGAAAAATTTGCCGAAATTTATAATGCACCATTGCATATTGGCGTAACGGAAGCAGGTCCGTTAATCGGCGGCGTAGTAAAAAGCACAATGGCTTTCAGCCGGCTTTTAAGTGAAAAAATCGGCTCTACGATTCGTGTAAGTCTTTCATCGCTGCCGGAAAACGAAATTATTACTGCAAAAGAAATTGTACGCGAGCTTGGTTTACGCAGCGGTGGTGTAAAAATTGTTTCGTGCCCAAGGTGCGGAAGAAATGGTTTTGATGTTCATGGTTTTACTGACCGCTGGCAGACTGAATTGCTTTCTATGAATAAAGACATAACAGTTGCCGTTATGGGCTGCGTGGTAAACGGCCCGGGCGAGGGTAAAACTGCTGATATTGGCATAACCGGCGCTGGTGATTCTGTTATTATTTTTAAGCACGGTGCTGTTGTTCGTACTGTTTCTGCTGATCAGGCAGATGCAGCTTTTAGAGAGGAGTTAAATTCACTGTGAAAAAACTGTTTGCAGTATTTGCGTTTGTTTCAATTGCTGGCGTTATTTTTGCCCAGACACCCAAAAAGCCGGAAATCACTTCGCTGTCGTGGATGACGTTGCAGGATGCACAGTTGTGCTATGAGCAGGGTGATTTTGGCGAGGCTGTACGTTTAGTTGATACTGCAAAAAGCAAGCGGAGAGATGAAGTTTCCTGGTCGCTTTATGTTTTAAATCAGGCTTTGAATCCTTCTGCCGTTCAGGTGGTTGGTGACAATATTGATGCTGTTGTTGAGGTGCTGAAAGAACGCAATGCGGAAGACGCACTGACGGTTATTCACGATGTTCTGGTAAAAACAAGCCAGGAACAGCTGAATTATTCAATTGCGAAACTTGTAAAAAAAGTTGCCCTTTATGAAGAATACCCGGAAGCGGACTTTATGCTTGGCAAGCTTTACATGCTTGAAGGCGAATATGTTCTTGCTGACGCTTTTTTAACCAGAGCCTGGGAACATGCTGATATTCTGGACATTCCGGATCAGCGTTTTGACATTCTGTATCAGATGGCTTATCTTGCGAAGCTTCAGAAAGATTACGAAAAGTTTGAAAAATCGCTTTTGCTGGTTATTGCCAGCGACGGTTATGTTAATTCGGCCGGTGAAGACGGAAATTTTATAAAAGCCGTAAAGCGTTCAATTAATGCCAGCGACATGACGCTGGACAAGCTGTTTCTGCTTTATCGCAGCACGGCCTATACTTCGTTAAATGCCTATTACCAGCTGGCAAACTATTACCGCGACAACGGCAAGCAGGAAAAGGCACTTACAATGTCAACTTTGGCGGCGCTGATTGCCTTTACCCGCATGTACGAAGCGATTAAAGAGCGTGACATGGAATATGTTTATGCTGACCGTGAAACTGATATTTACCGTCAGTCCAATGGAGCGGTTCTTAAAAATGTTAGTTCTAATAAAAAGTCCAATTTTGTGCGTTACCTTGAAAAAGTTGGTGAATATTACGAAATTGCAGACTGGGGCGCCAGAAACGGTGTTTGGGAAGGTTTTTACAATTATGCGCAGATTCTGTATGAATCGGACTGCAAGGTTTTAAGCGAAGGAATGTATTCAAGCCTTTCCCAGTTCTGTCCGGAAGACTTTTGGCGCAATCTTGCGCTTAGCGAACTGCTTAAAATTTATTAAGAAGCTTTTTAATTGATATATATAGTCTATCAGTTCCAGTTCGGTTTGCGGGCTGGAACTGTTTTTTAAAACAGGAATATAAAATGGTTTTTTCATCATCGATTTTTCTTTTTATTTTCTTTCCGTTAATTTTGCTCTGCTATTTTAATCCGTTTTTCCGGGGGAGAAAATTCAGAAATGCCGTACTTTTAATTTTCAGTCTGGCGTTTTATGCTTACGGCGAACCTTTGTTCGTTCTTTTAATGATTTTTTCTATTCTGATGAATTATCTGTTTGGACTTTTAATTGATAAAAGTGCCTGCTCAAATTGCCTGAAACTTAAGAAACTGTGGCTGGTTTGCGCAATTGTCTGGAATATTGGCATTCTGTTCGTTTTCAAATACCTTTCTTTTATTTCCCAAATTATTGCAGAACATTTTGCCTTTATTGCAACCAACAGTGTTTCAATTGCCCTGCCAATTGGCATTTCTTTTTTTACTTTTCAAATTCTTTCCTATATTATTGACCTTTACAACCGGAAGTGCAGCGTGCAGAAAAATGTTTTTAATCTGGCACTTTACATTTCACTTTTTCCTCAGCTTATTGCCGGACCAATTGTGCGCTACAGCACGGTTGAAAATGAAATTGAAAACCGAACTGAAAATGCCAGGGACATTACCAGTGGTTTTGTGCGCTTTGTGTTTGGTCTGGGTAAAAAATGCCTTCTGGCAAATTACATGGCGGTTATTGCCGATTTGGTTTTTAACGGCTTCGATGCCGGCATAATTCCTTCTGCGCTGGATGCGTGGCTTGGTGCAATAGCCTACAGCCTGCAAATTTATTTCGATTTTTCAGGATATTCGGATATGGCGATTGGTCTGGGCATGATTTTTGGTTTTCATTTCAACGAAAACTTTAATTATCCCTATATGGCGCGTTCTATTACCGATTTTTGGCGGCGCTGGCATATTTCGCTTTCATCGTGGTTCAGGGACTATGTGTACATACCTTTGGGTGGCAACCGGAAGGGCTTGGCGCGGCAGTTTTTTAACATGTTTGTCGTTTGGGCATTAACGGGCATTTGGCACGGTGCGGCGTTTACTTTTTGGTTTTGGGGCATTCTTTATTTTGTGCTTCTTTCAGTTGAAAAATTTTTCAGGCTGGACAAAATTAGCAGAAAAGTGCCGGCGTTTTTTTACCGGTTTTTAACTTTGCTTTGCGTAATGTGTGCCTGGATTATTTTCAGAAGTCCGTCTCTCGGTTTTGCGTTCAATTACTGGACATATCTTTTTGGCGCATCGCCGGTTAAGGCAAGCGGAAACATTTTTGAAATTTTTTTGAACAATTATTACCTTCAGAATGGCGGAATTCTTCTGCTTGTTTCTGTTATTGCCTGTTTCCCAGTTTTTCCGGCTTTAAAAAGCAAATATTCGCTTTTAGCCGATAATTTGCTGCAAAAAAATACAAAGGCCGGCAAACTGCTTGGCATTTTTGCACAAATAGCGGTTTGTTTATGGTTTGCTTTTGTGTTTGTTTTTTCCGTGCTTAGTTGTATAAAATCAACTTATAACCCGTTTATTTATTTTAACTTTTAATTGACTATGAAAAATTCTAAAAATTGCTTGTTTTATTTTACTCGCGTTGCTTTTGTAATATTGATTGCATTTTTTTTAAGTTATGCTGTGCGCCTTGGTGCCAGGGTTTTGATAAAATTTTCTGGTGCGTCAAATCCAATCGTTCAGGCCGTTTTTTTTGACCGCCCGGATTTGTCCGGAAAGGAAGTGGGGACTGGCGTTAAAGTAAATTTTGCTGAGCAATATCCCTTTGGTGAATCTTACGAAGAAATTAAGCAGCGTACAATAGCCGCGAACATTCAGGCTGAAAATATACCAAATGCTGTTGAAGAAGAAAATAAAGAAAGTGTTCAACGTGAAGAATTTGCTGGCAGTTTGACTGCTGAAAATGTGCAGAAAGCAGAAAAAAATTCAAAACTTTTTGCCCAAATAAACAAAATTGACGAAAAATGCGATAAATTTACAGGTAAAATTGCCGGAATTAGAAATAAATTGGAAACATGGCTGAGTGAAAACATTGTTTGCCGTTATTTTTTCCTAGAAAAGGCTAATTATGGCGAAAAAATAATGAAATGGAACTTGAATGCGGATTTGTATAATCCGGTTGTAAAATTGAACAACGGTTATTTTTCGTTGCTGCAAAAGCGTCTTAACACTGCTGAATTAAGAAAAAGCATTGTTCGTTTTTCCGATTTTCTGCAAAGTGAAAATATTCCGTTTGTTTACATTCAGGCACCATATAAAATTTCACCGCTGGACACTGTTTATGCCGGTGTCCGGGATTTTTCCAATCAGAATTCTGATGAAGTTCTTTCTTATTTGCAGAAAAATGGTGTAACAACTTTTGACTTGCGTCAAAAACTAACTGAAGAGAATAGAAATTTTCCCGAAATGTTCTATGTTACAGACCATCACTGGAAGGCTGAAACTGGTTTGTGGGCAACACAGCAGATAGTAAAAGAAATAAATCGGCAAACTAGCTTGTTTATTGATGATTCAATTTATAATCCTGAAAACTATGATTATAAGGTTTATAAAAATGCCTTGCTTGGTTCTTACGGTAAAAAACTGACCGTTGCAAAAACACCGGCAGATGATTTTACGCTGATTACACCAAAAAAGCATTACGACATCCATTTTGAGGCCTACGATAAAGAAAATCAGCTGGCTAACAATGATGGTGATTTTCTTGCAATGATTGATGTTCCGACGCTTGAATCAAAACAGCTTTATTTCAGCAGTCCGTACCACGCTTACGGTTATGGTTCGTGCAATAATTTTGTAACCAACAATTCTGCTGCTAACAATTATCGCATCCTTTTAATTGGTGATTCATTCAGCAACGTTTTTGCGCCTTTTTTGGCTTTGGGTATAAAACAGCTTGACCGTTTAGATTTGCGTTATTTTAATGGTAGCGTTGAAACTTTGGTAAAACAGGTTGAAAAATATGATCTTTGCATTGTAATGTACAATCCAGACCAGTATGCGCAAACGCCAGGTTTTGTTACGCACGAAGAATTGTTTGATTTCAGATAATGGATGTGTGTAAAAAAAACAGGAACAGAGAAAAACTCCGTTCCTGTTTTTTTTATGCGTAATTATTCTGTATATTTTTAATAGAATACACCCAACCCTAAGAACATTTCATATTTCGAAACATCCGGACGCCAGCTTTTGTTAACTATTCTTCCCGGTAAAACTGTGCGCGATAAGTCTACGCCTACGCTAATTCGGCCAATAACACTACGCATGTGGGTAGGGTATCCTAAAATTTCTATACCGCCAGAATAATAACCATCCGCAATCAGGAAGTTTGTATTAGTATAAATATTATGCCCAAGTGCAATATCCACAAATGGCGAAACAAACAGTTCAAAATCAACTTTTCTCATCCATGAAGGGAATCCCCAGCCAGCCCAGTCTGTTTGAAGAAGTTTCATTGGTACATCAAAGTTGAATACAATTGCATTATCAGAAGCAAAAGCATCGTCATCACGAATACCGCGCATACGTCCTCCAAATGCAGAAGAACTGCCACCCATATTATAGTACCAGTAGGTACGGTTATATAATGCAATCCTGTCGCTAGGAAGATACATCTGGGTATTCAAAGTAAACACAGGCATTGGTATTGCTTTCGTATAAAGGTTATAAGTCCAGCTTTGACCAAGAGAAAACAAAAACCCTTTTCGATAGTTTCCGACACGCTCAAGTTTTCCTGATCCTATGGAGTGTGAGAACGTTACGGTTGGTCCTTTTAAGTCTGGATGGTCGATTAAATCGCTTTTAGTGGAAGCTGCAGGATCTTGTTTCAAAGCATCAGCATCCCAGTTCCAGCTGAATGAAACTGAAGGCGTCCAGGTAACACTATTGAAGTTTGGAATACGTCCAAGAGTAATCGGTATAGATGCACCCATTGAATTATTCAAATAGTGAACATCGTTTGTATATTCAGGATTGCGGTAAAAATATTCACTGAAATTAAGATTTAATGAAGCTATATCTGTTAAACGCCGGTTATACGAAGTAGACTGACCAACACCATAATACAAATTACCTTCAGCTGTGTAATTTATATAAGCACTAGGAGAAAAAGTAATTGAAGATTTTTTGTCAATCTGAGACCATATGCCTATGCTTGTAGAATAACTAACCGCAGGTTTAAAAGTTTTTGAAGCTTCCTTGTCCTTATCTACAAAAACTTTACTGACTTCGATATTGTTATTCCAGTTAATGTCGTGACCAAATGCTTTAAAAGGAACAGTAAAACCAGTATCTGCACTGATAATATGCTTGATTACAGGTTTTTCAGCAGTGTAATAGTTGTACCCAAAGTTAAGGTCAAACATCTGCATAGTGCCCATAAAGTTGTAGTTACGAGCCTTAAAAGTTATTTTCAATCCGTTTGCTGATGTATATTTTGGGAAAGGTACAACAATTTTGTTGCCGTGTCCGTCTTTCGCTTTCATTAACAGTTCAACGGGTGTAATACCTGTTTGCGCATTACGTACGCCATAAAAAACCTGAACTTCTGTATATGAAAAAACCCTGAATCCGTCAAATTCTGCGCGTACCCAGGCTAAATAATCGTCAAATTCCTTCTGATTTTTAAAAACAGTATCCTGATCAATTTTCAGCATGTCTTTTAATGCGCTTACTCTGGTTTGTCCTTCCAGTTCATATTTAACCGAAGTAATTTGAAACCTGTTGCCTGCTGTTTGAGAAAAAATTGTACTTGTACTAAAAAAAATGAGGAATAACAGAAAGCAGAAAATCTTTTTATTTAAACGCATCGTGCTATTATACCTCCATTTTTTTAGAATTTTCAAGTTTGTAACAGAATACAATACTTTTAGTATGCGTTTTTGTTGATAAATCCTCTAAAAACCGTTAAAAAAATGATTTTCATGTCAAACATAAAAGACCAGTTTTCAATATAGTAAATGTCATGCTCGATGCGTTTTTCTATTGAAGTATCGCCGCGCCACCCGTTAACCTGTGCCCAGCCTGTTAAACCAGGTCTAACCTGATGCTTGATCATGTAGCGCGGTACGGTTTCTTTAAACTGGGCAACAAAATACGGGCGTTCAGGGCGCGGACCAACAACAGACATTGAACCTGAAAGAATATTGAAAAACTGCGGCAATTCGTCAATGCTGGTTTTGCGCATAAATTCGCCCCATTTGGTTTTACGCGGATCATCTTTCGTTGTCCAGGTTGTGTTGCTGGACTGTTCTGACTGAACGCGCATGGAACGAAATTTGTACATATTAAAGCTTTTCTGATTTAGCCCCATTCTTTCCTGTTTGTATAAAATCGGACCTGGCGAAGTAATTTTTGTCATTATTGCAGCAAAAATCATTACAGGCGAAAACAGGATAATTGCAAAAAGTGAAAAAGCAATGTCAAAACTGCGCTTAAACATCTGGTGAATTGAAGAATCAAGAGGAATGTAGCGCGTATCAATAACAGGCAGTCCGTCCAAATCTTCAAAAGCTGGCTTTGCCGGAATGTATTCGCTGTAGTAGGGCACAATCAGAATGCGCGCACCATTTTTCTCGCAAAGTGGAATGATTCTGTCAATCTGGGCGTAATCTTTTGGCGATAAAGCCACAACAACCATGTCAAAATAACGGTTTGCCAGAATTCCTTCCAATTTTTCAACTGTGCCAATAATTGAAATACCCCAGAAATTGGATTTCTGATAGTCGTTTTCAGAAACAACGCCGGTAATTTCGTATGCCCATTCAGGGTGTTTGCGCGTTTTGTCTATAAATTTGCGGCTTAACTGGTTTGTGCCAATTACAAGGCAGAAACGCTTGTTGTAGCCACGCTTACGGTAAGTTGTTAACACAAAACGAATTATCAGGCGGCTTGAGATTGTAATTAAAGTATTGAAAATGGCAATAAGCACCGCCGCATAGCGCGAAAAGTGCATGATTTTTGCAATGTACAAAATCAAAACAAAAAGCAGCGTAGCAATTGCATTTGAGTAAATGATTGAAGCAATTTCTTCATAAAAAGGCTTGGTGCGCCGTGAACTGTAAAGCCCGAAAGCACTGTACAGCAAAAAATATATTGGCATTAAAATGAAAATTAAAAAAATCGTCATTTCAAATGGCATATTGTTTGTACCGTTGAAAAGTTCAAAACGGAAAAAATAAGCCAAAAGGAAGGCTAGTGGAATGCAAAGTAAATCTAAAAATATCTGAACGCGGTTCAAAGTCCGCTGGTTTTCGTTAATCATAATCTATTCAAGTCTGCCGTCGGCTAAAGTATAAGTCCTAATAATCTGGTCAAAAACGTTATTCAATTCAAAAAAAGCAGCTTTTTCACGGCTTTTTTCTGCAAAAACTCTTTGTAATTCGGCATCTTCGGCAATTTTTTCAATTTTATCTTTGAATTCGTCAAAGTTTTCCAAACTGAATAGAAAGCCGTTTTTACCGTCTTCAATTAAATCGCTGTGACCTTTCACCCGGGACGCAATCACGGGTTTTTGTCGCTGCATGGCTTCCAGCAAATTGAATGGTAAGCCTTCGCTTTTACTGAAAGAAATTACAAAATTGCAAAAACTAAGCATTTCGTCAATATTTTTTACAAAACCCGGCAAAATTACTTGATTTTGCATATTTTCCTGCAAAACTTTATTCTGGATATTCTGCCATTCTGAACCTGCACCTGCAAGTATTAAAACCCAGTCGGGGTTTTGCCGTAAAAGCGGCAGAAAATATTCAAGAAGCTGCTGCTGATTTTTTCTTTTGGAAAATTCAGCAGCGTATACGAAATATAAAACATCGGAATCGGTGTAAAAGTTACCGAGCAAGGCCTTTTTTGTGTTTTTTATTTCTTCTGCGGTGCAGGCTTTGGGCGCGTAGGGTTTTATTCCAATTCCGGGCACGTTTTTTACAATTTCGCCTAGCCTGTATTTTTTTGCCATTTCAAAATCTTCATAATTCATTGTAATGCAAAGCTTTGTAATGGGCGCAAAGAATTTTTCAATAAAAATCATTATGGCTTTTTTAACTTTGGGCGTATTTTTGCTGAACAGATAACCGTGACAGCTGTGAATTACAACCGGCTTATTTACGCAAAAAAGAACGGCAAGACGCGTAACGATTCCTGCTAAAGTTGCATTGCTTATTACAATGTCAATTTTTTCTGTTTTGATGATTTTTTTTACGGCAAATGAGGTTTTCAGGTTTTTCCACGGCTTGCCTTTGTAAAATTCTATATTGTAATGCTTTGCCTCAAATGAATAATCAGCTTCGCCCTGTGCGGCCGTAAAAATTTTTGCACCTTTTTTGCTGTAATATTCCAAATAAGGCAAATGAAACTGGTTAAAATGGCTTTGCCTTGAAGCTGTAAAAAGAATTTTTGTCATATAAAATCGCGTAAAATCGTAAATTTTCTGGTAAAAGGCTTTTAAAAACTGCAATTTTTAAAGCCAGCAAACACCTTTTGATGTTTTCTTCACGCTTAACTTTGCGGAAAGCTAATTCAGCTTACTTTAAGTTAAGTAATATATTATACATTTACGCAGGTACTTTACGCAAGTCATGCCGGTGGCAAAAAAATATTGGCCAATGTTTATTGTGCCGGAAAGCAAAAGTTTTGTGTGGCCTTTCAGTTCGTCAGCGGTTAGGGCGTGAAAATTTGCAGAAAGTCCGGAAGCACCAAAAGTCCGTTTGTCGGCAAAAAATACCAGTTTTTGGTCGATGAAAACGATTTTGCCGATTTTGCCCAGTTTAAGCCATAAATTGTAATCTTCGGCGCGGCGCAAAGACTGGTCGAACATGCAGTTTTTAATTACTGTTGCCGGCACCATTGCAGAAGATGTTATTACGTGGTTTCGGATTAAAAGATGCGTAAAACTTACCTCTTTGGTTTGGCCGCTGAAGTGATTTTTTACCGTGCTGTTTGTAGAAACCAAAGCCGCGTTTGGAAAATTCTTGAAAGCTTCAATCTGTTTTTCAAGTTTTTCAGCATGCCACGCATCATCGCTGTCTAAAAAAGCAATAAAATCGCCAGATGCCTGTTTTATGCCCGTGTTGCGCGCTTTAGAAACGCCGCCGTTTTTTACGGTAATTACTGAAAATTTAACATTCGTTTGCTGGTTTTGGATAAAAGAATTTGCAGTTTCTTCGGTTTTGTCCGTAGAACCGTCGTTTATGATAATTACTTCAAATGGTTTAAAAGTCTGGTCAATGCAGCTTTGCATTGCTGCCTGCAAAGTTTTTTCTGCGTTGTAAGCCGGAATGATTACAGAAATTTTCGCATTCTGCAAATTGGCGGCGCCGTAAAATTGCTTCATATTTTAAGAACCTGCCAGTTTTTGGGCAATTTTTTTTCTGTCTGTGCGTTTTTGCTGTTCCAGAACGCCGGCGCAATCACTATTTTTTCAGGATTTTGATTCAAATATGCGCCCCACCAGCTGAATGAGCTGTTGGCAATAATGTTATTGCCGCATTTTGCCATAAGTGCCATGTCCTGCCATGAGTTTTCACCGGTGTTCCAGTCTACAAAAGTTACCGGCACCTGCAGGTCGGTAAAATTTTCCCTGCACCAGCTAATATCGTCAGAAAAAAACAGCAAATTTGATATTTGTTTCTGTTCAAAAAGGCTTTTCAAAGCTTTCTGATAATATTCAAGTGTACAAAGGTTCAAATTCTGGTTTTCCTTCAGCAAATAATCGCCGCGCCGCACATGAATGCTTGCAGAATTTGCGTCCAGTTTCTGCATCAGCTGAATGTTTTTTTCGTCAAGCTGGGGCTTAAACGCAAAAATTGAACTGATTTCTTCCTTTATATTGGAAAAATAATCTTCATTCTGCCAGTAACCTTCAAAATAAAAATTACCGTTGCAGTTAAAAAAACGCTCGTCAAAAATCTGTTCGTTTTCAATTATGTGGGTTTTCTTGGTGAAAAATTTCCGCCTGATGCGGCGCAAAAAACTGTCCGGAATTGTAGCAATTTTATTGCATTCGCTGCGGCCTGCCACCGGCAAATCAATGCAGAAAAGCCTGTTCAGTTCGTAGCCGTTGTGCAAATGTTCCGTATTGTAGTTGGAAAGGTCCAAAAGTACAGTTTCACCGCTTTTTTTCTGGCAGGCCTTTGCAAACGCATACTGAAACATCTGGTTTCCAAGGCCGCTTTTAATTTTTACAATTTTCATCAGATTTTTCTCCAGTTGCAGCGGTCTGGCACAAGATTTTCTATCATTTGCGGCCGCGAATTGTGCCATTTTTTTGGTGAAATTACAATTTTCTGCGGGTTCTGGTTAAAAAATGCGCCCCACCAGCTGTAAGTTGAATTGGCAATAATGTTTGCCTTGCAAATGCTTTGTAAATAAAGTTCAAAAGCGTCGTCTTTTTTGTTTTTATTTGAATTTTCTTGCAAAATTTGCTCGCTTTTGTTTTCTGCAAGTTCATTTAAAAACATGAATTTTACATCATTCTGCTGAAAATATTCGTCTTTTTTAATTTCTTCTATAAAATCACGGGCAAATTTACCGTCGTTGGTAAAAACCAAAAAAACCGGCTCTGTAATTTCTGCGCAAATCATTTTTATTGCCGTTCTGTAATATTCCAAATTGCAAATATTTCCAAAATCTCTAAAAACGTCAATCCTGTTATAATCTCCACCACGAATGTGCAGGCTTACGGCGTTGTGTGCCTTTATGAAGGCGCTTTCAGGGCTTTTTTCGTAAAATTCATTTTTTCTAAAGCCAAAAACCGGCGATTTTTGCAGTTTATTTAAATTTTCAGCAAAAACATATTCCTGAAAAAAATCTGCATGCCAGCTTTTGCAAAGGTATTTTGCGTAAAATTTATAAAAATTAAGAGCAATTTTGGTTTTTGGTGCAATTATCAGGCTGTTATCAATTTCAAAAAGTTCATTTATGCTAAGGCTTTTTCTGGTAGACGCATCTTTGTTAAGAATAAAGCGCAGCTTTTCGCCGTTTTCAATTTGCCCAAGACCGTAGGCGTACTGAAAAAGCTGGTTGCCAAGACCGCCAAAAAGTTTATAAAATTGCGTTTTTCTCATAGCGTAAAGAATTGTACCGAATTTTCCATAAAATTTAAAGCCAAAGCTTTGCGCCGGTTAAGTATTTTCTATTTACCGCCAGCAGAAAGTACAATGCAAAAGGTTAAGCGTGAAATATTGCAGGAATTGCTATTTTTTCAGTATGCGTTTAATTGCAAACCACTTCAATTGTGATGCCCATTTGTCCAATGGGTAGGGCAACCTGCCGTCGTCTTTGCAGCGCTGTTTCATTTCAAGTTCGTCCAGTTTTGCATCTGCAAGCACGAATTTGGGGTGAACAAGCGGAAATTCCAGTTCGTCCGTTTGCATTTGGGCGTAAATGCTGCCGCTTTTGGTGTGCGTAGCGTCTTCTCCAAAGCCAATATTGGTAATCAGGTTGTTCTTTGGTGCAACAGCCAGCGCAGATTCTTTCCAAACCGAATAAACCCACGGGCCTGCCCACGAATTAACCCGGTTATCATGCAGAATGTTGAAAAACTGTTTCCAGTAAAAATTGTACCGCGGATGCTTAAAAAGATGGTTAAAAGCGCCGCTTTCTTTTATCTTAGGCCAGTCTTTCATGCTGGTGTCGTTTTTCTGCCATGCACGGCGCCATGTTGCCCAGCCCCAAATGTGCACGTGCTTCGTAAAATAGTAGCTTTCTTCCAGTTTCTGGCATTTGGGGCTTTGGTTGTCGCCGGAAACAAGCATAATGCGCTCGTCGTCCTTGTAATATTCCAGCATTTCGTCGCAAAACCTGAAAAAACATTCGGCAGGCTTGCAGTCGTCTTCAAGAATTATGGCGCGTTCAACCACGCTGAAAACCCAGTTTAGGCCGGAAGAAATGCGCTTTTTGCAGCCCATGTTTGTATCTGAAAAATTGGTTAAAACTTCGCAAGGCCAGTCAACTTTTTGCTGAATTTTACGGCATTCTTCAACTTTTTCAGCTTCACCGGGCTTGTTTTGTCGCGCGCCGTCGCCAATTAACAGCAGTTTCGGCGGTTTTGCCTTTCGCACAATTTCAAAAACCTGATTCGCCGTGTCCGGGCGATTAAAAACTATCATTACAACCGGCGTTTTGCACAAATATTCAGACATTTTATTTTCCTTGTTCAATTTTTCTTGCATTTTTCGGTTTTCTGCCGTAAATGGGCTGCAAAACCGCGTTTACAAAACGTTTTGTCTTCAGCTTGCGCGAAAAAAGCCTTGCAAATTTGTCAACGCATTTGTCAATAAAATTCGGTTTTTTGGGCATTTTGCCGGCATTAAGCATGTACATTTCGCGAATTGTCAAAGTGTGAAAGGCTATTGGCTTTTCTATCAGTGGTTCGGAAACTTCCTTAAATTCCCCGTTTATGTAAACGTCGCCGGGGTACTGATAGGGCTGAACGGCGTAAAAACCTTCAACATAGCTTGGTTTTATGCCAAAAAGGGTTAAAAGGTAAAAAGCCAGCGTGCAGTCGCAGGCGCCTTTGGCAAAAAGTTCATATTTCTGCAAGTCTTCAAGAATAAATTCTGTTTTTGAAGCGAGTTTTTTTGCAAGGCTGCTGCTTAAGGCAAAACCACTGCCGCCGCTTGGAAAATAAAATGAAAAATCTTCGCCGTTCTGCAATTTTACGGAACGTCTGGCAAAATTGCCGCCGACAAACAGGTCTTTTGAATCGTCAAATGCGCCCAAAGCTTCGGTTAAATTTGCCGCGTCAAGCCATGCATCGCAGCCGTTTATAAAAAACCATTTTGCTTCGGGGAATTTTTCGGTCATGGCTTTAAGGCCGTAAAACTGTTTTGGCGTTGCAGAAAAATAATCTTCGCCAACGTGGTCGCCAAGACAAATCATTTTCAAATCGTCGGCGTAAAAATTTCCGCCAACCAGATAGCCTTTTTCAAAATTTTTAAGCCATGTATTGTTTACCGAAAGTGCACGCTCGTGCAGGTTTTTTGCAGAAGTAAAACAAATTACTGCAATTTCGCTAGTTTTTAAGCCAAAAGTATTTGCCATTTTTAGTTTTCCCGGTCCGATTTATACAAATTCAATTTTTTTGAATGAATGTGCAGGTTGAAAATTTTAAGGCTCTGGTCGCCGTAGTTCAAGTAAGGCACTTTAAGGCCGCCTTCGTTTTTCCATTCAAAGGAAAAATCGCCGGTGTTATAGGCGGCGTCCGGATTTATAAAGCCGCAGGTGTTTTCTTCGCTGTTTGCCGCGTTGCGCTGGTCTATTCCTCCAATAAACTGGCCGTAAGCCGCCGCATCAAAAATTACGCCAAAAGTATCAAAATTGCTGCTAAAACGTTCAATTTTTTTATGAATTTCGCCTTTTTTAGAAGAAAGCTGGCTTTTTCCCTTGGTATAGCTAGCAGGCACAACCGGCAGGTTGCCGCACAAACCGGGCTTTTTATCGATAAAATCGCTGAAAGCAAACATGTCGTTTTTTACGCGGATGGTGCAGTGCCGGTTGTAAAAACTGCAAAATGCCTGCAAGTGCCTGAATGTTGGAATGAAAATTACCCCGGCAATGCAGCGTTTGTCGCCGTCGGCAGGCAGAAGAATTTTGTTCTGCTTTTTAAAAGCGTCTTCAAAACTGCTGATTTTTTCAAAAATCAGGTTGTCGTATTCAAAGTGCAGCAAGTTTTCTTCGCCGCTTTGCTTCATAAATTCTGCAATTAAAAAAAAGCGTTCAACTACAAAACGCCAAAAGCCACCGCGCCACGTATTGTGGGCACTGCGGTTAAACCCAAGATAAAAACGGTGTGCCGCTGTTTTTTTTAGTGAAGAACTTAAAATTACCTGAAAATTTGAAAATTTTTTCGCCAGTTCTTCCAGCTGAGAAAAATTCTGGTCTGCTATGCAGAAAAGTTTTGAATCTTTATTGAACAGAAAAAACTGTTCAACGCAGTCGTTGATATAATTACAGTATTCTTTTCCGCCATGTACAATTATCGCGTTCATAAAATCTCCAAAATATCAACTTTTTACAAGCCAAAAGAACCATGAAAAAAGGTTAAACCCAAAAATCCGCAGTTTGTGCGGCTTGCTCCAGCTTTCAAACGAAGCCGTTACGTGGTTTCTTCCGATGTACCAGAGCTGCCATTTTTTTGGTTTCATTCCGCAGTAATTTGCGCCGTTCCGCATTGTCGGTATGCTTGTAAATGTCATATTCTGCGGAAAATTGGCGTACATGTATGAACCGTAAGTTTCAAATTCGCTGAAACCGGCTTTGGGGCTGCCGTTCTGTTTTACGGCGTTCATAATTATCTGAAAAAACGAAGAATTTGTTCCATCTGAATTTGGGTTTGCATTATTTTCAATTTGCTGCACCATCTGCTGCATGATTTTCTGTTCAAAATACATAAATTCGCTTATGAATGAACCTGCAATCTGTTTTTTTATGCCCAAAATTGCTTCAAGGGTTTCAAAATACGCCAAATTCACTTCCGATTTTATGTTGAAAACCCTTTTTCCGTTCCATGTAAGGCAGATTTTTTGCAGCGGAAATGTGTCGCAGTCCCATACCAGATAGTTTTGGGCGCACAGCGGGTTAAAAGCCCACGCCATTTTCAAAAACTGCTGAAAATACCAGCCCGTGCGCTTTTGGCCCTCGCCGTAAACATCGTCTGCAAGTGCCTTAACTGAAGAAAAATTAAGGCCCTGGTACATTGTGTCTTCGTCTACAAGCTGCAAATTGGGTGTCTGTTCTTTTATTTTCTGCAACAGCCCGAAATTTTTAGCCGCGGTAATTACAAAAATTGTTTTTGGTGCAATGTTTTTTACAATATATGGAATATTTTGCGATGCCAGAGCGCATTTATCGCCGGAACAAAGCAAAACAACCTGTTCAATTTGTTCGTTCTGTGCTGTCTGTGTTGAATTTAAATCACTCATCAGGTTTCCTTAAAAAATCACGAAAAAGTTCTAAAAAATTGCAATTTTATAGACTGGTTTTACGCGTTAGAACTTTCTTTTATTTTATTCTGCCAGTATTCGGCCTGTAAAGCTGATTTATCGCAGTTTTTCATTATTTCTTCGTAAATTTGCACCAGTTCACTTTCTGTTTTCTGGGCAAATGAATTCCAGTCGCTTACGCAAAGCATTGGCAGCCCAAGATTTTTAAAATATTCGTTCATCGGGTTCTGTTCTACCAGCGCAACGCAGTTAAGGTACATTGCTTCCCAGGTGCGGTGGCAGTCCAAACCGTTGCCGGCAGGCGAGGCCACAAACATGCAGCTCGCGGCAATTTTCCGGTAACTTTGTGAACTTACAAACGAAGAAAGTTCCTTGGTAACCGGTTTGTGCCAGAAGGCGCGGTAACAGCAGAAACGTCTGTCCGGGTTTGTGGCAAGGTTTAGTGCAACAAGCACTTTTTGCTGCTTGGGCATTTTGCCGTTTTGCAATTTTTTCTGTAATTTTTTAAAGCTTGCAACGTTGCCTGCATTATGAAAACGCTGGTTTTCAAGTCCGATTGGAAGCGGAACAATTTTTTTGTGCTGTAAAGTGCAGTTTTGGGCAAACCAGCGGACTAAATGCTGATTCTGCGCAATTTTTAAATAAATTTCTGCATTGGGGCTTTCCGGCGTAATGTTTGCGTCACCCTGATGGCTTAAAAGTACAAAGGGCACGTTTATTTTTGGCAAAACTGAATTTGCAAAATTGACCAGAAGATTGGAAGAAACTAAAATTGAAAAATTCTGCCTGCAATTTTCTGCATTACGGCTAAAATCTTCCAGCTGCTTTGTGTTTTCAATTGAAAAATTAACGAATTTTGCAAAAGTGTCGCCGCTTAAATATGGCGCGCTGCCCGGGTGGCGTTTCATCAAATTGTTGAATTTGTAGCAGATGCTGCGTTCAAATTCAAAGGGCAGGGCACTGATAAGTTCTTTAAAGTTCATGGTAGCCCTTTATGAAATGGCTATAAAAACCGTCATAATTGTATTTTTTATAGGCGTGGCAGCCAAACGGAAGTTTTTCGCCGTTTTGCTTGTACAGATATTCCGGCCACTGTTCAAAGGCAAACTTCATTGCAATTGCCGGTTCCGGCGTATTCATTTCGTAGTTAGAAATACCGGCGGCAAAATTGTCAATGTAAAAACGGTCTTCGGAACGTTTGGAACGGGCAATAACATTCATCCGGTTTGCATAGCCGCATTTAAGGGCAAAAATTTTCAGCAGGTTTTTGGCGGAAAAGCCCTGTTTTTTTATATTTTCAATTTTTCTGGCAATTCCTTCTTTGGTGTAAACCGCACCTTTTGCCGATAAAAGCCGTACAAAATATTCAGTTTTGCGCAGGCTGAAACCGCCGTTGCCGGATTTTACAAACTGGTGACCGTCATACGGCGACAAATCAATTTCGCCGCCGCCGGGTATCCAAGGTGCGCCGATGTAGTCATAATTTTGGCTGCACCAGTATTCCAGTTCGTCGCTAAAAACCCATGCGTCCGGCTGATAAATCAGGAAATATTCAAAATCGCTGAAGGCTTTGTAAAAGTTTACGTCTTTTGTTAAGCGGTTGTAGCCGTCAATACTGGCAAAAAGTGAAGCATCAAACAGTTTTTTTTGCAAGGTAACGCCATGTTTGGCGGCTAAATCAGCGTAAAAACCGGTGTCAAGCTGTTCAAAAGTTACCAGAAAAATCGGGTATTTTTTCAGCACGGCAAAACACTGGTTCAGCGACTGTATTTCGTCTGGTGAGGGCTGTTTTTTATAAACCGGAATTGCGACGCAAACTTTATTCACTAAATTTCCTTCTTGAAATATTCAATTGTGTGCTTAAGGCCTTCTTCCAAAGGAATGCGCGGCTGCCAGCCCAAAACTTCACCGGCTTTTGTAATGTCCGGTTTTCTCTGTTTCGGGTCGTCCTGTGGCAAATCCTTGAAAACCAGCTTTGATTTTGAGCCTGTAAGGCGGAGAACTTTTTCTGCAATTTAAAGCATGGTAAATTCGCCCGGATTGCCAAGGTTTACAGGGCCTGTTACGTCGTCGCCGGTATTCATAAGGCGGCAGAAACCTTCAATAAGGTCATCAACGTAGCAGAAACTGCGTGTCTGCTGGCCGTTGCCGTAAATGGTAATGTCTTCGCCGCGCAAAGCCTGCACTATAAAATTGCTTACAACGCGGCCGTCGTTTTTGTTCATCATCGGGCCGTAAGTGTTGAAAATGCGTACGATTTTAATGCGCGTGTTGAACTGGCGGTGGTAGTCCATAAACAGGGTTTCTGCACCGCGCTTGCCTTCGTCGTAGCAGGAACGGATGCCGATTGTATTTACGTGTCCCCAGTAGGTTTCTGGCTGCGGGTGAACCAAAGGGTCGCCGTAAACTTCAGAAGTTGAAGCTTGAAAAACTTTCGCATTCCATTTGTTTGCTAAATCCAGTGCATTGATTGCACCAAAAATGCTGGTTTTATAGGTAGAAATAGGGTTGCGCTGATAGTGTGGCGGGCTTGCCGGGCAGGCAAGGTTGAAAATTTCGTCTGTGTAAAAAGAATATGGCAGTTCAACATCGTGGTTGATTACTGAAAAATTAGGATTTTTGCGCAGTTCGCTGATGTTGCTTTCGCGGCCGGTAAAAAAATTGTCCAGGCAAACTACCCGGTTGCCTTCATTCAACATGCGGCGGCACAAATGCGAACCGATAAAACCGGCACCACCGGTAATTAAAACTGTTTTTTCACTCATTTTGTTATCCTTATAATTCGCTATGCATTGCTGAAATTTTTAATTTTCAGCTTTCTTCATCAAAAGGTAAATGCTTTCAAGATTTTCGCTTATATAATAGTCTTTAAGGCCGTTTTTTTGCAGAACCGGCAAAAGTGCGGCGTAAAAATAGTCAAAATTGTAGTTTATTTCAGCGCCAATTACTTGCCCGGTTGCAATGCCAAACAGTTTGAAAGCCTTGCGGATGAAACTTGCAAAGGGTTTCTTCGCTTTTTCCTTTATTCGTGGTGAAATTTCAAGCTTTACAAATTCATTTGCTTTAATTGTGTCCATCATTTTCTGCGAACCGAAGCAGTCGTCAAACTTTTTTACCGCAAAATGAACCGTTTCCGGCGTAATTCCGCTGCAAAGTTCGTTTCTGCTTACCAGCCGCAAAATAGGCCGGTCTTCATCGCCAAGTATTTTTCCCCAGTTGCTGCCCAAACACGGCTCGAAAGCATTTTGGTAATAACGGCCTAAAGTGTCAAATCTGGCTGTGTCCGGGCGCAGATGACCGCTTTCCGCCTGCGGATGCCACTGATGAAACATTTTGTATTCGTCCGGCAGCCATACCGGTTCTTCGCCAGTGCGCTTCAGCCTGAAAGACCAGTCCAAATCTTCCAGTCCCCAGTATTTTATTTTTTCATCGTAGGCACCAAGTTTTTCGTACAGGCTGCGCCTTACGCACTGAAAACCGCCGCAGGAACCTTTACCGGCGCATTTGGCTTTAAGTTTGTCGCCGTTTTTTGGCAGCCAGTAGGAAGTTACGGCAAAAACACCGTGATTTTCGCAGTTTTGGGCAATCCATTCATAAGGGTTGCTGTCAAAAAGCATGTCAATGTCGGTGGTGGTTATAAACCGGGTTCTGGCAGTGGCAATGCCAAAATTCAGGGCCTGTCCGCGGCTCCACGGCAGTCCTTCGGTACTGTTGAATACGTACTGAATGCCCAAATCCTTGCAAAGCTTTTTATATTCTTCAGAAAATTCCTTGTAAGAACCAAAATCGGCAATTAAAAAAGGCGAAGTAATGCCATTTTTGCGCGCAGATTCTACCAGCGTTTTTATGCGTCCGCCGTCGCGGTTGCGGATTGTGGCAATTATTGTGTTGTTTTCAAGGAATTCGTTTAATGTCATGCTAAAGTACGTCCGATGCAAAAGTGTTTAAAGCCTAATTCTGCCATTTTTGCCGGTTCGTAAACGTTGCGGCCGTCAAAAATAACTGGCTGTTTCAGGTTCTTTTTAATGGCTTCAAAATCTGCCTGACGGAATTCTTTCCATTCGGTCATCAAAAGCAATGCGTCTGCATCTTTCAGCACGTCGTACATGTCTTCAACGTATTCAATTGCACCGGCTGGCAAGTCTGCCAGATAATGCTTTGTCTGTTCAAAAGCCTGCGGGTCGTAAGCCTTAATTTTTGCACCGGCAGCAACCAAATCTCTTATTACTACAAGGGAAGGGGCTTCTCGCATGTCGTCGGTTTGGGGTTTAAATGCAAGTCCCCAAAGTGCAAAGGTTTTTCCGCTTAAGTCTTTGCCAAAATGCAAAAGAACCTGATTTGCCACAATGTGCTTTTGCCTTTCATTTACGGCTTCAACGGCTGTGGCAACTTTCATTTCAATTCCGTTTCTTTTGCCAACAGAAATAAGTTCCTTTACGTCTTTTGGAAAACATGAACCGCCGTAACCGCAGCCTGCGTATAAAAAGCTCATTCCGATGCGTGAATCAGTACCGATACCCTGACGAACGGCTTTTACGTCGCCGCCAAGTTTTGTACAGATTGCTGCAATTTCGTTCATAAAGCTGATGCGGGTTGCAAGCATTGCGTTTGCGGCATATTTGGTAATTTCTGCACTTTTTATGTCCATTGTTAAAAGCGGATGACCGTTGCTTACAAATGGTTCGTAAAGTTCTTTCATGATGCTGGCGGCCTTTTCGCTTTCAGCACCAATAACAACGCGGTCCGGGCGCATAAAATCTTCAATAGCAACGCCTTCTTTTAAAAATTCCGGGTTGGAAACTACATCGAATTCAATGTTTTTGCCGCGTTTTTTCAAAACTTCGGCTACTTTTGCTTTTACCAGTTCGGAAGTGCCAACCGGAACTGTTGATTTGTCTACAATAACGGTGTATTTTTCCATTGCGTTTGCAATGCTTTCGGCAGCCTGCAGAACGTATGTAATGTCGGCAGAACCATCTTCTCCCGGCGGCGTACCGACAGCAATAAAACAGATTGAAGAATTTGGAACGGCTTCTTTATAGTCTGTCGTAAACTTTAATCTTCCGGCTTTTGAATTGCGGATAACCATTTCCGTTAGGCCGGGTTCAAAAATCGGTATTTCGCCATTTTGCAGGCGTGTAATTTTTTCTTTATTTACGTCAATGCACCAAACGGTGTTGCCCATTTCACTAAAGCATGTACCGCTAACCAGACCAACGTAGCCTGTACCAACCATAGAAATTTCCATAAAAATTCCTTAATTCATCAAAATGTATAGTTTCAACAGTTTAAACTTTTATTTGCCTAAGTTCAAGTGTAAAAAAATGCCGCGCCGTTGTGCAGGTTTTAAGGCTAAAAAACGGCGCACCGGCCGGAAAGCCTAAAAAAAGCGCTTGATGAAATTTTTAAGCTGCTGTTTTTTACCCGGTGCCTGATAAACGCCGTAAGCTTTCTTTATTTTTTCCACTTCTTTTGCAGTTTCTGCTTCTCTGTTCTGCGAAACGCCTTCAAGATTGAACTCGCATACAATTGCGTCGTAAAAAACAAAATTTACGCCGGCTTTGTAAAAGCGCAAAAAACATTCGTAATCTGCGGCAATTCTGTAATTTTCGTTGTAAAGCCCGTACTGGCTGTAAACGGCCTTAGGCACAAATGCGGCAAGGTGCGGTATCATCTGCCGGGGCAAAAGGTCGGCATTAAAGCCCCAGACAGAATCGAAGCGGCCGTTTTTTATGGCTTTAAGCGCGCCGTAAAGCACTGAATTTGGGTTTTGCAGGTAAAGTTCCGGCAGATTGTCCAGCGCGTTTGGCAGAATTGTATCGCCGGAATGAATTAGGCCGATTATTTTGCCCGTGGCAAGTTTTATGCCCTTGTTGATGGCGTTGTAAAGTCCTTCGTCTTTTTCGCTTACGGCAATATCAATGAAATTTCTGTTTTCTTCCATAATTTCAGCTGAAGCGTCGCTAGAGCCGCCGTCGATTACCAGATATTCAAAACTGGTATTTTTCAGTTTCTTTACGCTTTCAATGGTTTTTCTTAAACCTTCTGCGTTGTTGTAATTTATTGTAATAATTGAAATTAGTACGTTCTTCATAATTTGTTACCAAAAATATATTTTTCAGCAGGTGCGCTTTTTTAGAATTGCCGGGCTTGTTTGCCGGACACGTGCAATTATAGCACGTATTGGGCTTTTATAAAACGCAGCGGCAGGTTAAGCGCAAAATAAAATTCTTCAAAAACTGAAGGCGCAGGTTTTGCTTTAACCGGGGCAAAGGATTTTTGCCGTGGTGTACTAATCGGGCAGGATGCGCTATAATTTTTTTTATGTTTAACAGTATTTTTGGCACAATTACAGCCAAATTGCCGCAGTGCGTTTACCTGCAAACCGGCGATGAAAACAGCGGACTGGAATGGAATTTTTCCGTGCCGGATTCTTCCCTTGATGTTCTGCCGAATGTTGGCGAAAAAGCCCGGCTTTTTATTTGGACTTACCACAAAGAAGATACATTCAAATTTTTCGGTTTTGCCACCGAAACAGAGCGTTCTGCCTTTACGGATTTGATGAAAGTTGAAGGCGTCGGCCCAAAAGCCGCGCTGAAAATTCTTTCAAATATTTCTGCAAATGATCTGGCTGGCGTTTTGGACAGCGGCGACCTTGCCCGGCTGGAAAAAGTGCCCGGCGTAGGCAAAAAAACTGCGCAAAAAATGCTTCTGGCATTAAAAGGCAAGCTTTCCTTTGGGGATGAAACCCTGCGCGTTGTGCCGCAAAAATCGCTTTCGCCGTGGAACGATGTTGTTACGGCTTTGGCAGGTATGGGATATGACAAAAAAGAAGTTGAACCGCTGGTTGCCCGGCTTGCCGATGAATTAGACCCGGGTTTGGGCAAAAAGCAAAGCGAAGACTTGATTTTCCGCCGTGCAATTGTGGAGCTTGCTAACTGATGAGCGATTTTAACGAATTGGATGACGCTTTCAGCGTACGTGCTGAAAGCATTACCGGTCAGGATGACCACGAAAACAAGCTTCGCCCCCATTATTTAACCGAATTTCAGGGACAGAGCCACATTAAGGATAATCTGGCAGTTTACATTGAAGGTGCAAGAAGCCGAAACGAAGCACTTGACCACATATTTTTGAACGGGCCGCCCGGTTTGGGCAAAACAACCCTTGCCCAGATTATTGCAAACGAACTTGGCGTTGATTTTAAGGTAACCAGTGCCCCGGCTTTGGACAAACCGAAAGATCTGGCCGGAATTCTTTCTACGATTACGGAACGGACAGTTTTTTTTATTGATGAAATTCACCGCCTGAAGCCTGCAATTGAAGAAATGCTTTACATTGCAATGGAAGATTACGAGCTTGACTGGATTATCGGGCAGGGACCGACGGCGCGTACAGTGCGCATACCGATACCGAAATTTACCCTTGTTGGTGCGACAACCAAGGCCGGTACGGTTTCAAGTCCGTTAATAAGCCGTTTTGGCATAGTTGAAAGGTTTGAATATTACACCCACGAAGAACTTGCAGACATTGTTAACCGTTCTGCCGGTATTTTGGGCGTAGAAATTGACCACGATGCGGCAATGCTTATTGCAGCCTGCTGCCGCGGTACGCCGCGTATTGCAAACCGCATTTTGCGCCGAATGCGCGATTTTGCCCAGTTTTTTAACAGGCAGAAGGAAGAACCGGCGCGGATTACGCTGGCAGTTGTAAAAACCGGCTTGAACCGTCTGCAAATTGACAGTTTGGGTTTGCAGCGCTACGACCGGGAAATTTTACGCAACATAATACAGAAATTCGGCGGCGGCCCTGTTGGGGCAGAAACTTTGGCAATTTCCATCGGAGATTCTGTAGACAGCCTTGAAGATTATTACGAACCGTACTTAATTCAATGCGGACTTTTGCAGCGTACACCGCGCGGCCGCATTGCAACACCGCAGGCTTACGACCATTTGGGCTTAAATGCTGACGCGGCAAGAAAGGAAAAAGATGAAGACCAGAGACTTTTATTTTGATTTACCCGAAGAACTGATTGCCCAGCACCCGGCTGGCGTGCGCGGCGAGGACAAACTGATGAAACTTGACCGTTTGAGCGGCAAGGTTGAACACCACCTTATGGAAGAACTGTGCGATTTGATTGAACCGGGCACTTTGATGATATTCAACAATTCTAAAGTGCGCCGTTCGCGCTGTTATGCAAAACCGCTTGGCAGACTTGCAGACGAAAATGATAAAAATACGGCAGGTTTGCAGGAGCCGACGAAAGAAGTTGAATTTCTTCTATTAAATAGCCTTGATACGGAAGATTTAACCCGGGTTTTGCCAAACTGCCAGCAGGGAAAAATATGGAAGGCAATGGTAAAAAATGCCAAGCGCCAGAAAGCCGGTAAACGCTTTGTGTTTGCAGACGGCACGGTCGGTACAATTATTGAAAACCCTGCCGATTCCGGCACTGAATTCCGAACCGTTGAATTTGACCGTATTGTTGATGAAAAATGGTTTGAAGCAAACGGTCACATTCCGCTGCCGCCTTACATTAAGCGCGAAGACGTTGACAGCGATGCAGAACGTTACCAGACAATTTATGCAAAAGAAACTGGTTCGGCAGCAGCACCAACAGCCGGCCTGCACTTTACCGATTCAATTTTTGAAAAACTGAAGGCTAAAAACGTGCAGATAGAATATGTTACCTTGCACGTTGGTTTGGGTACTTTTTTGCCGGTTCGCGCTGAACAGATTGAAGACCACAAAATGCACGAAGAATTTTTTACCGTAAGCGAACAGACTGCTGCTGCGGTAGAAAAGGCAAAGGCAGAAGGCCGGCCTGTGCTTGCGGTTGGAACAACATCTCTCCGCACGCTGGAATCGGCGTGGAACGTTGAAAAAGGGATTCTGGAACGCGGAACCCGTTCAACTTCAATTTTTATTTACCCCGGCTACAAGTTTAAGGTTGTTGATAAACTTTTTACCAATTTCCACACGCCGGAATCTACGCTTTTGATGCTTGTTTCGGCCTTTGCAGGCAGGGAAAACATTTTAAGCGCATACCAGCAGGCGGTAGAAAACAGGTACAGGTTCTTTTCCTACGGCGACGCAATGCTGATAGGCTGAAAAAAAGCCGCAAGACATTTTTAAGGTTTAATGCAAACTTTAAAATGTCCTGCGGCTTTTTTTGTCTGCCTGCATAACAAACAGTCCTGCGTTTTTTTGCTTTATTTTGAAAGCTTAAAACTGTGCATTATTTTACCAGTTTGAAAGGCTTGTCATAGAATCTTTAAGCAGGTTCAGAAACTGGGCTTTTAAAACCGGGTTGCAGCTTATCATGTTTTCCTGAATGTGCTGGTCAAAAATGGCTTCGGCTTTTTCACAGAAATTCTGTACGCTTCTTTCGCTTAAAGGCAGCTTGCTTCCAATCAAAATATTTTCCAGTTCACGCTTTCTAAAGGAAAAAATGCCGCAGTAGGCAATGCGCAAGTCGTTAAGCATGTTTTTCTGCGTTTTTGCCAGAAAAACAAAAGACGCCGAAAGTTCAGAAATCTGGTTTATTGCGCCTACACGCTTAAAAATCGAAACATCCCAGTCTTCCAGTGGAACGGTAATTTTGTTTAAAAAGTAACGCTTGGGCACGCTTTTAAACTGGGTAATGTTCATCGTTTCAATTTCGGAAAGGCTTCGGCGTTTTTCGGCACTGGTGTGGGCTTTTTCTACGCCGGTTCTAAACTCCAGCTTTGCTTCAAGTGCCAGAAGCGGTGCAAAGCAGGTCATTTTCATTGGGTTGGTACAGATATTGCCGCCGATTGTTGCCATGTTGCGCACCTGCGGATTGGCAATGGTAGAAACGGCTTCGTACAGAACCTGCGGCTGGCGTTTTGGCCCGATTTGAAGTATCTGTGAAAGGGTAACGGCCGCACCAAATTCAATGTAACGTTCCATTCGGTCAATCTGCATGGCTTCTTCATCCTTGCGCACCGACAAAAGCGAATACGGAAATGTAAGGAAGCACGGGTTTTTGTTGTACATAATGCCAGTACAGCCTGCCGTAATCGAAAGATCCGGCACAGTCCGCAGGTGGTAGGCTGCATCGTGAATGTTTTTTGCAAAATAAACGTTTATGTCTTTAGAATTATTTTCCATGTTTTTCACCGTTTTTACGTGCCCGGCGGTTGCGGGCTGCAAGTACAACTGCACCAATCAGCCGCTGGTGCTTTACGCACTGGCAGTTCATGTTTTCTGCCAGCAACCTTACTTCGTCGGCATTTTTTATTGCCGGGTTTTTGTTTATGTATTCGTTTACTGCAAAATATTTGTCTGCATCGCAAAAGCCGCAGGTTTTTATGTTTGCCTGCTTAAAACCCTGCTCAATGTCCTTGCCTTCGTCAGTCTGAAGGAAATATTCAAGCGTGGTTATTTTGCAGCCTGCCACTGCATAAACGGGAATTATGCAGGAATGCACAGGCACACCGTCCAGCAAAACCGTGCAGGCGCCACAATTGCCTTCGCCGCAGCGCATTTTGCTAAGGCACAGTGAAAACTTGTTGCGCAAAATTGTAACAAGCCGTTCCGTTGGCAGGGTTTCTACACTTACGTCTTCATCGTTCAAATTAAAACTTATTTTCACAGGTTTCTTCCTTTTGCGTGCTGGAAATTATGCGGTAAATGCTGTCGGTGGTAAGCGGCAGGGCTGTAATGGGCTTGTTTAATGCCTGGCTTACGGCGTTGCTGAATGCTGCCGGCAGAATGTTGTTTACAATTTCGCCAATCTGTTTTGGTGCTTCCTTTGAAGGAATGAAGTAAACGTTTGGCTGAACAACATTAAGTGACTGTGGCGAGACAAAATTCTTAATTGTCTGGTTTGCGGCAACAATTGCAGTTATTTCTGCCTGCTGCTGGTTCATAATTTCGCCGCCGTCAATGGCAAGGGTTACGTTGCGGGCGGTAACATTGTACGTGGTAGTGTCAACTTCAACTTCAACAACGGCCACGCCCCACGTGGTAGAAAGAAACGGTGTGCCGGAAAAACTTTCACAGTTCCAGGCCGTTTTTTTAGGCGGTGTGTAGGTTTTGTGTACGGTAATCGGCAGCGCCTGCCTGAACCGGGAAGTCTGTATGGTTTTGCAGCATTTTTTCAGCAGCTGGGTCATAATCGTTATGTTTTCTGCCAGAACATCAGGTTCTTCCGGCTCGTTTGTGTATGAATAATCGCTTTCAAATCTAATCTGTTCCGGCTTTAAATCAAGCATTTTGCACACAATGTCAGACCATATTGTTTTAAGCTGTTCTGTCGGCGAATATATTTTAATCGACAGAATGCCGTCGCTTTCCAGCGTCATTTCAAGTGAATACTTGCTGCGGATAAAATCTGGCATGAAAAAGCCGTTGCCGTCAAAAGCCATGGCAATGCCTACGCCGCGCTTAATTTTATCCCAGCTGCTTGGTTTAAATGCCACGGTCAGGTATGCGGCGTTTTTGCGCAGATAATTGCTTTTCTGCACCGCGCATTCGGTTAGGGCTGCAAGGTATTTGCTTTTGCCCGGAATGATGAAAGGGCTTTTGTTTTCAATTTTCTGCGTAATTTTTTTTGCAATCTGGCCAAACAAAGTTGGGCTTGCGCTTAATTTTTCAGCATTCTGTGTACCAATGGCCGAAAAATTAGCCGCATTTGGCACGTCAGGGAATTTTTCATCATTTTCGCCGTTCAGTTCCGGCTGTGCGGTCTGTTCTTCCGGCTGGGGCAAAAGTTTTTTCAGGTTGCGTTCAAAATCTTCGCTTATTTCAAAAAATGGACTGCTGCTTTCGTCAAAAACGTTTTTCGCCTTAAACTCCAGATGATTTACGCCAAGTTCCCTTGCAATCTGCTGAATGTGGTTTTCTACTGCAAAAAATGCCTGTTCGTCGCCCCAGTTAAAGGTGCAGTTAAGCGGCGAATAATTGGTTTTAAGGGCGTAGGCATCAATGCGAATGTTTTCTACGCTGTAAATTCCGCAGGCTGCAATTGCAAAACGGTCTAGTATATATTGAATGAACGGGTTGAAAGCCCCAGCGTTTATTATCACGCAAATATCCATAGAAACGATTCTGCCGTCTCTGTTTACGCCGGTTCGGTGGCGCACGGAAGAAGAAACGTTCTGTTCTATGTAGCTGTGCTGTTCGTCAATTGAATAAACAAGTTTTACCGGCTTGTGGGTGTGAAAACTTGCAACTGCAACCTGTGCCGCAGAAATGCTTGCAATCCATGTGTCGTTAATTTTGCTTTCGCCCGGCTGGGTTTTGTGCAGAACTATGCTGCTTTCGGCAATGTTTAAGGCTGCGGCAACGGTTTTGCGCAGGTGGCTGGACCAGCAGGTATTTGAATAAATGTTCATCTGCCGCCCTGAAAAAGAAACCAGTGCGCCGTTGCGTTCCCGGGGCGTGCAGGGCAGGTTAAGCGAAAAAGTCTGTTCAAACTTAAAGTCCGCGTTTTCGTATTCTTTGTCAACTTCGCCCTGCAAAATTGAACGGCTGGCCAGAAGCTGGTCGGCAGAAAAAGTATCCGAAAAATCAAGGCCGATTGGCAGGCTGGTGTACTGAAGCTTAAAGTCAATTTGGCCTAAAAGTTCAAAAAGTTCCGTTTCATCCGGGCCAACCAGAATTCCTACCGGCTGCCCCTGATACAAAATGTTGTCGCCGGCAAAAATCGGCACTTGTGTACCCTGAATGTCTACAGTGTTGCAGCCGGGTACGTCGTCGGCACTAAAAAAAAACGCACCGTCGGGCAGCGGCGGCAAATCAATTTGCGTAATTGCACCGCACTGCACGGGGCTTCGTACCAATACACCATAAAGCATATTGTCCAGCATAATGTCGCTGTAATACATTTCAGAGTAATCAAAACGTTTTTTGCCTTTGGTGTTTCTGGCTCTGGGTTTTTTAGGCCTGCTAATTTCATCAGACATAGTGCTGTTTTCCTGTTTGAATGACGGCGTTTATAACCTGTTCAACCTGTTCGTCGTTCATGTCCGGCCACAGCGGCAGCGTAATTGTAGACTGAAACTGGGTTTCGGCATTTACAAAATCTTCCGGTTTTAAGCCGTAACGGTTTTTAAAATACGTAAAGCGGTAATGGGGAATGAAATGCATGGAAATGCCAAGGCCTGCTTCCTGCAGGGCAGAACCAAACTGGTTGCGGTTAATGTTCAGTTTATCCTGCTTTATGCGCAAAAGGTACAGGTGCCAGGCGTTGCCGTCGCCATCCGGCGGCAGGGTTAAAAAGTCGTATTCTTTAAAGGCTTCGTTGAATTTGCGGACGATTTTGCTGCGTTTTTCAAAAAGAAGGTCTGCTTTTTTCAGCTGTTCGCGCCCAATTGCCGAAAGAATGTCCGGCAAATTGCACTTATAGCCTTCGTCTACAACGTCATATTCCCAGCTGGCCTTGTCAGAAGTATACCTGTCCCAAATCGGGCGGTTTATTCCGTGCAGGCGGTTTACGCGCATTTCTTCTGCGTATTCAGGGCTGCCGGTTGCAATCATTCCGCCTTCGGCAGTGGTAATGGTTTTTGTTGCATAAAACGAAAAAACACCAATGTCTCCCAAAGTGCCAGCATAACCGTCCTTGGTTTTAGAAGGAAAGGCATGAGCCGCGTCTTCAACAACTTTTACGCCGTATTTCTGCGCAATCTGGTTAATCTGCTGCATTTTGCACACGTTGCCTGCAATGTGCACCGGCACAACTGCCTTAATCTGATGATTCGTGTCTTTTTTTAAGGCTTTTTCTATTTCGGCCGGGTCAATATTGTAGCTGTCTTTTTCAATGTCGGCGTATTCTATTTCTGCGCCCAAATGCCGCGCCGCCAGCGCAGTAGAAGCAAAAGTGTAGGGCGTGGTTAAAATTTTGCTGCCTGCACCAATGCCCAAAGCCCTGTATGCAAGCATCAGGCCGCTTGTGGCGCTGTTAACGGCCAGAGTATGTTTTGCACCAATTTTATCTGCAAATTCTTCTTCAAAAGCAAAAGTTTCCTTGCCGGTGGTAAGCCAGCCGGAACGTAAAACGCGTAAAACGGCTTCTTCTTCTTCCTTACCGATGGAAGCCTGCGAAAACTTAATTTTTTCCTGACTCATTGTAAAACTCCTTAAGTGAAGGAACTTCTTCCATTAAAACTTCTTTTAAATATTCCTTATTGCGGTAAAGTTCAGCCTGATTCTGGTCAAAAAAGCATACCGGCCGCAGTTTCTGCAAAATATTCTGAAGGCGCTGGCTTGTATATGCAAGGGAAGTTATCTGCAAAATCTTCTTATAGTCAGTTTCCCGCGGATTTTCTTCCGGTATCCACAAAGGTTCGTCAAGCCGTTCACCTTTGCGCGGCCCGATGAATTTGATTTTAATGTCTTTATTCGGTTCGTAGCCCGAAAAACGTATAATCTGTTCTGCAATGTCTACGATTTTTATCGGTTCGCCCATGTCCAGAAGATACGAAATGCCGTTTTTGCCAACGCCGCCGGTTTGCAAAACCAGTGAACAGGCTTCGGGAATTGTCATGAAATAGCGCTGCATTTCCGGGCTGGTTACGGTAAGCGGGCCGCCGGTTTTAATCTGTTCCATAAAAAGCGGCAAAATGGAACCGCGGCTGCCCAAAACGTTTCCAAACCTTACGAACATAAATGCCTGGTCGCTTTTCTGTTCCTTTGCTTTCTGGGCATAGTCCAGCAGAAGTTTTTCGCACAGCATTTTGCTTACACCGTAAGTTGAAACAGGTTCAACTGCCTTGTCGGTAGAAATAAGCACAAAGCGCTTTACGTTTGCCTTCAGCGAAGCTTCAAGCAGGTTTTTAGTGCCGAAAACGTTGTTTTCAATTACTGCTACCGGGTTTTCTTCCATTAATGGTACGTGCTTGTAGGCTGCACAGTGAAAGATTACGTCAATATGCATTTTTGGCAGAAGCCATTCAAGATAATTTTTGTCTTTAAGTTCGCCAATTACAGGAACGATGGCAACTTTTTCTCCTACGCCTTCGGACTGCAAAATCCTCAGTTCCCGGTCAATGTGATAAATTGAATTTTCCCCGTGCCCGAACAGATACAGACGTTCAGCACCGCCGCTCAGCAGCTGTCGTGCCAGTTCCGAACCGATAGAACCGCCTGCACCGGTAATTAAAACGCGCTTGCCGCGAAGGTAAGACAGTGATTCTTTAAGGGAAATTTTAATCGGCGTTCTGCCTAAAAGGTCCTGCGGGTCAATCTGTCGGGTTTGAACAAGGTGTGCCTTGCCGTCTATAATCTGCGAAACGCTTGGTAAAATTTTAATTTTGCTGAATCCGGCCCTGCTTAAAAGGCCGTAAATTTCTTTAATCCGTTCGTTTGTGGCACTTGGTATTGCAATGATTGCTTCGTCCTGCACGTTTGGGTGCAGAACTTCTACCATGCTTATGGGGCCGTAAATTGGTATGCCTTTAATTTGCTTGCCGATTAAAAGCGGATTGTCGTCCAGAAAGGCGGTAACTCTGCCAAAAATCTTTTTGTTTTCAAGTTCGTCGGCAATCATCTGCCCGGCAAACCCAGCACCAATTATGTAAACGTGTACGTCATTTTTTAGTGACATTTTGCTTGAAGCCTCGTTTTTAATTGAAAAACCGTGAATTTTTCAATTTTGTTCATTGCAATACAGCAATTATAGCACAACGGCAAGGGAAAAAACTGCACGAGCCTGCATTCCGGCTTTTTTCCAGCCTGTGCTGAACCCGTCAGATTTCTTCTTTATTAAACTATCGGAACTTTATTGGCTGATTATAAAAATATGTTCAAATTTGTTTTTTTTGCCGAAAATTACCAAGAGGCTAGTCTATGAAAAAACGCTTTATTATTTTCCTTACGGTTTTTTTGTTTGTTTCTCTTGGTGCTTTTGGCCAGTCTTTTGCGCTTATAATCAGCCAGAACGACGAAGTTTCCTTAAAAGTGCGTGATACGACAAGCCGGATGGAAATTGCAATAATGGATGCGTTTTTTGACCAGGGATTTATAATTTCTAACGAGCCTATTGTAACTAGTAATGGCGATAAAGAGTTATATACAGCAAGACTCAGCGACGCTGTTCAAAGCAACGTGGCGTATATTGTTAGTGTAGAACTTGTTTACAGAGCTAACCAGAACCAGAGCGGTTTTTCGCCTGCCACTGATGTTTGCCTGAACTGGGAACTGATGGATGCAAGATTTGTATCTGACAGTGTAAAGGGCAGTGTCAGCAGTCAGGCTTTTGCAGAAATTTTTGCAAGCCGTGATGCAAACAAGGCTATGAAGAATTTTTCTAATAACCTTGTTGCAGAAATTACGGGCAATTTGAAAAATTTATCGGGTGGCGGCAGCCAGAAATTTCTGGGCTTGCAGCGCTAGAAGTTTTACAAAATTGAAAAAGTTTCCTTTTTTCAATTTTGTACCTTAAATAAATGCCGGGTTTTTAAAATTCAGCATGCGGGCTAAATATTAAACAACCAACAAGAGAGGAATAAATGAAACGTTTTTTTAGTGGATTATTACTGATAGCTGCCGTTGCAATGCTTTCGGCAGCATCGTCTGTTGCGTGGGAAGGCCGTGCCGCAGTTGGCACTAACGACAGTTTTCCTGCTGGCGGCCGCTATGCCCAGAGCAGGGTTTTTGCAAAGGGTGAAATTGTAGAAGTTTATAATACCGTTAACGGAAAAACTTCCAGCGTTGTAATTACTGGTTCAACAGATTTGGCCGGCGTTTTAATTCTTCTGTCGCCTTCTGTTGCCGACGATCTGGAAATTGCCGGTGGTTACGATACTGTTGTGCGCATTAGCCGCAAAAATGATTACGTTGTAGAAAAACCGCTTACTGACGGTGTAAAAGTTTCTGTTGCAGACCCGGACACTAATACCAGTGCTGCCCTTAAAAACGATTTGGTTTATACGGAAGAACGCAAGCCTGCAGATTATGTAGCACCTGTTTACGCTGCTGAAACCGTACCGGCTGCAAATGTTCCGCAGGTTGAAGAACAGTATAAAGATGTTCCTGTTGCTGCTGCAAATCCGGTTCCTGTAAATGTTCAGCCGGAAAATGTTGCACCGGTTGAAGTTGCTAAGAACGATGTGTCTGCAGCACCAGCTTTGGAAGCACCTGTTGCAGAAGTTCCTGCCAAAAAATCAGAATCTGTATATGATTATTCTAAATTGCCGCCTGCACCAAGTTACAGCACCTGTCAAAATCCTGTTTGTTCTGGTTACTGTACTTGCGGCGCATACTGCCGCTGCCCAAATCCGTGTGCAACCACTTACATGCCGCAGGAACAGGCAGCACAGCAGCTGCCGCCGCAGGTTAATGTTACTATTGCCCAGTATCCAAGCCAGAACGATGTTGCTGTTCCGGCAGAAACAAAGAACAATCAGCAGCCTGCTGCAAATGTTCAGCCGGAAAAACCTGCTGCCCAGGTTGCGGCAAGTACAGGCCCTGTGCACAATTATTCGGCAATGCCGTATCCGCAGTATTTAATTAACCAGTACGAAAGCGGCAAATATTATGTTCAGCTTGGCGTGTTTAGAGACATGAACAATTTGAGTGCCGTTGTTAAAAAGTACGAGAAAAAATACCCGATTAGCATTAAGGCTTCGGAAATTACTTCTAACGCTTACGAACTTTTGATTGGTTCGCTTTCGGCAGATGAATATACAGCTGTTTTGAACAAGTTCAGAAAAGACGGCTATAAAGATGCATTTGTAAAAAGCAAAAAGTAGTTTTTTATTTTATTTTTGAAATCTTAAAAAAGTGCTGAAATTGCCAGCATAAAGCCCGAAAGTGTAAAAGCTTTTGGGCTTTTTTTGTGCTTGCGGCTTATAGCAACCTGCAAGCACGGCAAATGCTTGGAGATTTGAAGCATTGGGCCTGCCTTGCAACCGCGCCCGCGGACAGATCCTGAATCGGGATGACACTTCTTCTAAAGCTTGTGGCAAAGTATCTCAAGCTTTGGGAGAAAGTATCTTAAAGCTTGAGAGAAACTATCTTAAGTCTTGGTGAAAACTGAACGATTGCAGCTGTTTGTGCCTGGGCATAAAAAAATGCACCTTGAACCGTTTGTTTCAAGGTGCCCTTACCTAGCAGAAACTAGTTATTAAATAATTGTTCCAGAAGGAATGATTCCGTTTTTAGGAATTACGATAATTCCGTCTGCAACGTAGTACATGCCGTGGTCGCCGTCTTCAAGTTTCTGGCCAGTGTGACCAATTGAACAGTTGTCGCCAATGCGTGCGTTTTTATCAATAATACACTGCTTGATGCGGCAGTTGCGACCAATACCAATGTTCGGTCTGTTCAGCTTGCGGTTTTCTTCTTTCTGGTCTGGTGTTTCGTAATAGTCACTACCCATGCATACTACGCCGTCCAGGAATGTACCCGGTTCAATATTGCTGCGTACGCCAACCAGAGAATTAACAATTGTAGCTTCTGTAATAACACAGCCTTCACTTGCAATTGCGCCGTTCATTGTTGAGTTTGTCATTTTTGACGGCGGCAGGTTGCGGCTGTGGGTATAAATCGGTTTGTCTTCATCGTAGAAGTTGAACTTAGGACTGATGCGTGCCAGATCAAGGTTGGCATCATAGAAACTCTTGATAGTACCAATGTCTTCCCAGTAGCCGTCATAAATGTACGAACTAACCTTGTGGTTCTTGATAGCCTGCGGAATGATTTCCTTACCAAAGTCCGTACAGTTGTTGTCAAGCACTTTGTACATTGTTTCGGCATTGAAGATGTAAATACCCATTGAAGCAAGGTAGTCTTTGCCTGGTGTTGCACCTGCCGTGCGGCTTTCTGCCGGAATAATCCAGTCAGAAATATCCAGATCAGCTGCCGGTTTTTCCATGAATTCGGTAATGCGGTTTTCTTTGTTAACCTTCATAATGCCAAAACCGGTTGCGTCCTGACGTGTAACAGCCGTGGTTGCAATTGAAATTTCTGCACCAGATTCAATGTGCTTGTTCAGGAATTCTTTCAAATCCATCTGGTAAAGCTGGTCGCCTGAAAGAATGATGTAGTGTGTCGGCTTTTGTGTCTTAAAGTGGGCAAAGTTCTTGCGTACTGCGTCAGCAGTTCCTTCAAACCATCCGGAATGCTCAAAAGTCTGTTCTGCTGCAAGAATTTCAACGAAACCGCGTGAAAAAGAATCAAAGCTGTATCCGTGAGAAATGTGCATGTGCAGAGAAGCAGAGTTGAACTGGGTTAAAATATAAATTTGGTTAAAACCAGAGTTAATACAGTTAGAAATCGGAATGTCGACGATTCTGTGTTTTCCTCCAAACGGAACGGCTGGTTTAGAGCGTTCTTTTGTAAGAGGGTACAGGCGGGTACCTTTGCCACCGCCAAGAATAATAGATAAAACTCGTGTATCGGCCACTTAATTCTCCTTAAAAGCACAGTTATTATTCGTAAACTGTTGCTTAATTCATTATAAACCCACTTATACGAAAAAACAAATTTAAATTTGCCATTTTTTTTCATTTAATTGAAAATTTCATTTTTTTGTAGATGTCCTTAACATTTTTTTTCAAAAACCGATAATCAAAATAACTGGCAAAGTGCCGGATTTGAGAATACACAAACATTATTTGAATGCAAGCCCGCGGACAGGCAAAATCCGCAGCTTTTTTATACTTTGGGAGGCCTTTTATATGGTTCAAGGTTGGTACACTGGTGCAAGCGGAATGGTTGCACAGCAGAACCGGTTGGACGCAATTGCAAACAATCTTGCAAACGTTGACACCACCGGCTATAAGCGCGACGTAGCCGTAAACAAGAATTTTTCTGAACTTTTGCTGCGCCGAATGAATGATGACGGCGTTTATACCTTTTGGGGCGGTTCAGCTGACGTTGCACCAATTGTAGGTAAAGTTGGTTTGGGCGTAGAAACAAACGAACTTTATACAGTATTTGAACAGGGTTCTTTCAAAAATACCGGTGCCGCTACAGACATTGCCCTTGCAGGCGAAGGCTTTTTTACCGTGCAGACACCGGCCGGTGAGCGCTATACCCGTGCCGGAAACTTTATGATTGGTAAAGAAGGCATTCTTGAAACAAAAGAAGGCTACCCGGTTGTGGGCGAAAACGGAATTATCCGTGTAACCGACAAGAATTTTAAGGTGAATGACGACGGCGTAATTACCACAAGCGATGATCAGGTTGTAGACCGCTTAAAGCTTGTTCGCTTTGACAACGAACGTTACCTTAAAAAACATGGCGAAAACCTCTGGGCAAGCAACGAAATTTCAGGCCCTGCCTATATTGCAGAAGGCAAGGAAAGACCAGATCTTTTGCAGGAATACGTAGAAACTTCTAACGTAAATGTTGTAAACGAAATGGTACAGATGATTGAAGTTAACCGCGCATACGAAGCAAACCAGAAAACCATTCAGTCTGAAGACACCATGATGTCAACTTTATGGTCTCGCGTTGCAACATTGCGCTAGTTTTTTAGCAGTGCTTAAAACTGAAAAATAAAAGGAAATACAGATGGTCAGAAGTTTATGGACAGCAGCAACCGGAATGAACGGTCAGCAGGCAAACATCGATACAATTTCAAACAACCTTTCAAACGTAAACACAAGCGGTTACAAAAAGCAGCGTGTTGAATTTGAAGACTTAATTTACCAGAACGTAAAACTTGCAGGTACTCCGGCAACAGAAGACACTGTTACGCCGGTAGGCATTCAGATGGGTAGCGGTGTAAAAGTTGCAGCAACCCAGCGCATGTTCGATCAGGGTTCTTTGCAGCATACTGAAAACGCTACAGACCTTGCCATTCAGGGCGAAGGTTTTTTCCGGGTTCAGCAGTACGACGGAAGCTACGCTTACACACGCGACGGTTCTTTCAAGATTGATTCAAACGGCCAGCTTGTTACTTCAAACGGGCTTCGCGTAATGCCTGAAGTTGTAATGCCGGAAGGATTCCGCCTTGAAACACTCGCAATCAGCCGCGACGGCCGCGTAAGTGTAAAAGTTGCCGGTGAAGACGACCCGGTTGATGTTGCACAGATTGAACTTTACCGTTTTCCTAACCCGGCCGGTTTAACTGCCGATGGTGACAACCTTTTTAAGGTAAGCAATGCCAGTGGCGATCCAATTGCCAACCGTCCGGGTTTTGACGGAATGGGGCAGACACACCACAAATTTCTGGAAATGTCGAACGTTTCTACCGTAAACGAAATGGTACAGATGATTGTTGCCCAGCGCGCTTACGAATTCAGTTCTAAGGCAATTCAGACAAGCGACAACATGCTTTCTACGGCAGCAAACTTAAAGCGCTAATTTGAATAGAAGGGAAGGAACTGTCTGAAAAAGTTTTGTCATGCTGAATCAATTTCAGCATGACAAAATGAATTATGTTTTCAGTTTCTTCCATTAAATGTAAATAAGGTTTTTACAGTTCAGTTTGTAAAAGCCTAGATTAAACCCACGAGGGAAAATATGGCTTCGACTTTAGACATGGTAAATGCATATTCTGGCCTTTCAAAAGGCGTAAACATACCGGGCGGCGGTGTGGCAGGTTTTTCTGCTGGCAGCGTAGCCCGCAATCAGGAAGAAACTTCCAAGTTTCAGGCTTTGATTGACAGTATTAACAGCGAATCCCAGGCCGCAAAGGCTGAAAAAACAAACCCGGGTTTAAGCACTTTATCAACTTCGCAGGTTGCACAAAGCAGCCGCTTAACCGGCGACTATACAACCGGCATGGCAAACGCCTTTACAAGCGAAAGCGACAAGGCGGCACTGCCAAGCGGTGCGGCTGCCAATGCAAAAGGTGCCCACGGCAAAAGTACAGACAAAAAAATTGATAAAACCAGCAAACTGTACGAACAGGCACTTGAACTTGAATCGTATTTTGTAAAAATCATGCTTTCTTCCATGCGCAACACCGTAAGCAAAACCAATCTTTTGGGCGAAAACAATTCTTACGCCCGCGACACTTACGAAGACATGCTTTACGATGAACTTGCAGGAAGCATTACAAAAGCTGCAGGATTTGGTCTTGCAGACCAGATTTACGTTGATTTGATGGGCTGAAAAACTTGAACGTCTGAAAAATCCGCTTGAATGGCGGATTTTTTTTTGCCCTTGTGCATTTTTGGCAGTAATATAGGTTGCCGCCCCTTAAAAAATTGCCGGTTGTCATACATGTCCTATCCATGACAAATCTCTGTTTGGTTGGTTAAGCAATTTTTCAATTGTATCACGATTTTTTTTATCTCAATCGATTCTTATTGATTTTGATAACTTGCACGCAAACCGCGCCCGTAACCGGCTGGTTATTGAAAAATGGCAAGGGCAAAAATTGTGCAGTTGTAAATTGAATGGACAAGCCAGCTGCATGCAATGTTCGTTTTTTTTGCAAGCAGGCGCAAAACTGAACCGGCAAAAAAGGCGTTTAGCACGGCTAAAAAACCCAGATACCTGTGGGCGAGGGCAAACAACAGCACGCACAAAATTTCTGCCGCAATTGGGGCTGTTTTTAAAAGCCCGGCGTTTTTATTTTTCAGTTTTGCATTTTGAATGAAAAATAGCATGCTTTGCGGCAGGTAAAGGCGGTATAAAAATTCTTCAAAGGCGGCGGCGCACAAAACACCGGCAAAAAATACAGGCAAGCTGGCACTTTTTTGTGCCGTTGCCGCGCCAAAACTGCCGCCAGCAAAAGCAGAAAACACTGCCCAAACCGCTGCAATTGCAAAAAAAGATGCAGAACTTTTAAGCAGGCAGACTTTTACACTGGCCTTTTGTTTTGGCAAATTGTACTGGCCGCAAATTATGTAAAAAATTACGCACAGCAAAACAAGAATGAAAATGGTTACTGCATCAAAACTCGGCAAAGGGTACAAACTTTTTTCGTAACCCGATACGGGTATTTTGCCTGCAAAAACCGGCGGCAAAACAAGGGTACATAAAACGTATGAAAAAATAAATGCCAGTAAAACTTTTTTTCTGTTTAACACGCAAAAAGTTTAGCATTTTGTCTGTTTTTGCGCCATAAAATAATTTTAAGGTTTTAAAGGCTTTTACCTTTTAAAAGGCAGAATGTCGAGTTTTTATGAAATGTCCTCAAAAAAACCTTTCTACTGTCCCAGCTTGTGCTAAATGCATTTTCTGTAACTGACATTGTTTTAGGTACAGGGTACAGACACGAAAAAAAAAGACTTGTGCATACGCACGGCGTATTTTGGCCGTGCCTGTCTGCGGCTGTTTTTATCACAATAAAAAAATGTCTTTTGACCTTTTATACAAAACTCAAATTCAGCCTTAAAAATTAAGCTGCATTAAAAAAATTGAAATTATACTGAAAAAAATATGATTTTTAATGAAGTAAAACTTGCGCCTTGTGGCAAATGGTGAGATAATGGAAAGAACATTGAAAGGCGGTTTTTGATGAAAAAAAAGTTTTCCACCAAGGTAAAATTTTACACAACAGGTTTTGATTCTGGCTTTAGTTTTCGCCAGATGAGATTAGTATGGAAGCTTGGAAACATTGCCGATGTTGCCGATGCTACCGTTCTGTTCTGGTCGTTGCCTTCAATCAACAAAGCAATTGCAACTGTTGTCAGCAAAGCCACTTCTACAGGCAGCATTAACCTGCCAAAAACCAAAGAATTTTTAGACCAGCTTTATGCATACCGTTCAAGAATTGAACTTGATCCGCCTTTGAAGGCAGGAATTAAAAATACTTCTTTTTTGCGCGTTGGGCAAAAACTGCGCATTGTTTTGCCCCGGTACGGCATTTTTACTGCAACAGTGCTTAAAAACGAAGGTTTCCTTACAATCAGCTATCCTAAACCAATAAAAAATCAGTACCGCTGTTTTGAATGGGTGGAAAAAACAGTAACCGTTTACTTTTGGCGCAAAAACGATGCCGGCTATATGTTTGATACCCGGGTTGGCGGTGCAGGGCATTATCAGGGAATGCCGGTAATTTTTCTGGAACATTCTACCAATTTGCAGCGCTCCCAGAAACGTAAAAGCATCCGCTGTCCGTGTTCCATCAATGCGGACTTGTACCTGCTTTCCGACGTAAAGGTTAGAAGCCCGCGTACGGCAGAAACGGAAAAAGGAATTAAATGCCTTATTGAAGATTTGTCCGAAGATGGCGCACTTATCCGCATTGGCGGCAAGGGTCACAACGGAATGGGCATAAAAATTCAGTTTATGCTTGGAACAAGCCAGATTGTTATGAGCGGTACTGTTAAAAGCATTGAATATAACGAAACCCTTAACCAAAGCCGCCTGCATTTTCAGTGCGACGTAGTTGATGAAACCATGCGCCAGATTGTTTCAATGTACGTTTATTCAGTTATTCCGGAAGAACAGAAGCAGGCTTTTGATGCTATAAGCCTTATTGAACACGATGAAGAAACCGGTGATGAAGAAGAAATTGCCGAACTTGAAGAAGTATAAATTTATTATAAATTTTTAATTATTTTTACAGATTTGTCGGTTTTTTTGTTTTTCGGGCAAATAGTTTTGCATGGGAATAATACAGAGATTTTGGCAGTTTGTAAAAAATACTTCGTCTGTTTCTGCGTGTGCAGTTTTTTTAGCGTTTTTCTTTTATTCATCAGTTTTTATTTCTGCAATTGCCGGTGCGTTTATTTGCGGCGGTTTGTTTTTACTTTCAATTTTTAATAAAATTTCTAAAAAAACTTTAGGCGGTGCCGTTTTTGCAGGTGTTTTGTGTATTTTTGCACTTTTTAATTTACAAAACCGGCAAAAAAATGTACTTTCCCTTATTGAAAATGAAAAAATAACGAAAATTTACGGTTTCTGTACCAATTCGCCGGTAAAAATTGAAAACGGCAGTTATTTAATTACACTAAAATGCTTTGCCGTTGGCGGCAGTTTGCCAAAAGCGGAAATAATTTGCACGGCAAAAGGTTTTGTAAACGTAATTTTGCCACAGCACTATGTAGAAAACTATTATCCCGGCAAGGTTGGCATAAAATTCAGCCCGAATGGTAAAAACAGCCCCGGCAACCCAAACAGCGAAAGCGGCAGAAATTTTCTGCTTGTTGATACGGGCTTGCCGCTTGCGGTTTACGGCCATTTTTCTGGCAGCGGAACGGGTATAAAATATTTTAACGCTGAAAGTGTCAAAAGTGTAAATCTTTCAATTATAAAAAATTATGCCAGTAAAAAAACAGCCTTAATGCACAGCGGCTTTTTGCACGGCGCTTACAGAATGCGGGCAGAATTGCGCATAAAACTTAAAAAAGTTCTTTTCAGTTTTGGCAAATCCGGCTGGTTTTTGCTTGCTCTGTTTTGCGGCAGCAGGGAATATTTGGACCCGTTCTTAAAACAGAACTTTATGCGCGCCGGTGTAAGCCATATTCTGGCACTGTCGGGCATGCATCTTTCGCTGGTGACAGGAAGTGCCAGAAAATTTGCAGGAATTTTTGCCGGTGCAAAACTGACCGGGTTTATAATTTTTGTTTTTGCGTGGGTTTTCGTTCTGTTTGCTTCAAGTGCGCCTTCGTTAAACAGGGCTTTGCTGTTTGTGTTTTTCAGTATTCTGGCAAGAAAACTGTGCGTAAGGCCTGTTTTAACCAAGGTTCTGTCACTTTCTTTTATACTTCAGCTGCTTTTTAACGCCCAGCAGGCACAAACCGGCGCATTTTTGCTTAGTTATGGCGCAATGCTTGGCATAGGGCTTATTCTTCCGCTTTTTGCCAAAAAAATTGAAAAAATACCCGGCTGGCTAAAAAAAATTGCAAATACGCTTGCAACCTGTTTTGCTGCCCAGTGCGGAACTTTGCCGTTAACACTGTTTCTGTACAAAAGCTTTGCGCCTTTCGGCATTTTTGCGTCGTTTCTGCTTATTCCCATTGTTTCTGTTTTTTTGGCTTTTGGCGTTATTTGCACCTTTGCCGCATGTTTTTTTCCGTTTTTAGTACCGGTTTTAAGCCAGCTTTTGAACTTTTTTTACGGGGTCATTGATTTTATAGCCCATTTTTTTGCCGGTTTGGGTAATTTCAATTTTTAAGTTGCAGGCGCTGTTGTTGCGGCATGCGTTTTTTTACGTTTGGGGGCTACTTGATAGTGCGCAAAATAATGTTTAAAATAGAAGAAATCGGGTATTTTTTTTGAGGAGTTTTTGTGAGTTCAAACGTAAAAGTTGATTACGATTCGCCTGCTTCGTTAAAGGAATTTTTAGACCAGCACGGTCTTGCAATGCAAAAAAAATTTGGTCAGAACTTTTTAATCAATTCTGCGGCGCGGAAAAAACTTGTTGATGCGCTGGATGTTGAGCAGGGAACAACTGTTTGGGAAATTGGCCCTGGTCTTGGTGCAATGACTTATGACATTTTGAACCGTGGGGCAGAATTAACCGCGTTTGAAATTGACCACGGTTTTGCTTCAATTTTAAAAGAATTTTTTGGCGAAATGAATAATTTCTGCCTTGTTGAAGGCGATGTTCTTAAAACCTGGAAAAAACACCTTGAAAATACAAAGCAGCCGGAACGTTTGTTTGGCAATTTGCCTTATAACATTGCTGCTACCATTTTTGCCGACCTTATTACAGCCGGCGTGCGTTTTGAAAAAGGCGTAATCACTGTTCAAAAAGAAGTTGCCATGCGCATGTGTGCCGCCCCAGGCAGCGACGATTATTCTTCTCTGGCGGTTTTATGCCAGTGGGCGTATGACGTTACGCCTTTAATTGATTTGGGCGGCGGTTCTTTCTGGCCAAGGCCGAATGTTGACAGCCGTGCCGTAAAATTTGTAAAAAAACAGGATTTCCCGCGCTGCAACGATCCGGCTTTTTTTTGCCGCATGCAGCGCGCACTTTTTGCGTTCAGGCGCAAAACAATTAAAAACAACCTTGGCGCATTTATGAACGGCAGCGAAAAAGCAGAACTTGCCTTGCAGAAAGCTGAAATTGACCCGAAATTGCGTGCTGAAACTTTGAAAATTGAAGACCTTTTGCGTCTTAGCGATGTTGCAGGAGAATTGATGTGAGTATCGCCGAAAACATTCAGAACATACGCAGCCAGATTGACCGGATTGCGGTAAAATGTGGAAGAAATCCTCAGGATGTTGCCCTTATGGCTGTAAGCAAATTTCACCCGGTTGAAGAAATTGAACAGGCTGTTCTTGCCGGTCAGAAACTTTTTGGCGAAAACCGCGTGCAGGAAGCCTGCGAAAAGTTTCCACAGCTGCTGGAAAAATACAGTGACATTCAGCTGCACATGATTGGTCATTTGCAGCGCAACAAGGTTAAAGACATTGTAAAAATTGCAAGCTGCATTCATTCCGTTGACAGCCTTGACCTTATTAAGGAAATTGAAAAGCAGACGGCCAAAATTGATAAAAAGATGCGCATTTTTTTAGAAATTCACACCGGCGAAGAAACTAAAACCGGTTTTGAAACAGAAAATGACGTTGAAGCAGCCGTTGAACTGGTTAAAAACTGTCCGCATATTGAAATTTGCGGTTTAATGACAATGGCACCGCTTGCGGAAGACGAAGAACTTATTAAAAATTCCTTTGAACATGTTGCGGCACTGGCACAAAAACTAAACCGCAAATTTTCTGATTATTCAAACTGTTCTTTCAGCCAGCTTTCAATGGGTATGAGCGGCGATTTTGCCTTTGCGATTGAAGCCGGGTCTACCGTGGTGCGCGTTGGTACTGCCATTTTTGGCGAAAGAAATTATAACAAGTAAAATAAAGCGGAAAAATATGAAAAAAATTTCAATTGTTTTAATTTTTTTACTTTTAACCATGCCGTGCCTTGTGTTTGCAGAAGACGAACACAAGCCGGAACCGTATACGTCTGCTGAATTCAGTCAGGCAACCCTTAATTTGCGCCGTGGCGAAATCGTTACTTTCGGTTCGCTGCCTTTTACCATGATGTGGGCTGGAACCGGGTATTCGGTTTTCAGGTATTTTAACCACGGCATGCAAAGCGAATACGCCCCAAGTTTAATTAACAAGTATTCAAATGCCAATTTTTCAAAAAAAGAACAGAATGCAATAATTATTGGTGCGGCCGGTGTAAGTTTGCTTATTGGTGTGGCTGATTTTATTGTCGGGCAGGTTTTGCAGGGTGCGGAAGACAGCAGCCAGAATGCCAGAAACGAAGATTTTTTAGATCCGGATGTTACGATTATTCCGGTTTTTCACGACCAAAACTAACAGACAGGAAGTTTTATGCCTCTTTTATCTATAACTGTTGCAGATTCTATTGTTGTGCCTGTGCGCCTTGATGCCTATATTGCTTCAATTCCTAATGGAATGCCGCGTTCCCGACTTAAAAATTCGCTTACAAGCTTAACCTTGAACGGAAAGCCTTCTAAACTTTCTAAAAACGTAAAGGCCGGCGACAAAATTGAAATTGAATGGGAAGAAGCCAAGCCCGAAAACCTTGAAGGCGAGGATATTCCTTTGGAAATTGTTTACGAAGATGAAAATGTTTGTGTTGTAAACAAAAAGCAGGGAATGGTTGTTCATCCGGCGGCCGGAAACTGGTCGGGCACGCTGGTAAATGCCCTGCTTTTTCACAATGGCGTTGCGCCTACTGCATTTTCTGCTGAAGAAAACAGTGTGCTTTTGCGCCCCGGCATTGTTCACCGCCTTGATAAAGATACATCGGGCGTAATTATCAGTGCCAAAAACCGGGATTCTCTTTCCTGGTTGCAGAACCAGTTTCAGACCAGGCGCGTAAAAAAAGAATACGTTGCAATTGTTATTGGCCGCCCTAAAGAACCACACGGCAGCATAAAAACGGGCATTTGCCGCGACAGCAGAAACAGAAAGAAATTTACTGCGTGTGAAATTGACAAAGGCAAGTTTGCCCATACAATTTACCGCTGCATCGGCGTTTTTGGTCCTTATTCACTGATGAAGCTAAAGCTGAAAACCGGCCGCACTCACCAGATTCGCGTTCACATGAAATATTTAGGCTGCCCGATTTTGGGTGACCCGATTTACGGTAAAAAAGATGCCGTTTTTGACAGCGCAACTTTGATGCTTCATGCAAAAACACTGGGTATTCGCCTGCCAGAAAGTGAAGAATTTCATCAGTTTTCTGCGCCAATTCCCCGGCGTTTTAAAAAAGTACTTAAAAAACTGCACGAAATGTACGAAAAACAGCCCTGGTCTTATGTGTAAAAACGGCGTAAAAATAATTTATCACTGCGATGATTTTGTTGTTGCAGAAAAAGCCCACAATTTGCCAACGGCACCGCTGGCTGAAGGCGAACATAACACCGCGCTTGAAGAAGTTTTGAAGCAGTTTGAAACAGGGCGCAGCGTTTACGGCAAAAAAAGCGTGGAACACGGTCTTGTTCACAGGCTGGATACTGCAACCCACGGGCTTTTTGTTGTGGCTCTTAACCAGCCTGCATTTGATAACCTTTGGGTGCAGCAGCAGCAGGGAACTTTTACAAAAATTTACACCGCATTTTGTACCAGTCAGAAAAATCAGGATTTTCCGGTTTGTAATTTTGTTCCTTCTAATGGTAAAAAAATAACGTCGCTTTTCAGGTATTACGGCAAGGGGCGCAGTGAGGTAAGGCCGGTTGACTGCGGCGAAAACAGCAGCACGGCAGCGGCCAAAAAAGCTGAAAAAGGCGAATATACCACAACTATTGAAAAAATTAAAAAAATTAGCAGCAAACTGGCCGTTTATAACAACGCGCAGATTTATTCCGTTCAGTGTGCGCTGAATAAGGGGTTCAAGCACCAGATTCGCGCCCATTTGGCGTGGGCTGGCTTGCCAATTATTGGCGATTTTCTGTATTGCCCGGTTTATAAACAGTATCAGGCACAGCAAATTGAAGAAAATGGAAAAATTGCTGCCGGTTTGCATTGCGGGCAAACGGCTTTAAATGCTGAAAATTTAAAAAATAACGAAAGTTCTCAAAATGCTGTTCAGTCAGCAGGTTTTCAAAACATTCCGCTTCAGCTGCATGCAAGCCAGATGCGGTTTTTGCACCCGGTTACTGGCAACCCATGCGTTTTTTCTATTGAAGCCGAACAAAGCTTTTAATTGTGCTGCTGCCTGTTTTTTTTAACCGAGCTTAAAATATGTAAAAATTGTCACTAGTAATGTGTTACATGTTATCAGTAATACGTTACCAGCGAATGCATTCATTAAAATTCTGCTGGCTTAAAAATTGATTTCTGTTTAATAATTTTTTTAACTTCCGCAACCAGATAGAAGGAACCTGTTACTACTAGAATATTTCTGCTTTGGGCAGCATCTTTTACGGCATTTTCTATTGTTGCTTCAAAGTCTTCGCTTATTGTGTAGTTAACTGCATGTTTGTTGCAAAGCGGCGCAAATGCAGTTAACAGACGTCTTAAATCGCTTTTTTTTATGTCGCCCGGTTTTGTAAGGCTGATGTTTTTGGGTTTATTATTGTTTTCGTCAAAAAATAATGGGGCAATGTTTTCAACGTCTTTGTCGGCGGCACAGGCAAACAAAAGGTTATAGTTTTGGTTTGAAAAAATATCGTTAAAAGTTTGCAGGCAAAGTGAAACGCTGTTTACAGTGTGGGCACCATCTAAAATAATTGTTGTTTTGTCTGATTTTTCATACATAATGTCTAAAATTTCAAACCTTCCGGGTAAAAAAGCCTGCTCCAAACCTTTTTCAATTGTTTCTTCTGATATTTGCGGCATGGCGCATTTTACGGCAAGGCTTGCCAGTGCGGCGTTTTGTGCCTGAATTTCGCCGAAAAGCTGCAAGTTGGCGCAAATTTTTCTGCTGAATGCCGGTTGGGTAGAATTTTCAAATGCAAAATCGCCGAAATCAATTTCAACCATGTTTTTGCCGCTTTTATGCTGATAATTTATGCTTTTTAAGGCACTTTTCAGCAAATATATTGGCGAATCGTTCTGTTTTGCGCTTTGGATAAAAACTTTTTCCGCTTCTTCTTTTTGAAAGGCAACGCAAACCGGCACGCTGGGTTTTATAATTCCGGCTTTTTCGCCTGCAATTTGTTCAATTGTGTTGCCAAGATATTCGGTGTGTTCAAGTTCAATTGGCGTTAAAACGCTTACTTTGGGCAAAAGTACGTTTGTTGCATCAAACCTGCCGCCAAGGCCGGTTTCAAAAACTGCCCACTGGCAATTTTGATTTTTGAAGCATAAAAAGGCAAAAAGGGTTAATAATTCAAACCACGAAGCCTGATTTAAGTCCATTTTATCTAAAATTTCTGTATTTTCTTCTATAAAGCTAATAAGCTGGCTTGCGGATTTTTGGTAAACCTGGTGGCTGAAAAATTCGCCGGCGTTTGTAACGCGTTCCAGAAAATTCAGGATATGGGGCGACGTGTATAAACCGCAGTCAAATCCGGCCTGACGCAAAATTGCGCTGCACATGGCAGAAACTGAACCTTTTCCTTTAGAACCTGCAACGTGAATGCTGCTGTAGCTGTTCTGCGGATTCTGTAATTTTTCAGTTAAAAATTTAATCGTATCCAAAGAAAAAGTGCCGATTTTGCGCTGTTTTTCGTAATTTGTGGCCGATTCAAGCCATGTTTCAAAGCCAATAATTGAAATATCCATTCCGCTATTCTAGCATATATAACAAATTTGATATATAATTGATGGTATGTCATCGAAAAAAAATCTTTTACCCCAAAATTTGCAGGGTTTCAAAATACATTTTGTTGGAATTAAAGGCACCGGAATGGCGGCTTTAGTTGAAATTTGCTGCGCACGCGGCGCAATTATTACGGGCAGTGACGTGCCGGAACGTTTTTATACCGACGAAATTCTTGAAAAATTGAAAATCAAGCCTTTTACAACTTTTTCAGCCCAAAATGTTACGGACGATGTTCAGCTTGTAATTTATTCTTCTGCATATAAACTTGACCAGAACCCCGACCTTATTGAAGCCCAGAAAAAAAACATACCGATTCTGCTTTATACTCAGGCTTTGGGTGAAATAAGTGCTTTAACTTACAGCTGCGGCGTGGCCGGCGTGCACGGCAAAACTACTACAACCGGTCTCGTCGGCACTCTCATAAAATCTCTCAATTTGCCTGCACAGGTTTTGGCCGGCAGCATCATCAGTTCTTTTGGCGATAAATGCACCCTTAACAACGGCAACGATTTTTTTGTTGCAGAAACCTGCGAATACCAGCGGCATTTTATGGACTTTCATCCGCAGAAAATTATTTTAACCAGCGTTGAAAGCGACCACGAAGACTATTATCCAACTTACGAATCCATTCGCGATGCATTTGCTGATTATGCAAAACTTTTGCCAGAAGGCGGCCAGCTTATTTACTGTGCCGACGAAGCCGGTGCGTGCGAAGTTGCTGAAATTATTGAAAAACTGCGGCCGGATGTTGAGCTTATTCCTTACGGCGTAACGGCTAAGGGCGATTATCAGCTTACAATTGGAAAAATTGAAGATGGCCGGCAGTATTTCAGAATTGCCGCTTTTGACGGCGATTTCTATTTAAAAGTGCCCGGCATTCATCTTTTGCGCAACGCCACCGCCGCCTGTGCCCTGGCCTGCGAACTTTTAAAAACTTCTGCCCAGCAGAAAACTTCCGTAATTCCGGGAATGACTGAAACATTCCTCTGCCTTAAAAACGGTTTTGCTGCTTTTTGCGGTGCAAAACGCCGCAGTGAAATAATTTCGCTGCTTAAAGTACCGGAAACTGAAACCGCGGAAAATGAAAAAAATGTGCAAAATCTCCAAAATGTCAAAAATGATGGCATTTTGGTAATGGACGATTACGCTCATCATCCTACAGCAATAAAAACAACCCTTGAAGGGTTAAGGCTTTTCTATCCAAACCGGCGCATAATCGTGGATTTTATGTCTCACACTTACAGCCGTACTGCCGCTCTTTTAGACCAGTTTGCTGCAAGTTTTTCTGCGGCGGATGTTGTAATTCTGCACAAAATTTATCCTTCTGCCCGTGAAAAATACGACGGAACTGTAAATGGCAGGGTTTTATTTGAAAAAACAAAGGAAAATCATCAGAATGTGGTTTATTACGAAGAAATTCTTGATGCCTTGCCTTATGTCAGGGAAATTTTACAAGACGGCGATTTGTTCATTACCATGGGCGCTGGTGACAACTGGAAAATTGGCAGAGCAATTGTTGATAGTTTTGAGAAATTAGAAAAATTAGACTAAATTACTAAAATAGAAATTTCAGAATATTTGGAGATTTTTTATGAAAAGTATGACTGGTTATGCCTTTGAAGAATGGCATGGCGAAGATATTTCCATTTCGGTAGAGGTAAAATCCTATAATTCGCGTTTTTTGGATTTGTCTGTTAATTTGCCTTCTTTTTTTAGCCGGCTTGAAATGCCGGTGCGTGAAAAAATTGCGGCGGCAATAGCACGCGGTAAAGTTGATGTTTTTGTAAAAATTCGCGAAAAAAATTCAAAGCTTTCTGTTTTTGCAGATACCGGCGCTGCAACTGCCTATGCCGCAGAAATTACGCGCATTGCTCAGGCTCTTGGCCGCAGCGAAGCCGTTCCGCTGGAACTGATAATTCAGCAGGAAGGCGTTTTGAATGTTCAGCGCGAATATGACAACGATTATTACTGGTCGCTTCTTCAGCCGGTTCTTGACCGGGCACTTGTTCAGTTTGTGGCTGACCGCCAGCGTGAAGGCGACAATTTGTGCGCCGACATTAAGAAAATGCTTGCTAAAATTGAAGATTGTGCTGAATTTTTTACCCAGTGGCAGCCTAAAATGGAAGAAATTTTTAAGGCAAACGTGGTTAAGCGCTTTGAAGAAGTTCTTGGCGATGCCGTTGACGAGGGCAGGGTTTTGCAGGAAGTTGCAGCGCTGCTTGTAAAATATACAATTAATGAAGAAATTGTTCGCTTAAAAAGCCATATTCTGGCTGCAAAGCAGGAAATTGAGAAAAATCCTGCACCCGGCAGAAAACTGGATTTTATTTGTCAGGAAATGAACCGTGAAATTAACACAATCGGTTCAAAAAATCAGTTTTCGGAAGTTGGGGCAATGGTAATTGCTGCAAAAGATGCTTTGGAAAATATCCGAGAACAGATTAGAAATATTGAATAGACCGACAAACTTAGAGTTTTTAAATATTTGCCTGAACGGGTTATTTTGCAATTGAACTGAAATAATAGTTTTAGAGAAAATTGATAAAATGGAGAAAATTATGAACGAATATAAAATTCCGCAGAATAAGGAACTGAGAATTGCAATTTCTGGCAAAAGCGGCTGCGGCAATACAACCGTAAGCACCTTGCTTGCCCAAAAACTGAACGTTACTTTAATCAACTTTACTTTCAGGCAGCTTGCCGCTGAAAAAGGCATGACGCTTGCACAGATTCTTGAAGCTGCAAAAAAAGATGACAGCTTTGACAAGCTTGTAGACAATCGTCAGGTTGAACTTGCCCGTAAAGAATCCTGCGTACTTGGTTCGCGCCTTGCCGTATGGATGCTGAAAGAAGCCGATTTTAAGGTTTTTCTGCTTGCCAGCGAACAGACCCGTGCCGAACGTATTTTGAACCGTGAAGGCGGCGATTTAAATGAAATTATGGCCTTTACCAAAAAACGCGATTCTGAAGATTCGGCACGCTACATGCAGCTTTACGGCATTGACAACAGCGATTACGGTTTCTGCGATTTGGTAATTGATACTGCAAAATACAATCCTGACCAGATTGTTGAATTGATTCTGCAAAATCTTGCCCAAAAAAAACTTGTAATTGCTGAATAAAACAGAAAAAACGAGTTGCTTAAGTATTTTGGCTTGACAAAGCTTTATAAATATTTAAAAATACTTAAAGAACTTTAATAATGCTTAAGGAGAAAACAATGGGAAAGACTATTGCTGAAAAAATTTTCGACAGTCATCTTGTAGATAAACCTTTCGACGATACTTGGGTTGTTAAACTTGACCGCGTATTTTGCCACGAAATTACAACACCGGTTGCCATTAACGATTTGGCACATAAAAAACTTGACAGGGTTTTTGATCCTACCAAAATTAAGGCTGTTATTGACCACGTAACGCCTGCAAAAGATTCTAAAACTGCCTTGCAGGGAAAAATTCTGCGCGACTGGGCACGTCGTCACGATATTAAAGACTTTTTTGATATTGGTGCAAACGGCGTTTGCCATGCAATTTTCCCGGAAAAGGGTTTTGTTCGCCCTGGTTTTACAGTAATTATGGGTGACAGCCACACTTGTACGCACGGTGCTTTTGGTGCTTTTGCTGCCGGTGTTGGTACTACCGACCTTGAAGTTGGTATTTTGAAGGGCGTTTGTTCTTTTAAGGAACCGAAAACCATTAAATTTGTTCTTAACGGAAAACTTAAAGATGGCGTTTACGCAAAAGATGTGATATTATTCATTATTGGTCAAATTGGCGTAAACGGTGCGACAAACTGTGTTATGGAATTTACCGGCCCGGTTATTGATGCAATGAGCATGGAAGCACGCATGACGCTGTGTAACATGGCAATTGAAGCTGGCGGAACATCGGGAATTTGTATGCCAGATGCTGTTACTGTTGATTATTTGTGGCCGTTCATTAAAGATGAATATGCTTCTAAAGAAGCTGCACTTGCTGATTACAGCAAATGGACTTCTGATGCTGATGCAAAATACGAAAAAGTTTACACTTTTGACCTTTCAGACTTGCAGCCGATGGTTACTTACGGCTATAAACCTGATGAAGTAAAAACTGTTGCCGAAATGGAAGGCACAAAAATTGATCAGGTTTACATTGGTTCTTGTACCAACGGCCGCATTGAAGACCTGCGCGTTGCCGCAGAAGTGCTTAAAGGCAACCATATTGCAGACAATGTGCGTGCAATTCTTGCACCGGCAACACCGAAAGTTTACAGTCAGGCACTTGAAGAAGGCATTATTGCAATTTTCATGAACGCAGGTTTCTGTGTTACAAACCCAACTTGTGGTGCATGTTTGGGCATGAGTAACGGTGTTTTGGCTGAAGGTGAAGTTTGTGCAAGTACAACAAACCGCAACTTTAACGGAAGAATGGGTAAGGGCGGTATGGTTCACCTGATGAGCCCGGCTACAGCAGCTGCAAGTGCAATTAAAGGAACAATCTGCAATTCTAAATTGTGGAAATAGCGTATTGATAAAGGCTTGGGACTTTTACCAGTACGGCAAATTTTCTTTTGTTCAATTTGAAATTTAACGGAAAATTTGCAAATTTAAGCGCGTATATTGTGCGTTTAATGCGGAAAAAGCCGCAAAGCTTGAAAAATGTAGGAAACTTTTTTCAGTTTTTTACATCCCGATTAGGAGTTTATAAATGAAAGAATTCGGCGGAAAGGTTTTATTTCTTGATCGTTCTGACATCAACACCGATGAAATTATTCCTGCAAAGTATTTGACTGAAATTTCAAAGCAGGCATTAAAGCCTTATTTGCTTGAAGATTTGAAACTTGACGGTTTTAATTCTAAAGCTGACGTGCCTGGTAAACGTGTAATTATTACCCGCGAAAACTTTGGTTGCGGTTCTTCACGCGAACACGCACCTTGGGCTTTGGAAGTTAACGAAATTTATGCAGTTGTTGCCGTAAACTTTGCACGCATCTTTAGACAGAATATGTTTAACTGCGGCTTGATGGCAATTGAAATGAACCGCAAGGACATTGACGATATGTTCCATACTTTTGCTGATAAAGATACTGATTCTAAAATTGTTTTGAATGATGATGGAACGGCAAAAGTTAAACTGATTTCAGGTTCACTTTCCAAAAGCTACATTTTTAAGCTTGACGGCTTTGAAAAAGCTTTGGTTGAAAAAGAAGGCTGGCTTGGTTACGCAGAAGACAAATATTAATTTCTGTTTGTGCTAAAGCTAAAAAAAGCGGATTTTTAATTTTCCTTAAAAATCCGCTTTTTGTTTTTTAAACGCTTTGCAAAATGTCAGGCAGAATAAAATTGGCACTTATTGCCTTATAGCAGGCACTATAAAACGCTGCCATCTGGCGGCATTGTTGCCATAAAAAGAATTTTCTAAGTGTTCTGTTCTTCTTTTTTTATTTCTACAAAACCGTTATTCTGCAAAATCTTAAAATATTGAACTAACCGGGGAAGCAGCGGTTCTGCTTTTTCTCCAAAGTGTTCATGCACTTTTTCAGATATTTGCAGAACCGATTGCTTGCCGTCGATTTGTTTCCAGATGAAATTACCGAATTCTTCCAAATGAATCTGCGAGATTTTAGGCTTGCCCAGAATTTTCTGCATGATTTTATTGAATACACCTTTGTTTTCAACAAAAATCGTGTATTCGCCATTTGAGTTTTCTTCGTATTTTAAGCCGTCTTTTTTTTCAAAGACGAAATCAAGGTAATTGTCTCTGGTATTTTTCATTTACTTATTCTTCTTTGAAGGAATTCCTACTTTTAGAATAATTGCTGCCAGTGCAACTGCCACTGCAAGTCCGCCAATCTGGCTGGCAGAGAACGGCAGTGTAATGTTTAATCCGGCAACGGCAAAAATTGCAAGAATAATCCCTACAATGCCTTCGCCTGCTATAAGGCCGGAACAGAAAAGCACGCCGTTTGAACTGTCTGACGAAGCCGACTTGTTTTTTCTGTCTACAAACCATCTTAAAAGACCGCCAAGCATAATTGCCGCACTAAGTTCCAGTGGCAGATAAACACCGATGGCAACTGCAAGAGCAGGAAGTCCGAGGATTTCGATGACGATGGCAATGAATACGCCAATCATTACCAATGCCCAAGGAAGATTGCCGTTCATTACGCCTTCCGTAACAAGCTTCATCAAAGTGGCCTGTGGTGCTGCAAGTTCCGGTGAACCGAAACCCCATGCTTTGTTCAAAAGAATTAAAACGCCGCCAATTGAAATGGCAGAAATAACTGAACCAATCAATTCACCAATCTGCTGTTTTTTTGGTGTTGCACCAAGTAAGTAACCTGTTTTCAAGTCTTGCGACATATCACCGGCAAGACAGGCAACGATACAAATGATAGAACCGATTGTAATTGCGTTTACGTAACCTGCCGCACCTGTATGGCCTGTGGCCTTCAGTATAATTGAAGCAAAAAGCAGGGTTGCAATTGCCATGCCAGAAACAGGGTTGTTGCTAGAACCAACTAAACCAACCATTCTTGACGAAACGGTAGCAAAGAAAAAGCCGAAAATTACAATTATTACGGCACTTAAAATTCCTGCCGGAATTGGCGGTAAAAGCCAGATTGCAAGAATTATGACGGCGATGCCAATAAGAACAAATTTAATGCTCAAATCCTGGCTGGTTCTGTCTGATGAAGTGTTTTGTGCGTTTTTAAGACCGCCAATTGCCGTTGTAAATGTTTTTACTATAAGCGGAAGCGACTTTATAAGGCTGATGATTCCTGCTGCTGCCAGAGCACCAGCACCAATGTAGCGAACGTAATTAGACCAGATTGCACCGGCACCGCCGTTGGCATACAGGTCTGCAATGGAAACTGACGCAGGGAAAAGGGTGCTGTCGCCGCCGAAAGTGATAATGGCAGGAATGATTACAAACCAAGCCATCATGCCACCGGCAAACATCATTGCAGAAATTTTAGTTCCGCATATATATCCAACACCAATTACGGCAGGGTAAATTTCCATTGAAAATTCAGTTTTTAAGGCTTTTATTGGTGCCGCAACTGCACCGGAAACAAGGCCAAATCCGTCTGCAAGAAATTTAATTATTGCGCCAATTCCCATGCCAGAGAATACGGCTTTTGTACTTTCGCCCTTTGATTCGCCTGAAAGCAGAACTTCGGCACAGGCCTGTGCTTCCGGGTAAGGAAGAATACCGTGTTCCTGTACAATAATTGAATTGCGGAGAGGAATCATGAAAAGAACACCAAGCAGCGCACCGCAGACTGTAATCAAAGTGATTGTAAGAATACTTGGTGCAGAAATAACGCCTTCTTTTGCCCAAAGGAACAGGGCAGGCATTGTAAAGATTGCACCAGCAGCAACACTTTCTCCGGCAGAACCGATTGTCTGAACCATGTTGCTTTCAAGAATTGAATTGCGTTTAAGAATAACTCTTGTAACGCCCATAGCGATAACAGCTGCAGGAATTGATGCAGAAACTGTCATTCCAACTCGCAATCCTAAGTATGCGTTAGCCGCACCAAATACGATTGCGAGAATGATACCTGTTACAATTGATGTAACGGTAAATTCCGGTGTAATTTTCTCAGCCGGAACGTAAGGTTTAAAATCTTTGTTTTCCATAGCTTTTCAGTGTACCATAAAAAAAACAGTTTGTGTAATTTTGTAAAAAAACTCTGAAAGAATTTTTAAGCTGTATTGATTTTTATTGATTATATTTGCAGAATCTAAAAATGAAACTTCAGAAATTATACAGTTACACCCGGCAGGCAATTCAAGATTTTAACATGATTGATGACGGCGATAAAATTGCAATAGGTCTTTCCGGCGGCAAGGATTCTGTTGCGATGCTTTATGCTTTTGCCGGGCTAAGGAATTTTTACCCGAAAAAGTTTCAGATTATAGCCGTAACCGTTGATTTGGGCTTTGGCGAATTCAACCTTGACGCGATGAAAAAGATTTGCGAAGAACTTGACGTGAAATACCACATTTTAAAAACAGAAATTGCAGAAATTTTGAAACAGAAGGTTAAAAAAGGAACTTACTGTGCCTTGTGTGCCAAGCTCCGAAAAGGTGCGCTCAATTCCTTTGCAAAAGGACAGGGCTGCAATAAGGTTGCATACGCCCACCACAAGGACGACATGGTTGAAACGATGATGCTTTCCTTAATTTACGAAGGGCAGTTTTTTTCTTTTGCGCCCATAATGCACTACAAGGAAGCTGGCATAACGGTAATCCGGCCTTTAATTTACATTTCCGAAAACGAAGTCAAAGGATTCCGCGACGAATACCATTTGCCGGTCGTCAAAAATCCATGCCCAAATGACGGAATTACACGCCGGGAATATGTAAAAACCCTTGTGAGGCAAATCCATAAAGATAATCCCGGCGCGAAAGACAGAATGCTGAACGCGATTATAAAGGGAAAAATCTACGAATATTGATGAAACTTAAAGCCGTAATACGTTACTTTTCTTCGCTTGGGGCAATTGAAACAGTAATTTTTACAGAATAAAGAAATGCTGAAACAAATGCTGTTAGCGGAATGCCGCATAAAATGCCCAGAGAACCAGCCAGCGACTGAAGCATTTCAACAATAATCATCTGGTGATTTAAAAGTGCCAGAAATGACGAATTGTAGGCAATTAAAATAAGAACAAAAGTCAGTGAACTGCCGATGTAAGCCAGAATCAGCGTGTTTGCCATTGTTCCCATAATGTCGCGCCCAATTGTAAGCCCCGATTTCATCAGTTTTTTGAACGTAATGCCTTCAACACTTTCGGCAAGTTCGTACAGCGCCGAAGAAAGTGACATTGCTACGTCCATTACGGCGCCAACCGAACCGATAATGATTGCGGCAAAAATTACGGCAATCAAATCACTTTGTCCGCCGGGCAAAAGTGCCGCAAGGTACAGCGAGTTTGTATTAAGATAACCGTTTAGGTGCATTATTTTTGACATAATTACAGAAAGCAGGGCAGAAACCAGAACCCCGCTGAAACAACCGATAATGGCGGCAAGGCTTTTTTTGTTTGCGCCGTTAACAATCAGCAAAGTCATTATAATTATGTAAAGGCATACCAAAACTGAACTTGTGTAAATGTTGTAGCCGGTAAAAATTGAAGGAATGAAAATCCAGATTATTGCGCCGCAAGTTAAAAAAAGCGAAACCAGCGTAAAAATTCCTTTCATTCCGCCAAACAGCAGCAGCAGAACCACAAAAATTAAGCCAAGTGCAATAATCGGCAATGTTCTGTGATATTCTTCAAAAACAAAAACCGGGGCATCTTTGTAAGCCTGCAAATTATTCTGCAAAAAGTCACTGTCCCAAATTTGCGGCGGCATGTCGTACATTTGCAGAACTATAACTCGGCTTTTTTCGTTTACCGGGTCTGCACGCAAGGAAATAAAATCGTCTATAACCTGAATGACAGGCACAATTTTTCCCTTATACTGCCCGGATGCAATTCTGGCATTGAAAACAACCGTTACGCGCTTTAAATCTTCTTCGTCTTCGTAATATTCAGTTGTACTTTCAACAACTTGCGTAACAACTGCCGGGTAAGAATGCCAGTCGTTCTGCTGCGCGGCAAGGGTGCTTTTTAATGGTACGCAAAACAAACTTGCAATGTACAGCACAATGCATGATAAAACTGCCGAAATTAACTGGGATTTTTTCATAATTTCTTATTTTTACTGTGCGTAACTTGTTACGCTTGATGTAACAGAATAAAATTCGTTGTCAAAGCCCAAAACATAAGTACCAACATTTCTGAAAGTTGCTTCTTTATAGGCAGAAATTGTGCCGCGAGTATTCAGAACAAGCACTTCGTCACCAAAAACTGCAACATTCTTCAAGTTTTGTGCAGAACTGCCGTTTAAGCGGGTTTTATAGGAAGTAATTCCGCTGCTAGGCACAACCGTTACCTGATCCTGGGAAAAATCCGTATATATTTTTCCGTTTATAACTTTAGTCATATTTGAAATGTTCTCGCCGTTTTCGCTCCACAAAGCCTTGTAATCACGGCTGGCCGGCCTGAAGCAAAAAAGTGAAGAAGTTTTTCCAGTTTTTGTTTCCGTGTACATCTGGCCGTACAAATTCACGCCGTCGGAAGCAAGGCAATAAGCAGCATTTGCACGCAGGTTCATGCTTACTGTTTCGCCTGTAGAAATATCAATCATAATCATTGGCGATTTTGGATTTGTCGCCGTAGATTTTCCTATGTAAAGCTCGTTGCCGTTCAAAAGTTCTGCATCAAAATAGCCGGTGCCGCTGAAGCGTTTTTCTACATTTTTGCTTGCGGTGTTTATAATTGTTACTGCCGAATTGCCTTCAAGCAAAACAATTTTGTCACCGCAAATTTTAAAGCTTTGAATGGAAGAATTTGGCGTGTATACCACGTTTTCTACCTGATCTATCAAAAGGGAAAGGCTTTTTATTGGGTTTCGCGTGTTTGCTGAATATAAATAAATTTCGCTTTCAGTAGCCGCAATGTTTGCATAGCCCGGATTTTCTGCAAAAACCTGTGCAATCTGATTTGTCTGGTCAGCCTTAAGCAGGTAATTTTCCGTCAGCATGTAAAGCGTACCGTTTGCCGTACAAATGTCCAAAATTTGTGTGTAAGTAGGCACTGTAATAGGTTCGCTGCGGCTTACGGCGTATTCGTCGCTTCGGTCAATCTGGTAGATGTCGCCCTGTTCGCTGCCAAAATAAAAGCCGGTGGCTGTTTTTACGCCGGCACAAAGCCTGCTGTTTGCGTAAAGTGCCTGCATTTTTTTTGCGGTATCGTCTTCAATTGAATAAACCGTGTACATTGCGCCGTCGTAATCCATATAGCAAAGGCTTGAGTCAGAATTAACGGTGCAGAAAACCGGTGTCCGGGCATTTTGCGTTCTTTCTGTTTTGCCGGATGTTGCTGAAATTACGTGAATTTTTCCTTCCGAATAGCCTGCTAAATTCATGTTGTTGTTATACAAAACCGGCTGTTCAAGGTTTGCAACGGTAGCAAAACGGCCGTTCGGTTTTTCCCTGCCGGTTTTCAAATCGTAATAAACAAGCTGGCCGCTTGGTGAATAAACTACCAGGCTTGATTCCGTGCGGCTTGTTTTGGCCATGGTAACCGGCCCTGTTGAATCAGTCAGAATATTTTTGGTGTAACCATTGTCTGCGTAAAAAAAGTTCAGACCTTTAAGCGAAGAAGTTCCTATCATTAAATAGGTGCCCTGGGCTGAATAGGAAAGGCAAGTTACAGAATCTTTAAGAGTTTTAGAATATTTCTTGTTTTTGTATGTCCAGTCCCAAACTGTTACGCGGTAAGTAGATACGTCATCGGTTTCGTAAATTGCAATTTCGTTGCGGTTTGGGTGCACGGCAATTTTTCTAATTATCAAATCGGAACACTGGTAATGGTCGCCTTCGTAATTGTTTGCCCAGTTTATCACCATTCCGTCTTCACCGGCCGAAAATATAGAACCGTTGTCTTCTTTATAGGCCATTGCCGAAACCTGCGAAAAATGGGGCTGGGTAGAAATGCGCTGTGCATTTGCAGCACCAAAAGTGAAAAATGCAAAAACCAGACCAAAAATTACTTTTGCGGAAGTTTTCCGCGATTTACTCAAAGATTTCATACTTTTAAATATCCATTCCTTTCGTTAAAGTTACAAAAATCTCTAATATATCAATAAAAGCTTTAAAAACATAACATATTTTTCAGAATTATTTTGCAAAACGTTCAAAAATGTAGTGCAAGTCGCCGCTAATTCCAATTACAAAAAGTGCTGCAATTACAACCCAGCCAATAATCTGTACAATGTAAAGGGTTTTCGGTTTTACGCCCCGGCCGCGAATCAGTTCAATAAAGGCAAAAAGCATCAGTCCGCCGTCAAGCACGGGAATGGGCAAAAGGTTCATTATGAAAAGAGAAGTGCTGATTAGTGCCAGAAAATTCAGAACCGTTACAATGCCAATACCAAAACTTGCCGCAAAACTGGTTTCCGCCGCTTCACCCAGCATAACCGTAATGCGTATAGGGCCGGAAACAGCCTGCTTAATGTCAATTCCCTTAAAAAACCAGGTAACTGTCTTGAATGTAAGGGCAATCATTTCGACGGTTTCCTTTATTCCGCTGGCGAAAGCCTTAAAAATATTGGAAGTCCGTTCTTCAACGTGAACAGTTTCAAAGGAAACACCGAATTTCAGTTTTTGGGTTTCTTCGTTAAATTCAACGGGTACGCTAAGGTTCGTCAGTTTACCATCGCGCAAAACTGAAAAAATCATAAATTCGCTGGAATTTTCGTAAGAATCGTTGAATTTTTCTGAAATATGGTCAAGTATTTTCTGAATTGCAGCGGTATATTCTACTTTTTCTCCATTTACGGCTGTAATAATGTCACCGCTCTTAAAACCTGCTTTTTGTGCCGGACTGTCGTCGTAAACTTCTTCAATAACCGGGTCTATCCACGCAGTTACACCAATTTTTCCTCTGGCAGAAGCCTTTTCCATTTCAGAATGAATCGTAAAAGTTAAAACTTCGCCGTTGCGGTCTACAGTAACAAGCAAATCTTCATCCGGGTGAACGGCTGCAAAGGAACTGATGTCGCTAAAATTGTTGATTATTGTATCGTTGATTTTAATTATTCTGTCACCGCTGATAATTCCGGCATCAGCTGCCGCAGAACTAATTTCCGGGTAAATTTCGCTGGCAATGATGATGCGGTTTGACGCCGTTTCATAACTGTACCCAACCAGTGCAATTACTGTAAAGGACAGAACGGCAAAAATTAAATTTGCAAAAGGACCGGCAAAAGCCGTAACCAGCCGGTTCAGAGGCTTTTCGTAAAAAGAACCTTTTTCTTTTGGTATTTCATCAAGTTTTTCTTCCAGTGCCCGCTGAAAAGCATCTTCGCCATGCATGGCACAGTATCCGCCAATCGGCAAAAGCGAAAGCCTGAAATCAGTTCCCTTTATTTTTTTGTGCAAAAGCACCGGTCCCATTCCAACTGAAAAAGCTTCAACATTTATTCCAAATGCTTTTGCAGCAAGAAAATGGCCAAATTCGTGAATGACCACGATGACGCAAAGACCTAAAAGCCCCCAAACTACAACCATTATTTTTCCTTAATTCTCAATATGTATTCAGCTGCAAGTTTGCGTGCAAGTTTGTCTGCTTCAAAAATTTCATCAAATGTTTCCGGCTCGCCACACCAGTCGTTTTCAAGAACCTGCCGGGTAATGTCCGGAATGTCCATGAAACCAATTTCCTGCTTAATAAATGAAGCAACGGCAATTTCATTTGCGGCATTATACGCAATCGTATATTTCTGCGATTTTTCCGCAGCAGAATAGGCCAGCGAAAGCATGGGAAAATCTTCAAAACGCGGCCGGTCAAAACTCATTTCAACAAGTTTTGAAAAATCCAGCGGTTCAAGATTATTCGGTATGAATTTTGGCCATGCTAAAGCCTGCAAAATAGGGTGGCGCATGTCTGGCGGCGAAATCTGTGCGTACAAAACTCCGTCTCTGGTGCGGATAAACGAATGTACCAGACTTTGCGGATGAACCGTTACGTGCACGCGTTCTGCCGGCACGTCAAAAAGCCGGCACGCTTCAATTACTTCAAGGCCTTTGTTTGCCAAACTTGCAGAATCAATGGTAATTTTTTGACCCATATCCCATGTTGGGTGCTTCAAAGTGTCCTGCAAAGTAACAAACTGTAATTTTTCTTTTGGAAGTTTTCTGAAAGGACCGCCGCTTGCGGTAATTACAATTGAATCGATTGAATCTTTTCCGTAGCGTTCAATAAGGCTGAAAACGGCCGAATGTTCAGAATCCACGGGCAAAATGCGGCAGCCGTTTTGTTTGGCAAGTTTTTTTACAAGCAACCCGGCCATAACAATTGTTTCCTTGTTTGCCAGCGCCAGGTCTTTTTTACATTCAAGTGCAGTAATTGAAGGCAAAAGCCCTGCTGCACCTGCAATTCCGTTAAGAACAATGTCGCAATTGCTGTTTTTAATTAAGGTTTTAAGGCCTTCTTCGCCCCAATACTTAACGTTTTCCTTTACGCTGTCAGAAAAACCTTCAGAATCGCTGAACCCGGTAATGCAAATTTCGGTACAATTGAAATCTGCACCAAGCTTGCACAATTTTTCAGCGTTTTTATGGGCAGAAAGCCCGGCCAAAGTAAATAAATCAGAATGATTTTTTATTATATCAAGTGCGCTGGTTCCAATTGAACCGGTTGCGCCCAAAACCAATATTTTTTTCATTATATTACCGCGTGCTTTTATGAAAAATTATACAAAAAATGTGCCAGAATTACATAAACCGGGGCTGCCATTACAATTGAATCGATGGAATCAAGCAGACCGCCGCGACCGGGAATTATGTTGCCCGAATCTTTTACACCGGCCGAACGTTTGATAACAGATTCTGTTAAATCGCCCAGTATTGAAGCAAAAGCTGTTGAAAATCCTAAAATAACTGCTTTTGCGTAAGAACCAGAGAAAATTTCCGGCAGGAACATGTGTGCCAGAATGCCGATTGCAATGGAACCTGCAAAACCGCCAATAAAACCCATTATGCTTTTGTTTGGGCTTGCTTTTACAAAACCGCGGTTATTCTTTCCCATGGTTACGCCAAAAAGCCATGCCAAAGAATCGCACAGAAATACCATAAGCAGGAAAACTACTAAATTTTCTTTTGCATATTGCCAGCACATAATGCGATGTACAAAGCTAAGCAGAAAGGCACTGTATAAAATTGTAAATGACGAAGAAATCATGCGCTGAATTGACTGTTCAAACTGTTTTTCTTCAGAAGATTTACAGAAAATTTCAAAAATTAGAAGAATAAAAAGAACTAAAATGAATATAAAAGTAACGTATTCCATTGGAAAGCCCAAAAGAACACATAAAAAACCGGCGAGTGCTACCAGCGTGGATAATGCAACAACCAGCCCGCGCGGCTGGACTGCCAGTTTGTGCTTTAAAAGCGCGTGCATTTCAATCGTGGCAACGGCAACGGCTGCCACAACAATGCAGTTTAATACTAGATGATTTTTAAAAGTACAAAACCAAGTCAGGTAAATAAACAGGGGAATAGCAATAAAGAATGTCAGCAACCGTTTTACAATTTTGCTCATTTAACACCACCAAATCTTCTGTTTCGTTGCTGAAAATTTTCAATTGTTTGTAAAAACTCTTCCTTTGAATAGTCTGGCCACAAAGTATCCGAAAATTCAAGCTCAGCATAGGCAGACTGCCAGAGTAAAAAGTTACTTAAACGTTTTTCACCGCCAGTACGAATCAATAAATCAACATCAGGTAACCCGGCATCTAAGGACTTTGAAAATGTTTCTTCCGTCAGGCTTAAAAAATCTGCATTCTGTTCAGCAAGTTTTTTTATGCCTCTTACAATTTCATCACGGCTTCCGTAATTTATAGCCAAAACTACGGTCATTCCGGTTTGTTTTGCGGTTTTTGCCATTGAATCAGTAAGTTCTTTCTGCACGTCCTTGGGCAAGGCATTGATGTCACCCAAATGCAAAAGCCTGATGTTATCTTTCATGTAACGTTCAACTTCTGCGCGCAAATGTGTCGTAATTAAACCCATCAGGAAACCAACTTCTTCCTGCGTGCGCTTCCAGTTTTCGGTAGAGAAAGTATAAAGTGTTACATATTTAATGCCAATTTCGGCAGCGGCAGTTAAAATGCGCCTGGCGGATTCAAGACCTTCTTTATGTCCCATGGAACGCGCCAAGCCTCTGTTTTGTGCCCATCTGCCGTTCCCGTCCATAATTATTCCAACATGAACGGGCAGGCGGTTTTTATCAATTTGTACAGTGGCCATTAGCCTTCCAAAATTTCTTTTTCTTTTTCTTCAAAAATCTTATTGATTTCTGCAATGAATTTATCAGTTGATTTCTGTAAAGAATCTTCTGCTGTTTTCAATTCGTCTTCGGTAATTGAACCGTCTTTCTGCATTTTTTTTAGTTCTTCGTTTCCGTCACGGCGAATGTTACGAACTGCAACACGGCTGTTTTCTGCAATTGTCTTTGCCTGTTTTACCAGTTCCTTGCGGCGGTCTGCTGTTAACGGCGGAATTGCAATGCGGATAACCTTACCATCGTTTGACGGGTTCAGTCCCAGTTCTGAACGTAAAATTGCTTTTTCAATTTCTGCAATCAAGCCTTTGTCCCAAGGTGTAATAACAACCATACGGGCTTCCGGAATTGCAATGTTTGCAACCTGCGAAAGCGGCGATTTTTCGCCATAATAATCAACGCGAACACGGTCAAAAAGGTTTGCAGATGCACGACCTGTGCGGATTGTGTTAAATTCATCTTTAAGTGCGTTTACAGATTTTTCCATCCGTTTTACGCTTGCTTCGTTCATATCAGCCATAAAAAATTCCTTTCTTTTTCTTGTAAGTTTTTTTTAGAAATCTTATTCAAAATTTGTAAAAAAAACTAACACTTTCATTATAAAGCAAAAAAGTAAAAGCTACAAATTTATTTTATAAAATGCAGCTTTTACTTTTGTTATGTTACCGCAAAAAGGGTAAGAAAAAATTAAGCACCAAGAACGTAGCTTACAACTTTTGCTACAGAAAGCTTGCAGCCGTTTGCTTTTGCAACAGCTTCAATCTTTTTAGCAACAGTTTCGCCGTTTTCAGCCTTAACGAATACCTGATCCATGAAACAGATTTCCGCCAGGTGTTTGTTTACTTTACCCTGAAGGATGCCGGCTTTAACGTTTTCTGGTTTTGATGCAACTTTAGCATCGTTGTCCATCTGAACTTTGAAAATGCCTTTCTGTTCATCAATGTAAGACTGTGGAACATCGCTCTGCTGGATGTAAGCAGGAGTAAATGCTGCAATGTGCAAACAGCAATCGTATGCGAGTGTTTTAATTTCTTCTTTAGCTGCTGCATCAGCCGGGTCAGCTTTCAAAAGAACTACAACACCAGTTTTGTTGTCGCTGTGAACGTATTTGCCCATTACACAGTCTGAAGGGATTTCTACCATTTCGAGGCGGCGCAAAGACATGTTTTCACGTGTTTTTGCAGCAAAATCTTTAAGCAGTTCAGCAAGTTCGTCTGTAACGCTTGTAATGTTTTTAGCCATTGCTTCTGCAACAATTTTGTCACCGCAAGCGATGAAATCTGCGTTGTTTGCAACAAAGTCTGTTTCACAAGTCAATTCAGCAATAACAAGTTTAGAACCTTCAAGTTTAATGAAGATGCGGCCTTCTTTAGTTGCTCTTTCAGCACGTTTTTCAAGTGCAGCAAGACCTTTTTCTTTCAAAAGTTTGATTGCTGCTTCTTCGTCACCATTGCATTCTGTAAGTGCTTTTTTACACTCCATCATGCCAGCACCGGTTTTGTCACGCAATGCTTTTACGTCGGCGGCTTTAATTTCCATGAGTATCTCCAAAAAGTGATTTTATGGTAAAAAATGCAAAATATGCACCAGTTTTACTAAAAATGGCAAATAAGTTTTACGAACAGAAAACTTTTACCTGCGGGTGCATTTCAGGGAATTCACAAATTAGCTTCTGAAATTCCCTGCGGGCTTTGAGTCGTAAAGATTACACGGCTTAAAACCCGCATTTAAGCAGTTCCTGAAAACTAAAATATTCAGAAACTGCCGTTTATTATTTGTAAAGTTTGTCTTCATCAACTAAAGAATCATCAGATTCGTCTAAATCTTCTTCTTTAGCTTCTGTTGGCTGATAGTTTGAATAATCAACAATTTCTTCATCTTCAGCTTTTGATGATGCGTCAGACAAATCTTCGTCTTCATCCTGAATGCCTTCGATGATTTTAAGACCGTTTTCGTTGTCTGCTTCAATTACAGCGTTTGCAATAATAGAAGTGAACAATGTGATTGCACGGATTGCGTCATCGTTACCTGGAATTGGGTAATCGATTCCTTCTGGGTTACAGTTTGTATCAACAACTGCAACAACAGGAATTCCCATGCGGCGAGCTTCTGCAACAGCAATAGCTTCTTTGTGTGTATCAATAATGAAGATAATTCCAGGGAGTTCCTTCATGTCTTTGATACCGCCAAGGTTCTTTTCAAGTTTTGATTTTTCTTTAAGAATTGAAGCTTTTTCTTTTTTGGTCAAGCTGTCGAAAGTTCCGTCAACTTCCATTTTTTCAAGCTTCTTAAGGCGAAGAAGTGATTTTTTGATTGTTGAGAAGTTTGTAAGCATACCACCAAGCCAGCGGTTGTTTACATAGTACATGCCACAGCGTTCTGCATCTTTTGCAATTGCCTGCTGTGCCTGTTTTTTTGTTCCTACAAAAAGAACTGTTTTGCCTGCTGCTGTTGTTTTGCGTACAGCTTCATAGGCATCTTTAATTGCTACGATCGTTTTCTGAAGATCGATAATGTGGATACCATTGCGTTCTGCGAAGATAAATTTCTTCATGCGTGGATCCCAGCGCTTTACCTGGTGACCAAAGTGTACACCAGATTCAAGCAAACTCTTCATGGTTACTACTGCCACGAGATGCTCCTTCATCGGGGGTTAAAAACCCTCACCATACTCTGTATCTTGGTAAGCGTAAAGCAAACCAGAAAATAATTTGCAAAAAGCAAATTACAAGGCTAATTCCAGACAGGATAACCTTGCACTGAAAGCATATCATAAAGTTCAGAGATAGGCAAGCCCGCAACAGAAGTAAAAGAACCTTCTATTTTTTCAGTAAAAAACGCACCTTTCTTCTGAATGCGGTATGCTCCTGCCGCGCCCTGCCATTCGCCGGTTTGTAAATAACTGTCTATTTCTTTTTGTTTTAATGATTTAAAAGTTACGACCGTTGTATTTTTTTTGCATGTAAGTTTGCCGTTTTTGCGGTTTAAAAGGGCTAGGGCGCTAATCACCTTGTGGCTTTTTCCGCTAAGATTTTGCAGGCAGTTCCTTGCATGTTCAACGGTTGGCTGTTTGCCGATTATCCTGTTTTCAAACAGCAGAACGGTGTCTGCTGCCAAAATTAAATCGCAGTTTAAGGCTTCTTTTATTTTTTCTGCCTGTTCGGTGTTTTGTTTTTCCGTTAAGTTTGAATTGCCGGAAAAACCGCTTAGCATTTTTGCTGTGGCGCAGGCTTTCCGCTGTGCAAGAATTAATGGTACGTCTTCCAAATTTTCAATATTGTCTATGCTTTCGTCTGCATCAGAGGGCAGAACGCAAAACGGAATTTGCAAGTCGCTTAAAACGGATTTTCGGTAAATTGAATTTGATGCCAGAATAATTTTTGAATTCATTTTTTCTCTGTTTTTGTTTAGTATGCTTGCCATAATTAAGTTTTTTGGCTATTATTTATTGTATTGAGAGATTAGCTCATTTGGATAGAGCGCTTCCCTCCGGAGGAAGAGGCGGCTGGTTCGAATCCGGTATCTCTCGTTGGCTGCTTGGTTAACAGGCAGCTTTTTTATTTAGTTTACTTCAACCTTTAAAAAAGTGAACTTTAAACGTTATCTTCGCCTTGGTTCAATGATTTTATCCTAAAGCTGTTCGTTTTTCAATTGTTGCAAAAAAAATAGGCTTGTTCAAAAGAACAAGCCTATTTTTTTTGCAACAAATGCTTAGTTAGAAGAAATGTCTTTCAGCAGTTTCAATGCGCGCTGTCTAACAGGTGTAACGTACTGGTAGTTTGCTGCAATGCGAGAAACAGACTGAATCATTGCGTTTCTGTCTTTTGTGTATGGCAAAAGTTTTTCATAAGCATTAAGAACTTCGTAAGCCATGCTGCTTGTTGGGTTCAGTGCTGCAAAACGTTTTTCTGTCCATGCAATTGTTGAAACTACGTCGTCATCGCTGTTAAGACCGATAACGCCCAAAGAACGGATAGCAGAAGTGATAACCATTGGTTCATTGTCGCCAAGAACAATTTTCACCAGTGTTGCTTTTGATTCTTCAGTAGGAATCTGTGCCAAAAGGTCAGCTGCTTTTGCACGAATATCCGGGTAGTTGTTAATCAGGCGGCCGTTTTCGCGGTTAGGGTTAACGACACCTTCACCAGCCAGAGAATTCAATGCTTCCTGAATTTCAGGGCTGATTCTTCCGGCATTAAGTGCATCTTCAATGTACTGCAAAGCAACTTCTTTGTTGTCACGAACATCAGACAAAGTCATTTCTTTGATAATTACATCTTCGATTGTAGAAAGATATTGCTGTTCTACAGTAACTTCTGATCTCTGCTGTGCAGGAAGAAGAGAAACAGCAAACATTGCAATTGCTGCAACTACACTAACTTTTCTTAAGTTCATACTTACTCCTAATAAAAAGTTTTTGAACGTATAAGATACTTACTCTTTAGAAAATTACAAGTAAGCTTTATAACTATGTAGCAAAGCTACAATAATTACTAAAACACTAAAAGTGAAAAAAATTACAATGTATCAAGCTTTAAGTACCATTTACCGCCGATTTTTTCAAACATATAATAAATCAAATCTTCTTCATCGTGTGGTTCTACTGCTTTTACAACTGTACTTGAAACATAGCGGATTTCTTCAACCTTACTGTTTGCACGTGCAGGCACAAAAACATATGTGAAATAGTCTTTCAAAGAAGAAATCTTTAAGCCTTTTACCGGCAAACGGTTGGAAACCGTTGCAAGGTTCTGCGGATTTGACCAGTATTTTTTTGAAGCCGGTGAAAGGTATTTTACCCACGAGTTGTAGTCACGTTCTTTCATGATGCGCGTCAATTCGTCAATAATTTCCAGAACTTCTTTTTTGTCGGCTTCAAATTCATCGATAGAAATTGTTTCTGCCAGATCTTTTACTGAACGCTGGTATTCCTTTTCTTCGGCTGTTAAATGTTCATTTGGCTTATAGCTTTCTACAATTTTAACCGGCTCGGCAACGGGTTCTTCTTTTGGAACGATGACCGTTTTCTTCGGTTCTTCAACCTTTGCCGGTTTATCAGCAGGTTTAGGTTCTTCTTTTTTAGGCTGTTCAACCTTTACCGGTTCAACTGGTTTTGCTGGTTCAACTACAGGCGCTGTAACAGTCTCAACAGAACCTTCTTCTGTACTTTCGCAAGAAACAAAAACGAGACACAAAGCAATGCAAACTAAAAATAATAATTTCTTTCCCATAGAGATTTCCTTTACCATTGCTTTCAATGATAAACTATAGCTTGCCTTTAGTCAAAGGATTTTGATTCCGGATTGAGAAATTTGATGAAAATTATTCCAAAATATCCAAAATCTCAATTTTGTATATTTTGTGAAAGAATTAGATAAAAGACAGCGGCGAATGAATATTCCATTGACCCAAAAGCCTGTAAATACTATTGTAATTTTATGGTTATAGCAGTTTTTCCCGGGTCGTTTGATCCGCCAACTTTTGGTCACTTGAATGTTATAGAACGTTCAAAATCACTTTTTGATGAAATTCACGTTGTCGTTGCAGAAAATAAAGCAAAAAATTATCTTTTTTCTACCGCGGAAAGGGTAAAAATGCTGGAAGAAATGGTAAAACCGTGGAAAAATGTTTCCGTTCATTCCTACAGCAGTCTTATTGTAAATTATGCGAAAGAACACAATGCGGCGGTTTTAATCCGCGGCGTGCGCAATATAAACGATTTTTCCTATGAATTTGATCTTTCGATGATGAACCGCGGTTTGTGCCCGTCGGTAGAAACCATTTTCATTCCTACCGACCCGAAATATTTCGTTCTGAAATCGAGTGCCATAAAGGAACTGGCGTCTTTTGGCGGTGATGTTTCTACAATGGTTCCGCCGGTTGTAGAGAAAGCATTGAAAGAAAAGTTCTGTAACATTTAACAAAATGACAAATTTACGAATTTTGTAATTTTATTATTGACAAATTCTAATATTATGCTACACTACATTGACAGGTTGAGGTATTTGTAGTATTTTATCTTGACTTATATATCAAATTATAAAGAAGAGGTTTATATATGGCAGTACCTAGAGCGAAAACGTCAAAAGCTCGCACAAAAAGAAGACAGACAATCAATATGCGTTTGGCTGCTCCGAATCTTGTTGAGTGCGGAAACTGCGGAAACTTGGTTATGCAGCATCATGTATGTCCAAAATGTGGTTTCTACCGCGGAAGACAGGTAATCGCGCCTGAAAATAATGGCTAATAGGAGAATTTACCATGGACGAATTGTTTGAACAGATGAAAAAACTTATTGCAGAAAAACTTGATGTAGAAGAAGATAAAATCACACTTGATTCTTCTTTCCGTCAGGATTTGGGCGCTGACAGCCTTGATACTTACGAACTTGTTTATGCAATTGAAGAAGAACTTAAAGTAACAATTCCAGATGAAAAAGCAAACGAATTTGAAACAGTTCGTGATGCATACGATTTCATCAAAGCAAATCAGGCATAATTATTGTTCTGTTGATAGCAAAAGGGGCAGTTAATCTGCTCCTTTATTTTTTTATGGAAGTGTTTGCAAAAGTCTGAACTTTTTAGTTCCGAGTTTTGAAGGCACCTCAAAAGGTGAAAACATGCTTTTTCCTGCTAATGCAAGCAAATACGCTTTAACACCAGAACGCAAGCGTATGCTTTACGATTTTGAACACAAAGCCGGGCTTAAATTCAAAGACATCAATTTACTGGACTGTGCTTTCTGGCATCGTTCCAGCACAAACGAAAATCATAACAAGCACCCTAATAACGAACGCCTTGAATTTTTAGGCGATGCCGTTTTGGGTATGTCTACGGCTTCGCACTTGTATCAGTCTATGGCTGACAAGCCGGAAGGCGATTTGGCCAAAATTAAGGCTGTAGTTGTTTCTGAACCGGTGCTTTCTGAGATTGCCCTTAGTTTGGGCATTGACAAGTGCCTGATTCTTGGAAAAGGTGAAGAACAGTCTGGCGGCAGAAGTAAGAAAGCAATTCTGGCTGATGCCATGGAAGCTGTGATTGGTGCTTATTATCTGGATTCTGGCTATACTCAGGCTTCTGCTTTTGTTCTTAAGTACATTGTGCCGGAAATTGCCAAAGTGCTGGATAATAAGCATATTCGCGATTTTAAGACTTTGTTGCAGGAATTTTACCAGAAGCAGTATAAGGCTTGTCCGGTTTACGAACTTGTAAAGAAAACAGGGCCGGAACATGACAGGACATTCTGGGTGAATGTAATTTTAAGGGATGTTACTTACGGGCCAGCAAAGGGAAAGAATAAAAAAGAAGCAGAGCAGGCCGCAGCAAAACTTGCATGGCAGGCCATTCAAAAACAGAACAGCGTAAAAGAATATTAATAGTTTTCTGTTCAATTTTTAGTAGTTTTATGAAAGCACTTGCGTTAGGCAGGTGTTTTTTTTGTATGTTTTCAATTTTATAAAAAATAAGGTTTAAAAAAAGAAGCCAGCACATTGACAATGCACTGGCTTCTAAAGAAGGAAAACACTGAAATTAGCCAATTACAGCTTTTACAGTAATGATGCCTGATTTTTCACTGGTTTTAACGATTGTACCGTCGCAAGTAGCATTGCCACTTGTAACAGTTAAAGCAACCTTTCCAGTCGGGTTTTTGTTTTCTACATTGATTTTGTAAGTTACGCCGCGGAATTTTCTTGTAATTTCCGCTGTTTTGATGTGTTCTGGCAAACGCGGTTCAATTTCAAGACCTTCGTGCTGCGGACGCAAACCACAAATGTACTGACTCAATGCAACAAAGTTCCATGCAGCAGTTCCGGTAAGCCAAGAGTTCTTGGCTTCACCTTCGCGGCGTGCTTCTTTACCTGCAACCATCTGAGAATAAACATAAGGTTCAGTTCTGTGAATGTCTGACCATTTTTCTTCAACCCAAGCCGGAGCAATTTTTGTATAATGTTCCCATGCATCCTGCGGGCGGCCGTTTACAACTTCACCAATGATTACCCAAGGGTTGTTGTGGCAGAAAATACCGCCGTTTTCTTTGTATCCTGGTGGGTAAGAAGAAACTTCACCAAGTTCAACGTGGTAATTCTGGTATGCCGGGTAAAGAATTACAATACCGTATTTCGAATCCAAATATTTCTTTACGCTGTCCAGTGATTTAAGAGGGTAGCCTTTGTCTGCACCAACTTTAGCCATTGTACCAAAGCCCTGTGTTTCAATGAAGATTTTACCGTCTTCGCATTCTTTTGAACCGATTTTGTTACCTGCATCATCGTAAGCACGGATGTACCATTCTCCGTCCCAACCGGCTGTACAGATTGCTTCTTCCATTTTCTTTGCTGCTTCTTCAGCTTTTTTTGCTTCAGCTTCATCACCCATAAGGCGGCACATTGCAGCGTAATCTGGTGTAACAAAAATGAACATCTGTGCAATCATTACAGATTCTGCATTCTTGCCTTCCTTGTTTGTACAAGTCTGGAAAGAATCGTTAGGGTTCATAGAGAAACAGTTAAGGTTCAAACAGTCGTTCCAGTCAGCTCTACCGATTAAAGGCAGGTTATGCGGACCCATGTGGTTAGGAATGTAGTTGTAAGAACGTTTCAAGTGTTCAAACATTGTTGCCTTGTTTGTTTCAGAGTTGTCGAAAGGAACGTCAACTTTAAGGAAATCAACATCGCCGGTTTCACGGATATAGTTTCCTACACCAAGAACAAGCCACAGCGGGTCATCGTTGAAGTTAGAACCGATGTCTGCATTTCCGCGTTTTGTCAGAGGCTGGAACTGGTGATAAGCCGAACCGTCTTCAAACTGTGTTGCTGCAACGTCGTAAAGGCGTTCGCGGATTCTTTCTTTTGGCAGCTGGTGGGCAGCACCAAGCATGTCCTGAGATGTATCACGGAATCCCAGACCGCGGCCAATGCCTGATTCAAAATAAGAAGCAGAACGGGCAAAGTTGTACGTAACAACACACTGGTACTGATTCCAAACTGCCATGCGGTCAAGTTTTTCATCGCCAGTTTTAAGTGTAAAGTGAGAAAGAATTTCTGCCCAGCGTGCCTTCAAATCAGCAAAAGCTTTTTCAACTTTTTCCTTGCTGTTGAATTTTTCCTGCAAAGCGTAGGCTTTTTCCTTGTTGATTACGCCAGAAGCTGTGTTTGTGCGGAGAAGACCTGCATCCAAAGCTTTTTTCTTGTCTGCTTCAGAAAGGAATTTTTTGTCCTGATCGTTTTCAATGTAGCCAAGAACGAATACGTAAGTTTTTTCTTCACCGGCTGCAAGTTTTACATTCAGGCGGTGAGAAGCAATTGGAGACCAGCCGTCTGCAACAGAGTTGCCAGATTTGCCTTCAACAACTGTTTTGGGTGCGCTGATTGAATTGTAAAGACCAAGGAAAGTTTCGCGGTCTGTATCAAAGCCGTCAATTTTTTCGTTACAAGAATAGAACGAAAAGTGATTGCGTCTTTCGCGGTATTCAGTTTTGTGGTAGATTGCGCTGCCTTCAATTTCAACTTCGCCTGTAGAGAAGTTTCTCTGAAAGTTCTGGCAGTCGTCTGAAGCATTGTACAGACACCATTCTACGAAAGAAACCAGGCTAACTTCTTTTGCTGATTTGCCTTCGTTTTTAAGTGTAATCATTTCAACTTCAGCATTTTCGCCGTTTGGAACGAAATAAAGTGCTTCAGCTTTCAGGTCGTTTTTCTTAGAAGTGTATTTTGAATAGCCGAAACCATGACGGCATTCGTAAGAATCAAGTTTGGTCTGTGTTGGCTGCCAGCCCGGATTCCAGATTGTGTCTCCGTCTTTGATGAAAAAATAGTGACCGTTGTTGTCAAGCGGCATATCGTTGTAGCGATAGCGTGTAAGGCGGCGAAGACGTGCATCCGTATAAAAAGAATAGCCGCCGGTTGTGTTAGAAATCAATGAGAAGAATTTTTCACTTCCTAAATAGTTAATCCACGGGTAAGGTGTCTGTGGCGTATTGATGACATATTCACAATTCGCATCATCGTAATTACCAAATTTCATTTAATGTTCTCCTATCTTTGTCCGGACATTTTCCCCGGACACTCTTTCGAGTTAGTTAATTGTATCAATCAACTAACCATAATCTAGCATTCAACTTTTGATTTGTCAACAAAATTTCATGTTTTTTTTACTTAAAATTGAAGTACAAAATTTTATCGTGCAGGTTACTGCGCACAGCGTCTGATTGATTTCATAAAATAAATTCCGAATCTATTTAGAGGTTAAAAAAAATTAAAACTCGACATTCAGGCTAGAAAAGTAGTGCTGTTTTGAAATATTTAAAAGTATTCAGGTTTGGCGATAGAAAAAAACAGAAAAAATAAAAAACCGCCTTATTACCGGCGGCTTTTGCTTTTAATAACCAGGACGAACAAAAACTTCCTTGTTCTGCGGATCAATGGCAGAATTGTAAACTTTTTCTTTCCATTCATCCTGCGGCACGTCTACAACGCTTACGGAAAAATGTTCAATTTCGCGGTTTAATGTTTTGCTTGCAGTTTCTGCCAAAGCCTTTGCCAAAGCTTCTTTCTGGGCATCAGTTCTTCCCGGGTACATTTGTACAGTTATATGCGGCATAAAATCCTCCTATAAAACTTTTTTCATTATCAATTAAAATAAAAAATTAAGCAATAAACAAACAGAATGCAATCACCGGCGCGGCGGCATTTGCAAGGCTTTCCGGGTAAAAAAAAAGAGCCTTTTTTAAGGCTCTTTAAGCGGATGATGGGAGTCGAACCCACGTCATCAGCTTGGAAGGCTGAGATAATAGCCGTTATATGACATCCGCAAGGTTCAGTATCTTTCAGCGTTACGCTGTTGCGTTAGCTGATAATTAACAGTACCAAAATGCACATTTTTAGTCAATTACTTTTTTAATTTTTTTTGAAATTTTTTCAAAAAGCAGAAAATGCCGGAACTTGCTTTTGAAAAAACAAAGGCTTTTAGCCCACCAGATATTCCAGTTTTTGCCGGATAAACTCGCTTTTTTCTTTTAAGCCGATTTTACCGGTTTTAAGCAGCATGAAATTCTGATGCTTGTTGTCCAAAGTTACTTTACCGGCACTTTCGCTTATAAGTTTCATAACTTTTTCAATTGAAAGCTGTGCAACTTTTGCAAATTCAACCTGAACAATGCCGCCGCGTTCTTTAAGCGTTAAAATGTTCAGTTTCTTGCAGATGATTCTTATTTCGGCAAGGGCAAGCAGGCTTTGTACTTCGTCCGGAATAGGCCCGAAACGGTCGTTAAGTTCGTTGTAAACCCTTTCAAGTTCATCGTTTGTAGAAACAGAAGCAATTTTCTTGTAAATTTCCATTTTTGTCTGGGGATTTACGATGTAAGTTTCAGGAATGAAGCCCGTGTATTCAAGTTCAAGAAGAACGTCTGGGGCTTCCTGATAGTTTTCGTTTGAACGGCGCTGAATTGCCTGTTCAAGCAGGTGAAGGTAAAGGTCGAAACCAACGGAATAAACGTCGCCGCTCTGGTCTTTTCCCAGCAGGTTTCCGGCACCGCGGATTTCCATGTCTTTCATTGCAATTTTAAAGCCCGCACCAAGTTCCGTAAAATCGCTTATTACCTGAAGGCGTTTCATTGCAATTTCGCTAAGCACCTTGTTTTCCGGGTAAAGCATGTAAGCGTAGGCCTTGCGGTCGCTGCGCCCAACACGGCCGCGCAGCTGGTACAATTGGGAAATTCCGTACATGTCGGCGCGGTCGATGATGATTGTGTTTACGTTTGGAATGTCGATGCCGTTTTCGATGATGGTGGTAGAAACCAGCACGTGGAAGCCGCCCATTTTAAAGCGGCGGAAAATATCATCAAGTTCGGTTGAAGTCATCTGTCCGTGGGCTGTATCAATAAGCATTTCCGGCACAAGCTGCTGAAGCTTAAGCCGTACTTCTTCCAGCGATTCAACCCTGTTATGCAGGTAAAAAACCTGTCCGCCGCGCTCAACTTCGCGCCTGATGGCACTTGCAACCCGATCACCGTTGTAGGCATCGATGATTGTTTCTATCGGGTGGCGGTTGTGCGGAGCAGTATTGAGGATGCTCATGTCGCGTATTTTTAAAAGCGACATGTGCAGGGTGCGCGGAATTGGCGTTGCACTCATTGCGAGTGAGTCTATGCTGTTTTTCAGTTCCTTTAACCGTTCCTTGTCCTTAACGCCAAAGCGCTGTTCTTCGTCAATAATCATCAGGCCAAGGTCTTTAAATGTCACGTCTTTCTGAATTATTCGGTGCGTGCCAACCAGAATGTCAATTTCGCCTGCGGCAAGCTGCTTTAAAATTTTCTTCTGGTCTGCATTGCTTACAAAACGCGACATGTGGGCTATGCGTACGGGAAAATTCTGAAATCGTTCCACGCAGTTTTCGTAATGCTGTTCTGCAAGAATTGTTGTTGGTGCCAAAAATGCCACCTGTTTACCGCCGATAACGGCCTTAAATGCAGCACGCATGGCAATTTCCGTTTTGCCGTAGCCAACGTCGCCGCAGACAAGCCTGTCCATCGGCACAGGTTTTTCCATGTCGGCCTTTACGTCTGCAATGCATGTCAGCTGGTCATCAGTTTCGTCGTACGGGAAGGCTGCTTCAAAGGCAATCTGAAATTCGTTGTCTTTTGGGAACGGAAAACCGCGGGCAGTTTTTCGCTTTGAATAAAGTTCAATAAGCCGGTCTGCAATGTCTTCAACGTCTTTTTTAACCTTGTTTTTGCGGTTTTCCCAGGATTTTGAGCCGAGCCTGTCTAGTTTTGGTGCGTTGCCTTCGTTACCGATGTAGCGCTGAACAAGGTTTACCTGTTCAATTGGAATGAAAACGTTTTCTTCTTCGGCGTATTCAATTTTTATGTAGTCGCGTTCGTTGCCAAGGGCTTTTACGCGTTCTATGCCCTTAAAAAGCCCGATGCCGTAGTTTACGTGAACCACGTAGTCGCCGGGGTTAAGTTCTACGAAAGTGTCGATAACGGCACTTTTGGCGTGGCGCGTTGTTTTTGGCGTAAGCCTGCGGCGGCCGAAAATTTCGTTTTCCTGAATGACAAGAATTTTTTCATCCGGTATGCCGAACCCGGCAGAAAGCGGCAGCGGCAGAACGCAGGTTTCTAGGTTGCGCAAAAGTTCTTTTATGCGCAAGGCCTGATTTACCGAATCCGCGTAGACGTAAATTTTCCAGCCGTTGGCAAGCAGTTCGGTAATCTGTTCGGTTAAAAAATTGATGTTGCCGAAAAATCCTTTCGGTGCGTCGCTTGCAAAGGCTAAATGCTGGCTTTCAGGTATTTGGGTTGAATGAATTGTGCGGATGTACAGATTGCGCATCTGTTTTTCGCCTTTGTTTTTTAAGCCGTTTACAGCCTTAAAATCAAGCAGAATGTCTTTTGGCGCAGGCACTGGCGAAACGGCGCGGGCTTTTTTATACAGGCCGTCGTATTCGCGGTCAAAGCTTTCCTGCGCATTGTTCAGGCGGTCGTAATCCAGATAAATTACCGTTGCACTGTCGCCTAAATAGTCAATTATTGAATATTTTCTTCCATATAATTCTTCAAAAGTCATGGAATAGAACATTTCTTCGCCTTCGGCCTGCTTGCTTATGTAAAGCTTGCTTAAAAATTCTTCAAGACCGTCGCGGAAAGCATTTTTGTCATCGCCGGCAGTTTCGCTGCGTTTTTCAATTGCCTTTTCCAGATGCCCGATAAGTTCGTCGTTCCAGATAACTTCCTTCATCGGGTAAATCAGCAGGCTGTCGCTTTCGGTGCTTTCGCTGTCGTAGGTTTGGCTTATTACGTTGAAAGTCTTTATTTTTTCAATCTGGTCAAAATCAAACTGAATGCGGTGCGGCGCGTCTTCGCCTGGCATGAAAATGTCCAGAACTTCGCCGCGCAAAGTGAATTCGCCGCGCACCGAAACGCGCGGTACGCGCAGATAGCCGCGTTCTGCAAGAAGGCTTGCAAATGACTGCGGGTCAAACTGTTCGCCTTTTTTAACCGTGAGCGAAAGGCTTTTTATGTATTCTTTTGGCGGCACAGGGCTTTGCAGCGAACGCTGGGTGGTAATGAATATTTTGGAACGGGTAGAGCGCTTGAAAATTCCAGTACCGTCCTGGGCAAGTTTTGAAAGAACACCGGCACGTTCGCCAAAAACAAGCGAACCTGTTGACGCGGCACGGTAAGGAACAAGCCCCCACCATGGAAGCTGCAAAATTTCGGGAAAATTGCCGGTTTCTTCCATATTTGCGCGCTTTTTGTTTTGTGCTGGCGTTTCGTCATTTAAAACCGTGCGGTCTGCAACGGGTTCTGCATCGTTAAAAATACTTTTCAGGTCTTCGCTTAAAGTTTCAGCGTCTTTTTCCGTAGGCACAACCAGCAGAAAATCGGCTGCATTGCTTGGCGGCATGGCATTTTTATACTGAATGCTTGCCATCAAATCATTTCTGCGGGTCTGCAAAAGTTCGGCAATAAAAAAAGCCGCCAGACCGCCCTGTAAACCTTCTATTTCGTAAGGAAAATTTTCCTCTTTAATGGAAGAAATTACATCCTGCATGTTTTTCCACGCATGAATGTGCTTTTGTAAAGAACTAGACTGTAAGGTATTCATAAAAGTATTCCGATATTTAAGCAGGAGAATTGGTGTGAAACGTACCCTAATTTGTATTATAACGATTTTTGCAATCTTTGCACAACAATTATGGGCACAGAATTCCGCATCTGTTGCTGGTGCTAATGTTTCTATCAAATTTTATGATAAAACTATGTACTATCCGGGCAACAGCCAGGATAACCCTGTGTTTGTAAAAGTGACGATTGCTAACAATGGCTCTGAAACAGTACGGTTTAAGCTTGCAGACGACCGTATGTTCAGTGTTGATTTTACAGGCTACACTGTAAAAAACAGCAGGCTTGCACATACAGATAACTTTATCCGTAAGCGCAGTACAAACCAGACGGTTTTCTTTAGGGAAATTGCCCTTGAAGCCGGAGAAGAATATTCTTTTGTTGAAAACCTGAAAGACTATCTCGTAATTCCGGAACCGGCAATTTATTACATTGAACTGCGTTTTTATCCGGAATTATTCCGCAGCCAGCAGGTTACGCTTGAAAACAAGAACGAATCTGGCGCAGTTAAAGTAAGCATGAACAACGTTCAGAACGGCTGTATTGTTACAAACCGCCTTACTCTTGAAGTAAAACCTTCACCAAGCGTTGCTTCAATGACATCGCTGCCGTTAACGGCAACAGAAACTGAACTTTTGAAACCGCAGCCAATTTCGCCGGACAAGGTTGTTGAACAGACAATCATCGCCCGTCAGAAAAGTTTGTGGGATCAGTATTTCCTGTACCTTGACGTAGAAGAACTTTATGCAAGCGACCCGGCACGCAAACGCAAGTACCGCGCAGAAAGTGCTGACCAGCGCGCACGCATGATTGAAAACTACAAGATTGATTTGCGTCAGTCTCGCATTGACAAAGATATTGTAGCAATTCCAACTTCTTTTGAAATTGAAAAAACAATGTACACCACAACCGAAGGTACGGTTACCGTTCGCGAATGGTTTACTTACGATAATTTCAAGGAAATTAAACGCTATACATACTTTGTACGCCAGCGCGACGGCATCTGGCAGATTTATAACTACAGCGTAGAAAATTTGGGAACAGAATGAAAACAATGTTCATTACCGGCAAAGAAACTGACACTGCTCGTTGTGCGGAATATTTAAAAAGTGTCGGTAGTGAAAATATTTTTTACCATTGGCCTGTTAAAGCCATGGATAATCTGGATGAAATCCGTCCGCATGTCCTTGTCCTTAATGCAAATGATTTTCCGCGTTTGTGGAAAACCATTTTGCAGTACGTAAGAAGCGATGAAAAGTTTGAAGACTTAATCGTTTTGCTTATTGGTTCTAACCTTGACGACGCAGAACAGGATAAGGCACGATGTCTTGGCGTTTCTCGGATTATTCAGCCTGAACTGAACGAAAGCGATGAAAAGGTAATTTACAATTTGCTTGCACAGAACCATCTGGTTAGCGAAAAAGAAGCCGTTTCACTTGCGTTCAGGCATCCGGCAACTTACGGCATTGTAACGGGCCAGATAACCGGCATGTACGGTTCAATAGTAATTTTTAAGCCCGAAAAAGCCGGCATAATTGCTGACATAAAAAACGGAACGGTTATAAAATCCAGCACGCTTAAAATAGGCCATGCTGTTACCGAACCGCTGCTGAAAGTTTTGCATAATGGCACCAGCGAACTTCAGCTGCAGATAATGTAATTTTGTGCCGCAATTAACAATTAACAGAAAAAAAGCTTCTCGCAAAAGAGAAGCTTTTTTTGTGCTTTGTGCACTTTATAATATTTTCAGTTAAATTTTGGTTCTAAAATAGAACAGAATGAAACCGGCAATTGCCATAAAGGCAACAAGTACAACCATAATCATCCAGAACGGCAGGTCGTCTTTTGTTTTTGCTTTCTTTTTCTGCCATTTGCCGCCGCTATATTTCAAGCCGTTTTTGCTGCCACCGGCACTGCCAGCTAAATCGCTGCCGTCAAAAGCGTAACCGCACTGCGGACAGCCGTTGCTGAAAGTATCCGGGTTGCCTTTTTTGCCGCATCTTGGGCAGAAAACTGATTCAAAAAACTTGCCGCAGCGCTTGCAGAATGTTGCATTGCGGTCTACTTCAGCGCCGCAAAAATTGCAGAAAAATCTTGGTTTTTTACTACTACTCACGGTTTCCGCCAATTAAGAACACTTTGAACAGCTGTCGCATGGTTTAGATGACGAACTGCCTGAATCGTTAACATAAAAACCAGAACCTTTAAAGCTGATGCCGATTCCGGCACTGAGAACCTTGTGAACCCCTTTGCCGCATTTCGGACATTCCGTTAAGGCAGGGTCTGACATTTTTTGAAAAGCTTCAAATTTATAGCCGCAGTCTTCGCATTCATAATCGTAAGTAGGCATAATTTCCTCTTTTTTTTAAACAAGTGGTATTTATTTAAGAACGGTGAACGCCGGAAAGTGTTTGGAATTCGCCATTTTTTTCAAACTATTATAAATAATATACAAACTATTTGCACAAATGTCGAGTTATGAAAGTGCGACGCCAAACGGTCTTAATGGGGTTTATTGCAATGTGCAAAAACAATTTATTTTCAATTTGCATATTGCTGTGATAGAATGAAACTGTATGTTAAATGTTGCGGTACTGGTTTACGACCTGATAAATAATTACAATCACACTGTAGTAGACGGAATATACAATTTTTTTGAAGACAAGGAAGATGTCCGCCTGATTGTTGCGCCTGTCAACGTTCCGCTTATAAAGGCCGGCAATTACGATTATCATTTCTGGCTTTCTTCAAGAATTTTAACCAGCCGGCAGATTGACGGCGTGATTATCATTCCGAATTCTTTTTCTAATTACGTGGATTTTACAAAACTTTCGGAAGAACTTCAGGTTTTTTCGGGAAAACCAGTTATTTCCATTTCGCGCAAAATAAACATTCCTTCAAGCAGGCATACATTCAATTCCAGCGTTTCGGCTTACGACCAGGTTATTGAACACATTAAAAACAGGCACAACAGAAAGCGCATTGCTTTTTTTACGGCAAAACTTTCCGGCTCGCCGGAATCGGAAGAACGCCTGGAATCTTTTAAAAAAGCGCTTGAAAAGCATGGTTTGCCTTTTTACCCGGAATTAGTGTTTGACGGCGATTTTACGCCCGGTACGGCAGAAGAAGTTTTGAGCAAATTTATAAAATCAAGGGAAGACTTAAATTTCGATGCAATTTGCTGCGTAAACGATTTTACGGCAGGCGGCGTTATCTATCTTTTTGAAAAAATCGGGATAAAATGCCCGGAAGATGTAGTCATTTTCGGCTACGATGATTCAGATTATGCAATTAAGGTATTCCCACGGCTTTCAACGATAAACCAGGCCGTGCCGCAGATTGGCACGAAAGCCGCAGAAATTATTTACAGAACTCTTAAAAACGAAAAGACGGAAACCGTTTACGAAACGGAAGCCTATCCCGTTTACAGACAGTCCTGCGGCTGCATAAGCAGCAGTTCCTATACCACGGCTTATTACGATTATACGGGAAAATACTTTGAAAAAGACGAAGTAAGGCACGGAAAGGAAATGAGCAGCATAAAAAAGCATCAGAGGGCTCTTTCTGAAATTTACAGCATGATTAATTTGATTGACAGTAAAATTTCTTTGGAAACGATTTCTGAAGTGCTGAACCCTGCAATGAAGCTTTCAAGAATTTCAGAAATGTCCGTGTGCCTTTATCCCGAACCACGCATAATCCGCAAATCCTGCGATTTTGTTCTGCCGGAAAAAGCCGTGCTTAAACTTTACGTAAATTCGGCAACAGAAACTTTTGAAGCCTTTGAATTTGGCAAAGGCTTTGAATTCGAACTGAATTCCAGAATTGTTCCGGCTGAATACGACAGAAACCAGAACGGCATTTATTACATTCACCCGATTTTTATAAGGGACAAAAATTATGGCTACATAATCTGCAAGGGCGAAAGCCGTGAATACATTGTTACCGCCATAAACCTTAAAATTATTTCTGATATTTTGGGCAATGCCTGCGAATATTCAAAAGTAATGCACCAGCACCAGAAACTTATGGAAGCCAACGAAAATCTTTCGTTAAGTGCAAAAACTGACGAACTTACGAAACTGTTTAACCGCCGGGGTTTTATGGATTACGGCCAGCGTTCAATTGATGTTTCGGTTGAAACGGGCAGGACTGGTGCAGTTTTCTTTTGCGACCTTGACGGCCTTAAAAAAATAAATGATACCTGGGGGCACAAAATTGGTGACCTTGCCATTAAAACCGAGGCGCAGGTTTTGCAAAAAACTTTCAGGGATTCTGATACTTTGGGGCGTTTAAGCGGCGACGAATTTGCAGTTGTTGCCCCCGGTTTTAAGACCGAATGCATTGAAATTATCCGTTCGCGCCTTAAAGACGTGAATAGTGAACTGTCCAAGCAGGCCGGGCTGCCCTTTGTTCTTTCCATAAGCATTGGTTTTGCCATGTTCGATTCTGAAAATTCAAATCTTGCGGATTTGCTTATAATTGCTGATAAAGAGCTGTACAGGGAAAAACAGATAAAGCACCCGGAACGGAATTTGCAGCAGAATTAAATGCGTTTGGGCGCTGACAATTTGCCGTGCGCCTGCTGCGTGCTTGGTTTTACGTGTTTTTTTCAGTTTGCCTTTTATTTGCCGGCAAATTTTTAGGGGTAATTGTGAACAGCTTGAATGGCAGTGATACTTACAAAGACATAATTGACACTGAATGGCCGCGAGAAACGCTGAGGGAAAAAATGCCGCTGAAAAATCGTGCCAAAATTTTTCTGCCTTTTGCGGCCCTTAAAGGTTACGAAGAAAGTCTGGAACTGGTACGCCGGGCAGTAGAGGAAGACAGCAGTGACGCAAACCCGGCAAGATAGAACCTACATAGCCATTGACCTTAAATCTTTTTACGCTTCCGTTGAATGCAGGGAACGAGGTCTTAATCCGCTTACGACAAATCTTGTGGTGGCAGATGCCAGCCGCACGTCCAAAACAATCTGTCTTGCGGTAACGCCGTCGCTTAAGGCATACGGGCTTTCCGGCCGCAGCCGTTTGTTTGAAGTAGAAGCAAAGGCAAGGGAAGTTAAAATGCGTACGGGCAAGGAACTGGAATATATAACCGCAGTTCCGCGGATGGGGCTGTACATAAATTATTCTTCAAGAATCTATAAAATTTACCTTAAATTTTTCAGTGCGGAAGACATACACGTTTATTCAATTGACGAAGTTTTTATAGACGCAACGGCGTATTTGAAGCTGTACAAAACCAGCGCCTACGACCTTGCTGTTAAAGTAATAAAGGAAGTTCTTGCCCAGACAGGAATTACTGCCACAGCAGGAATTGCGCCCAATCTTTATCTTTGCAAAATTGCCATGGATATTGTGGCAAAGCACATTCCGGCGGATGAATACGGCGTAAGGATTGCCCAGCTTGATGAACGCACTTACCGCGAACAGCTGTGGGCGCATACGCCGATTACCGATTTTTGGCGCATAGGAAAGGGTACTGCCAACAGGCTGGCAAAGCACAGGCTTTTTACAATGGGCGACATTGCCCGTCAGTCTTTAAAAAATGAACAGGTTCTTTACGACCTTTTTGGCATTGACGCTGAAATTCTGATAGACCACGCATGGGGTTATGAACCGGTGACGATGCAGAATATTAAGGCTTATAAATCCCAGCAGAAAGGCATCAGTTCCGGGCAGGTTTTGCAGCATCCTTACGATTACGAAAAAGGCAAAATCATTGTCCGCGAAATGGCAGAATTGCTGGCTTTGGATTTGTTCCAGCAGAAGCTTTTCGCGTCCAGTGTTTCCCTGTGGATTTGCTACGACCGGGAAGGGCTTGAAGAATCGGGCTACGATGGGGAATTTGTAAAAGACCCGTGGGGGCGCGAAATGCCAAAACCCGTGCATGGCGGAAAGAATCTTGGTTCTGAAACCAATTCTTCCGCGCTGATTGTCGAAGCCCTGCTTTCAATTTACGAAAAAATCGTAAATCCGCGGCTTATGGTTCGCCGGGTTAATATTTCTGCCGAAGACGTAATTCCATCCGAACAGAAACAGCCCGGTCTTTTTGACGAAGTGGAAACAAACGAAAAAGAAGACAAACTGCAAGAAGTGCGCCTGAACATTATAAACAAATTTGGCAAGAATGCGATTTTAAAAGGAATGAATCTGGAAGAAGGCGCAATGACCCGCGAACGCAACGCACAGATTGGCGGTCACAGGGAATGAACCAATGAACCGATTGAAGAAAAGTGCGAAAAACGGCTAAAGCTGAACGCCCTGCGTAGTGGAGCAAAAGAAAAATGGAGTTCTGGCAAAATCTTGAAGTATTTTTAATTTTTTCAGTTTTTATCGCTGCCTGTGTGTTTTTAGGCGGCTTTATACGCCTTTATGTAATTGCAAAAATCAGGTTCAAAACAGTAATAATAATATCGCTTGTTCTTTATATTGCCATGGAAATCTACGCCGTTTATTTCTGCTTTTATAAATAATTGCCGCATTTTGCTGCGTTTACAGTGCATACTGCAAATTTTCCCCGTGACAAAAGGCTATAAAGTGGTTCTTGGAATATCTAAAGCTGGGTAAATTTTTTGTGGTGTGTTTTTGTGTGTATGCTTTTTTATAAAGTCTGTTTATTTTTTAATACAAACAAAATACAAAATTGAAAATTCTGTGTTCGTAAAAATTAAAATATAGCTATATTTATTCAATTATAGGAATAAATTTGACATGATTCATTTTGTCTGTTATTTTTGGATTAAGAGGTAACAAATGACAGCAGTTCCAATTTTTGAAGTAAAAAACAGGCTTCCGTATTTCATTCACCTTGTGGAAAATGGAGAAACGGTTCAGATTACCAGGCACGGAAAACCGGTTGCAAGAATTGTTTCTGAAGAAGATGTAGTTCAAGAACAGAAGACCGAGGGGCAAATTTTTATGAAAAAAGTGATGGAATGGCGAGAAAATGCCAGCGACTGGTTATCCACTACAACTAATGAAGAAATCGATGAGATTTTTAATATCCCAAGAACAATAGAACCTGATGTCCGTCATCCGGAAGATTTTGAATGGAGAGATTGATAAATGCAGCCTGTTTATTTGCTTGATACAAATATAATTTCTGAAATTACAAAGCCTCATCCAAATCCGGTTGTAGTAAAAAAATTACAAGAAACAAAGAATATTTCCACACTTTCTTCAGTTGGCTTTGAAGAAATGCTTTATGGTGTAAAGAAAATGCCAGAAAGTAAAAAGCGAAATGACCTTTTTAGATTTAATGTTGACTTTATTCAGACAAATTACGAAATAATTCCTTTTGATATTCATGCCAGCTGGATTCACTCAGATGTTCGGGAAAGGCTTGAGCAAAAAGGAAAAAAAGCTCCTCTGGCAGATTCCATGATTGCCGCTACCGCCATTGCGAATAATCTGGTGCTTGTTACCCGCAATGTAAAAGATTTTGAAGATATTAAACAAGTGTCTGCCTTAATGGTGGAAAACTGGTTTGAAGAATAGATTGAAATAAATACACGCCGTTTATTTCTGCTTTTTTAAGTAACTGCCCATTTGCAAAAGCTTGGTTTCGTCAGATATTTAACAATTTATGCAAAAATAAAATACCGCTTTAGATTTGCATAAAATCCATTGACATGATTTTAGATTTGCATAAAAATTGTATCATGATTTTTGAAAGAAATGCAAAAAATACAATAATTGATGTTTCTAAAACCTTTCCGGTAGTATTGGTTTCCGGTCCAAGACAGGTTGGTAAATCTACGTTATTAAATTCTATTGCCGATAAAAGCAGAAAAATTGTTTCTCTCGATAATCCTTCAATTCGTGCATTGGCCAAAACTGATCCTGAACTTTTTTTGCAGCGCTATTCACCGCCAGTTTTGATAGACGAAGTTCAATATGCACCTGAACTTTTTCCTTTTATAAAAATAATTGTGGACGAAAGAAAACGTCCTGGCGATTTCTGGCTTACCGGAAGTCAGATGTTTAATTTGATGAAAAATGTTACTGAATCTTTGGCCGGACGTGTTGGAATTGTTCCGTTGCTTGGACTTTCTAACAGTGAGATTTACAATAATAATTTTGACGAATTTGAAGTTAATCCTGATAAATTGATTCGGCGGCTCGATTGTGCAAAACGAATGGATATAAACGGAGTTTTTGAAAGAATTTTCAAAGGCTCTTTTCCTCATTTGTATGAAGTTGAAAATGTAAATCTGAACATTTATTTTGAGTCATATCTTGAAACTTATTTAAGTCGTGATGTGCGTGAACTTGAACAGGTTGGAAATGAAACGGCATTTTTAAAATTCATAAAAGTTGTTGCCGCCAGAACCGGAACGGTTTTGAATTATGAAACTCTGGCGCAGGAAACTGAAATTTCTAGTCCTACAGCTAAACATTGGCTTTCTATTTTAATTTCTAGCGGAATTGTAACCCTGGTTGAACCTTTTTCCAGCAATGCATTAAAGCGAGTTATAAAATCTCCTCGCATGTATTTTTTGGATACTGGTCTTTGTGCTTATCTTATGGGCTGGGAAAATCCAAGTGTTCTTGAAAATAGTTCTGTAAGCGGCGAGTTTTTTGAAACATGGATTGTAAGTGAAATTGTGAAAAGTTATCTCAATCGTGGAAAAAAGCCGCCTCTGTATTATTATAGGGATTCAAACAAAAAAGAAATCGATTTGGTTTTATATAAAAATGGAATTGCGTATCCAATAGAAATTAAAAAGAGTGCAAACCCTGTTAAACCGACAAAAAATTTCAATGCTCTGGATTCAATCGAAGCAGACAACAAAAAAGTTGGAACAGGTGCAGTAATCTGTATGGCAGGCGATGTTTTCCCGCTGGACAGAAATAACTGGTATGTTCCGGCGTGGATTATTTAATTGCTATTTGTAATTTGGCCGATGGCTGAAAACAGGTAAAGTGTTCTTCAAAATTTCGCTTCCATCAAAACTGTAAATTTTCTTTCGTGTTAAAAATGGCAATTGTAGATTTAAAATCGTTCAAATAATATATTCTTAACTTATGAAAAACACATTTTTAGACTACGGCTATTCAGCTGAAGAAATTGAAAACAGAGTAAACGACACTTTCTATGCTATTTTTGAAGGAATAAATCGTTTTTATTTTGAAGGTTTGCGCGATACCGGTTATTTTATGGATACAGGAAACTGCGATGCCAGAACCGAGGGTATGTCTTACGGAATGCTTATGTGCGTTCTTCTGGACAAAAAGGAAATATTTGACCGCATGTGGAAATTTTCCATGGAATTCATGTACATGGACGAAGGCTACCTGCGCGGATATTTTGCATGGTCTGTTGCTCCTGACGGAAAGAAAAACGCTTTTGGTCCGGCCCCGGATGGCGAAGAATTTTATGCAATGGCTTTGTTCCTTGCCGGAAAAAAATGGGGAGACGGCGAGGGCATTTACAATTATACATACTGGGCAAAAAAAATTTTACGAACCGTCCTGCACCACGAAATTCCAATGTGGAAGAAAGATGAAGCCCTTATCGCCTTTGTTCCCGGCTGTTCATTCAGCGACCCGTCTTACCATCTTATGCATTTTTATCATTATTTTGCCCTTTGGGCAGATGAAGCCGACCGGCCGTTTTGGAAACGTGCGGAAGAAGCCAGCCGTAAGTTTTTGGTAAAAGCCTGCCACCCTGTAACGGGCATGAACCCTGAATATGCAAATTATGACGGAACGCCAAACCCGTATGGACCGCCGGAAGATCACGGCGATTTTTACAGCGACGCTTACAGAACAGGCGCAAACATTGGTCTGGATGTGCTTTGGAATGGGGAAAATAAGGAATTTTCTAAAATTGCAGACAATTTAATTAATTTTTTTGCGGATATTCCAACAGAAGATTTTAAGAAATATAAAATTGACGGAACTGTAATTAAAAATGTCAAAGGCGAAGACGAAAAGGCACTGCACCCGGTTGCGCTTTTGGCTGGTCTGGCACAGACAACGCTGGCATGTTCTCCGGCAGCAAAGGCAAACGCCGAAAAAATAGTTCGCCGCTTTTGGGAAACACCGCTGCGCACAGGTGAACGCCGCTATTACGACAACTGCCTGTACATGTTTGCAATGCTTGCGCTAAGCGGCAAATACACGCCGGAAGTTTAATTTTTTTATATTTAGCCCGAATGTTGTTGAATAATTTACAATAAAATTCTTCAGGCAGTCCCTGCCACAAAAAAAAGACTTGTGCATGCGCACGATGTGTTTTTTTTTTGTTCGTGCCTGCCTGCGGTTGCTTTTTATAAAATTACACTACATTTTTCAGGCAAATATTTAAAACTTGAAGTTTGGGCTATTTATTGTGCACGGTAAAAAATACGTTTAAATTTTGCAGGTATTTTTAAAATGAAAAATCTTTAAAAATGCCTGCTTTTTTTTTATGCTTATATACTGTAAAGCCATTTTCATTATTGCCATATATTGTTATGTTATGGCTGTTTATAACGGTAGTTTTTTTTATTTTTCATATTTTTTATGGTTTGTAGTGAAAACTTTAAAAAGCATTTGAATTGTGAAAGTATGAAAATTCATAAAAAAATTGCAGAAATTTTTACAGGAGAAGGTGTAAATGAAAAACATTACAACTGGCAAACTTATAGGATTTGTAATTTTTGTTCTTTTGGCATTTGGCTGCGCATGTTTTCAGCTTGCACTGCTGGATGCTAGCGCTGGCGGCTGGCTGTTTTTTGCCATTTTGCTTTGCGGTCTTGTATTTTTCAGGTTTTCAAAATACTGGGAAAAACTGCTGGGCGGCGGTGTGGCCGGTTTTAACAAACTGTGGATTTACCTGCTTGCGCTGATTGCATTGCAGGCAAACTGTGTTTTTTCCCGCCCGGATTTGAAAGTTTCCTACCGCGGAACGCTGGTGCGCGAAACCATACGCTTTGCAAGAAACCTTCCTGCAATGAAAGGCGACGGAATGCTTGCTGCCGGTGCAAAACTTTCTTCTGCCGGTTCAGAATGGCAGCCGCCCAAAGGCTATACCAATACAAAAATAAACTGCGGCGTTCCGGTTGAACTTTTAAAAGCCGAAGGTTCAGAATCTGAAAAACTGATTTTTGAAATTCACGGTGGTGCTTACGTAATTGGAATGACAGACTTGTACAGGAACATGGCCGTAAAATATTCAAAACTGGCAAAAGGTGCCAGCGTTTTGAACATTGATTACCGTATTGCCCCGGAATATGTTTTTCCTGCGGCGCTGGACGATGCCCTTGCTGCGTGGAACTGGATTATTGAAAACGGCTGGAAACCCGAAAACATAACCGTTGTAGGCGACAGTGCAGGCGGAAACCTTGTGCTTGCCATGTGCCTTAAACTGCGCGACATGGGAATGGCTCTTCCTGAAAAAATAATCTGCCTTTCGCCGTGGGCAGACCTTGCCAGCACGGGAAAATCTCACGAAACGAACCATTTTAACGACCCGATGTTTGGCGTGCTGAAAAATGCAAAGCCCGAACCCGTAAAAGAAGACCAGAAACCGATGACGGCACTGTACGCCGGTGACACAGATTTGTTCAATCCGTATCTTTCGCCGGTTTATGGCCAGTACGACAATTTTCCCCCGATGCTGATTCAGGTTGGTTCGTGGGAAGTGCTTTTAAGTGACAGTGAAATGGTTTACGAAAAGGCAATTGCAAAAAACGTAGACGCAAAGCTTTCGGTTTTTGAAGGCATGTACCATGTTTTTCAGCAGGCAGGCGAGTTTATGCCTGAAGGCAAAAAAGCATGGAAAGAAATAGAAGAATTTTTAAATGAATAGGAGCGAATTATGAAGGTTTTGATTTTGAACGGAAGTCCCCACGCAAACGGAAACACGGCAATTTCCTTGCAGGAAATGGTTAAGGTTTTTCAGCAGGAAAATATTGAAGTAGAAATGGTGAACGTTGGCAATAAGGCTATTCGCGGCTGCATTGGCTGCAATTCCTGCGGCGAAACCGGCAAATGCGTTTTTAATGACGAAGTAAACGAAATTGCCCAAAAGTTTAAGGATGCAGACGGTTTGGTTTTGGGTACGCCGGTTTATTATGCCAGCGTAAACGCAACTTTGGAAGCATTGCTGCAGCGCCTTTTTTACAGTTCGCCTTTTGACAAAACCATGAAAGTTGGTGCAAGCGTTGTAATTGCCCGTCGCGGCGGCTGTTCTGCAACATTTGACACCTTAAACAAGTTTTTTACAATAAGCGGAATGCCCGTTGCTTCCAGCCAGTACTGGAACAGCGTTCACGGCGGCGCACCCGGTGACGTAAACCAGGATGCGGAAGGCCTTCAGACTGTAAGAGTTTTGGCAAAAAACATGGCTTTCCTTATGAAAAGCATTGCCCTTGGAAAAGAAAAATACGGCCTTCCTGAAAAGGAAGAGCACCAGTGGACAAACTTTATAAGGTAAACGCTGTAAACGCGCCCTTTTGCCGCAAAATCAGCAGGCAAAAACCGCGCCAAAAACCGCAGGCTGCGCCATAACGGCAAACCACAAACTGCAAGCCGCAAAAACTTGTGGCGTGGTTTAACAAAAAGGCTGCAATTGCCATTAAAAAATGACGGTTGCAGCCTTTTTTTACGCCTTACAGCAAAATACAAAACATTTCAGCATTTGCAGAGACTATAGAATATTTTTTTCAATCCAGCGGGCAACGCCGTCTTCCATATTGCAAAGCGTTATTTCGTCCGCCGCTTCCTTTACCTGCGGAATTGCGTTTTCCATAGCAACACCGCGCCCGCAAAGTTTCAGCATTCCAATATCCGTAAAATCATCGCCAAACGCCGCCATGTTGCACACCGGCACGTTCAAATATTCTGCCAAAGCCAAAACCGCCTTTTCTTTTGTGGCGTTTGCCTTGCTGAACTTGTACCAGGGAATATCTGAAAAAGGCTTGATGTCAACATTTTGCACCCCAATGCTTGCGGCAATTTGCTTTGCAATATTTTCATCAGTAATGGCCACGCAAATTTTCATTGCAGGAAGCTTAAAATCCTTAAAATCCGAAAATTCAGCCTTTGGGCGTGTAAATTCGTCGCCGCGTTCATTTTCGGGTCTGTTCCAGTACAAGGTAGAAGCATTATCCAAAGTCATTTCAACATTTTCGCCGCAAACCTGGTAAGCCCTGGCCAGCATTTTACGCGTTTCTTCTGTTGTAAACTGGCATGAATAAACTTCCCGGTTGTTTGCCACAACCAGCGCTCCGCCGTTTGCAATGTAAAAATCCGGCATAAACTCGCCCAAAAATTCCTTTGCGCTTTCAATTGCACGCGCCGTAGAAACGCCAACCAGCACGCCCTTGGCCTGCGCCTTTTTAATAACTTCAATTGTGTAAGCAGAAATTGTCTTGTCGTTGCGGAATAAAGTTCCGTCCAAATCGGTAAGAATGATGGATATGTTTTTCATGCTTAATTATAGAAAAAATCATTTGCCATTTTCAAGGTAAATATTGTGGTGCGCCATTCAAAATGGTAAACTTGCAGCCGTTATGAATGAAAAATTTTTTACCAGAACCATTGTTGTTTGGACTGGCGCATTGGTCTGCTGTTTTTTGTGGGGAAGTGCATTTCCTTCCATCAAAATCGGTTATTCCCTGTTTCAAATTGAAAGTTCCCAAATTCCTTCCCAGATTTTGTTTGCAGGCGTACGCTTTTTCTTTGCCGGTATTCTTGCCGTTGCCATAGGCTGCATAACCAGAAGAAAATTTTTGGTACCGCAGAAACAGTCGTGGGGAAAAATACTTAAGCTGTCTTCGTTGCAGACAATTAGTCAGTACATTTTCTTTTACATTGGTCTTGCGTACACCACCGGCGTGCGCGGTTCTATCGTGGAAGGAACAAATGTTTTCGTTGCAATTTTTATAGCCTGCATTCTGTTTCATCAGGAAAAACTGAATGCTAAAAAAATAATCGGTTCGGTGCTGGGCTTTTCGGGCGTGGTGCTGATAAACGTTGCAGGCAATTCTTTGGGCGGCGGCGGAATGCTGTGGCTGGGTGATCTTCTTGTTTTTCTTTCAACATTCTGCTACGGCTTTTCTTCTGTGCTGCTTAAACGCTATTCTGCCCAAGAAGACCCGATTGTTCTTAGCGGCTATCAGTTTATAATTGGCGGCCTTGTAATGGGGCTTGTTGGCGCGGTGTTTGGCGGCACGCTGCCGGTTGTAACAGCGCAGGGCATTGTTCTGCTGGGCTATCTGGCTTTTGTTTCGGCGGTGGCATATTCGCTTTGGGGAATTCTTGTAAAATACAATCCCATTTCCAAGGTTGCCGTTTTTGGTTTTATGAACCCGGTTTTTGGCGTAATACTTTCTGCAGTTTTCCTTAAGGAAGGTTCTGTGCTTGGCATTACAGGCCTTGCAGCCCTTTTGCTTACGTCCGCAGGCATTTACATCGTAAACAAAAAATAAGCAGCTTTCGTCATTCCGAAATGTCATGCTGAACATGCGGAATGACAAAGTTATTGTATTGAAAAATCCTGTATATTGCTTTATATTATAAAAAATTAACTTTATTAGCTTTTTACAAATGGTATTGACAAAAAAAACAGGGAGTAAGTCACAATGTTTAATATCAAATATCAAATATCAAATATCAAATATCAAATATCAAATATCAAATATCAAATATCAAATATCAAATATCAAATATCAAATATCAAATATCAAATATCAAATATCAAATATCAAATATCAAATATCAAATATAGCG
>JAZRVO010000002.1:0-126448 GCA_045599185.1 Treponemataceae bacterium | reverse complement strand
AAACTTATACAGTTATTTGATTTTGCTAAAACTCATCAAATAAACATTGTTAGATTAAAAACTAATTCTCAACGTTATGAATTTGTTGAAGAGTGGTTGATATAGCGGATATCTAATAAGTATTCTGTAAAAATGGAAAATATTAAACAATCATTAGAGTTTATATCTGTTATAGAACCTAAAATAAACAAGACTATTGAACAATTGAAGGATTTTATAAATCAATATTCTCTTCTTCCTGTCCTAGGAAAAACTTACATAAATGATAATTTTATTTATGTAAAAGATGATGGTGCGACAAATGAGGATTGTAAGCTCAGTCTTTATATTGGAGATTTATTTTTGACCTATCAAAAGGATAAGAATTTAAAAATACCAACCACAGAGCAAACTGAAACCATTTTTAATTTATTACTTGAATTAGTTAGGTTTTCAATGGCTAAAGATATGATGGAAAATAGAACAGATATTTCTTCAATTGATTATAAGACTTTATTCAAATACACAGAACGTTCTTTTTATATACAGGTCATGGTAGATATTTGTCAAAATGTTATAGATGAAAAATGGCTTCAGTATTTTCATAATGAAACAGGTTTTTATCTTCAAGATATTTTTACATTTAATTTTGTATACAAAAGTATTTTATATGATAGATATGAAAAAAATACCGATAATTTATTTTCTTTTTCTGTTGAAGAATTACTTTGTGAGTTCAAGAAACTTGATAATTCCATTACAGCAGAACGATTAAATTCCTTTATTAATTATTTTACCTGCAAAGAATCAAACAATTCTAATTATCTTCTTTCAGTAAATAATCCTTTAAAACATAGACCAATTATACATGTAGATAACCAAATCATATGTTGCGATTCATTAATTCTGATAAAAGATGTCTTTTTTCTTTTAGAAGAAGTTATCAAAAAAGATGAAAAGCTTTTGACTGAATACGGGACAGATAAAGGAAATAAGTTTGAAAAATTAGTTCAAACTATTTTTATTCGTTTTTTTCCCAATGCCTCTTTTTATACAGGATTGGAATACATAACAGAAGATAAAAAACTGCATGAGGCGGACCTTTTAATAGACACTGGTAACTATTTAATTATTGTTGAGTCAAAGGGAAGAAGTTTTCAAGAGAACGCAAAAAAAGGAAACTTTGGAAGTTATAAGCGTTCTATTGAAAATACAATTAAAAAGGCTCATGAACAATGTAAAACAACATATAATTACATACTTTCAAAAGATAATGTTGTTTTCAAAAAGAAAGAAGAAGACTATTCTTTTTCAAAAAAATCATATTTTGACATTTATTTAGTAACGATTGAATTAGATAACTTGGATTCAATAACTTCTGACATACATAAAACACTAGATGTATTTGAAACAAATCCAATAATTACATTTTCAATTTATGATTTACTTATATTTCAAGACATACTTGAGCGTGGATCTTTATTTCTGAATTATTTAGATCAAAGACGGGGAAGTATAAAACAAAAGAAGACTTCTGCTTCAATAGAATTGGATTATCTTTCCTATTATATTAATACAGGCTTATTTTTTGACAAACAAGAAGAAATATTGAGAGACGAGTTCTCTGAATTATCAATTGGGAATTTTTCAGACGAAATAGATAAATATTACTTTGGGGAAATAAAGGAAAAACCTAAATATCCAATTGAAATTGGTTTATATTCATTATTTCAACAACTAGAAAAATGTAATTCTAAAATTTCTTTAACGATTGAAAAAGAATTGATTTCTACAGATTTGAAAATACAAAAAAATATTCTTTCTCAAATTGAGAAATTGAAACAACAAGCACAAATTCGATTTCAAAGTTCTGTTTTTTCATTTGTATTAGAATCAAAAATTATGGGTATATCGTTTATTTGTTTTAGTAATAAATACTTAATTCCAGATACAAATTATTTTTTTAAGTATATTCAAGAAAAGAAATCAAGTTGTTCAGTTCACCGGTGGATATTAATTGTTTTTTCATTAAATCCTTATGAGGTAACTAATATATTTTTAGTGGAATAATAAGTATATGATCTTCTACAAATACAAATCCATCACTGCCAACACTCTCGATTCTCTCAAAAACAAATACTTCTACTATAGTCGTCAGGAGCAATTGGATGATCCCTTTGATATGTACACCCCTGTAGAAGACCTAAAAACAGATGCAGAAATCCGTGAATATTTCAAACGTGATCCAGAAATCGCATCAATGTATACTGTTGAAAGTTTTAAGAAAAAACAGACGGCATCAGAATTTGATGAAGAATACAAAAAGAAGTATGTTGAAGTAAGTCAGATGTTCCATGTTCTAAGTCTTACTCCAATAAATGACAATGATGCTATGTGGGCTTTGTATGCGGATAATTACAAAGGAATTGCCATAGGTTATAAAGCAATTGATGAACTAAATGGTAATTATTCCATCAGTCTAGGGGTAAAACGAGAAATTAATAATCAGCGTAAATTCTTGTTGGAACAAGACCCAGAGCGATTTTATGAAAATCCTGATTTACGGATCAAATTAAGACCCGTTGAATATGATATTTCAAAACTAATACCTTTTACTCCGCTTTGTACAGATCCGTACGAAATGCTGGAAAACAATTACATAAAGAAACCAATTTGGGCTTTTGAAAAAGAATATCGTTCAATGATAATTTCTCCTTGGCATAGATATGAACATTTGAAAATATATTATCCAGATGAAATCTTAGCTGAAATTATTTTTGGATTTAATGTTGATACTGATAAGATAAATGAAATTATTAATTTAGTGAAAGAAAATTATTTTAATTATGATGGGATTAAGTTTTATAAGACTGTACCAGATAGAAATAAGTTTAAGATTGAAATTGTAGAATTGAACTAACCAGAAAATGAATATGGTAGTTTTTAGATAATAATCGAATACCTTAGGCTAAAAACCTACCGCCCACGAACTTAAAGTAAAAAGTTTAAGTAAATCCTGAATTTCAGTAAATTCAGGTGAATTCATTTAATTTGTCTTTTGGGAAAAATAGTGTTATATTTAAAATATCCGAGGCAGAATACCACTATTTTCGGTCTTTTTTGTCCACCAGAGTTCAGTTAACTCCAGAAAGTCTGCCACCGAAAGTTCTCTTGAGTAAAAAAAAACTCACACTTAGTAGTGTGAGCTTTAATCTCTATTTAACGGCGGCTACGTTCACTGCCGCTCGCATCCATGCTCGCTCTTCCTCCCTATTCGGTCGGCGTTTACTTCGCTTCGAGTCCTGCGACCTCCGGGTTATGAGAAGACCTAAGGTATCTGCACACCGCATTACTAAACTATATTCTGCTTTAATTTTATTAAATTCTATAACGTTTTCCTGGGTTAATCACGCAAAAGAACTGATGTTTTTTCAAAAAGGCATTCGGGCATAAAAAAACCTCCCAGCATTTGCAGGGAGGTTTGGGACATCCTGGATTTGAACCGGGGACCAAAGGATTATGAGTCCTCTGCTCTAACCGCTGAGCTAATATCCCGTAAAATGTATTTCTAACGGTAACATTTTTCAGCTTTTTGGTCAATAACAGGGCTGTACACCGTTTTTACGTTTCTTTTTTTGAACAAATCAAACGATGCATCCTAAACGGGCATCGTTTGCCGGTTTAGACACGCTGATACAATTCTGTATTTGTCCGCAAAAAATCTGATATTTCGTCAGTAATCTGTTCCGCAGCTGCACGCCATTTCCAGTTTTCTCCAACAGAAGAAGGCCTGTTCATTCTTGCAGAACCGTCAAGCCCAATCAAATCCTGCATGCACAAAATGCAAGTATTAGAAACACTTTCCATTGCAGATAGCATCATTTCCCGTGCAAATCTGTCATCATCTGTACGCAAATATGTTTTGGCATATTCAAAATCCTGTTTCGGCGCAGAACTCATCCAGCCGCGAATTGTATCGTTATCATGAGTTCCTGTATAAACTACAGAATTCTTTATGTAACTGAATGGAAGATATTCGCTGGCTTCGCGTGAATCAAAAGCGAACTGCAAAACCTTCATTCCCGGGTACCCAACCGTTGCCAGCATATTGCGGACACTTTCTGTTAAAAATCCTAAATCTTCTGCAATAACAGGAAGCTCGCCATAAGTTTTCTTGATTTCGGCAAATAAAGCAGCCCCGGGTCCCTGTCGCCACTGTCCGTTTTTGGCAGTAGTTTCACCATAAGGAATGCAGTAATAGGAATCAAAGCCCCTGAAATGGTCAATTCGGAGAACATCATAATTCTTAAGGCTCATTTCAAGGCGTTTTTTCCACCAAGAATAGCCTTCATTTTTCATGTATTTCCAGTTATAAACAGGATTTCCCCAAAGCTGACCGTCTCCCGAAAAACCGTCTGGAGGACAGCCTGCAACTTCTACAGGCTTGTAATTTCCATCAAGCATGAACTGTTCCGGGTTTGACCAAACATCTGCGCTGTCTGCTGCAACATAAATTGGAATGTCACCAATAATTTTTACGCCTTTTCCGTTGGCATAATTTTTAAGATTCCGCCACTGCCTGTAAAAAAGATACTGGAGCATTTTGTAATAATTTACTCTTCCTTTACACTTTTTGCCCCAGACTTTTACTGCTTCAGGTTGTTTGCGGCGAATATCATCTTCCCAGTTATCAAACGAAACGCCGTTATGTGCATCTTTTACTGCCATAAACAGAGAATAATCTTCCAGCCAGAAAGCATTTTCATTGCAGAATTTCCAGAAATCGCCGGGAATATTTTTTTCAAAGTTTTCCTGAACTTTTGAAAAAAGCTTATGTCGTTCAATGTACAATGTTCCGTAATCAACGTAAGATTTTGAGCCGCCCCAGTTTATGCTTTCATAATCTGTCTTTGCAATCAGTCCTTCGCCTTCAAGAATTTCAAAATCGATGAAGTAGGGATTTCCGGCAAAAGTTGAAAAGCTCTGGTAAGGCGAATCACCGTAGCTGGTTGGCCCAATAGGAAGAATCTGCCAGTAAGTCTGGCGCGATCTGTTCAAAAAATCTACGAATTCGTAGGCATTATGACCAAGTGTTCCAATGCCGAAATTTCCCGGCAGGGAAGAGATGTGCATAAGCACACCGTTGGCGCGTCTATTAAGTATGTTCATGTTAATCTCAAAAAAAAGTTTAGTTTATGTTTTTTACGCTTTCGCCGGCAACGAATTCAAAAGGAATTCGTTTGTGAACTGGAGGGGCGTGATTTTCGACGGCATCAAGAAAAATGGCAATTCCCTGTTCAACCATTTCGTCCTGCAGCTGGCGAATAGTTGTAAGGCGCGGTGTAAGGTAAGAACCAATGTCTATGCCGTCAAAGCCTGTTACGGAAATCTGTTCCGGCACTTTATAGCCAAGGTCGGCAAGTTTTCGGCATGCACCAATGGCCATTACGTCGGACATTGTAAAAATTGCCGTAATGTCAGGATTCTTTTTAAGCAGGTTTTCTGCTGCATCAAACCCTCCAGCCATAGAATATTTTGAAGATTCGTAAGATTTTTCAAAATCAAAGCCGATTGATTCATCGTCCATTGCCTGCTTAAATCCCTGGTAACGGAGTCTTGAAACTTCGGAATTCATTGAACCGCCGATTACACCAATTTTTTTGTGTCCGTTTTTTATAAGGTGCCGGGCTGCAAAGTTTGCAGCTTCCATATTATCTGTGCTGATGCTGGAAAGATATTCGCTTTTTACAGAATCTGCGGCGTTGGAAATTAGCACGCAGGGAACTTTTACCTTGTCAAATTCCTTGTCATATTTATCCGGACTTCCTCCAAGGAATACAAATCCTACAGGTTTCTGTTCGTAATAAATTCTGATTGCATTTGCTGCTTCGTTGTCGTTTTCATCAAGAATCACAACATCAACAGTGTAAGGCATCGGTTCAATTTTTTTCTGAAGCCTTTCCATTAAGCCGTTCAATAAAGGACTGGAAGAACCTTTTGCTATGACTACGATATTCTTGCGTTCCTGTGCTTTAAGCTGTTTTGCGTTTGCGTTCAGCACAAAACCGTGCTTCTGAACAACTGCCATTACCTTTTCACGAGTCTTGTCACTTACATCCGGGTGATTGTTCAATACTCGGGAAACAGTTCCAACGGCACAGCCACATTCTTTTGCAATATCTTTAATAGTCATAAACTTTCCTTATAATAAGATAATCCTCAGGCTTTTTCAAAATACTTAATCTGTACCGCCATTCAGAAATGTTTCGTCATGGCGGTGCTTAAGAAAACCTTCCGGGATTTTCCTATTATCAGCCTTTTACTGCGCCTGCAATTACTCCCTTAATAATATACTTTTGCAAACTAATATAGAAGATAATAATCGGAATAATTGACACGACAAGCATTGCCATAAATCCGCCGTAATCGGTTGAACCGTAAGCGCCCTGCATTGCAAGCTGAATTGCAACCGGCACAGTTTTGTGGTCTGAACCAAGGATAAGGTACGGAAGAAGGTAGTCGTTCCAGACCCACATTGCATTCAGAATTGCAACGGTAATTGCCGTCGGTTTAAGCATCGGGAACACAATCAGGAAGAAGGTCTGAATCGGCGTACAGCCGTCAATTGTGGCAGCTTCTTCAATTTCCAGCGGAACGCTTTTGATGAAACCGGTAAACATAAACACTGCAAGGCCTGCGCCAAAACCAAGGTAAACAAGAACAATGCCAAACACATTGTCAAAGTAAACCGAAGTTACAACGAAAGTCATTGTGTACATAACCATCTGGAAAGGTACAATCATGCTGAAGACAAAAATGTAGTACAAAACCTTTGTAAACTTGCTTTTAACGCGCACAATGTACCATGCCGTCATCGATGTTGCTACAATAATCAGGCTTACGGAAACAACGCTGACAAACACTGAACGGATGAAAGCCTGTGCAAAACCCGATGTTGTTAACCCGTTTATATAGTTTTCAAAGCCTACGAACATTTCGCCTTTCGGCCATGCAAAGGGTACGGTAGAAACATACAGTCTTGATTTGAATGAATTCATCAAAACAAGAAGGATTGGAAAAATGAAGATTGCTGTGAGCAAAACCAGAAAAGCAAATATATATGCTGATTTTACTGTTCTTCGGCCTGTTCTTGTCGTCATCATTGTTCAATCTCCTTTTTGTTTGTAAGTTTTAACTGAAGGAATGCAATTACGGCAACAATGATGAAGAAGATAACGGCCTTAGCCTGTGCAACGCCGTGCCAGTTTGCATTTCTGTTATAGAAAGTCTGGTAAATGTTCAATGCAAGCATTTCAGTTGTTTTTTCCGGGGCACCTGCCGTAAGGGCAAGGTTCTGGTCAAACATCTTGAAAGAGTTTGATAATGTCAGGAACATACAGATTGTAATTGATGGCATTACCATAGGAATTTTAACGTTGAAAAGGATTTTCAGCGGAGATGCACCGTCAATTTGTGCAGCTTCAATAAGGTCGTCCGGAATGTTCTGCAAGCCGGCGATGTAAATTACCATCATGTAACCAATAAGCTGCCAGTTCATAAGAATAACAAGCCCGGTGAACCCGTATTCGGTTTTGAACGAAATATCTGCACCGACAACAGACAGCAGAACGCCGTTTATCAGAAGGTTCCAGATGTAGCCCAGAACAATACCGCCAATCAGGTTTGGCATAAAAAATACGGAACGGAAAAAGTTCGTTCCCTTTATTCCCTGTGTAAGTAAAAGAGCCAGAATAAAAGCAAAAATATTTACTGTAACTATAGAAACAACAGTGAAAAGAGACGTAAATCCCAGTGCATGCAAGAATTCGTTATCCGCAGTAAATGCTTTTACGTAGTTTTTGAAACCAACGAAGTCTGTAATGTCTGTTACGGTGGTAAATTTTGTAAATGATAAACCTATACCCATTAAGAAGGGCACAACAAAAAATAAAGTAAAGCAAATCAATGTTGGCAGCACAAAAACTGGAAAGTATTTTCTGATTGGATTTTTGGTCTTTTCCATATTGCTTCTCCTGTTTAGAAATTCAGGGCTGCCTAAAAGCCATTGTCGGAATGACGCGTATGCAACTTTTAAGGCAGCCTCGTTTTAAGAGCAGTCAGACTGCTTTATTTACATGTCAGATTCGTTAGCCCAGTCTTTAACTACGCCAGCTTTTACTTCTGTCCAGTCTTTTGAACCCTGAGCATAGCGGAGCAAAGATGCACCGAAGTTATCTTTGAAAGTCTGTGACGGGAACAATGTAAAGTTCCATGCTACGGAAGTAATTCCAGGTTTAGACATCCAGTTGCTGATTTCTACTGCCAGAGGATCTGTTGGTCTTTCGTTTTCTGCGAAAGTGTCAAATGGAGCGATGAACCCAAGTTTGTTTGTTACGTAGTCTTTTCCTGTTTCTGAAGAATACAGCCAGTAAATGAAATCTGCTGTTGCCTGCTGGTCTGCTTTGGAAGCTTTTTTGTTGATGCAGTAGAAATTTTCTGTACCGATGCAAAGTCCCTGTGATTCTTCACCGGCAACACCAGTATAAATAGGAAGATATTTTACGTTTTCTGCCTTTACTTTGTTTCCGGAAACACCAGAAATCTGTCCCCAAGCCCAGTTTCCGTTCTGTACCATTGCACATTCTTCAAGGGCAAATTCTGCCATTGAGTTGTCTACAGTTTTTATGCCGGTATTTTTTGCAGGAATTACAGAGTCTGTAAGGTAAAGGTCAAAAATGTTCTTGAATTCTTTGTCGTACTGGAAGCTGATTTTTTTAGTTGCGTCAGAAGCCAAATCAACTTTGTTGTTCTTGAATTCATAGTAAACCGGAAGGTTTGCAAGGTGTGTCTGCCATCTCCAGTCTTCGCCGGCTTTCAATGAAGTAGAAGCAAATACGCCTTTAATTCCGAGGGCAGCAGCATTTTTCTGCATGTCGTCACAAACTTCCTTAAGGGCAGCAAAGTTCTTTACTTCGTCCATGCTGCTGTACTTTGTTGCCTTGTTGGGAAGTGCAAAATATTTGTCTGTGATTGCAGCGTTGTAAATAATTCCGTAGCCTTCTACAACGTAAGGAATGCCGACAACCTGTTTTCCGGCTGTTACAGCCAGTGATTTGTCTGAAAGATGCTTGTAAAGTTCAGTACCAGAAAGGTCTGCACAGTAGTTTTTCCAGTTGGCATAGCCGCGTGGTCCGTTAATCTGGAACAATGTTGGAGCCTGTTTTGTGGCCATTTTTGAAGTAAGTGTTGATTCGTAAGAGTTGTTTGCAGCTGTTTCAACAATAACTTTTACGCCAGTTTCTTTTTCGTAAACAGCAGCAAGTTCCTGATAAACAGAAGCTACTTCCGGTTTGAAGTTCAAATAACGAACTGTTCCTTTTTTTGGAGCAGCAAACAGGGCTGAAGCACAAGCCAGCAATGCACAAACACCAATAAGTGTCTTTTTCATTTTTTCCTCCTGAGAAAAAATCATAATAATTTTTTTTGTTTTCCAGTAGAATTGGAAACGTTACTGGAAACGATTCCAATCTTTAGATTTAAAATATCATCACAATTTTTAGTTGTCAAATAAAATTTTTAATTTTTTAGGATTTTTTTTCAGGATTTTTTTATCTTCTTAAAAGACTGTTCAGAATGAAAAAAAATAATTGAGAGGTATTTACGCCATTTGCGCTTAAAAGCTTAAAAATTCTAGTCTTAAATTCGCAAATGGCTGCATAAAAAAGGACTGACTCCTTAACAATTCAGGAATCAGTCCTTAAAATCAGCCTAGTTAAAGTGTCCCATAAATGGGGTGCACTTCAAATAGTTTTACCGTTTAAGCTTTTTTTTTCTGCGGTTTAATAAACTTAACGTGCTGTTTCTCTTTGAAGAATAAAAGTGCCCGTTTCCACGTTTTTTGCGTCTGGAATTGCAAAAATTACATCAATATCGTAATCCGGGTTTTCGCTGATGAAGTTTCTGCATGAATGTACGGCCTGTTCCCATGCGCCTAAAACCGGGTAGCCAAAAATTCCTGCCGAAATTAACGGAAAAACAACTGAGTGCAAATCATTTTCCCTGCACAATTCCAGCGAACGCGTATAGGCGCTGTACAGCAAACCGGGTTCGCCATGCTTGCCGTTGTGGTAAACAGGCCCAACTGCGTGAATGATGTATTTGCATGGGCATTTAAAGCCCGGCGTAATTACCGCATTGCCGGTGCCGCAGTAACCAATTGCATTGCATGCTTTCGCCAGTTCTTCTGCGCCTGCCGTTTTAAAAATTGCGCCGCAAACGCCGCCCCCTTGAAGCAGGCCTGTATTAGCCGCATTTACAATAGCATCTGCCGGAATGCTTACAATTCCCTTCTGCTGAATACTTATTGAAGACATAATTTCCCCGTTTTTTATTTTTCAGTTTTTTCGGCTGTTTATTCCAGCACGTAGTCTGCAACAAAGCGGCCAACCCCGTCTTCATCGTGGGTAAAGTCTGTAACGTGGGCAGCAATCTGCTTAATGTATTCAAGGCCGTTAAGCATTGCAGTGCTGTGGGCGGCGTATTTAATCATTGATTCATCGTTCATGCTGTCACCAAAAGCCATGGTTTGCGGCTGTTTAATTTTCAAAACTTCTTCTGCAAGGTATTTTAATGCTTCGCCTTTGCCGCAGTTTGCAGGCAAAACTTCAAGAAAGTAGGGCTTGCTGGTAAAAATTACCGCCCGGCTTCCAAAATGCTGCTTCAATTCATCCTGTAAAATTAAAAGTTCTTCCGGTTTGCCCGGAATTACCATCTTTGGAAAACCTTTCTGCAAAAAGTTCTCGTAATCTTCTACAATGCCCAGTTTAAGGCCGCTAAGTTCAGTGTCTAGGCGAACCCATTCGTTGTCGTGGGGCGCATAAATGGTAGAAGGCGTGTAAACTTCGCTGCTTAAACCCTTCGCTTTTGCTGCGTGGTAGGCTTCCGTTAAAACGCTTGGTTCTACGGTGCGGCTGTAAACAACCTTGCGCTGGTGCATGTCGTAAATGGTTGCACCGTTCTGCGCAATTATGTAGCGGCCGGTTTCCAGTCCTGCAATGTCCAGCCGGCGCACGTAAGGCAAAATTGCGTCTTCGGTGCGGCCGCTGCACAAAACAATGTAAATGCCTTTTCTGGCAGCTTTTTGCAGTGCTTCAACGGTAAAATCACCAATGGTCAAATCGCTTTTCAGCAAAGTGTCGTCCAAATCAAGGGCAATAATTTTTACGTCGTATTTTTTCATAAAAGTTTCTCCAAAGTTGGTGCGGTGCCCAGTGCTTCGCGCAAAAGTGTGTATGAACTAGCGTTGTGTTTGCTGCCATTGTTCTGTTTTTTTACGGCACGAATAAGCAGGTTTTTAGGCGTGTGGCTCATGTCTATAAATTCCAGCATCTGCACGTCGTATCCGGCCTGTTCCAAAAGTTCCGCGCGCATCAAATCGGTGGCAAGGGCTGCAAATCGTTCCTTTATAATGCCGTATTTCAAAAAAAGCCCCAGCTGCGGCGCAACGTCAGAATTTTTCAGGTTGCCGTTAATTTCATGCTGGCAGCAGGGCACGCACAAAATGGCTTTTGCCCCGGTTTTAACGGCTTTTTCCAGCGCGTAGTCGGTGGCAGTGTCGCAGGCGTGCAGGCACACCATCAGGTCTGTGCTGCCGGTGCCGTTATAATTGGCAATGTCGCCGGTGCTAAAATGCAGGGTTTTATAATTGAACCGGGTGGCAAGACTGTTGCAAAGTTCAATAACTTCGGCTTTTAAGTCCAAGCCCGTTATGCAGGCGTTCAGCTTTTTAATTTCCGTTAAATAATGGTAAAGGGCAAAGGTTAAATAGGATTTTCCGCAGCCAAAATCTACCACGTTAATGGTATGGTTTTCTTCTTCGCCTTTAAAAGCCATAATGTTTGGCAAAATGTCGTCCACAAATTCCAAAAAGCGGTTAATCTGCCGGAATTTGTCGTATTTTTGCGCCACAACTTTGCCGGTTTCGGTCATTACGCCAAGGTGAACTAAAAATTCAACCGGCACGTCGGGCTGAAGAATGTAATTTTTGCTGCGGTTCTGGCCAAGGTTTACGGCTTTCTGGTTTTCTGCATTTATAAACCGCGCCTGGGCTGTGCAGCCTGTCTTTTGTGCATCATATATTGAAGGATTCTGTTCATTTTGGGAGTTTTGCGCTGAATTTGCCGATTGTGCCGGTGCAGTGTTTTTTTTGCGCAGAATTTTAATTTCGCCTTTTTTGTTGGCAAGCATTGTCAGCGTTTCATGTGAAAAAACAAACACGGCATTTTTGAATTTTGAGCCCAGATTTTCGGCTAAAAAATCCAGCAGTTCGGTCAGTTCGTAGTTTTTTTGAAAAGCCTGTTTTTGCGTAAATTTTTCGGTATAAAAAAGAAGCTTGCCTTTTTTTATTACGGGTTTAATTTTTACTTTGTTAAATTGGCTGTCTTTCGTGGGGCTGCTCAGGCTGGCCTGCACGAAATTTTCGCTTTGTTTTTCAAAAGTTTCTTTTATTTCCAGAAAATTATTCATTCTTCAATAAAAATACATCAGGCAATTTTTGTAAATAGTAAAACTTGTGCTTTTGTTTTTATTGTTCTGCTAAACTCAATTTTTGAAAAAATGTAAAAAGCGCCTTTGTCTGTGCCTTTAAGCACTGCCGCCTGTTTTTTCATTGAAAAGAATTGTAAAAAAAGCCTGCATGCTGAAAATTCCGGCATTTTCAAAACGAAAAAAAATCTATACTCAAATGCAATTAGTTGCTATACTGTTTTCTATGGGAAAAATTTGTGTTTTTGTAAACCAAAAAGGCGGGGTAGGAAAGACTACTTCAGCAATTAACATTGGCGCTTATATTGCCCTTGCCGGCAAAAAAGTTCTTCTGGTAGATTTTGACTCTCAGGGGAACATGTCGTCGGGCGTGGGAATTGATAAAGACAAACCAACCATTTACGATGTTCTGGCCGGAAAAGTTGCTGCGGAAGATGCCGTAAAACGCACCGTTGTGCCGGGTCTTTCGGCAATTCCTGCATCAATCGATTTGTCTGGTGCTGCCGTTGAACTTGTAGACCAGGAAGAACGAGAATTTTTCTTAAAGCGCGCACTTCTGCCGCTTGTTCCAAAATACGATTTCATTTTAATCGACCTGCCGCCGTCGCTTGGCATTTTAACCTTAAACGGTCTTGCTGCGGCAGACGAAGTTCTTATACCAATGCAGTGCGAATATTTTGCCCTGGAAGGCATTTCTCTTTTGCTGCAAACCGTTAAGCGCGTTCAGAAAACCATAAATCCTTCGCTTAGAATTGGCGGAATATTTTTTACCATGTATGATTCACGCACGCGCCTTGCACAGGAAGTTGTGCAGCAGGTAAAAACCTATTTTGCGGATAAAGTTTTTTCTACGATTATTCCGCGCAATGTCCGCCTGTCGGAAGCACCGTCTCACGGCGTGCCAATCTGCCAGTACGATTCTGATTGTGTGGGTGCACGCAGTTACAAACTTTTGGCACAAGAGGTAATAGACCGTGTCGGCTAAACAGTTTGGAACATTGGGCAAGGGGCTGGATTCCCTGCTTTCTGAAACCGGGTTTGATGACGACATTGAACCGAAAGCCGCCGGTGCAAGCGGCAGTGAAGTTATGGTTGACGTAAGCCGCTTGAAGCCGAATCCTTTTCAGCCGCGTACGGAATTTACACAGGAAGCACTGGCCGAACTAGCAGAATCAATAAAGATTCACGGCATTATTCAGCCCATTCTTGCAGAAGATGCCGGTAACGGCGATTACTATATTATTGCCGGTGAACGCCGTACCCGCGCCGCCCAGCTTGCAGGCTTAACGCAGGTGCCGGTTATTTTGCGACAGTTTACCGACGAACGCAAGCTTGAAGTTGCTTTAATTGAGAACATTCAGCGCGAAAACCTTAACCCGATGGAAGAAGCAAAGGCTTATCAGCGCATCATGCAGCTGGAAAACATCGGGCAGGAAGAGGCGGCTAAACGCGTGGGCAAAAACCGTTCTACGGTTGCCAATGCCCTGCGTCTTTTAAAACTTCCGGAAGACATGCAGAATGCACTTGCCGCCGGAACAATCAGTGCCGGACATGCCAGAGCCCTGCTTTCGGTAAACAGCCCAAGCGACATGCGCATAATGTTTGCACGCATGACAGGCAGCGGAATGACGGTGCGCGAGGCTGAACAGTATGCCGCAGAACTGAATGGCAATGCAAAACCTGAAGCCGCAAAGCCGAAAGAAACCAAGCCTGCCGCAAAAGACCCGGATCTGGCTTTTATTGAACAGCAGTTTATAGATGCCTTGGGTACAAAAGTTGCCATTAAAGGCAGCTTGCAGCGCGGTTCAATTCAAATTGAATATTTCAGTAAAGACGACTTGGACAGGCTTTACAACATTTTGATAAAGACCGAATAAAATAAAAGCCCCGAAGTTTTTCCGGGGCTTTTGCTTTTTAAATGAAAAATTAAAAAATGCCGCATTTTCTGAAAAATGCAACAAAAAGAAACAGGCTTAATGCCGAAAAAAGCGCCGTCCACACCAGAATCTGCCCGGCAAGTTCGCTGTCAGCGTTCATCTGGTCTGCCATTGCAACGCTTGCTACGGCTTCCGGGGCGGCATAAAGTGCAAAAAGCGCGGCACATTCAACAGGCTTAAACGCCGGCAGCCCGATTTTTGCCGGTAAAAACAGCACCAGAATCATTCCAACTACAGGCGCCATAAAACAGCGCGCCACAACGCTAACTGTAATTTCCTTCAAAAGCCTTTTTACTGCCGAAAACTTAAACTGCCCGCCTAAAATTACAAGCGAAAGCCACGGCGCAATTGAACCCAAACTTTCAACTGCCTTGTAAATAAAGCGCAGGTTGCTTGTGGCAAGTGTCCAGCCGTGGCAAAATGGGCGAACGCCAACGCACAGCAGGCCAAGCGCCACGCCCTGAATAAGCGGATTTTTGACGATGCTTTTGATTACAAAAAGAACGGGTTTTTCCTGTTTCTGGTCGCTGAAAGCGGAAAGTGAAATTACGCCCAGAATGTTGAAAAGCGGAACTGAAAAAGCCGAAATAAGCGAAGCAAGCTGAAGACCTTCGGCACCGGCAATGTTGAATGCAAGGGGCAGACCGATTGTTGCGTAATTTGAACGGTAAAAAGCCTGATGCATTACGCCTTTCTGTTCAGCTTTTGGTACGCAGAAAATAACGTAAGGCAAACCGATTACAAAAAGCACCATTACGCCTAAAACCGCAAAAAGCACCACGTTCCAGCGAATCTCGGTAAAAGACTGCATCTGGTAGACGTTAGAAAACATCATGGCCATAAACGCGTAATTAAAGCAGAACTTGTTGCCGTTGCGCAAAAATTCATCGCTAACTGTACCGTTGTTGCGCACGTAAAAACCGAATGCGCATATTAAAAGAATGGGAAAAACCGCATTCACCGAAAAAAGCAGGGCGTCAATCATCGTGCAATTTTAGCGTTTTGCAGTTTTTTATAAAAGTGTTTTGCAAAAGTGAAAAAATAAAAAATTACGGTTTTTAAAAACTGAAAAAAAAATGGAAGAAAAATGTTCAGCATTCTGCCCTGCATTTTTCTTCCAAAATCATTCCTACAAATCGTATTTTTCGCCGTATCTGGCAATCGTTACGTTAGGAAAGCCGTTTTCGGCAAGGTATTTTTTTAAGAACGCCTGCGCGTCTTTTTCGCCGTGCACCAGAAAAATCTGCTTCAGTTTGCTGGTATCAATGCTTTTTAACCATTCCAAAGTTTCTTTATAGTCGGCATGGGCAGAAAAAGCGTTTATGTTTTCAATTTTCGCCTTAACTTTCATCCAGTCGCCCATAATTCTTACTTCTTTTTCCCGGTTCATCAGTTTTCGGCCAAGGGTGTTTTCTGCCATATAGCCAACAAGCAGAACCGTGTTCCGGCTGTCGTTAATATTGTTGTACAGGTGGTGCACAACCCGGCCAAATTCACACATTCCGTCGGCACTTATAATAATCATCGGGCCGTCTTTTTTGTTCAGCGCCTTAGATTCTTCAACACTGGAAACAAAAGAAAGGGCGTTAAAGCCGAACGGATTTTTGTGATGATCCAAAAATGCCTGATGTGTTTTTTCATCGTAGCATTCCGGGTGAACCTGAAAAATGCTTGTTGCGTTGGTTGCCATCGGCGAATCCACGTAAATCGGCATTTCCGAAATGCGGCCTTCGTCTACCAGAAGGTGGAAATAATAAATCAGTTCCTGTGTGCGTTCAATTGCAAAGGAAGGAATAATCAGTTTTCCGCCGGTTTTTTCAATGCGCTGCACTATTGCCGCCAGCGCATCCAGCGCTTCTTCCACGTGTTCATGCAGCCGGTTGCCGTAAGTGCTTTCCAGCACAATGTAGTCGGGGGCGGGCACGTTTTCTGCCGGGTTACGGATGATGGGCTTGTCCTTTCGTCCAAGGTCGCCGCTGAAAAGTATGTTTTTTGCCGTGCCGCCGTCGTTAACCGTAAGGTTTGCAAATGAAGAACCAAGAATGTGACCGGCATCAAAAAATTGCAGTTCAACTTTAGGGTCTATGAACATTTTGCGCTGGTAGGAAAGGGTAACAATCTGGTCTGCGGTTTTTACAACGTCTTTTTCGCCGTAAAGCGGCTGCCAGTTGAATTTTTCACCTTTTTTCTTGGCCTGTTTCTGCAAATATTCGGCATCTCGTGCCTGAATGTGAGCACTGTCCATCATTATAAGGTTCGCAATGTCGCGGGTGGCCGGGGTTGCGTAAATATTGCCGTTAAACCCTTTTTTGGCAAGAACCGGCAGCAGGCCGCAGTGGTCGTAATGGGCATGGGTCAGAACAACCGCATTCAGTTTGTCTGCGGCAAGGTCAAATTCCCGGTTTTTTCTATCGGCTTCGGCGCGCTTGCCCTGAAAAGCACCGCAGTCTACTAAAATTGGGTTTCCGTCAATTTCAAGAACGTGTTTAGAACCAGTTACTTCTTCAGCGGCTCCAAGTGAATAAAAACAAAGTGCCATAAAACCTCCAGAAATAAGGGTATTTTGCTGTTACGCCGTAAATTCTAGCAGTGAAAAACTAAATCTGCAACAAAAATGTAAATTATGCTAAAAGTTGTGTTATGTGGTCAGAAGGTTAATGGAGAAAATAGAAAAAGCAGCCACAGCCAAACCCAGCCGCGAAAAAAAGACTTGTTCTTCGCACGGCGTTTTTTTCGTGTCTGTGCTTGGCTACGACCTTTTTTTATAATTTATTTACTAACTTTCAGGCAAATATTAAAAGCTTGGTTTTTTATGCAAAGGGCTGCGCTCTTCGCTTTAAAAATGACTTGCCGAATTCGTCCTTCACTGAAAAAAACAGTGCGTTTGCCCAATTGTAAAAGCTTTGGTTTTTGCTTAAAATTAAGGGCGTGTACACACGACAGGCTTTAAAAACACCAGAATCAATCATTCAAAACGGCAAGCCGGTTTTCGGTTATTATCCCAAGCCTTTTGAAAAACTGGATATTCGCGACATAAACCATGCTTACGGCAGTGTTCTGCTGCCAAAAGCAATAAGCAACCTGCGTATAAAGGCAAATCTGGTTTTCAGTTTTTATACTTCAAAATACATTGGCACAATTGAAATTTTTGACAGTAAAATTTTCGGTTTTGTTGAATTCATTCTTTTTGACAAAGACACGAATAAAAAATACGCTTACCGGCAAATTTTAGGCCTGCATAAACGCATCGTGCCAAAATCCACCGTTCACGATGTCTGTTCCAGCCACAGCCGCCGCCGCCACGTGCGCATAAGCTGGAGCAAAGACCGGAAGAAAATAAACGCAACCTTCAGCATAAAAGGCGACAGGCTGCGGCCTTCTTTCTGCGCAAATTTGCAGATTGATACTGGCAAAAAAGCTTTTGCACAGGCTTCAAATGTTGTACCGGCACTGGTAAGCCGCCGCTGTTCTGCAAGCGTGCAGATGTGCGGCATTTGCAGCGGTTTTATTACCGTTAACGGCCAGCATTACAATCTTCAAAGTTTTTCTTCTGATTCAGCCCAAAATATAATGCCGTTTTTAACGGACTGCGGCGCGTTTCTGGACATTCGCCGGGCTTATTACCCTTTGCGAAGCCACATTACGGCTTTAACGGGCGCAGGCTTTGTTAAAGGCAAGCACGTGTCTTTCCGGTTCGGTCAGACAAATTTTGACCCGGTAGACAGTTACAAATACAATGACAATGTTCTTTTTGTTGAAAACGTACCTACTCCGCTTCCGCCGGTAAAAATTACCATGCCTTACGGAATAGACAAAACATGGATTATTCAGGACACGGAAAGCATGGTAGACCTTTGCTTTGAACCTGTTGCCATTACCCGGCGCAAGGCAAGCCTTATTTTCCTTCATCTGGATTACCAGACGATTTTTGGCACTATAAACGGCACGTTTTTAACCGCCGACGGTACGGCCGTAAACCTAAAGAATTTTTATGCAGTCGGCAAAACAATCAAGCTGCGCTATTAACTTTTTGTGCAAAATTTCCACACTGTTGTATAATGTTATTCATCAGCCCAATGCTGGTTTGTCAAAAAAAATTTGAAAAAGGCGGTTTTCCAGCCTGCCTTGTAAAATAAGGCATTGGGGGTAACAGGGAAGTAACTTGCGCCAAACTATGCCAAAAACGCAGTTACGCCGATAATTTAGACAGCTTGTAAATTTATTTGCAGGGCAGGCTTTAAAATTTGAATTTTAAAGCTTTTTGACATTTTTCAGGCGGAAAAAACAACTCATGAGTGATGTAAGTTCAAACCAGAATGTGCGTTTAGCCGAAATGATTTCTCGTTTGCCGGTGCATTTACCGGCACTTGATAACGAAGAGCGGAACAATTTTGACAAACTTTTTGCCGAAACCGGCATAAGCGGCGGAAAAAACAGGCTTTCGCTTTTAAAAAACATAGACCCGGACACGATTGACGAAAGTTTTATAATCAACAATTTGAATGAACAGGTAATTCATGCCACGAAATTTGTAAGTGCGGTAAAAAGGTTTGCCGGTTCTTTGCCGCTTTATTATCAGCACCGGCTTGGTAAAGGTACGCAGGTTCAGCTGCGAATGCTTTCGGCTGTGCTGGGCTGGGACACGATTGGTGCCAACGACCTGCTTGATAAAATGCAGCAGAACATAAAAAACATTACGGTAGAAAATGCCATTCCTTTTGTATGTGTAATGTACCGCCCGCTTATGCAGCTTTTGTTTTTGGGCGAAGTTAATTTCAACCAGATTCTGGACAAAACTTTTATTGACGTAAAAGACAAGGTGAACGTGCCTGTAACCGCCCTTCAGCGGGTTATGGACGAAGCCAAAATTGAATGGGCGTGGCATTTGAAGCACACGGTTAAGGAACTTTATCCGCTTTTAATGCGCATTGTTTCTTCTTACTGCGTGCCGATGCAGGAATTTTTAGACGACAACATTCAGCGCATTCTGGCTTTTCTGTTTTTGCAGAAAACCGAAATCGTTCTGCCCGGCGCTTTTGTTCCGATTGACGAAAACACGCCGCTTGACGAACCGCCACGATCAAGTGTGTATACAGTTGCCCAGCGGCAGATTGAAGCCCAGACTTTGATGGGCCTTAAGTTTCTGGACACGCTTTTTCCCCAGGCTGGCTGGAAAGGAATTGACAGTTTCGTCGATTTTTTTCCGTATTATCAGCCGGTTTTCAAATTCAGCGAAGGCGTTGCCCTTTTGTCTCCCCAAAACCCAATGCAGGTTGTTGTAATACTTCTTCAAATAATTGAAGATTTGCTGCCGGGTTGCAGCAAAATTAAGTTTACCGACACCGACGGCAATGCACCGGACAAGCTTTCCGTTAGCGAAATAGAACGGATGATTAGTGACTGGTATTTGATTCGCATGAACGTGTTTGACAAGGAATATGCGTATTCGCTGACAGACTACGTGAACAGGGTTTACAGCCAGCCGAATTTTAAAACAACCCCAATTGCCATTAAAACAATTTCGGGCATTGTCAAAATGCAGAAGTCAGAATTTTTCCCTCATTTGAAGTACGAAGAAGGAATGATTGTAAATGATGCTTCGGCTTTTGGCGTGCAGCCGGCTTACAAAAAAATTGCCAGACTCAGCCGCTATTTCGGCTGGCTTTCTGACAATATTGCAAGTGCGTCCAGAAATGGCGGCGTTGCCCTTCAGAATGAAGTTGTAGGCATTAAAAACGCGTGGGAACCTTTTGTTTTTTCAATCGAAAACACTTGTTCCAAACGTCTGGGCGCAATGCTGAAAAAACGTGCCGAAGGCGGCGCAAACAATGCAAACCTTGTGCTTGCAATTTCGCAAGTTCTGTATGTCCTGGACTGGTGGCTTACCAGCCCCAAAAGCCCTGCCTACGCCCAGCACCTGCAGCATTTGTACCGCACGGACGAAACCGGCGAACCTGTTTTCAGCGTGCCGCTTAGAAATGACGTAAAAACGATTCTGGCAACGGTTTAGTTTTTAAGCCTTGCGCCGGTTTATTCGCGACGGCGTGTTGGTGTGCGGTTGCATGCCTTTATTCGACATATTTTTCAATATAAAAAAAGGAATTTTAATGAGTATTGCAGATGAAATTTTTATAGAAAACTGCCGCCAGATTATTGACCACGGTTTTTGGGACACTGATTTGAACGTGCGGCCAAAATGGGAAGACGGCAAAAGTGCCCACACCGTGAAAAAGTTTGGAATTGTAAACCGCTATGACTTGCAGAAAGAGTTTCCGGCACTTACAATCCGCAAAACCGCGTTTAAATCCAGCGTAGAAGAAATTTTGTGGATCTGGCAGAAAAAATCCAACAAGGTTGCCGAATTGGGAAGCCATATTTGGGATGCCTGGGCTGATGAAAATGGCACGATTGGGAAAGCCTACGGATACCAGCTTGGCGTAAAGCACCACTACAAGGAAGGCGACTTTGATCAGGTTGACAGGGTGCTTTTTGATTTGAAAAACAATCCTGCATCGCGCCGAATTATGACCAACATTTACGTTCATCAGGATTTGGCCGAAATGCAGCTTTATCCGTGTGCCTACAGCATGACGTTCAATGTAAGCGGCAATGTGCTTAATGCTGTTTTGAACCAGCGCAGTCAGGACATGCTGGTTGCAAACAACTGGAACGTCTGTCAGTATGCGGCATTGCTTCATCTTTTTGCCCGTGTTTCCGGTCTTGTCGCCGGCGAACTGGTGCACGTTATTGCAGATGCCCACATTTACGACCGTCACATTCCGCTGGTTGAAAAAATCCTTCAGCAGCCCCAGCTGGAAGCACCTGTTTTTAAGCTGAACACGGTCAAAGCAGACTTTTACGATTTTACGAAAGACGATTTTTCCCTTGAAAACTATAAGGGTTTTAAGCTTGAAGACAAAATACCAGTGGCGGTGTAAGCGTGAATGTTATTGTAAATGTAGATAAAAACTGGGCAATCGGCTGCAAGGGTCAGCTGCTTTTTCCAATTTCGCAGGATTTAAAGCGTTTTAAGACGCTTACAATTGGTAAAGTTGTAATTATGGGCAGAAAAACCCTTGAATCTTTGCCTGGCGGAAAACCTTTGAAAGGCCGCAAAAACATTGTCCTTTCTTCTGCTTTAAGCATTACAAAAGAAGAAAGCGAAGCAACCGGGCTTTATGCCTGCAAAAGCATTGAAGAACTGCTTACACTGCTGAAAAGCGAGGATTTTGCCGGTTTTTGTGCTGATGATTTTTTTGTTATTGGCGGTGAAAACATTTATAAACAGCTTTTGCCTTATTGCAGCAAGGCGTTTGTTACAAAAGTTGCTGCCGCAGCAGCTGAAGCCGACGCATTTTTTACCAATCTGGAAAATCTGCCGGACTGGAAAATAGAAAACCAGTCGGAAGTTTTTTATCAGGAAGAAACACCTTTTACTTTTGTAGATTACGTAAAAAACTGAAAGCAACTTTTATTTTTGGTGTATTTGTTTTACTGGTAAGGTTTTGTGAAAGGGCAGGGTACGGTATTTTTAGCAAAAAGCGAAGTTTAAAAAAAAACAAAAAAAATAAAAACTTTTTTTGTTTTTCGCTTGACTAAAATCTGTATATTGTCTATTATGTTGGAGTCTTAAGGAGCGGTGTCCGAGTGGTTTAAGGTGACGGTCTTGAAAACCGTTGTGCCGAAAGGTACCGGGGGTTCGAATCCCCCCTGCTCCGTAAAAAGGGTACGGCTAACAGCTTTTCAGCCATACTTTGGAGTGGTGACCGAGAGGCCGAAGGTGGCTCCCTGCTAAGGAGTTATACCCCAAAAGGGTATCGGGGGTTCGAATCCCCCCTGCTCCGGATAATAATGAGATTGTAGCTCAGTTGGATAGAGCGTCAGATTGCGGATCTGAAGGTCGGAGGTTCGACTCCTCTCAGTCTCAAAAACTCTTTTCTTTCCTAATTAAATCCTTTTATATTATTATCAGTCCTTTTTGATGAGTTCAGGTCCTATGCAAGGAATCGCTTCTGGACTTTGTCAGGTTCGGAAGAAAGCAGCAACAGGAAGATGATTTCTGTGCCGTAGTGTACCTGAGCTCTTCAAAAAGGATTTTTTTATTTTAAACCAGCAAAAACAGGATATAAAAGTTGTGTAAAGCAGTATTTTTGCAGGTAAATGAAGTATCAAAAAAAGCACCCGGTCTGGGTGCTTTTTCAGTTTAAGGTTTTCTTAAAATTCTAAAAAAAGGCAAATTTACGGTTCCTTCAATGGCGTTCCTTAAACCGCCGTTTTCAAACTATTCTGCATTGTAAATAAGCTTGCCGTGGCGGTAAGTTTGCATAACCTTTCCCTGCAAAGTTTCTCCATTGTAAGGCGAATATTTGCCTTTAGAAAAAAACTTGGTTGAATCAACAACCCATTTTTCTTCCAAATCTACCAGTACAAAGTTTGCCTGCCGCCCCGGGCGCAAAATGCCACAGTTTACGCCCAGCCGTTTTGCCGGGTTTGCTGCCATTAAAGCCGAAAGTTCGCTTAAGGTAATTGCGCCGCTTAAAACCAGCGCCTTGTAGCAAATTGCAAAGGCCGTTTCAAGGCCGGTAAAACCGCATGCGCCGTCTGCCTTGTCCTGCATGGTGTGGGGTGCGTGGTCTGTACCAATCATGTCAACCGTGCCGTTTTTTACGCCTTCAATAAGTGCCTGCCTGTCTGCTTCGCTTCGGATTGGCGGATTTACAAATTCTTTCACTTTGCATGAAAGGTAAATGTGGTGCGGCGTAACGTCGCAGGTAACTTTACTGTTTCGCTTAGTTTTTGCGGCGGCAACTGCGGCCAGCGATTTTGCCGTGCTGCAGTGGGTAATGTGAATATTGCAGTCAGCTTCTTCTGCAAGGGAAAGATTTCGCGCAGTTGCCAAATCTTCTGCCAGTGCCAAAAGCCGTTCAGCTTCGGCCATGTTTTTTTCAATTTCGCCGTTGTCCGGGGCAGTGCCCTGCATATGTGCAACGGCGGCTTTACGCGGTGCTTTTGCGGCTTTTGCAAGGCTTACGTCTTCGCAGTGGCAGGAAACTATAATGTTGTTTTTTGCACATTTTTTCATGGCATCAAACATTACGCTGGCCGATTCCACATCAAAGCCGTCTTCGCTTACAACCGGAAACTGGGTACAGTCCAGAAAATCCAGATGACTTGTGTCTTCGCCGCCAAAATTGCCCGTAATGCTTAAAGTTTGAATTACGTCTGCAAGATTCAGTTTCTGTGCATCGTGCTGCACTTTTTTTGCCTGTTCCGGCATGGAAATTACCGGTTTTGTATTCGGCATTAAAAGAAGGGTGCCAAAACCGCCGGCTGCGGCTGCACGCAGGGCAGTATCAAGTTCTTCTTTTTGCGGAAGACCCGGATACCTGAAATGAGCGTGCATGTCGACAAAAGCAGGCATAAGCACGAACCCTTTGCCGTCAATGCACAGCATCTGGTTTCCTTCATTTGAAAAAATAGAAGAAGGCTTAATGTGCCCCCAGAAAATGTCAGAAATAAAACCGTTTTCAACTAAAACTGCGCCGTCTGTATCGCAGAATGCGTCTACAAGCCGAACATTGTAAAAAAGTGTCTGCATATTGCCGCCTTTTTTATCTGAAAGTAAAAACTTCAAATAAACTGGTTCAGGCACAGAACCCGTGCCCGACTTTTTGCATTAAAAAAACTAAAGCTGGTCTCCTGCGTGATAAACCGCATCGCAATACTGGCAGTGGTAAACTGCGTTTTCCCGGTTGGCAAGCTTAAACGCGTGGGGAATGTAGTGTTCGGTGCTGGTAATGCAGCGCGGGTTTTTACATTTTATTACGTTTTCTACCCGTTCCGGCAAAGTAAGCGTAATTTTTTTTGCAATTTTTTCATCTTTAATAACGTTTACGGTAATGTTAGGGTCAATTACGCCCAGCACCGAAAAATCAATATTGATGATGTTGTCAATTTTGATGATGTCTTTTTTGCCCATCTGTTTTGAACTTACGTTCATAATGAGGGCAACGCAATAGTCTGCCTTGTTAAGTCCAAGCCAGCTGAAAATCTGCGGGCCGGAACCAGCCCGGATATGGTCAATAACGATTCCGTTTTTTATTGTATCTACATTCAGCATAATTTTTCCTTTGTGTGCAAAATATTTGCTATTTTCTGTCTGTGGAAAACCTGTGAAAAAGCCGCTTTATTTATCAACTTTTCCACAATCTGGCAAAGTTTTCCACATTTTCTGTTAAAGTGCGCCGGTAAGTTTGGCTATAAGTGCCATGCGGGCATACATGCCGTATTTTACCTGCTTAAAATATGCGGCGCGCGGGTCTGCGTCTACTTCCGGTGAAATTTCGTTTACGCGTGGAAGCGGATGCAGGACAATCATGTTGTTTTTGGCGCGCTTCATTTTTTCCTTATCAAGAATGTAGCTGTCCTTTAAGCGTATGTAATCCTGTTCGTTAAAGAAACGTTCCTGCTGAACGCGTGTCATGTACAGAATGTCCAGGTCGCCGATTGCGTTTTCAAGACGTTCTTCTGTGGTAAAGCTTATTCCGGCTTTTTCAAACACGTCTTTTGTAATGTATTCGGGAATTGAAAGTTCCTGAGGACTGATTAAAACAAATTTGTTATCCGGGTAACGGCTCATGGCCTTGCAAAGGCTGTGAACGGTGCGGCCGAATTTAAGGTCGCCGCAAAGACCAATTGTAAGACCTGAAAAACCGCCCTTGCAGGCACGGATTGTAAGAAGGTCGGTTAAGGTTTGGGTAGGGTGGTGATGGCCGCCGTCGCCAGCGTTAATAATCGGTACGGCCGAAAACTGAGAAGCCAGCAGTGCCGCGCCTTCTTTCGGGTTACGCATGGCAATAACATCGGCATAGCTAGAAACTACGCGAATTGTATCGGCCAGACTTTCGCCTTTGCTGGCACTACTGCTGGATGCTTCGGCAAAGCCAAGAGTCTGGCCACCAAGGCGAAGCATTGCCGCCTCAAAAGAAAGCCGAGTACGTGTACTCGGCTCAAAAAAAAGGGTTGCTAAAATTTTTCCGTGGCAAACATCGGTAAAGGCAGAAGGGTCAACAATAATTTTTTCGGCTAACGAAAAAATTTCTTCCATTTCTTCAATTGATAAATCTGCCGGTTCTATAACATGGCGGCCAGTCAGCATGCTTCCTCCTAAAATTTTTTCTGCAAGTTTTAAACTGATTCAATATACAACGAAGTAGATTTTTGTAGAAGTGGATTTTTGCCAGTGGCGCTTATTTTTTTCGCACTGGCAAGCTTCTTTTTTGCTGGCGGCAAAAAAAATCCACCGGCATAATATTTTTGCCAGTGGAAAAATATTGAAATGCGCCGCGGATTTTTACCAGTTTTTAGCTGATTGTAACGTCAGGCAGTTTTTCGCCAGTTAATTTTTCTACCTGATAAACGCCTTTAAATCCTTCAATAGTAAGGTTACCGTTTTCATCGGTCTGGGCTGTTCCGGCGCTGTGCCACTGGTTTTTTATCAGGTTTTTCATCATTCCGTATATCGGTTTTTCGCTGTTGTCACGGTGCAAAACGCCGCTTGGTGCGTTAAGCCACGCGCCGTCTGTAAAGTCCCATATTGTAAAGGCTTTTACCAGCGGATGGTTTTCAAAAACGTTGGTCAGCATTTCCTGCATTTCGTTTTTCTGCCGTTCTTCAAGTTCCGGCTTAGAATCATCGTCGTTGTAGTGCCAGTCGTTCAGGTCTTCAATGTAAGCCGGAACAAGCGGCCCTGAAACAAGGGTGTTTTCCGTAAAATGAATTGGCAGGCCAAATTTTTCAAAGCGGCTGAGCACTTCTTCTGTTTTTTCAAGCCCCCAGTAACCCTGATGCTGATGGCTTTGCAGGCCGATTGCATCAATGCGCACACCGCCATCAAGACATCGCTTAATAAGGTCTTCGTATTTGGGCGACATGTTGAAATCGTTAATTAAAAGCGTTGCCCCCGGGTTGTATTTTATGCACTGGTCAAACATGGTTTTTACAATTCCAACCTGTCCAAGTTCGTTGCAAAGCCTTGTTACCGCGTTGTCGTAGCGGTCAAAAACAGGCATTATTACCACTTCGTTAATAACGTCCCATTTGTCAATAATTCCTTTAAAATTGCTTACTTCGCGCTGAATGCGGTTCAGCTGTTTTTCAAGTATGGTTTTGTTGTCGTATTTTAAAAGCCAGTCGGCGCATACGGTGTGCCAGCAAAGGGGATGACCTTTCAGCGTTACGCCGTTTTCCTTTAAGTGTCTGGCCGCTGCCATGCGGTTTTCGGTTTGTGGCGCACCTTCGTTTGGTTCAAAAGTGCCCCAGTAAAAAGGCAGCGTTGCGTAGTTAAAAACTTCAAGCCATTTTTTCGTGCGTTCTTCAAAAAAGTTCAAAACTTTTGCTTCGGTATCGGCCTTGGTTTTAAGGTCGGCGTAGGTTACAAAGTCGAATGCGCCGCAGCCAAACAGAAATTCGTGATTTTTAAGTGAATATTTGACCTGCGTATTTGCCAGCGCCTGCCCGTTTTCGTCCGTAAGGCGCACGGTGGCCTTTGCTTTCCGTTCTTCAATTCTGCTCATGTTTTCCTTCCTGTTTAATAAAATATGCGAATCTTCAATTCCCCCGTTTCCTGAAGCTACGCATATTCATATTTTAAGTGCAGATTGCGTATATTAAAATAGCCGGCGCGTCTTTTTCGCCTGATAATTTACATTGAAAAATAATAAAAACAGAATTCGGCACGGGTTTTTACCCGTTCAGCATTTGACGGCGACTTGAGAATATTACTTTAATCTTCTATTATAACAATATGAAAATTTTGCTTATTGGATCAGGCGGCCGTGAGCACGCCATAGCTTGGAGACTTGCCCAGAGCAAGTTGGTTGATGAAATTATTTGTGTGCCCGGTAATGGCGGCACTGCAAAAGAAGAAAAATGCCGCAACATAAATCCGGCAGAATGTGATTATACCGAAACCTTAACCGGCAATGACGCAATTGTTCAGGTGGCAGCATTTGAACAGGTTGATTTTGCTGTTGTCGGCCCGGAAGATCCGCTGTGTTCCGGCATTGCAGACCAGCTTTGGTCTTGCGGAATTCCGGTTGTTGGTCCTAAACAGGCCGGCGCAATGCTTGAAGGCAGCAAGGACACTGCAAAAGATTTCATGCAGAAATATGGCGTAGCCTGCGCTGCAAGCAAAACCTTTACGGACGCAGCAAGTGCAACCGCCTACATTAAGGAACACGGTGCACCGGTTGTTGTAAAAGCCGATGGTTTGGCAGCAGGCAAGGGTGTTGTAGTTGCCGCAACCGTGGAACAGGCCTTAGCCGCCGTTAACGATTTTATGAACGACAAAAAGCTGGGCAATGCCGGTACAAAGCTTGTAATTGAAGACTATCTGCAGGGCGTTGAAATTTCAATTCTCGCCGCTGTTTCTGTTACGCCAAAACTTGCAGAACAGAACAAGGCCTGCATCCTGCCGTTTGTTCCTGCCCGCGACCACAAACGCCTTAACGACGGGGCAAAAGGTCCTAATACCGGCGGTATGGGTGCCGTTGCTCCGTTAAGCGACGTTACTGCTGAACAGATGAAAATGTTCCGTAAGGATATTCTTGAACCAACCTTAAAAGGCCTTGCCGCCGAAAACTACGATTACCGCGGTTTTATTTTCTTTGGCCTTATGCTTTGCAAGGACAGCGTAAAACTTCTGGAATATAATGTTCGCCTTGGCGACCCGGAAACACAGGCTGTTTTGCCGCTGATGGATTTTGATTTTGCAGAACTTTGCGGCGCAATTATTGACAAAGACGAAAGCGGTGCATTAAAAGCCTTTGAACCGAAAATGCAGTGGAAAAAAGGTTTTCAGTGTGCGCCGGTGGCAGTTTCGGGCGGTTACCCGGGAAGCTATAAAAAAGGCTTTGAAATTACCATTAAAGGTAACGGAAATTTGGGCAAAAACACAAAAGTGTTTATTGCCGGTGCAGTTGAACAGGCTAAAAAAAGTGCAAACCTTGTTACTTCTGGCGGCCGCGTTCTTGCAGTTTCTGCTTTTGGTGCAACATTTGAAGAAGCCTTTGAAAATGCATACGCCGGTATGAAAGACGTTAACTTTAACGGCATGTTCTACCGCAAAGACATTGGTTTGCCGGGCGCAGCAGAATCTGGCGAACTGTAATTTTTTTCACTTTAAGCCCAAAACAAACTGAAAAATAAAAAAGCACTAAAAGCGAAGTGCACTTAAAATTGCGCACAAAGCTTTTAGTGCTTTTTTTGTCTTTAAACTGCAAGATTTTTGAGTTTCAAAGTTTTGTCATGCAGAAGTCATTTTTGAATGGTAACGCGTCATAGATGCTGTGCGCAGTCGCCGAAGGCTAACCAGTTCATGATAATGTGTCATTCTGAACTGGTTTCGGAATCCGCAGCTTTTGATGCTTGCTTTGCAAAAAAAACTGCGTCCATTCACATGCCTGCAAAAAAACTGCGTCCGTTTTTCTGTTTCTGCGGCTTTATTTTCGCCGCACAATAAATTCCAAAGTCGGCATTGCTTCCTGGGTAGAAGCCGCATTCTGATATTTTTTATAAAATTCTTCCTGACTGCGGATTTTTTCGCTTTTTTTGCCGTGTCCGTTCTTTCCAAAATCCGGCTGATTTTCCATCCATTCGCCGTTCGGCAAAAGATCGTGGCTTTGGCAGTTGTCTGCAAAGTAAATATTCAGGCTTTCCTTCAGCTGGTTCTGCAAGTCTTCCTGCACAACCGGCACCATAAGCTCCACGCGCTTGTCAAGGTTTCGCGGCATCCAGTCTGCGCTGGAAAGATAGGTTTCTTCGTCGCCTCCATTGTAAAAGTAAAAAACACGTGCATGTTCCAGATACCGGTCAATAATGCTTGTAACGCGTATGTTTTCGCTTAAATTTTCTACGCCGGGTACCAGCATGCAAATGCCGCGCACGTTTAAAAGAATTTTTACGCCTGCACAGCTGGCCTTGTAAAGGGCTTTTATAATTTCTTCGTGGGCAAGGCTGTTCATTTTTGCCATTATCAGGCCTGCTCCGCCGCGCCGTGCATGGTCTGCTTCGCGTTCAATCATTTCAATTAAACGCTGCTTCAAGTTAAACGGTGCCATTGCAAGCTGCTTCATGGTTTGAATGGCCGAATAGCCCGAAATCATGTTGAAAAATACCGTAGCGTCGTTGGCAATTTCCGGCCGGGCAGTAAAAAGCGCAAAATCGCCGTAAAGCCTTGCGGTTTTGTCGTTGTAGTTGCCAGTTGAAATGTGCACGTAGCGTCGGATTCCTTCAGATTCGTGGCGGACGATTAAAAGCATTTTTGCGTGCACTTTAAGGTTTTTTATGCCGTAAACGACAATTACACCGGCACGTTCCAAACGGCGTGCCCAGCTTATGTTGCGTTCTTCGTCAAAACGGGCCTTTAGTTCAATAAAGGCTGTTACGTGCTTGCCGTTTTGGGCGGCTTTTTCCAGTGCCTGCACAATCGGCGAATCTCCGCTGGTGCGGTAAAGGGTCATTTTTACTGCCAGAACGTCTTTGTCTTCGGCGGCACGGTTTAAAAGGTTTAAAACTGCGTCAAAATTTTCGTAGGGCAGGTGCAAAAGCCTGTCGCCGGTTTTTATGTACTGCCAGACATCATCTTTTTCAAAGGAATGGTTTTTAAAATGTTTCCATACCGGGTATTTCAAATGGTCAAAGCCTTCAATTGAAGCAACCTGAGCAAACGAGGGCAAGTCTACAGGACCTGCAACCTGATAAACGTCGCGCCGGGTAAGCTGAAGGCTTTGGGTAAGAATATTCAGAATTGCCGGGCTTGTGTTTGTACACTGAAGGCGTACCAGAAAAGAATTCTGCCGCTGTTCCAGCACTTCTTCCATTGCCTGCACAAAATCTTCGGTGCGGTTTTCGTCAACGGCAAAGTCTGCATCGCGGGTAATTTTAAAAATCAGGCTTTCTTCCACGGTAAAGCCGGGAAAAAGATAAGTGCCGAAAGTTTGTATCACGTCGTCAATCAGGGTGAAACTTTGCCCGCCGTTTTCGCCGGCCGGCAGCCAGATTATTGGGTTAAGGCTTGCAGGAATTTGAACCAGCGCAAGCAGGTTTTCTGTTTTTACGCTTCCAAAAGTTTTCTGAAGTTCTTCCGGTGCAAGCATAGCTTTTAAAAGAAAAGCCACGTGAGGCCTTAGGTTTGTAATGTGGGGCAAATCGCTGCCCTGTTCAAAACGCAGGGGCGTTAAAAGCGGAAAAACCTCATCTAAAAAATAGTGCTTTAAAAACTGGGTTTGCTTTGAAGTGTAATTTTGCGGCTTTATGTAGGCAAGCCCGGCATTTTGCAGCTGGGGTACAATTTCGCTTGCAAACGAATCGTACTGTTTTTGCAAAAGCTGGTGCACCCGGTGAGAAATTGCGTCCAGCTGCTGTTCAATTTCCAGCAGGAAAAGTGCCTGGTCGTTTTGCGCCGAAAGTGCCTGACGCTTTAATGCCGCCACGCGCACCATAAAAAATTCGTCAAAATTAGAAGAAACAATGCCCAAAAAGCGAAGGCGTTCAAAAAGCGGCAGGCTTGGGCGGCAGGCTTCGCACAGTACGCGTGCGTTAAACTCTATCCACGACAATTCTCTGTTAAAAAACTGGTATTGCATTTCCATAAGCTAAGCGTAAAGTTTAGCACTAACTGAAAAATTGTCAAATTTAAGGCAAAAAAATTGCCAGAAAACGCCAAGCCTTAACAACCCCAGCCACGCAGAAAACAGGTTTACAAAGCCAACTTTTATAAAAATGGCTGTAGTTTTGCCACCGGCAAAATTACGGGCTTGCGCCTACTTCAGGCAACGGTCAGAGACCGCACAAACAGCGCACGCCTATTCGATAACCACCTTATACCCGAAGATTTCTTCAAAAAGGTCTGATTTTTCTGCCATTGCGCTTTTTTCAAGGCTGGTGTCGGTAGGCACTGCAAGCTGAAGACGCATGGTGTCATCACTTAAATCAATGGAAAATTTACTGATGCGCTGGGTGTGACCGCGGTCAAAAGCGTCGGCAATGCGCAGAATTGCGGCAAGTTTCTGCACCTTTATCCTGTCCTGCGGCGGCAGTGCGTAAAAGCGTTCATCAGAAGGATTGGGTTTTGCGCCCTTGTGATAGCGCGCAATGGCCGCAACAAGGTTCATTTCATCCTTCTGCAGGCCAAAAATTTCGCTGTTGCTGATAATGTACTGGGAATGCATTTCGTGGTGTTCGGTCTGAATGAAAGAACCCACATCGTGCAGCAGTGAAGCAATTTCCAGAAGCAGCCGTTCCTTGCCTTTAAAGCCGTGTTCACTTTGCAATGCATCATAGAATTTTAAGGCCGTTTCGCACACGCATTTTGCGTGGTTAATGTCGGCACGGTACTTTCGGCACAAATTCAGCGCCGAAGCCGTTACCTGGCTCAAAAAGTTTTCCTGCAGCCCGGTATTTGTCGCAGTGTATTTGCTTGTTAAAATTCCTTCGCGTATCGAAGCCTTAACTACCAGAATCTGCTTTGCGGCGGTTAAGTTTATAAAAAGCTTGTAAGTTAAAAGGTTTATGCTAAGCGAACGGGCTTCGGCAAAACTTATTTTAAATTTTGCCATAATTTCTTCTGTTGAATAAGTCTGAATGCCGTCTACAAATTCGCAGAACGCATCGCGTTCAATTAAACTGCACGTATCATTCAAAACCGTGCCTGCAAACTTGGCTGCAATCTGGGCTTCCGGCCCGATGGTTATAAACTGCTGAATCTGTGCAAGGTTCAGTTCGTTGTTCAGGCTGCCGCCGGTGTTTGTAATGAATTCGGTTAAAAAACGCCGTGCATCACTTTGCGAACCCATGCGGCTTTTTATGTACTGTTCAATAATAACCGTACCCAGCCTGAAGCTGTGCGCCGCCACCATCTGCCCTTTGTCAAAAAGCATTATTTCGGTAGAACCGCCGCCAATGTCCAGAATGATGGAATTGTTCTTTACAAAGCGGGGCATCTGGTTTTTAAGCGCGTGCAGAACCGCCAGATACATCAGCTGGTTTTCTTCAAGGCCGTCAATAATTTTTACTTCAAAGCCGGTTTTTATGCGTATTCTGTCTAAAACTGCGTCACGGTTGTTGGCCTGCCGCAGCGCGCTTGTTGCAAAAATTGAAATATGGTCGCCGTCAATGTTCCAGTTCTGTATCTGTTCTTTAAAGCGGTTTAAAATCCGCAGGCATTCAAGAATTGTGTTTCGCGAAAGTTGTGAACTTGTGAAAACGTCCCAGCCCAGCGGCACGGAACGTTCCGAATGGTCGATAAAAGACCAGAATCCGTCTGCATTCACCTCGGCAATTGCAAGACGGATTCCGGTTGAGCCAATTTCAATTACGGCTTCTAAGGTTGTCATATTTTAAAGTTTGTCTATAAGCATTGAACACTTGCCTGATGGAATTGGCAGTGTTTTTTTCTTTTCACCCAAAATATTGATTGTAAAGTAATACAATTTTTCACTTTCCATATGGATTTCCCATCCGCGCTGGCTTTTGTTTGAAAGAATTGTAATTAAGTTGCGTTTAAGCGAAAGGTTTTCAATGCCCATAATTTCAAGGTTCGGAATCGTCCAGTCTACGGTTTTGCGCGGCAAACTGATTGCAAGTCCGATGATGTTTTCTATCATAAGGGCAATGGTTGAAAGGCCGGTGTAGTGAATGTAGCGCTTTTTCGGAAAATCGGGATTCGTTTCCGATTTTGCAACGCCAGATTTGCACGGAGCATAGGCTTCCCAAAGGTCGCCTTTTGCGTGTGCGCCTTCCGGAAAAAGTGCATCAAGAATGTGGTACAAATGGCGGATGGCGCATTCGCGTGCCAGATCGTATTTCTGGTATCTTTCAAGTCCTTTGATGACAATAAAAGTAAAAGGCGGATAAACGCTTCCGCAAAATTCGTTTCCTTCTTCGCGGAATTCCGGCTCGTCGGCAGAAAGGCTTGGAAACGGATGGTCTGTTCCAAAGGTGCACGGGTTCAGCAGATGGTCAACAAGCCGGTCTGCCTTGTCTTCGTTTGGAATTTCTGCAAGCATCGGCCAGAAACCGGCAATTGTTTTAGTTCGCAGCTGTTCACAGTTTTCGTCCAAATCGTGGTAAAAGCCGCTTTCCGGGTTCCACATTAAGGAATTTATGCGCGTTTTAAGCGAAAAATAATTGCGCTTGTACTTAAAGCTCAAATCCTTGTCGTTTAAAATGTCGCCAAGCTGAGACATGTACAGCGCGTTTATTGCCAGTGCACTGTTGAAATCTACCAGATATTTAGCCTGCGTACGCGGCGAATTGGTCATGGTTGTGGCAGCAAGCGGACATGTGTAAAGACCGTTTTCCTGCTTAAAGGTTGCGTCAATCCATTCCATGTATTTTTCAAGAATGACCATAACTTCTTTTACGCGCTTTTTGTTTGCCGATTTATGAAACAGATTGAATTCTGCCCATGCAAACAGCGGCATTCCCACGCCTTCCGGGTTTTGTGCATCGGTTACAGGCTGGTTTGTCTTGCAGTCATACTTCCAGCGAATTGCGCCGCTTTCTTCCTGCCTTGCATAAAAATAGTCAAGGTTCTGGTTGGCCGGGTAGTTGCGGTTTGAATAAACAAGAAAGAACGAAGAAAAAATAGTTTCAAACTGGTCAATAATCTGCTCTCCGTTTGCCGAGTACAGAAAATATCCGTCAACAGATTCTTCACCCGTTTTTGGATCCAGCCAATAATCCTGCAGCCAGGACCAGGTTTTATCATAAATGTCTACAAAATCCTGATCATAAAAATGGACTTTAGGAAAATCACGCTTGTTCACACGAACTCCTTTTTATGTGTAATAACCACTTAACTTTTTAATTCTTTTTGCATTTTCATTTTTTGCAAAATTTGCTTTTTACACTATATCACAAAACTTATAAAAAATTCATTTTTTTTAGAAAATAATTGCATTTAGTTGAAAAATTTGCAGAATTACAAAAAATTATATAAAATCTCAAGTCAAAAACTCTAAAATCTTAATTAAAAAACTGAATTTGCAAAAATCAGACGCGGGCTGTATCATTTTTTTTATGAAAAATTTACGCAAAACCGAATTGCCAGAAAAAACTTCTGCTTATGCACAAAGCCGCAGCTTGCAGCAAACGCCGGCCACCCATGGCGAAGCACTTAAAAAAGTGTGCACAAATGTTCTGGGCATTCCGGCAGAAAAAATAAGCGTGGTACACCTGCAAACCCGGGAACAGCTGGAAGCCTTCGCCCGGCAATGGAAAGATTCAAATAAATAGGGAAACTGTTTACCTGTCGCATTTTGGGCTGCAAAATCTTAGAACGAATATATTTAAAATCATACGGATTTTTGATTTTGTGCTTATGTATCCATATTTTCACTGTTTCAGTTACAAGAAACCATTTCATAACTATTAGGATTGTAAAATTTGTGATAAATTAAATCTAAGGTGTTCGGGAGGGATTATTGAAAATCGCATACCTGTCAGTAAAATTTGTATTAAAGTTTGAAAAAGAAATTGTAGCTGATAACAATCCGTTGTTTGTAATTAGAAGTGTACTGGGAAAAAACTTAAGAAAAATATGCTGTATAGCACATACTCAAAAATGTCCAGAATGCTTATATGTAAAAACTTGTGCCTATTCTACTATTTTTGAATCCATAATTGAAACAGACAATGTAATTCTTCCCGGAAGGAACAGGACTTCTCATCCATTTTCTTTACAGCAAGAACGTTTTATAGAACCGAGGGAATCTTTTTCTGAATACGAATTCACCGTTACATTGTTTGGAAAAACTTGCAATTATCTTCCCTATATATATGCGTCATTGTACAAAGCTGGAGAAGACGGGTTTTTTAAAGAAAGAGAAAAGTTTTCTATTGTAAAAGTTTTGGTTGATGAAAAAAATATTCTTTCGGAAGACGGAATGTCTTTAAATCAATGTTATGTGCCTGAATATTTTGAAATAATGAATTCGCATGAAAAAAATGAAGGCGAAATTCTTATTGAAATCAAGAGTCCTTTGCGTTTTAAAACAAACGGTAAATATTCTATGGATTTTTCAGCCGAGGATTTTTTTAGAACTTTATGGCGCAGGACAAAAACTTTGTTTCTGATGTACGCAGAAGATACTGTTTTTGACGACTTGCCAAAATGTGAATCTGAGATAACTGACAGGCATTTGGTGTGGAAAGACATAAAACATTATTCTGCCAGACAAAAAGATGTTATGAATTTAGGCGGCGTAAAGGGAACTTTTAAACTGGCTGGAAAATTTTCATATTTTGAACTGAAACTTCTTGAATTCAATAAAATTGCTAATGCAGGTAAAAATACAAACTTCGGTTTGGGACAAATAGATTATTGGGAAAAAATGAGATAGTGGAGAAGTGTAAAAATGAATGTGACTTTTAAGGAAGTTGTTTTAGCATCTTATCTGCATGATGTGGGAAAATTTGCACAAAGAGCTGATATAAAGAGCTTGTATAATAAAAATTTTGAAACTTACTGCTGCAAACTTCACAAGGGTGGCTGGTACAGTCACCCGCATGCTGTTTACACGGAAGGGTTTCTTGAAAAATATAAAGATATTTTGCCTGATTCTGTAAATCCAAATGTTGTCAGAAATCTTGCATCTCATCATCATAATCCTTCAACTGCTGAAGAATGGATTATTTCTGTTGCAGACAGAATTTCAAGTGGTTCGGACAGGTGCAATATTCTTGGTGAACTTTCAGAAAACGATGAAGAAAAAGCTAATGAAAGCAAACTGAAGTTTTATGAAAAACCAATGATACATCTTCTTTCATCTTTACAACTGGACAAGAAACCTTCTCCAGAAAAAGCATATTGTAAAATGTCAGCTTTGGCTGAAGATGCTGTTCTCTCGGTTTCTGACGATAAAATAAGTAAAGAACAATATCTTGAACTTTGGAACCAATTTGAATCTGATTTTGTCAAGCTAAAAGGTTTAGATTTTGAACAGTTTGAAAAATCACTTTTGACTCTTCTGGAACAATACTGGTGGTGTATTCCTAGTAGCACAATTTCTGATGCTGATATAAGTCTTTTTCAACATGCAAAAACTACAGCTGCATTTGCTGCCTGTTTGTATCGCTACCATGAGAGAGCTGAAAAACTTTCTGAAATAGAGATAAATAATTCTGTAGATAAAAAATTCGCCTTCATAAACGGAGACATCTCAGGTATTCAGAAATATATTTTTGAACTTAAAACTACAACTGACAGTGCAAAACTCCTTCGGGCAAAAAGCTTCCAATTGTGGGCATTAAGTGAAATTTTAAGTGAATATATCTGTAAGCAGTTCAAAGTTTGTAATGCTAATATTGTCACTTCTGCTGGTGGAAAATTTATTGTAGTTGTTCCTGCAACTGACGATTACAAAAACAAACTTCTAGAAGTTCAGACAGAAATTGAAACATATTTTATGAAAGAATTTGCAGGAAAACTTGCCGTAATTATTTCAGATGGAATTGAGGCAAATATTGAAGATTTGCAGCAGGAAAACGCAAAAGCTTTATTCAATAAAATTGGTACAGAATCTGATCGTGCAAAGCAAACTAAAATGCAGAAAGGAATTGCCAAAAATGGAGCAGTCCTTGAAGAATTTTATGATGAATTGCAGAAAAATGGTGAATGTCCGAAATGTGGAATTTTTCCTAAAAATACGGCGAATGAAGGAGAAGAATGCAACAACTGTAAAAAACTTACAGAAATTGGCGGCAAGCTTCTGAAAAAATCGGTAGTCAGACTTAATTCAGAAAAACTGCTTCACTTTGGACAGATGATTCATGTTTACAGAAACAATGAGAACATAAAAGATAAATATATTCCCGGAAGACCTTTGATGTTCCTTCCTTATGTTGCACCTTGGACTGATGAAGACTTAGGACAACTGAAAAGTTTTGAACAAATTGCTGATGAATCAAACGGCAATAAAAAACTTGCTATGTTTAAGGCTGATATCGATAATCTGGGACTGGTTTTTGCTACTTCACTGGGTGAACGGATTTCAATTTCCCGTTATGCAGATTTAAGCTTTATGCTTCATTATTTTTTCAGTGCTTTTTATGCATGGTTCGTAAAAAATAGACAAAACCCAGATGGAATATACTATGAAAATGTAATTTATACCGTATTTTCAGGCGGTGACGATTTATGTGTTGTTGGTGCGTGGGACTCTGTTTTGTATTTTGCCCATGATTTTCAAAAAGCACTTTGCAAATTCACAAACAACAATCCAAGCATAACAATTTCAGGGGGGATAAGTCTCTGTTCTCCAAATATTCCAGTAAATGTTATTGCAAATATGGCGGAAGAAAATCTTGAAAAATCTAAATCTTATGCAAGAAATGGAAATTTGAAGAATGCAATTACTGTCTTTGATACGACTGTAAGCTGGGATGACTATGAATCTTGCTTGAAAGACGGAGAATGGCTGGATTCACTTTTGGAAAACAAAACGGTTTCTACTGGCGTTGTTTACAAAATGATTGATTTTTCAAACCGTGCAAAGAATGTTTTGAAAGAAGGAAACATTAAAGATTTGATTTCTATGGGTGACATAAAAAACAAAACATGGAAAAGTCATTTCTATTATATAGTTTCAAGAAATGTTAAAGATGAAAGTGCGAAAAAGAAATTGCTGGATTTTGCAGTGATTGATCAGAAAATGATTGATGCAAAAATCGCAGTAAGTTATGCATTGTATAAAAACCGTGGAAACGAGGAGGAATAGAAATATGGCATGGAATAGTTATCCAAATCAAAGTTCTGGAAATCGAAGTGGTGGAAGTTTTCAAGAAGATAAAAGTTTTACACCATCTGCAGTTAAAATATGCAGTTTTTATAATTCAGATGGGAAAACTTTAATTCCAGACTTATTTGATAAAAAGGCTCAGGAAGTTGCAGAATCTTTGATTGGAAAAAATAAGCGTGGATTTGCGATAGGTGTAAGTTCAACTCAGCTTAGAAAAATTTTTGATGAAGTAAAACGATTTGAACAGATTCTTCTTGCCAATCCAGAACAGTGGGATAAGCAGCTTCCTTATATAAAAATGGTAAAATCAAAAGTTGCATATTCTGTAGCTCGTGCAAGCAAAGAAAAAGAGAAAGCTGGCCTTTATAAAAATCTTGAAACTTTTATTTCTTCATCAATTGATCTAATAAAAACAGAACAGGATTATCATGTCTTTGTTTCGCTTTTTGAAGCAGCATATGGATTTTATTATGAAAAAGCAGTTTCTGCTGGATTAAAAGACTAAAGAGAGGAATTGACTATGAAACAGATTGCTATAAAAACAATAAGCGGAAAAATTGTTGTAAAAACAGGCCTTCATATTGGTGCAGGGAATGATAAAGTTGAAATTGGTGGAATGGATAATCCTATTATCAGAAATCCACTTACAAGAGAACCATATATTCCAGGAAGTTCATTAAAAGGTAAAATCAGATCGCTAATCGAATGGAAAGAAGGCGTACTTGCAAATACGAATGGTAAACCTTGTTCTTGTGGAAAATCAGACTGTCCTGTTTGTCGTGTGTTTGGTTGTGCAAATAATTCTTCAACTGTGGATAATTCCAAAATGCGTGGGCCAACAAGATTAATTGTTCGTGATGCTGTTCTTACTGATGAATGGGCAAAAAAGTTCAGAGATGGTAAAGCAATTGTAGAAGAAAAGGCTGAAAACAGTCTGAATAGAATTACCGCTGAAGCAAATCCCCGTCCAATAGAACGCGTCGTTCCCGGCGTAGAATTCGATTTTGAAATTTCTTACCGCGTAATTGACACTGGTGACAATGGTGCAACTGATGAAAAATTCTTTAAAGAAGTTGTTCTTGAAGGATTAAAAATGCTTCAGAATGATTATCTTGGCGGTGGCGGTTCCCGGGGAAACGGTCAAATTGAATTTGCAGATTTGAAAGATGAAAAAGGAAATGTAATTGAACTGTAAGGTGTGACTATGACTTTATACAGAATTTCAATAAAACTAAAATCTCCTCTGGTAACTGCGCTGAAAGGTGACACAATCTGGGGGCATTTTGTGTGGGGAATTGCAAATCACGAAGGAGATGAAGCTGTAGAAAAGTTACTTACTGAATGCAAAACAGAAAATCCACCGCTGATTGTCTCTTCTGCATTTCCTATGGGAACTTTATGTAAACCTATTCCTGAAGTAAAAGAACATGGCGATTTGAGCATTGAAAAATATTCAGAAATAAAGAAGCTGAAGAAAATAAAATATGTAAATGCCTGCGATTATTTTACAGATAAAGAAGGTTTTGAAACGGATTCTAAGATTTTCGAAACCCAAAGTTCCATGCACAATTCTATCAACCGTTTTACAAATACTGTTGAGGAAGACGGATTGTATTCGGTAAATGAAATGTGGACTAAAAAAGAAACCAGCGATTTTGATATTTACATTTTAAGTTCATATTCTGCAGAGCGGGTTACAGACCTTTCACAATGGGCTTTTGAAAACGGTTTTGGTGCAGATTCTTCAGTCGGAAAAGGTTGCATAGAAGTTTCAGGCAAGGCAGAAATTGTTGAACCTTCAAAAAAAGGAAACAAATATCTGGCACTTGCTCCATTTGTTTCCACAGAAAATGTAAAAAATCTTCGTGCAGACACATTTATTCGTTCAGGAAAAATCGGAGGTGCGTTTGCTTCCTCGATGAGTTCATATAAAAAAACTGTAATTCTTTTTGATGAAGGGGCTGTTTTTGAAAGTGACAAGCCGATTCAATTTGTTGGAAAACTTTTAACAAATGTTCACGCTGACAGCCGCATCTGCCAGAGCGGATTTGCCCCGGTCATTCCAGTTGAGTGAGGAAAGTATGAAAAAGATTTACAAACTTACAGTTGAACCGATAGCTCCTGTTCATATTGGAACTGGAGAAGTTCTGACGCTGCTGGATTATAAAGTTGTTGTTGTTAAAAGTAATGGGCATCTGGTTAAAAGGTATTTACGTTTTTCCTCAGAAAACATCATGAATAGAATTGCAGGAATTCCAGAAAAAGCAATTCAATTTGAAAAAATTGCCAGTTCCGGAAATATGCAGGGTTATTTTGATTTTTTTAATGAAAATTGCAGTGCACAGGAAGATAAAATTTATCTCTGTGTGGCAACAAACGAATTTCTTAAAAAATATGATGAAAACAGACAGAAAGACCCCATGCAGAATGCTGCACAAGTATTTGAAACATTCAGAAATGAAGGGGCTGCTCGGCCTGTAATTCCCGGAAGTTCTTTAAAAGGTTCTATTAGAACGGCAGTTTTGCAGTATTTTTTAAGTCAGGTAAGTGATTTGGAATACGAAAAATTGGGCGATGAATTTGATGGAATAAGGGATGAAAGGCAAAAAGCAAAATATGATTCAAAATTACAAAAAACGATTCTTGAAAACAATAATAAAGATTTTGCCAAATCAGACCCGTTCAGAAGTGTAGAAATAGCAGATTGTGATTTTGCAGGAATTGAAACACAGATTGTAGGACTTATAAAAAATATTTCTCAAAAAAACGGTGACTTAAAAGAAATAGAAAAACTTCAGATTCAGACGGAAGCGATAAATGGAAGCCTTACAGGAAATACGAAAAAAGCAGAATCACTGTTAAGAATTAACGAAGATTTGCAGAATATTGAAAACGGTGTTTCTAAAAAAATATCAATTAAAGATATTATAGAGGCCTGCAATGATTTTTATTTGAATCAGTTCAATGACGAATATAGAAAATTCTATAAAGAAGCTTACGAAAAAGTTGATAAAATTTTAGAACTTTCTAAAATCCTGAAAGCTGCTGTAAACGAGAAAAATACTTTTATTCTTCGGGTAGGAAGATGGAGTCAGTGTGAGGCTGTAACATTTGAAGAACCGTTTAGAGCACCAAAGACTTCAAAAGATAAAAGAACAGGAAACCCAAAGTCATTTGGAGAGACACGGTCTGTATTCAATTTCGACGGCCAGTATATTCCAATGGGCTGGTGCAAATGCACAGTTGAGGAAATAAAAAACTAATTTCCAAAAGAGAAATAAATGACTTCAGAAAAAGCACTTCAAATTATAAATCTTGGAGAAGGTCTCAAAACAGAATTCAAGCGTTGCGGTGGCAATATTGAGCATGATGTTTTTGAAACTGTGTGTTCCTTTCTAAATCGCTGGGGTGGAGACATTTTTCTTGGTGTTGCTGACAACGGAGAAGTTATTGGTGTTCCTGAAAAAGCAGTTAAAGATTTAATCCGTAATTTTAATACATGCCTTAACAACGAAGCGTTGTTTTCTCCTACGGCTGCTGCGGTAATTGAAGAAATAAAAATCGGCGATAAAGTTATTTTACATGCTTATGTTGGCGCTTCTTCTCAGGTTCACAGTTTTAAGGGAATAATTTATGACAGAAAAGATGACAGTGATTTTATTGTAAAAGGTAATGATCCGATTGCGCAATTGTACATAAGAAAGCAAAATGTTTTTACAGAAAAAAGGATGTTTCCAAATTTTACTATTTCCGATTTCAGGTCAGATATGTTTGATCGTGTGAGAATTATGGCTTCAAATCGAAATCATAATCATGTATGGCAGAACATGGATAATTTGCAGCTTTTAAAAAGTCTTGGAATGTATGGAAAAGATTTGACAACAGGTAAAGATTCATTTGCATTGGCTGCCGTGCTTATTTTCGGTACAGATGAAATGATTAAGGATTGTTTACCTGCTTACAGAACTGATGCAATCTGTCGCCGGATTAATACAGTTCGTTATGATGACAGAGATATTATTGAAAAAAATCTTATAGAAAGTGTAGATAGGCTTCTTGAGTTTGCAAACAAGCATTTAAATGACAAATTTTATCTTTCGCCAGATATGCAAAGAATCAGCCTTAGCAACAATATTTCACGAGAATTGATTGTAAATATGCTCATTCACAGAGAATTTTCCAGCGGCTTGATTTCAAGATTTATTATCGAAAAAGACAGAATCCTTACTGAAAACGCAAACAAGGCTCAGATGCCTGATCAGATTACATTAGAAAATTTAAGCCCGCTTTCTAAAAATCCTATGATTGCAAAAGTATTCAGGGAAATTGGTTATGCTGAAGAATTAGGTTCTGGAACACGTCGTCTTTATGAATATGTTCCGCTTTATTCTGGCGAAAATGTTAAGCCTTTAATTATGGACGGCGATATTTTTAGAGTTACAATTCCTCTGAATGATGAGGTTTCAACGGCAAGTGAACTAAATAGAAATCAAAATGAGGGAATAAATGAGGGAATAAATGAGGGAATAAATGAGGGAATAAAACTTACTGAAAAGCAAACCTCAATATTAAATTTGATAAAACTGAATTCATCAATTACAACAACTGATTTGATTAAACTGACGAATTGTTCTCACGCAACTGTGGAGCGAGCTTTGAAATTCCTGAAAGAAAATGGCTATATAGAAAGAATTGGTAGTAAAAAGTCAGGATTCTGGCAGATTATTGGAACGGAGACAACACATAAATGAATCTTCTTATTACAACCCTTGGAACTTCATGGCAGATAATTCCAGAACTTTTTTCAGTTACAAACCCAGAGCAGTTTGATTTTTTCTGCGGCTCAAAGGAATCTGTTGAACTTCGTGAAAAATTTAACTTAAAACCTATTGATGAATGCTGGATTATTACAACTCAAGGTCAGCGTGAAATGAAAAAGCTTGAAAATTGGGCAAAATTCTGGGAAATCCGGCTGAAAGTTTTTGTCTGTAACAATGTTGATTCTTTTGGAAATCAGGATGAAATAATGCGAATGCGTTCTTTGATTTACAGAATTGTTTTAAAAGGAACGGAAACCGCTGACATTTTGTATCTTTCCCTTAGTGGCGGCCGAAAAACCATGAGTGCGGACATGCAGGAAGCAGGAAATCTTTTTGGCTGTGATGCCATGATTCATGTTGTAGACAAAGAATTTTATGACAATGTTGAAATTCGTACAGCCATAAAAAACGATGAACTTTTGACACCTCCACCAGAAACTTACAGTAAGTATTTTGTTCCGCTTCTCGTAAACACTAAAATCCATCCGAGTCTTGTAGTTTCTGCCGATAAAGAACGGCTTTTTTCAAAAAATTTCCCAATAGAAATTCCTGAAACAAGCGATTATTTTATTTCTGCAATAATTGACGAAGACAGAACTCTTGAACAGGAAATTCAGCATAGAAAAGACCGTTCAAGTCAGCTTTATGCAAATTTCTATGGAATGATAAGCGGCGGAACAGAAACAAACAGAACACTTTTCAGAAAACTTTACTTTCTTCATCCTGATATTTTAAGAAAATTGAAGGAATATAAACTTGGTCACAATAAAGAAAGAGATTTCAATTTGATTCATAAATTTCCAAAGGCAGAACTTCATTCGCACATCGGCGGAATATTGACTCCAGAAGAAATCATCAATGTCGCTCATACTGTACCTGAAAAATATCTATCTTCTGACACAGAATTCAGCAAAATAATAAATAAAATTCTGGACTACAAGGATAATCCAGAAGCATTTGAAAAAGAAATCTACGGAAAATATTTGGAAAAAGAAAATTTTTATGCCATTGGAATTGATCCATATCAGCATTTGGGAGATTTTCAGGGCAGTAAGCTGCTTCAAACAAAAGAAACAATCAGAAAAACGCTTGAAATTTATGCAGAAAAACTGATTAAAGAAAATGTCCGCTATGTAGAAATCCGCTGTTCTCCGTACAAATACACAAAACTTGGTCTTACAACGCTTGAAGTTCTTGAATGCATGATTCAAACTTTGGCTCAATACAGCGAAAAACTTGAATATCGTTTGATTTACATAATCGGAAGGGAATCTACAAAAGAGCAGATTACAGATTCAATAAATCAACTGAACGAAATTCTTGATACGCACAAAGAAATTGCCGAAAAACTTGCAGGAATTGACCTGGCTGGAAACGAAGGAAAAACAAAACCAGGTGAACTGCGTGATGTTTTTATGCCGCTTCTGGAAAAATGCATCAAAATTACAATTCATGCAGGAGAAACGGAAAATGTGGAAAGCATCTGGGAAGCAGTTTACCACTTGAGTGCAGACAGAATTGGTCACGGACTCAAGCTTATGGATAAACCAGAACTCATGCACAGGTTCATTGACAAGAATATTGGCGTGGAAATGTGTCCTTCTAGCAATGATCAGATTGTAGGATTTAAGAAAAACCCAGATTCATACCCGCTTAAAAAATATCTTGATGCAGGATTGAAAGTTACGCTGAACACAGATGACTGCGGAATTTCGAGAACAACAGTGACAAATGAATATTTAAAAGCTTCTGAATTATGCTCAGAAATTACGCTTTGGGATGTAATTGTTCTTATCCGTAACAGCCTCAGCATTGCATTCTGTGACAGGGAAAACAAGTCTCGCCTTATGCACGAGTTTGAAGACGAAATTCTTGAAATCTGTTCAAGGGAGTTTTAAATTATGAAAATATGCTGTGTTTTATTGAATAAGGTTCCAGAAAAAATCAGAAATTCAACGGCTTGGTTTAAAGAAGATTATTCTGATTTCATAAAAGATGAAGATATTTTATGGATAGATCGGCCTTCCGCTGAAAAAAATCCTGAATACAAACAGCTTATTCCATACGTTCTTTTGCAAAAAGCTGACGGAAAATTTGCCTGTTACCAGCGGCATGGAACAGAAACCCGGCTTCACGGAAAATGGTCGGCTGGTGCGGGTGGACACATTGACGAACCTGACAGGCAGAACACGTTAAAAACAACTTTGGAAACCGGAATGATGAGGGAACTTAGCGAAGAACTTTTAAACTTTGACGAAACTAAAATTGCCCTTGAATACTTAGGGATTATAAATGAAGTTGAAAGCGAAGTAGGGCATGTTCATCTTGGAATTGTGTATGTTGCAAAATGTGCAGCTGGTTACGAACCTAAACCGGCGGAAGAATTAAAGCAAATGGAATGGAAAACTGCTTCAGAAATAAATAACCTTGAAAAAGAACTTTGGACAGAGCTGGCTTTTAATTTGTTGCAGCATAACATTACAGCATCTTTTTAGCGGAGAGAAAAAATATGGAATATACACTTATATCTTCGCTTGGTACTGGAATGTACAAAAAAGAAGGCGGATACAGAAAAACAATCTATGTTTTTGAAGAAAGCAAAGAAATTGAATCCCATCTGTTTTTAAACGCTGTGCTAAAAAGCCAGTTATGGAACGTTAAAAAGATAATTCTTATCGGAACAAGAACTTCCAGCTGGGACATTTTAATTGATGAAACAAAATACGAAGATTTGTGGCTTGATGTAAAAGACCAGTGCGAAACAGACGGTATTACAGACGAAACCCTTATACAGCTTCAGTCCATGATGGCTGAAGAAAAGAAAATTGAAATAACGCTGAAAGTTCATTCTGCAAAACTAGATGATGATTCTGTTGAAGAAATTTTCAATGTTTACAATACGATAGAATCTGACATTAAACCAAAAACGAAAGTTCTTTTTGACATTACCCACGGTTTTCGTTCAATGCCGGTTTTAATTTATCAGGCATTGCAGTTTGCTGCTGCAAACAGGATATTTGAAAACGTAGAACTTATTTACGGAGAGTTTATAGACCAGCAGAAGAAATCTTTTGTTAGGAATTTGAGTAAATATTGGGAGATTACCGAAATAACCAAAGCAGTGAATGAATTTGAGGCAAAACTGGACGGGCGATATTTGGCTGAAAAAATAAAAACCTATTGGGAACGCGGTTCTAAAGTGCTGCTTAGATTTAGCGAAATTGTATCTTTAAATTTTTCGCTGCAAATATATGATATGCTTAAACAGTTAAAAAATTCCTTAAATGATGATTTGACAGAAGCCCCTCTTTGGGTTCAGTCTGTAAAAAAGGAACTTTCGGTTATATATAATCGTTTGAACAAGAATACGGTAAGTTCCGTTTTATTTGAATATGCACTTTTTCTTGAAGAAAAACGGCTTTATACCCAGGCTGTTATTGCCCTGCAGGTTTGTGTTGAAACAATTGCAGCCGAACATAACGGCTTGAACTATGAACAGTTTGGCGACTATGACTGGATGCAGAATTACGGGAAAGATACCCTTTATAAACTAAAAGGGATGCTTACAAAAAATACCCGTGCCGCTATAAATGACATAGAATTTTTCAGGAATCAGATTGCACATGGAGGAGCAAAAGATAAAAAGACCGGAAATTTTCCGAATGCGGCAAATTTGAAAAATATACTAGCCGGCGGAAAAAAGGCCATTGGAGAATTAATGGAAGCTGTAGAAAGCTAAACAAAAGTGATGCCATGCTGTCACGTGTTCTTTGAAAAAATCGCAGACCTTATAAAATTGAAAAAACATGGAATTTTGAGCCGGGTTTGCGAAACATGGAAAATATTGTATAATAAGGATTAATTTGTGGGAAAGAGCAAATGGAACAGAAGAAACCTTGCATTTTATGTTTTTGCGGCACTGCTTTGCGAAACCGTTATTGCAAAACCTTGTGCTGTAAGGAAAAATGAAAGGCAGTATTTGAACCTAAGACCTGATTTAAGGGATTAAAACCCATTCTCACGCAGTAAACCCTGCAACGGTCTGTTTATTTGAACCTAAGACCTGATTTAAGGGATTAAAACTTGGTTTAAGTTCGCCAAAATCTTGAGTAGTTGAGTTAACATTTGAACCTAAGACCTGATTTAAGGGATTAAAACCCATGTATTCCCCCGAATTCATGTACTATTAAACAATGATTTGAACCGAAGACCTGATTTAAGGGATTAAAACTTGTAATAGAGACGCGTCAAATTGTGGAACGTCTGAAAATTTGAACCTAAGACCTGATTTAAGGGATTAAAACATAATAACCCGTTGTTAATGTTTCGCACCCTGCCCAATTTGAACCGAAGACCTGATTCAAGGGATTAAAACCTCTTTTCTGCGATGTCACTGATCAACTCATCTTTTGTATTTGAACCTAAGACCTGATTTAAGGGATTAAAACTTCAAAAAAGGTGGTATTTATGTCTTCAATTTACATTCTTTCGGACTATGGCAAGCTTTATAAAAAAGACGAAACCATTGTTTTTCAGCAGGCAGATGGTACTTCTACAATACTTTTTCCATTCAAAACAGAACTTCTTGTGCTCATTGGAAACGTAAGTATTTCCGGCGATGCCATGAAAATCCTTACGAAATATAAAATACCAGTAACGTTTCTTTCAAAAAATGGGCGCTTTAATGGAAAACTTTCTTTTGGAGAAAGCAAAAATGTCTTTTTGCGCAAAAAGCAGTACGAAATTTTAATTGATGCATTGAGTTCACTAGAAATTGCCAGAAGCATTGTTACCGGCAAAATAAAAAATCAAATCAGTTTCATGCAGCGCATAAAACGCAAGTCTTCCATAACAGATATAGAAGATCAGAAAATTCAGAATGCAATAAGTTCAATAAAAAACACGCTTGCCGATGCAGAAAAAACGAATGACATTGAAAAGCTGCGCGGTTACGAAGGTATGGCAGCAAGAATATATTTTAGTGTTTTTGGCATGAATATAATTCCAGAATGGGCAGAATTTAAATCCAGAAGCAGAAATCCGCCTGCTTCCAATGTAAACGCTGTTTTAAGCTTTTTATACACATTGCTGATGTATAGAGTTGAATCTGCAATAGAAAGTTTCGGTCTTGATACATGCTGCGGAAATCTTCACGCATTGAATTACGGAAAGACTGCTCTTGTTTTTGATCTTGTAGAAGAATTCAGAGTTCCTGTTGCTGATTCTGTTTGCTGTGCACTTTTTAATCTGGGAACATTAAACGAAAATGATTTTGAAGAAAAAGTTTTTTCTTCTGACAGCGAAGATTTGCCTTTGGACAATGAACCAGAAACAATTTTTTCTGCCGGTGAGCAAGTTTCAATTCCGGAAAAAGGCATTCTTTTAACAAAAACCGGAATAAAAAAGGTGATTGCTGCATTTGAAGAAAAAATGGATTCTTCAATTTTGTATTTGCCGAAAAATTCAAAATTAAGTTACAGGCGAATAATTTATGAACAGGTAGAACACTATAAAAGAGTGATAACAGGCGAAGAAACTTCATACAGGAGCTATTACTTTAAATGACATACTTTATCTCTTACGATATTGCTAACCCCAAAAGGCTTCAGAAAGTTGCCAAAGTTCTTGAAAATTTTGGAATCAGAATACAGTATTCCTTTTTTGAATGCGAAATGGAGAAAAATGTTTTATCCGACTTAAGAAACGAGATTTTAGCTCAGTTAAATCTAAAGGAAGATTCGCTTAGAATTTATCCGCTTTGCCAAGACTGCCTGAAAAAAACAAAAATGATAGGAGAAGTAAGTATTTATATTCCGAAAAATTACGCAATTTTGTAAGGAGTAAGCGTGAAAAAGAATTTTCATTGGATAATTTTATACGACATAAGGGATTCAAAAAGACTGCTGAAAGTTTCTAAAATAGTTCAAAGTTACGGCTGGCGAGTTCAAAAATCGGTTTTTGAAAGTGATGCAGATGAAAGTACTATAGAAGTGCTGAAAAAAAGGCTGCTTGACGTTATAGATGAATCAACAGATTTTGTTTTATTCTTTTATGTTTGCGAAAAAGACTGGCAGAAACAGGAAATGTACGGATTATTTGAGAAAAATAAAATAGAAAATGACAAATATTCAATTTTGTGAATTATTTTCACTGTTTACTTGCCGCATTTGGGGCAATAAAAAACCGGGCTTTTCGTTTTGCCCGGTTTTTTTGTAAACTAATAATTTTTCTAGCTAAGCCTTATTCTTGCGGCGGCGGCGTGGCCTTCAAGACCTTCTGTTGTGCCAAGCACATTTGCAGCCTTAAGCGAACTTATGTAACCGTTGCCGCTGTTGCCGTTTGCGCGCAGGGTTGTAACGGTTTTAAGGAAAACCCTAACCGAAAGACCGCCCGTAAAGCGTGCCGAACCGCTGGTTGGCAGCGTGTGGTTCAAACCGGCGGCATAATCGCCCAAAACTTCTGCTGCTTCGTGACCAATAAAAAGAGAACCGTAATTGCGTACGGTTTTTGCCAGCTTGTCGCGCATTTCACCTGCGTTTAAGGCCAGTTCCAAATGTTCCGGGGCTTTGCGGTTGGCAATAGCTGCCGCTTTTTCAAGGTTTTCTTCTATAATAATGCAGCCGTGGCGGCTTAAACTTTCTTTTGCGGTTTGTGCCGTTGCCAAAGTTTCCAGCTGCCTTGCAAGTTCAGCCTTAACTTTTTCTGCAAAACCGGCGCTTGGGCAAACCAGCACAGCCTGCGCATCAATGTCGTGTTCTGCCTGTGCAAGCATGTCGGCAGCTACCCATGCCGGGTGTGCGCTTTCGTCGGCAATAATGAAAACTTCAGTAGGGCCTGCAACCATGTCAATGCCGCACTGACCGTAAACCAGACGCTTGGCTTCGGCAACGAACTTGTTGCCCGGGCCTGCAATTACGTCGCAGCGCGGAATGCTTTGAGTGCCGTAAGCCATTGCTGCAATTGCCTGGGCACCGCCACATGCAAAAACCTTGTCTGCGCCGCAAATTGCAGCAGCAGCCATAATGCCGGAATCGGCGTAAGGCAAAGCCGGGTTTACCGGGTGCGGACGCGGCGGCGTACAAAGTACAATTTCGCTGCAGCCTGCCGCCTTGGCCGGTGTAATGCACATAATTACGCTGGAAAGAAGAGGGAAACGCCCTGCCGGAACATAAATTCCGGCTTTTTCTACTGGAATGGTTTTCTGCCCTGTAATTAAGCCCGGACGCAGTTCGCATTCAAAATCGGTAAAGCAGTCTTTCTGCTTGGCGGCAAATTCCATTGCCAAATCCCGTGAAAGGCACAGGGCATTGTATAATTCAGGATTGTTTTTTTCTAAATCGTCTTTGGCGCGCTGCAAATCTTCTTTAGAAATTAAAAGGGAATCGGGCGAAGCCTTGTCGAAACGGCTTGCATAGTTTTTAATTGCGGCATCGCCGTCTTTCTGAACGTCGGCAATAATCTGGGCAACTGTTGCCGAAACATTTGAAGTTTCGGTAGTTGACCCAAGGCGTGTTGTTGAAAAAAAAGAATCGTCTAATTGAGACGATAAAATCGTTTTTATAAGTTCCATTCAAAAAGCATACAAAAATGCGACTGTTTTTTCAATAAAGCGTTTATTTAAAATGCGGCGAAAGGTTTTCATTCTTCCGTTTTGGCTTTTTCTGCGCTTCCTTCATTTCCTGCGTCTTCGTCGCCGCTTTCAGTTTCTTCAGTTTCTTCGGCTTCGTCTGTGCCTTCTGTTTCCGGCACCAAAAGCGCCTTAAGGTAGGACTGAATTGTTTCGCCTTCTTTAAGTTCGTATTCCTTAAAAGGCGTATGTTCTTTCATTTCTTCTGTAAAGCCTTCAAAATTAATAAAAATCGGCCGCAGGCGGATAATTCGGTCGTCTTCCTCCGCATAGGCAAACAGAAAACCGTCCTGTTCGCCGCCGGTAATGTGGCCGGCGTGGGTTATTTCTTCCCATTTGAATTCCATTGTATCGCCGTTTGTCATGTGGGCTGTAAAACCTTCGCTGTATGTTACAAGGCGCGATTTTTTTATGTTGCCGATGGTTTTTAAAATAAAGCTTGCTGCCCAAATGCCTGCACCGGTGCAGATTACGCCGGTTAGGGGTGTTGCAATAAAAAATGTTGCAGCACCGGCCGCAACACATGCAATGCACAGGGCATACATTTGAAAACGTTTGTTATTTGTCTTGATGTTGTAGTAATAAGTCATGGAGCAATTTTAGCTTTTATGCCTTTTTTTTTCAATTAAGGCTTTTGGGGCTTTGCATGCTTAAAAATGCGTGGTGCAAAATAAAAAACGTTTCCCGGTTAAAGGAAACGTTTTGGGAGGATTGGAACTTTTTTTGAATGCTTAAGTGCTTTGGTTAAAGCGCTTTTTTACCATACAAACCACAGGGTGTTGCGGTAAATGCCCGGCCGTACCTTGTACTGTTCCAGTGTATCAGGACCGCAGGTTGCTGTTCCTACGCCGCGCTGGGCAAAGTCAATATTCAGTACGTAACGGGCATTTTCGCCCCGGTTTGTTGGTGTAAGTTCGTTTGTGTGGTGGCATTTCCACAGGTCGCTGGCCGTGTGCCGCAAAATGCTGAAATTTACAGGCTTTTGGGCGGCAAATGCAAAACCGGTTTTTTCTGCGGCAGTGCCACTACCATTTGTTTGATCTGCCTCGTCCGCCAGCTGAACAAAACGCACGCCGGTGCGGTTGCCGCTTTCCTGCGGAACGATGTACGCAAATTCCATTTCTTCCGGGGCACTTTGATACAGGCCAAGTGCTGCACCGGCATCCCTGTCGCAGTAACTTTCTTCCCTGCCTGCGCCGTACCAGCTTACGCTGTTAATTTTGGCACTTACAGAACAGGTTAAGCCTATTTTAGCAAGTTCCGGCAGGTCGGCATCAAGGTTAAACTGCACTTGGGCTTTTAAAAGTTTTTTACCGTTCAATGTAAATGCCTGCCAGTGAATGGTGCAGCTGCCCAGCGGTTTTTGTGCAAACGGGCTTGTTGCAACACAGTTTTTTCCGGCTTTTAAAACGTATTCAATGCAGAAATCTTTTTTGTCGCTGCACGGAATGCTTACCGGCGTAATTTCCATGTTTTCCAAATCAAGGTCTATCCAGTAAAAGCAGGCCTTGTTTTCAAAATAGAATGTTGCGTCCGGGTTTCCGCGCAAATGCAGAAAGGTTTTTATGCCGTCGTTTTCGGTTGGACAGCGCCACAGGTTTGGTTCAAGGGCAGTTTTGCAGATTTTGTGATTAAACTCTGCCAGCAGGCCGGCGGCGTCTTCTTTTTCAAGTGAAGCTTCGCTGAAAGCCGAGCCGGTTAATGTTTCAAGGTAGCTTTCTGTTTTTCCGTTTTGCACAAGCGCCTGACTGAACCCTGCGCTTGTTCCGGCCCTGCACATTCCAAACCAAGCGTCGGCTTTGTATAAAAATTCTGCATTTACAACAATTTCTGCGTTTTGCGGCAGTTTTGCCATTTCTTCTGCAAAATCAAGCACAATCTGTTTTGTTTCGCCAGGTGCAATCTGCGGCAGTTCTGTAATTTTTTCAAACACAGCCTTGCCGTTGCACAAAAGCTGCCAGCGCAGGTTAAAAATGCCTGCACTCGTAAAATCCATTTCATTTTTTACGGCAAAAATACCCTGTTCCGGGTGTACGGGCAAAAGTTCCACCGGCTGAAAAACCTTAAAACATTCTGCCATTGCCGGTTTTGGCTGCCGGTTGGGCATAACAAGACCGTTAAGGCAAAAATCAAAATCGCTGGGCTGGTCGCCGTAATCACCGCCGTAAGTGTAATATTTTTCGCCTGTTTTCGGGTCGGTTTCCAGCAGTCCCTGTTCAACCCAGTCCCAGATAAAGCCGCCCTGCAAGCCGTGGTTCGCCTTTATCGCTTTCCAGTAATCTTTCAGGCTTCCGTTGGAATTTCCCATTGCGTGGGAATATTCGCACATGATAAGCGGCCTGTGGTCCGGCACGGTCTGCACGTATTGGGTAATCAAATCAATGGCAGGGTACATTGGCGCAATAAGGTCTGTGCACGCCTTGCCGCGTTTAAGTGAATCAATTGTGTAGTTGCCCTGACCCCATGCCGGGCGCACAGCACCTTCGTAATGAACGACGCGGGTGTCGTCAAAACTTTTGCACCATGCGTAAAGCATTTCGTGGTTGGCACCGTGACCGCTTTCGTTGCCAAGCGACCATATTATTACGCTTGCGTGGTTTTTATCACGCAGAACCATGCGCTGCACGCGCTGGGTATAGGCGTTTGCCCATGCCTGACTCCGGGAAGGAAAATCGTAGTAGCAGTGATTTTCGATGTTTGCTTCATCAATAAGGTACAGGCCGTATTTGTCGCAAAGTTCGTACCAGCGTTCGTCGTTGGGGTAGTGGCAGGTACGCACTGCGTTAAAGTTGTACTGCTTTAAAAGTTCAATGTCGCGCACCATTGAAGAGGTACTTAATGTTTTGCCGGTAACTTCGTCGTGTTCGTGGCGGTTTGCGCCTTTTATGTAAACGGCTTTTCCGTTAATCAAAAGCTGGCGGTTTTTAATTTCTACGCTGCGGTAAGCAACGCAGCACGCCTTTGCTTCTATTAAAGTTAAAGAATTTTCGCCGTCGTAAAGTTCTACGGTTAAAACGTAGCGGTTTGGTGCTTCGCTGCTCCATAAAGCCGGGTTTTTAAACGAAAGGGTTTTGTAAAGCTGGTTGCAGTTCTGGCGGAAATTGATTGTAAAGTTTTCGCTGCCGCTTAAAACGGCATCGCCTGCCGTACGGCCGTCGCCTAAAACCGGGCAAATCTTCCATTTAAGAAGAAAAGTTTTGTTCTGGTTTGGTTCTTTTGTGCCAATTGTAAGGCAAAGGTTTGTCTGCGCTTCCGCACTTTCGGCTTCGCCTATAAGGGTGCTCAGCACGCTTACGTCTTCAAGCCAGTAGTCGCCGGTGCAGTACAGGTACACGTCGCGGTGAATGCCGCCAAACCACCACTGATCCTGGTCTTCCACAAAGCTTGCGTCGCTGTAACGCACAACCATAAGGCCAAGGCACTGTTCGCCGCTTTCTTTTAAAAATCCGGTAATGTCAAATTCAGCAGGCAGGCGGCTGTCTTTGGAAAGTCCTGCAAAATTTCCGTTTACGTAAACCAAAAGCACGCTTTCTGCCGAACCGACGTGCAGAACCACGCGCTTGCCCTGCCAGTTTTGGGGCAGGGTAAAGTTTATTTTGTGCAGTCCGGTGGGGTTTTCTTCCGGCACAAAGGGCGGCTGGTTGGTAAAAGGCATTATTACGTTGGTGTAGTGGGGCTTGTCAAAGCCCTGGCGCGACCAGGTGCCGGGTATTTTTATTTTCTGCCAGCTGGCTGAATTATAGGAAGCTGTTGACCATTTTTTTAAATTTTCATCATCTGCCTGCTTTGGGTTTTTTAAAAGGCAGAACTGATATTCGCCGTTGAGGCTTAAAAAACGTTCATTTTTACTTAAATCCCGGTATTCGGGGCCGGCAGCCGCGTCGGCCTGTGCCAGCGTTTCATTTTGCCACGGCAGCATGGGGCTGTGCATGCCAAGGCGGTTAATCGACTGAATTTCTGGATTTTGCCAGAAGTTTTCTATAGTAAGCATAATCAGAAGAATAGCCCATTTTGTTTACTTTTCTACTTACAAAAATACTAGAAAAAAAATTTTCCTTTGGGTATTTTTGTAACTTTTATTCTGCCCAAAACGGACTGATACTAATTTTGTAAGGCGGTAGAACCCATGACGCTTTACGCAGTTAAAAACTTGAATCACTCCTTACGTTTTAAGTTTTTAAAGGCTGCCCGGAAACTTGAAAAGCCTAAAAGAAAGCTAACGGGCAGCTTTAAGCAATGGAAAATACGATGTTTTAGTCTGTGCTTGATGCCACGGTTTAAAACTCGCTGGCATTTTCTTAATGGAAAGGGAATGCCTTAAAATAATTGCCGTGTTTACGGCGGAAAGATTTTTGGAGGAAAAATCGATGAAACTGAAAAAGGCTTTTTACGTTGTAGCTGCCTGTGTAATGGCTGCCGGTATGTTCTTTGGCTGTTCTAAAAAGGAAGCTGCTGTTGCCAAAGACCCGAACGCACCTGTTAAATTAACAGTTTGGTGCTGGGATCCAGCTTTCAACATGTATGCTATGGAAGAAGCTTCTAAAATTTACAAGACAACAAACCCTAACGTAACTGTAGAAATTGTTGAAACACCTTGGGACGACTTGCAGCAGAAAATGATTACTTCTTTAACTGCCGGTTCTACAGACACTCTTCCGGACATTATCCTTATGCAGGACAATGCTGCTGAAAAAAATATTTCTGCTTATCCAAAAGCATTCCTTCCTTTGGACGGAAAAATTGATCTTTCACAGTTTGCTTCTTACAAAGTAGACTTTGGTACTGTTAACGGAAAAAGCTACACCCTTCCATTTGACAACGGTGCAACTGCAACTTTCCTTCGCACAGATACACTTGCAGAAGCCGGTTTGACACCTGCTGATTTTAACGACATTACATGGGACCGCTTTGTTGAACTTGGCCGCATTGTTAAGGCAAAAACAGGCAAGCCGCTTGTTAGTATGCCGCAGGACAGTGCAGACTTTATTGCAATTATGATGCAGAGTGCCGGTACATGGTATTTTGATGCAAACGGTAAAACAAACATCGTTAACAACAAGGCTTTGCACGAATGTATGCGCATTTACTCGCAGATGATTTCTGAAGGCATTTGTCTTGCAGCAACAGACTGGAACGCTTACATTGCAACAATTCAGACTGGTGCAGTTGCCGGTACAATCAACGGATGCTGGATTATCGGTTCTATTACAGCCGTGCCTGAACAGAGCGGAAAATGGGCAGTTGTAAATACTCCACGCATTGCTTCAATGCCGGAATCTGTAAACTACAGTTCTAACGGCGGTTCAAGCTGGATGGTTCTTGCAAGTTCTAAAAATGCAGACGTTGCCGTAGATTTCCTTAACAAGACTTTTGCTGGCAGCACAGAACTTTACGACACAATCCTGCCAAAATCTGGCGCAATCGGTACATGGCTTCCAGCCGGTGGTTCTCCAGTTTATTCAAAACCACAGGATTTCTTTGCCGGACAGAAAGTATTTGAAGACATCGTAGGCTATGCAGCAAAGATTCCGAGAGTTAAATACGGCATCTACAACTACGAAGCACGTGATGCAATTTCAATCGCCCTGTATGACATTCTTGCAGGAAAAGACATAACGGAAGCTTTGAAAACAGCTCAGGACACTGTTATGTTCCAGATTGGTGAATAATTTTAGGGCGCGTCCTTAAAATTATCCGGGCTGCTAAAAACCGCATCATTGTGAACTTTGTTTTGGGCTTTATTGGTAGTTTCAAAAACAGGGTTTTGAATGGCGGCGTGCAAAAGCACTGGCAGCCCGAATTTTCTGTAAAAAAAAAGCGGTAAGGGAAAGTACAAATTCCTTTGCCGCTTTACTAAAGTTCAATTTGAAAAACTAAAAAAAAGTGCCCTTGCGGCGGCTTTTTTGGTAACAAACCCTTCTGCGCCCTGTGGCGTGCTTTTAGGTTTTTAATATGAAACATTACAGCTTAGAGAAAAAGCTTAAGCTTTTCGGCTGGCTTTTTGTTGCGCCGGCTTCACTTTTGATTATTGTTCTTAGTTTTTACCCCATGATTTATTCTTTCGTTCTGTCGCTTCAGTCTGGGGTTGCTAACAATTTGCATTTTACCGGTTTACGAAATTATGTGCGCCTTTTTAAGGATACAAACTTTAAGGCGTCGGTAGTAAACGTTTTAATATATCTGGTAATTCAGGTACCAGTAATGCTTGTTCTGGCTTTAATTCTGTCCAGCATTTTGAACCAGAAAGATTTAAAGCTTAAAGGCTTGTTCCGCACACTGGTATTTTTGCCGTGCGTTACTTCCCTTGTTTCAAGTGCGCTGGTTTTCAAGTCTCTTTTTGCGCTGGACGGTTTTGTTAACCGTTTCTGCCTTGGCCTTGGCTTTTTAAGCGAACCGATTAACTTTCTGATGGATCCGTTCTGGGCAAAGGCTGCAATTATTATTGTAATTACATGGAGATGGACGGGCTACAACACGATTTTCTATCTTGCCGGGCTTCAGAACCTTGACGATTCTATTTTTGAAGCTGCGGTTGTAGACGGTGCTTCGCCAGCTTACCAGTTCCTGCACATTACTGTTCCGTTACTGCGGCCGGTAATTTTGCTTACGGCAATTATGTCTACCAACGGTACGCTGCAAATTTTTGATGAAGTTAAAAACCTTACGAACGGCGGCCCGGGTATGGCAACTTTAAGTATCAGCCAGTACATTTATAACCTGTCATTCAGGCTGAACCCGCAGTTTGGCTATGCGGCGGCGGTTTCTTGGGCAATTCTGTTTATGGTTGCAATTTTAAGTTTTGTTCAAATGCAGATAGGAGACAAAGATGGCGATTAGGTTTTCTGTAAGATACATGCACGATGTAATGAAATATTTATTTCTGGTAATTGTCTGCCTGTTTTCGGTTTTTCCATTCTATTTTATGGTAATGTCGGCAACTAACCTTTCTGTTGATGTTATTACCGGGAAACTGACTTTTGGCACGGCCCTGCTGCACAACTTTAAAACGCTGATTGGAAGCGTAAAGCTTGGTACGGCGTTCTGGAACAGCATCCGCAATACGGTAGTTTCTACCATTTTAAGCCTTATTGTATGTGCAATGGCAGGCTACGGTTTTCAGGTTTACAAGGACAAGAAAAAGGACTTGCTGATGAAAATCCTTCTTCTTTCAATGATGCTTCCTTTTGCTTCACTTATGGTTCCGCTTTTCAAAATGTTCAGCAAGGCGCACCTTATTAACACAATGTGGGGCTTTATTTTGCCGTTCATTTCTACAGCTTTTTTAATTTTCTTCTTCAGGCAGAATACAAAAAGCTTTCCGATTGAAACGGTGCAGGCTGCCCGTGTTGACGGTCTTGGTGAATTTGGCATTTTTGCACGCATTTACGTGCCGATTATGATGCCGACTTTTGCCGCCGCCGGTATTGTTACTTTTATGACGTCGTGGAACAACTATTTGTGGCCGCTGATTATGATGCAGAGCAAGGATACCCAGACGATGCCGCTGCTTATTACGGGCTTAACCGCCGGTTACACAACGGATTACGGCATTTTGATGCTGGCAATTTCTCTGTTCACTTTGCCGATTGTTGTGGTTTTCTTTACCCAGCAGCGTCATTTCGTTTCGGGCGTTCTCGGTTCGGTAAAATAACAGAAAAAGCAGCAAAAACAGAAAAACGGCGCGTTGTGCAAGGTGCAAGGTTGTGTCCCAAATGCGCGGCGCGCTGCTTTGTGGTTTACAGCAATTTTTTAAGAACGGTAAAACCGCGGCTTAAAGATCTGCCGTGTTTTTGCCGTGTTTAAGCGTCCTGTTTTCAGGGCGTTTTTTTATTTTTCAGCAATTTCTGCTTCGGGCTTTTGCATCTGGGCTTTCTGATGCAGGCGTAGGTTGGGCGGTTTTGGCTGAAACATTAAAAATGCTTAACATTTTTTCTGGTTTGTCGAAGAATTCAATGTAAGAATTATGCTATAAGAGGCAATTTTACGGTTTTGCAAATTGCAAAACTATCTTACTCCTCCTAAATGATAAAAGCACCAGCGTTCCCGGCCGAACACTGGTGCTTTTTTTATCCGTTTGTATACGCAACGGGTTTAATGCACGCACGCAGCGAAGGGCAAATGCATCGGGTTTTGTTAATTTGCAATCAATGGGTTACTTTAATTTATTTGCTAGCCTGATAATTTCAAAGCGGTTTTTAACTTCAAGTTTTGAATAAATTGTGCTGATGTGATTGCGGACGGTTTGCAGGCTGAGGCTTAGTTTTTCAGCAATCTGGTCGTTGTCTGCGCCGGTTGCCAGAAGTGCAAAAATCTCGCGTTCGCGTTTTGTCAGCGTGTTAAGCCATTTAAAGGCTTCTTCATTCTGTTCTTTTTCGCCTTCGTCTACGTATTTTTTCTGCACCAGGCTTTTTGCAATTTCCGGCGAAATTTGCATTATGCCCGAATTAAGGGCGCGGATTGAAATTATAAGTTCGGTTGGTGAAATATCTTTCAGCAGATAGCCAGCCGCACCGGCTAAAAGTGCTTCGCGCACAAGGTCTTCTTCCTGATAGGTAGAAAGCATTAAGATTTTTACAGTGCTGTTCTGCGCCTTTATGGTTTTTACTGCCTGAATGCCGTCCATAACCGGCATACGCACATCCATCAGAATTACGTCGGCGCAAAGTTCCCGGCACATTTCAACGGCAATCTGGCCGTTTGCCGCAATACCGATAACTTCAATATCGTCTTTTGCGTAGTTGCTTAAAAAAACCTGCAAGCTTTGGGCAAACAGCGCCTGATCTTCGGCCAAAAGCACTCTAGTTTTCTTCTCTTCCATAGCTTTTAATTTTACACCAACTTTTAAAAATTTACGAATCAATTGTCAGCTATTACTGCGCCGGTTTCCTGCCACGTTTCCGCCGTTTTTTCAATTTTTTTTACGGCTTTTTGCAATTTGCCGCGTTTTGCGCGCCTGTCGGGCAGAAGTTGTTTTGGTTTTTACAGTTCCGTAAGGTTTGTAAGCGGCACTTTTGCGCATATTCTAAAGCCGCCTTCTTCCAGTGCTCCGGCAGAAAGGGTTCCGCCAATCTGGGCAAGACGTTCTTCCATGCCGCTCAGTCCTATGCCTTTTACAATTTGCTTTGCGCCTTTGCCGTTGTCCGTAATTGTCATTGTCAGCTGGTCCGGCAGCTGCCAGAAGTGAATAAGTATGCGGCTAGAATGGCCGTGTTTTATTGAATTGGTAAAGGATTCCTGAATTATGCGCGTTAAAACTTTGGTAATTTTCGGTCCATAGTCTTTCTGCATGTTTCCGGCTTCAATTTCTACCTTTATTGCCGAAACGCTTTCCAGCATTTGCTTAAGCTTGTAGGCTGCTTCAATGGTGGTTATAGGCACTTCTTCTTCCTGTGCGCGCAGTTGCCTAAGAATTCGCCGCGTTTCCTGCAACCCGTCGCTTGCCTGCTTGCGGATAGTTTCAAAAAGTTCTTCGCCCTGATTCTGGCAGCCGCAGCTCATAATTGCGTCCATCATTGCTATAATGTTCACCAGCACGTAGCCGGTACTGTCGTGTATTTCCCTCGTTATGCGCAGGCGTTCTTCTTCGGCGGCTTCTTCGGCGCTTTTTGCGTTTGTTTCCTGCAATTCGGTAATAAAAAAGCCCGTTTCGTCCAGCCGGTGGGCAATTTTGGCAAGTTCGCCGCGTGCTGCCGTATATTTTTCGTGCTTGCGGCTTAGCAGAAACAGAAAAATTACGTAGCAGAACAAAATAAGGCACGCCGCGGCAAATTCCTGCCGGCTTGGGTTAAGTTTTACAAATGTGTACAGGTCTGCGCCCATAAAGCGGTAGTGAAACTGAAAAATTAAAAAAACTGTGCAGCCGTAAAGCATAAGGCCAATGCTGGTTTTATATTTGAATATTACAGCCACGGTAAAAAGCCATGCAAAATAAACGGGCAATTTTACGGTAAAAAGGTCGGCAATGCTGTAAAGTGCCAGCACCGCGCTTATTTGAGACAAAAGAAGGCAGAATACTTTGTTTGTATTATGCCTGCAGACAAGGGCTAAAATCAGCATCATGCAGTGCATGGCAAAAAAGCCGTAAAAGTTCAGCAAAAAAAGGCTGTTGCCCTGTGCAAGCGAAAGAAACTGAAGTGTCTGCTGAAGGTTCTGATAGTCCTTTGCGTTGTAAAAATAAATGTCCGTAAACTGCACAAAGGCAAAGGTTTCAAAAAGCACAGGCGGAACGAATTTCCACAAGGTTTTCTTAAAAAAGGTTTTAAAAACTGCAAGTAATTTTCCAAAATCAATTTCAATCTTTCTCATGTTTCTTCAATAATATGGCAAAGAATTGAATTTTGCTATGCATTTTTGCAACAGGTTCAATTTCGAGTTTTATATAAACCGGACATTCGGCCTAACATACACGGCGTACAGCAAACGGCCAGTGAACCAGTAAAAATATGCTGTTTGCATAGTCCGTAAACATTTGGATTTTTTTATTTCTGCTGGGCGGTACGGTGTGGTTGCGGCGTGGGGCCGGGTAGCAATTTTTTTGATAATCTCTTATTTTTACCTTGAATAAAGGTGGAGCTGTGGAAAGAAAGTTCAAATATTCTGAAGAAAAGGCGCAAAATTATTTTAACAACACCCAGACCGCGGAAACTGAAACCGGCGGAAATGCGGTTTTATCCGAAAAGGAAAAAACTGAAAAAATTAAGAAAAACGGCACTGGCGTTCATTTTTGCGACGACGTAAAAATTTTTTTTGAAATGGTAAAAAACTCCGTCACTCGCAAGTATCCCCAAACGCCGTTCCGCACAATTTTTGCCCTCATCGGCGCGTTCCTTTACCTTTTCCTTCCTGCCGACCTTATCCCCGATTTTTTGCCTTTTATCGGTTACCTGGACGATGCAACGGTTTTTGGTCTTTGCCTTAAACTTATAAAAACCGACATTAACGCTTACCGCAAATGGAAAGATACCGGCGCAATTGAAGGTTTTTCAAAATGACCGAATACATTAGCAACGACGAACATTATTCAAAAGTGCTGGTTCTATGCAAAAAAGCCAGAAAAACTTTGTGGCTGGGCACTGCCGACATTAAAGACCTTTATGTTGAAAAAGGCCGTTCTAAAGTGCCTTTTCTGGAAGTGCTGGCTGATTTGGTAGAAAAGGGCGTTGAAGTAAAGCTTCTGCACGCAAAAGAACCGGGCGAACGTTTCAGAAAAGATTTTGACAAATATCCGGTTCTGTTTGACGGCCTGCAGCGCAGGCTTTGTCCTCGCGTTCACTTTAAAATCGTAATTATTGACGGCAAGGTTGCATACACTGGTTCTGCCAACTTAACCGGTGCAGGCATTGGGCTAAAGGCCAGCAGCCGGCGCAATTTTGAAGCCGGCGTTTTAAGTGACGAAAAACTGTTTGTTAAACAGGCGCAGAAACAGTTTGAAGCCGTTTTTGAAGGCGATTTTTGCAAAAGCTGCGGAAGAAAGGCTTTTTGCGGCGACAGGATAAAGTAGTGGTGTTTTTATTGTGCTGGCGGTAATTTTTTTGCCTGCGGTTTTTAAGTGGTTTTAATACGCATAGAAATAATAAAAGGCTAAATTGCGAGTTTTATATAAAAGGGCAAAAGACAGCGATATAATTGTGTCAAAAACAGCCGCAGGCAGTTTTTGAACATTTCATATAAACTTGACATTTGGCATAAAAACAATACTTGCGTGCAAGTTTTGTTCATTTTTCAGTTTTTATTCAGTTTTGTTTTATTTCATTCAATTTAAAAACAAAAAAAGTTCGCTTAAAAACGCGAACCTTTTTTGCTGCTGCAATTTGCTAGCGCAAGCTGCCCTGTCCGTTTGCCCCCGCAGCCCCTGCTGCCTGACTGCTGTATGTAAGCACGACTTTTTCTATTTCGTTTTTATGACGCATTTTTAAAAGCAGTGTCTGGCTTTCAAAATCGTAAATGTAGCCCGGCGAATCGTAGCGTTCAAACTGCTTGTCCGAACGGTATTTTAAGCCGTACATTTCAATTGAATTAAAGGCTTTTATTCCGGTAACAATCATGTAATGGCTGTCTCCAACCGGAAACTTCATGGAAAGTTCCAGCACGCCTGCCGACGGACTGTTCAGTTTTACTTCCGGTGAACTTGTCCAGATTGTTATGTTTGCAGGGTTGCGTGAAAGCACTTCAAAGTGCGGATAATATTCGTTTTGAATCAGCACCGGGTAAAGGTCTGCAAAAATAAGGCCTTCGCCAATCGGGCTTGATTTAAGCGAACTTGTAATTAAAAGCCTTCCCGTGCCGGTAAGTTCCGGGCGTTCAAAAAGCGTGCCGTAGCGCATAAAGGCTGCACCAAGCCTGCAAACATCGCTCTGGCTTGCGGCCGGGGCTTCGTCGCTGAACCGAAGGACAGGGTCTTCAAAACTTAAAATTGAAAGAATGTTTTCAAAAATGCTTTCCATTTTATCTTTCAAAACATTTGCAAGTTCTGCTTCGTATTTTGTGGCATCGCAGTACGTATTGATGATATTTGCGTACTGTAAAACCGTAGGATTCAAATTTTCATTGTTTGCCACAAATTCAAACAGCGAATAGGCAAGGTTGATGTCGTTCTGGTAAATAAGGGTAAAAAGCAGGTTGTCAATGTCAAAAGCACCAAGGTTTTTGCCTGCCAGAGATTCTTTTGCCTTAAAATGAAGGTTTTTGTTGTGGCTTACAAGGCTTTTGTTTGTATTTTCCAAATTTCCAAAATATGGCGTGGTTAAATATGTCTTTCGGTTGTCTCCAACTGCGGCCTGTGCAGCCTTGCGTGCGCTTAAAAAGTTTCCCTGGCTTGCAGATTCTGCAACAAAGCTTGCAACGGCTTTTTCGCTTGAACCGGCATTAAGGTTCTGGTTGGCAGCAACAAAACCAGCCCTAAACTGGCGCATCGTATCGTTGTATGCATCTGTCTGGGCAAGGGCGGCGCTGGCCAAAATCTGGTAGGTCATTTCTTCAACAGGCTGGTAAAGTGCGTAATTTACAGGCAGCCGGTTTGTGTTAAGCACAATTGAATTTTCCTTAGGCAATGCTGAAATTGCGTAAGTTGCTGTTTTTGAAGAAATTAAAAGGCTTTCTGTTTTTTCGTCGGCGGCAGTTTCGTAGCCGCTTGCAAAGCGCAGCGGAACGGAAATAGTCTTTACCGGCTGCATGGCGGCAGGAACTGATTCTGCGTTTTCACCGTTTTCTTCGCTTTCTGCGGATAAAGGCTGCCAGTCGGCAAAAAGTTCAAAGGATGTTTCTGTTTCGGCCGTACCTGCACCAGCGTTTTCTGCGGCATTTTTTTCCGCTGCCTTTAAAATCGTTCCGCTTTTAAAAGTCAGTTCAATTGCGTCATCTTCGGTTTTGTATGATAAAAGCTCCGCTGGTTTTTCAGTGCCGTCGGCAAAAGTTTCTATAATCGGGTTTGCTTCGTCGCTTGCAAAAATCAAGCCTTTGTAAACCAGCTGAAAACTGTTGTCCAGCGAAGTTTTCTGGTTCTGGTCGATGTTTTCTTTTAAGCTAAGGCGCATAGTGCCTACGTTTCTGTTAATTATGTGTCCGCTTTTAAACTGAATGAAACAAATACCTAAAATAACTGCGGAATAAATAAACAAAAGGGAAAAGGCTCTTTGAACGGAATGCTTAATCATTCTGCTATTTTAAGGCAAACTAGGCGCATTTGCAAGTGAACTAAAGCAGGAGATGTTTTTTGCCGTTAAATTCTTAGTAAATAGAAAAGAATTCTGGTAATTTTAAGGCAAACGGTTTTTAAATTTTCTACAAGTTTGAATTTGAAAAAAGCCGCGGTTTAAGGCGCCGTTCTGCTTTTCCTGCCGGAACCTTTAATATTTCTGCGCCAATTATTAAAATTAAATTAGAAGTTTTTAATGTTCGGTTTATGCATGTTGCCTTAACCGGCCGCGCTTGTTTGCCTTATGTAAAAACACAATATTATGGAAGCTATTCAACAAATTAAGAGGTTTTATGAAAATCAATAAATCTAAGTTTTTGATAAAATGTTTTGGATTTTGCCTTTGTGCCGCATTTTTAGGCCAGCCTGCATTTGCCGCACCTAAAAGCACCGCAAAACCGGCAGAAAAAACTGAAAGCGCAGAAGAAAGCTTTGATTTTTCTGCATTTTACAGCGAAGTGCAGACTACTGCACGAATGTCCGGCATAAAGGCCGCCATTGCACTTTTCAGCAGCCTTCCGCCCAAGGCCAGCGAAGATCCGGGCGTTAACTACCTGCTTGGTTCACTTCTGCTTTCTTCCGGCCAGTACAGTGAAGCCGAAAAAGTTGCCGCAAAACTTTTAACCGTTGATTCCAAAAACACCGATTACCTGTTTTTGAACGCTTACGTTGCAAAGGCTTTGGGCAATAAAAACAAAAAAAGCCAGTACCTTAAAGACATTCTTAAAATTCAGCCGGACAATGCGGAAGCTAATGCCGAGCTTGGCAACGAACTGATGATGGCAAAGGCTTACGAAGAAGCTGCAAAATATTTCCTTAAAAGCCTTAAAAACGACCCGTATTTTGTAACCGGGCTTTTCGGCTACGGACAGGCTAATTATTATTTGGGCAATTTTACGGAAGCAAAAATCGCCTTTAAGAAAATTCTTGTAAAAAACCCGGAAGAAGACATTGTATATTCGTTTTTGGGCAAGCTTGAAGCTGAAAAGGAAAACTACGACGAAGCCCTTAATTATGTTGATCAGGCAATCAAGCTGAATCCGTCCTATTACAACTACTGGCTAGAAAAAGGCAATTACAACCGCCTTAAAGGTACAGGCGAACAGGCACTTGAAGCCTATACAAAGGCAATTGAAGTAAAAAGCGATTATTTTTTAACTTACGTTTACCGCGGTGCAGTTTACGAACGCATGGAACGTTTTGACGAAGCTTTGGCCGATTACAAGCTTGCCGTTAAATACAATCCCCAGTACCAGTACGGTTTTGAATCAATCGGTTCTTTAAGCTGGCGTGCCGGCAACTGGAAAGACTGCCGCGAAGCCTATGAAAAAATTGCCGCGGTTGACAGCGAAAACATTTCCTACCAGCTGGCAATTACCGCCTGCTACATGAAGGAAAACCAGAAGCAGCTTGCCAAAGAATACATTGGTAAAAAAATGCGCAATCTGGACCGTTCCAGCCCGGAATATGCAATTATGCGCTTTTATTACGACGGTTTGGGTGAAGCAGACGTTTTGCGCCGCATTCACCAGTGCGAAAATAAGAATACCCGCGGAAAACTTTTGTATTATATGGCAGTTTATCTTGAAGCCACAGGTTCACAAACCGCCGCAAACCAGCTTTACCTCGAAATTTCAGAGATGAAGTCGCCGATGTTTTTTGAATACACTTTAACCATGTGGGCAATTGAACGTCTCGGACTTTCCAAAATGTAACAGTTTGCGTTTTTTCAAAAAACTTTTTATAATTTGCCTGCGGCCGCATTTGGGCGCAGGCAATTTTTTTACGGTTTCTGCAAACCTTAAAAACAAATAAGACGGGGCTTAAAGCTTCAGCGCGCCCTGTAAAAATTTTTCCTTTAGGAATGATTAAAAAATGAAAGAAAATATTAAGCGTTTAAACTTGAACGGCAGGGAAATTATTCTGCTTGGTACTGCGCATGTTTCACAGGACAGTATTGATGAAGCGAACTTGCTGATTGAAGAAGAAAGGCCGGACAGAGTTGGTATTGAACTTGACAGCGGCCGTTATGAAAATTTGAAAAATCCTGAAAACTGGCAGAACATTGACATTTCAAAGGTGCTTAAAGAAAAGCGCGGCTGGGTGCTGCTTGCAAACCTTGCACTGGGTTCGTTTCAAAAACGCATGGGTGCAGGTGTTGGCGTAAAACCCGGCGACGAATTAAAGGCCGCCGCAGACAAGGCAGAAAGCCTGAATATTCCGATTGAACTTATTGACCGCCCGATTCAGACAACTTTGCGCCGTGCGTGGGCAAAAAACAGTTTCTGGGGCAAATGCAAGCTGCTTTCTGTTTTAATTTCTGCTATTTTTGACAAGGAAGAAATAAGCAGCGAAGAAGTTGAAAACCTGAAAAATTCCAGTGAAATGGACCAGATGATGGGCGAACTTGCTGACTATCTGCCCGGCGTAAAAACCGTTTTAATTGATGAACGCGACCAGTATCTGGCAAGCAAAATATGGCAAAGTTTTGACCGCGGCACTGGCAGCAAAATGATTGCCGTTGTTGGCGCAGGCCATTTGCCCGGCATCGTGCGGCATCTGGAAAGTTTTGCAGCCGGTCAAGCTTCTCCCGACACCGAAGAAATTTCAATAGTTCCGCCGCCGGGCAAGCTTGGCAAGGTTTTGTCATGGGCAATTCCGGTTGCCATTCTTTCGCTTATTGTGGCAGGTTTTTTTAAAGGCGGCGCACAAACTTCCGTAGAAATGCTTTTAAACTGGTGGCTTGTAAACGGTGTACTTGCGGCAATTGGTGCAGTGCTTGCGCTGGCACACCCGCTGACGATTTTTATAAGTTTTATGGGCGCTTGCGTTACGGCAATAAACCCGTTTATTGGCATTGGCATTGTTGCAGGTTTGGTGCAGGCGTGGGTAAGCAAGCCAAAAGTAAACGACATGGAAAATTTGATGGACGATGCCAATTCGCTGAAAGGCTTTTACCGCAACAGAATCCTGAAAGTTCTTTTGGTTTTCTTTCTTGTTTCTGTCGGCGGTTCAATCGGCACTTTTGCAGCAATTCCGTCACTAATAAGCGTTTTTTAAGTATTTATAACCCGTAATAAAAAGCACACGGCTGGCGATTAAACCAGCCGTGTGCTTTTTTATTTCCGCACCGCCGGTTTTAGCGGCACAGCGTGCATTATTTTTCTTACTGCGAATGTCTGTTTTTTAATAATTCAACATTCAGCCTTTAAAAAAACTTAAATATTTCTTATTAAGTTTACCATTTCAATTGCAGAAAGGGCGCAGTCGTAGCCTTTGTTGCCGGCTTTTGTGCCGCTGCGTTCAATTGCCTGTTCAATGTTTTCTGTGGTTACCACGCCAAAAAGAACCGGAATTTTTGAGTTCATGCCAACTTGTGCAACGCCTTTGGAAACTTCGTTGCAAACATAGTCGTAGTGGCTGGTTGAACCGCGGATAACGGCGCCGAGGCAGATGATGGCATCGTATTTGCCGCTGTCGGCCATTTTTTGTGCAATAAGAGGAATTTCAAATGCACCCGGCACCCATGCAGCCGTAATGTCACTGTCTTCTACGCCGTGGCGTTTCAGGCCGTCTACGCAGCCGCCAAGCAGCTTGCTTGTAATGAATTCGTTAAAACGGCTAACGACAATACCGATTTTCATGTCGCTTGCAACTAATTTTCCTTCCAATACGTTCATTTTATTCTCCTGTAGTAAAAATTATTTGTTGAATATGTGACCCATTCGTCTGGCCTTTGTATCCAGATAGAATTTGTCGTATTTTTGTGCAGCAATTTCTATCGGTACGCGTTCCTTTATTTTAAGGCCAAGCCCGTCAAGGCCGTAAATTTTGCTCGGGTTGTTCGTAAGCAGGCGAAGTTCCTTAATGCCCAAATCGCGCAGAATCTGTGCGCCAATCCAGTATTCGCGCAAGTCCGGGGCAAAGCCCAGCTTAATGTTCGCGTCCACTGTGTCCAGACCCTGTTCCTGCAATTCGTATGCCTTCAGCTTGTTAATTAAACCGATGCCCCGTCCTTCCTGCCGCATGTACAAAAGCACGCCGCGACCTTCTGCTTCAATCTGCTTTAAGGCCTGTTCCAGCTGTGGGCCGCAGTCGCAGCGCATAGAACCGAAAACGTCGCCGGTTAAACATTCCGAATGTACGCGGCAAAGAACGTTCATGCCGTCGCCAATTTCACCTTTAACAAGTGCCACGTGGTGTTCGCCCGTAATGTCGCTTACATAGCCGTAAGCCTTAAACTCGCCGTAAGCCGTCGGCAGCTTTACTTCTGCTTCGCGAACAACGTGTTTTTCGTGCAGGCGGATATAATCCTGCAAATCTTTTATGGTAATAAACGAAAGTCCGTATTTTTTTGCCAGTTCAATTAAACCGGGCGTGCGCAGCATGTGGCCGTCATCTGCCATAATTTCGCAGCAAAGGCCGCAGGGTTTAAGCCCGGCAAGGCGCATAAGGTCTACGGTTGCTTCCGTGTGGCCGTTGCGCACCAAAACGCCGCCTTTTTTTGAAACAAGCGGAAACATGTGACCCGGACGGCGGAAATCCTGAGGTTTTGCGTCGTCGGCAACGGCCTTTATGGCAGTAAGTGAACGTTCAAAGGCGCTTATGCCGGTTGTGGTGTCCTTGTGGTCTATGCTTACGGTAAAAGCCGTGCAGTGGTTGTCGGTATTTTCGCTTACCATTTGCGGCACGTTCAGTTTTTCTGCCAGTTCGCCAGACATTGGCATGCAGATTAGCCCTTTGCCAATGCTTGCCATAAAGTTGATGTTTTCGCCGGTTGCGTGTTCTGCGGCACAGATAAAATCGCCTTCGTTTTCCCTGTCCGGGTCGTCGCTAACCAGAATTACTTTGCCAGCGCGCAAATCTTCCAGCGCTTTTTCAATTGTTGAATACTTAAAGTCTTCCATAAATTAAAATCCGTTTTCTCTTAAAAATTCTTCCGTTATGCCTTTACTTCTGTTCGTGCCATTTTCCGGCAGCAAATTAAGCCCCAAAAGTTTCTGCACGTATTTTGCAACAATGTCATTTTCCAAATTAACCATGTCCCCGATTTTTTTACCGGTCAGGGTTGTCTGGCTTGCCGTGTGCGGAATGACTGAAACCCTGAAGGTTTTTTCATCAACGCCAGCCACGGTCAGGCTTATGCCGTCTATGGTTATGCTGCCTTTTTCCACAACAAGCGAAAGAATTTCTTCCTTGCAGGCAATTTGAACCCATATTGCATTTCCTTCATCCGTAAAACTGCTTACTATGCCGGTGCCGTCTATGTGGCCGCTTACAATGTGTCCGCCAAAACGCCCGTCTGCCGGCATTGCGCGTTCCAAATTTACCCGGCTGCCGCTTTTTAGTGCGCCCAAATTGCTTCGGCGCAAGGTTTCGGGCATAACGTCGGCGGTAAAGCTGGAATTGGTTAAGTTTGTTACCGTAAGGCAAACCCCGTTTACCGCAATGGAATCGCCGATTTTAGTGTTCTGCAAAACGGTCTGTGCGTTTACTACCAGTTTTGCGCCGGTGCTGCCTGTGCCGCCGGTAATTTTGTTTACTGTTCCAGTTTCTTCTATAATGCCGGTAAACATTCTATGCCTCGCTGCCTTTTTGTTTTGAATAAATTAACAGAACGTCGTCGTCAAACTGACTGATTTTTTCCAGTTTAAGCGGCACGGCCTGAGAAATTTTTTCAATGCCTGCGCCTTTTACGCTTGGCTTGCCGTTTCCGCCAATCAGTTTGCTGCCTACAAAGCAGTAAATCCTGTTAAAAATCGCCTGGTCTGCAAAGCTCCCCAAAACTTCGCTGCCGCCTTCCACCAAAATTGAATCAATTTTCTGCTCGCCAAGTTTTACGCAAAGGTCTGCAAAGTCAATTTTGCCTTCTTTCTGTTTTACAGGCAGAACTGTTGCGCCGCAGTTTTCCAGGGTTTCTTTTTTTGCCGAAACTTCCGGTTTTTTAAGGTTTTCTTCTGCGCATGCCACAACAAGGGGTATCTGCCATGCGGTTTTTACAAGGTTGCTTTCTGTGCTTAAGTTTAAGCCTGATGAAAGAACTATGCGGATTGGGTTTCGCGGCGTGCGGCCGTTTATTTTTTCAATGCGGCAGTTTAGCGTAGGGTTGTCTGCTGCGGCAGTATTTGAACCGATTAAAATTGCCGTGTACTGGTTCCGCAGTTCGTGGGTAAAATAGCGGCTTTTTTCGTTGCTTATCCACTTTGCATCGCCGGTTTTGCTGGCAATTTTTCCGTCTATAGACTGGGCAAATTTAAGGGCAACGTAAGGCGTTTTTGTTTGAATGTAATGGAAGAATACCGGGTTCAGTTCGTCGCATTCGTCTTTTAAAAAGTCTTCTACAACGCTTATTCCGGACTTGCGCAAAATTGCAGCGCCCTTGCCGCTAACCAGCGGGTTTGGATCGCGGCTGCCGATGACAACTTTTGCAATTTTGTGCTGCATTATTGCTTCTACGCAGGGCGGCTGCTTTCCTGTGTGGCAGCATGGTTCAAGGGTTACGTAAATTGTTGAATCTTGCAAAAGTTCGCTGAAATTTTTTGGGTGAGTTTCTGTGCAGTTTTTTATTGCGTTGCGTTCGGCGTGCAGGTCGCCATAAGTTTGGTGAAAGCCTTCGCCTATAATTTGATTGTTTTTTACAATTACTGCGCCTACCAGCGGATTGGGATTTGTGTGACCAACGCCGAGTTTTGCAATTTCAATTGCGCGGCGCATAAAATCAATGTCTTGCATATTTTTCTTCCATCCAGACTATACTGTCGGCCTCGGAATTTCACCGAATCTGCGGATTTTCCGCTCGCGGGCTTTACCGCCGGTTAAGGATTTTCACCTTTCCCTGAAAAATTGTTGCGGCAAATTATTTTTTGCCGTTTGGTTTTTAGAACATAGCGCAAAACGCCGCTAACTGCAAGTATTTTGCGCATAAAGTTTTAGCCGTTCGCTTTTTACATTGCAAAGGCTTTAAAAAATTGCCGCGCCTAAGCCCCAAACAGTGCCTTTACAAGGCCTTTAATGTCGCTTACGCATTCAGTTCCGCTTAAATTTTCCGGGGCAACAACTTTTGTAAAGCCAAGGCTTTGTGCTGTTTTTACCCTTTGTTTAAGGCGGCTAACCGGCCGTATTTCTCCAGCAAGGCTTATTTCACCGGCAATTACGCAGGATTCGGGGCACGGCAAATCGGTGCGGGCGGAATACAAGGCCGCCGCAATGGCCGAATCTACGGCACTTTCCGTTAGGCGCACGCCGCCTGCAACGTTTACAAACAAATCGTATTCGCTTAATTTTAGGCCGGTTTTCTTTTCCAGAACGGCGGCGATGCGGCTAACCCGTGCCGATTCAATTTTTTCGGAAAAAACCCTTGCAACTGAAGCTTTTGCCGGTATTGTCAAAGCCTGAATTTCTACCAGAAACACCCGCGAACCTTCAAAAACCGGCGCAATTGCAATTCCTGCCGGCAGGGCGCCGTCGCGCTGGGTAATGAACATAAATGAGGGGTCTTCAACCGGGTGCAGGCCGTCTTCGGTCATTGAAAAAATGCCAAGCTCGTCTACCGAACCGAAGCGGTTTTTGGACGCACGGAGGAAACGTACTTCGTCGTTGTTTCGTTCAAACGAAATTACGGTGTCTACCATGTGTTCCAGCGATTTCGGTCCTGCGATAATTCCGTCTTTGGTAACGTGGGCCGAAAGGAAAAGAACAGAATCACGTTCCTTAACCCAGCTTATCAGTTCATTTGAACAGTATTTCAGCTGGTTGATTGTGCCGGGCACTAAGCCTGCTTCGGCACTGAATACGGTTTGAATTGAATCTACGACCACGCAGACGGGGTTAAGGCTGTTCAGGGCATTTGTAATGTCGTCAAGGCGCAGCGTGCACAAAATGTCGATGTTGGACGTATCAATTTTCAGCCTGTCGGCGCGTGCCCTTATCTGCGAGCCTGATTCTTCCCCCGAAACATACAGAACTCTGCCGCCGCTTTTTACCGAAGCCGCTGTTTGCAGCAAAAGGGTTGATTTGCCTATACCTGGTTCGCCGCCAATAAGCACCGCAGAACGTTTGCATGCACCGCCGCCAAGAACACGGTCAAATTCGCTGTTGCCTGTAGAAATGCGCTGGCATTCCATCGGATCTACGCTGGTTAGCGGCACGGGTACTATTCTTTCGGTGCTGCCGGGCATTTTGCCGTATGGCAAAGCTGCGCCGGTACTGTCTGCCGGTGTATATTCTTCAAAAGTGTTCCACTCGCCGCATTCGGGGCAGCGCCCCAGCCAGCGCGGCTGTGTGTATCCGCAGCTGCTGCACCGGTATTCGGGTGAAGAATTTTTTTTCTTTGCCATGTTTTTACCTTTCGTTCAATTTTTATAAGCTTCGCATAAACTGGAAAAATGAAAAGCGCGGCTGTTTTTTCAGCCTGTAAAAATTCAGCTTTTTTTGTTTTTGCCGGAAAAATTACGGCACCGGCTTCTGGTCCGGGCGGTCTGCCATGCGGTATTTTACCTTGCTTCCTGCCGGTACGGACTCAATTATCCATACGTTTCCGCCAATAATGCTGCCCTTGCCGATTACGGTTTTTCCTCCAAGAATGGTTGCCCCAGGGTAAATCGTAACGTCGTCTTCTATTGTTGGGTGGCGTTTTTTATCCTGAAGTTCCTTGCTTACGCTTAATGCGCCAAGGGTTACGCCCTGATAAACCTTTACGTTTTTACCGATTACGCAAGTTTCGCCGATTACGACACCGGTTCCGTGATCTATAAAAAAGGATTCGCCGATTGTTGCGCCCGGATTTATGTCTATGCCGGTTTTTCCGTGCACGTATTCGCTCATTATGCGCGGAATAATCGGCACGCCGTTCTGATGAAGAAAATGTGCTATGCGGTGTACCAGAATTGCTTCCGGCCCGGGATAAGACAGAATTACTTCTTCAATGCTTTTTGCAGCCGGGTCGTTCAGCAGGGCCGCTTCTGCATCAAGGCGTGCCAGCCGCCGCAGTTCGGGTATGTATTCAATAAGCGAAAGCACCGTCTGTTCTGCCAGTCCGAAGCAGTTTGCATTCTGCATCTGCGAATTGCTGCATACGTAAAGAAGTGCTTTTTTTGTTTCGGCCGTAAGGGTTGAAACAATGCGGTTGATTCGTGCGCCGGTGGTGTATTTCAGACTTGCCCGGTCAAGGTTTTCTGCGGTGTTGAACCCGGGGAATATTAAGTTTTGCAAATCCGTCAAAACGGAAACTACGCTCTGTCGGTTCGGGAAGTTTTCAGCTTCGGAAAAGTTGATGCCGCCGTAGTTTTCGTATGATTCAAGAATCTGTTCTATCATCGTGTCTATTGTTTTCATGGTTTCAATTTTACTTATTTGGCGCTTCTTCTTCAATAAAGCAGGCAATTATTTGCCCAGTTTTTTGCTATGTTTTACCACTTGAAACATTTGGCAAAAATCTTTATCCTTCTTTATCAAGAATAAACGGAAAAATTATTTAAATATTTTCAAGAATTCCTCAATCTTTACTTGACAAAAAAAATATTTACGTTTAATCTCATTAAACCAATTCGTTGCGGCGATGTTGGTTTAATGCCTTTATAGCTCAGTCGGTAGAGCGCAACCATGGTAAGGTTGAGGTCAACAGTTCGATTCTGTTTGAAGGCTCTCGCTCGAGTGCTTGCACAGAAGGGCTATTTGTATAATATGAGGGGAATCTGATGGCTTCCAAGAAAACTGCTGTTGAAATTATTGCATTGCAGTGCTCAGAATGCAAAAGAAAGAATTATACTACAACAAAAAACAGAAAAAACATTCAGGGTAAACTTGAATTGAATAAGTATTGTCCTTTCGATCGCAAGCACACATTGCATAAAGAAACAAAGGCAAAATAAGTCTTTTAAGTGGCGAGTTGTAAATATTCGCCAGTTAAAACAAAAGGTTAAAATGCTGACCTTTTGTTTTAACTTTTAGGTCTGTAGCTCTAACGGTAGAGCGTCGGTCTCCAAAACCGAATGTTGCAGGTTCGAATCCTGCCAGGCCTGTTATTTTTCTTAATATTTAAAGTACGCGGGGTTCGCAGTGGGTAAGGTTACTAATTTTTTCAAAGAAAGTCTTGCAGAGTTGAAAAAGGTTGTATGGCCTTCAGTTGATGATGTTGTGTCATCTGTAAAGGTTGTTCTTGTTTCAACTATTATTGTTGGCGTAGTCCTCGGTTTGCTTGACTGGCTTTTTGTCAGTGGAATGAATCTTATTTTCTAGTATAGGATTTATACATGGCTAAAGGTTGGTACATTCTTCATGTCTATTCTGGCTACGAAGCCAAAATCGAAAGAACAATTCGTTCAATGTTAGAAAAGAATGAATTGTCTAATGATATCGTTTGCGATGTAAAATCACCTACAGAAACAGTTGTTGATGTCGTAAAAGACAAAGACGGCAATCCTAAAAAAACGAAAGACGGTAAACCGATGCGCAAGGAAGTTAAGCATCTGGTTTTGCCGGGTTATCTTATGCTTGAAATGGATTTGCCTAATCTCGGCTGGAAACAGGTAACTTCAACAATCCGCAGAATTAACGGCGTTACAGGTTTTGCCGGTTATGGTCCAAATGAAAGACCTCGCCCGATTTCTGATGATGAAGCAAAAGCCATGCTGCAGAAAGGCGGCGATATTAAAGGTGAAAAAACAGTTCGCGCAAGACAGAAATTCGATGTTGGCGAAACAATTAAGCTTCGTGAAGGTTCTTGGGCTGGCTTTGAAGCACAGATTCAGGAAATCAGTCTTGAAAAGAACAAAGCGATTGTTGGTATTCCAGTTTTCGGTCGCATGACTCCTCTCGAAGTAGAACTTACACAAATCGAAAAAATTTAATCCTTGCAAGAGACCGGAATAATTTTCCGGTTTTCTGTTTTGGGAGAGGTGTTGCTTCGTCGAAGTGAACATCTCGCTACGCTGAATCTTAGTTTTCAGCACACCAATCAAATAAGGAGACCTATATGGCAAAGAAAAAGGTAACGGCCATAATCAAGTTGCAGTGTCCGGCAGGAAAAGCTACACCGGCACCGCCAGTTGGTCCTGCTCTTGGTCCGCACGGTGTTAGCGCTCCTCAGTTTGTACAGCAGTTCAACGACCGTACAAAGGGAATGGAACCCGGACTTGTTATTCCGGTTGTAATCACTGTTTACCAGGACAAATCGTACACATTTATCCTCAAAACTCCTCCTGCTGCAGTTCTTATTAAAAAAGCTGCCGGTATCGAGAAGGGTTCTGGTAATCCGCTTAAAGAGAAAGTTGGTAAACTTTCTAAAGAAAAGCTTGAAGAGATTGCAAAAACAAAAATGCCTGACATCAATGCTAATGACATTGAAGCAGCAAAAAAAATTATCGCTGGTACTGCACGCAGTATGGGCGTAGAGGTGGAGCGGTAATATGAAACACGGAAAACAATATCGCGAGTCTCTGAAAAAATACAATCCTTCAGAGTCTTATGACTTGAAAAAAGCCTGTGAATTAGTAAAAGAACTTAAATTTGCTAAATTTGACGAAACAGTTGAATTGCACGTTTGTCTTAAACTTGGAAAATCACAGACAGTACGTGACACTTTGGTGTTGCCAAACCAGTTCAAAGGCGAAAAGAAAGTTCTCGTTTTCTGTAAAGAAGACAGAGTAAAAGAAGCTTTGGATGCTGGTGCAGCATTTGCTGGTGCAGCTGAATATGTTGAAAAAGTAAAGAACGGCTGGTTGGATTTCGACGTTGCTGTTGCTACCCCTGACATGATGAAAGATGTTGGTCGTCTTGGTATGGTTTTGGGTCGCCGCGGTTTGATGCCTAACCCAAAAACCGGTACTGTAACTGCCGACATCGTTTCAGCTATCAACGAACTTAAAAAAGGTCGTGTAGAATACCGCGCTGACAAAGGTGGCGTAGTTCACCTTGCTGTTGGTAAAGTTTCTATGGATGCTGACAAAGTTGCAGAAAACGTTGAAGCCTTGCTTTCTGAAATCGTTCGCAAGAAACCGGCAGATGCAAAAGCTGATTACGTTCAGTCAGTTTCTGTAAATTCAACAATGGGACCTGGCGTTTGGGTTGACTTTAAGGAGGCCGAATAATGGCTATCAAAGCAAAAAAACTTCAGCCTGCTAAAGTAGAAGCAATTGCAGAAGCAAAAGGTATTCTCGAAGGTTATCCGGAATACATTTTTACTGAATATCGTGGTCTTACAGTAGCTCAGATTTCTGAACTGCGCCGTAAGCTCAGCGAAAAAAATTGCGAATTCAAAGTTATGAAAAACAACTTTGCAAGAGTTGCTTTTGAAGAGCTTAAAGTTGAAAACGTTGCTGATTTCCTTTCTGGTCCTACAGCAATTGCTCTTGTAAAAGAAGATTCTAACGAAGTTGCAAAAATCCTTTTTGACTTTGCAAAAGACACACCTGTATTGTCAATTAAGGGTGCTTACATTGAAAACTCTGTTTATGATGCTGCAAAAATTGAAGCTTATTCAAAATTGCCAAGCAAGAAACAGCTTATCACAATGTTTGCATGTGCCCTCAATTCTACAACACAGAAATTCGCCGCAACATTGCAGGCTATTGTGGACAAGAAAAACGCCGAAGGCGCAAACTAATCCGCAAACAAATAAACGCGTTTTGTAAAAACGCAAACGTTGTCAGGCTTCATTGCTGTCGTCCTGTCGCGTAAACCATACATTGCCTATTTAAGGAGAAGATAATATGGCAGCTATTACTAACGATCAGATTTTGGATGCAATTGCATCAATGACAATTCTTGAGCTTTCAGACCTCGTAAAAGCTATTGAAGAAAAATTCGGTGTTACAGCAGCAGCTCCAGTTGTTATGGCTGGTGGTGCAGCAGCAGGTGCAGCTGCAGCTGAAGAACAGACAGAATTCACAGTAACTCTCGAAGCAGCAGACGCAGCTAAGAAAATTGCTGTTATCAAAGCTGTTCGCGAAGTTACAGGCCTTGGTCTTAAAGAAGCAAAAGACCTCGTTGAAGGTGCTCCAAAAACACTTAAAGAAGGTGTTTCTAAAGAAGACGCTGCAAAAATCAAAGAAACTGTTGAAGCTGCAGGCGGAACAGTTAAGATTGCATAAGTCAATTTTACTAGTTGTTAAAAACTTTCTGAATTTTTATTCAGAAAGTTTTAACACAAAAATCAGCCGGAGTTTTTCGGCTGATTTTTTGAACAATCTTTGTTTTACTCAAAAACATAACGTGTGCTACCGGAATGAATGTTCTGGTGGCTTTATCTGTCTATAATAAGTTTGGCGCCCTTTTGTTTTTGGCGCATTTTGAGGGGGATCGATGTCCGCGGGAAAAGCGAAAGTCAATCGACAATATATAGGTAAGAACATCCAGAACTTTATGGAGCTACCAGATTTAATTGGTATACAAACGTCTTCATACGAAAGTTTTTTACAGAAGAATAAACTGGATGCCCATGAACCGCTCGCCGAGCAGGGTTTGGAAGAAGTTTTTAGATCCACTTTTCCTATTGAAAGTCCCAATGGTGATATGTCTTTGGAATACGAGTTTTATGAACTCGATGAAGAAAACATTAAATTTTCTGAATTGGAATGCAAACAGAAAGGACTTACATATAACGTACCTCTCAAAGCGCGCGTAAACCTCATTTTTAATCAGACTGGTGAAATTCGTCAGAAAGACATCTATATGGGTGACATTCCATTGATGACCGATCGCGGTACTTTCATTATCAATGGTGCAGAACGCGTAGTCGTTTCTCAGATTCACCGTTCGCCGGGCGTTATTTTCTGTCACGAAAAAGGTGTTTATTCAAGCCGCATCATTCCTTACCGCGGTAGCTGGCTTGAATTTGAAATCGACCAGAAAAAAGAATTAATCTACGCAAAAATTGACCGTAAAAAACGCATTTTGGGTACAATTTTCCTTCGCGCGTTGGGCATCGGCACACGTGAAGAAATTATCCGCTGTTTTTACAAGGTTGAAGATATTAAAGTTGAAACTGACGAAAAGGCAAAAGAAGCCCTTATTGGTAAAGTTTTGGCAAGTGCAGTATTTGCAAAAGATGAAGAAACCGGTGAAGAAAAGAAAATCTTCAGCGCCGGCGAAAAACTTCATCCGCACAGCATTGATGAACTTATTCAGCACGGCATTACAGATATTACTGTTATTAAATTCAACACACGCCGTGACCCGGACGACAAGAGCGAAATCAACGATTCACTCGATTCTCAGATTATCATCAACTGTTTTGAACGCGAAGAAATCCGTTTTGTAAAAGAAGGTGCAGAATCTGACGAACCAACAAAAGACGACGCACTTTCAGCAGTATATTCAGTATTGCTGCCGGGTGAACCGATTACCATTGATGCTGCCGAAAAAGATTTGACGACAATGTTCTTCTCTTTGCGCCGTTACGATCTTGGTCGTGTTGGCCGCTACAAGCTGAACAAAAAATTCAATTATGCAGAACCGTTTGAAGAACACACACTGGTAATTGACGATATTATTGCTACAATGAAACAGTTGATGGTTGTTTACAATGGTGACGATCAGGTTGACGATATTGACCATCTTGGCAACCGCCGCGTTCGTTCTGTTGGCGAATTGATGACCAACCAGCTTAAAACTGCTTTCAGCCGCATGGAACGCATTGCAAAAGAACGCATGGGTTCTAAAGAAACAGAAACAATGAAGCCGCAGGATTTGATTTCAATTAAGCCGATTGTTGCTGCAATCAAGGAATTCTTCGGTTCAAGCCAGCTGTCTCAGTTCATGGATCAGGTTAACCCTCTTGCTGAACTTACACATAAACGCCGTCTTAACGCTTTGGGTCCTGGTGGCTTAAGCCGCGACCGCGCCGGTTTTGAAGTTCGTGATGTTCACTACACCCATTACGGCCGCATGTGTCCAATTGAAACACCTGAAGGTCCGAACATTGGTTTGATTGTTTCACTTGCAATTTATACGCGTGTTAACGATTACGGCTTCCTTGAAGCACCTTTCCGCAAAATTGAAAACGGTAAGGCAACACAGGAACACGAATATCTTTCTGCAATTGACGAAGACCGCTATTACATTGGTCAAGTTACCGTTGACATGAAAGAAGACGGAAGCTTCCCGACAGAAACAATTTCTTGCCGCCACAAAGGCGACTATACAACCCGCGATCCTAAAGATGTTCAGTATATGGACGTTTCGCCGAAACAGATTATTTCAGTTTCAGCTGCCTTGATTCCGTTCCTTGAACACGACGATGCCAACCGTGCATTGATGGGTTCAAACATGCAGCGTCAGGCTGTTCCTCTTCTGTTCCCTGAACCACCACGTGTTGGTACCGGTATGGAACAGAAATGTGCATACGATTCTGGTGTTTTAATTAAGGCAAAACGCCCTGGCGAAGTTGTATGGGTAACTTCTGAAGAAGTTCGCATCAAGCCTACTGTGCAGAAAAATCCGCAGGATGTTGATGTTTATCCGCTGCTGAAATATCAGCGCACAAACCAGGATACCTGTTACCACCAGCGCCCGGTTGTTCAGCTTGGTCAGCACGTAGAAAAAGGTACGCCTCTTGCTGATGGTCCTGCAACTTACAATGGTGAACTTGCACTTGGACGCAACATTCTGGTTGGATTCGTTCCGTGGAACGGTTATAACTACGAAGACGCTATCTTGATTTCTCAGCGCGTAGTTAAAGATGATATGTTTACTTCTATTCATATCAAGGAATTTGAAACCGAAATCCGCGAAACAAAACTCGGTCCGGAAAAAATCACCCGTGACATTCCAAATACAAGCGAAAAAGCTCTGGACAATTTGGACTCGGAAGGTATTATCCGTATTGGTGCAAAAGTTCGCAGCGGCGACATTCTTGTTGGTAAAGTTACTCCAAAAAGCGAAACAGAAACCACACCGGAATTCAAACTGCTTAATTCTATCTTTGGTGAAAAAGCAAAAGAAGTTCGCGATTCTTCGCTTCGCATTCAGCACGGCGTAGAAGGAACTGTTATTGGCGTTCAGCGCCTGCGCCGTTCTGCAGGCGACGACCTTAACCCTGGCGTTGATGAAAAAATCAAGGTTTTGATTGCCATTAAACGCAAGCTGCGCGAAGGTGACAAAATGGCCGGTCGCCATGGTAACAAAGGTATTGTTGCCCGCGTTTTGCCGGTTGAAGACATGCCATACCTTGAAGACGGTACACCGTTAGACATTTGTCTTAACCCGCTTGGTGTTCCTTCTCGTATGAACATTGGTCAGATTATGGAATCTGAACTTGGCCTTGCCGGTAAATACCTTGACGAATGGTATGAAGCACCTGTATTCCAGTCACCGTCAAACGAACAGATTGCAGCGAAATTGCAGCAGGCTGGTTTCAACGGAAACTCTAAGGCTATTCTCCGCGATGGCCGCACGGGCGTTCCTTTTGAAAACCCTGTATTCGTTGGTGTTATCTACTTTATGAAGCTGCACCACCTGGTTGATGAAAAAATGCACGCCCGTTCAACAGGTCCTTATTCACTTGTTTCTCAGCAGCCGCTGGGTGGTAAGGCACAGTTTGGTGGCCAGCGTTTGGGTGAAATGGAAGTTTGGGCACTTGAAGCTTACGGTGCGGCAAACAACCTTCAGGAACTTATGACAATTAAGTCAGATGATATGACTGGTCGTTCTAAGATTTACGAATCAATTGTTAAGGGTGAACCTTCTACAGCAGCCGGTATTCCTGAAGCCTTCAACGTTCTTGTACAGGAATTGAGAGGCTTGGCACTTGATTTCACGATTTACGATGCCGCCGGTAAACAGGTTGCTTTGACAGAACGTGATGAAGACCTTATTAAAAAGGCAACTTCCGGAGAAGAGTTTAGTGACGACTAGAAGAAGCTGAAAAGTTTAATTTTCAACTTCGGCCTTTATAACGGGGAAAAGTTTTGAAAATACTGGTTTTCACAACTTTTCCTTTGTTGATGAACGCATATCAAAATAGGAGAAATAGATGCGCGATATACAGGAGTTTGACAGCTTAATGATTAAGCTCGCTTCGCCTGAAACCATCAGAGCATGGTCTTATGGTGAAGTAAAGAAGCCTGAAACCATAAACTACCGTACCCTCAGACCAGAGAAAGATGGTCTTTTCTGCGAACGCATTTTCGGTACGACAAAAGAATGGGAATGTTACTGTGGTAAATTCAAGTCAATTCGCTATAAGGGTGTAATTTGTGACCGCTGTGGTGTTGAAGTTACTCACTTCAAGGTTCGCCGCGAACGCATGGGGCATATTGACCTTGCAGCTCCTGTTTCTCATATTTGGTATTACCGTTCAGTTCCTTCACGCATGGGTATGCTGCTTGACTTGCAGATTGCTGCCCTGCGTGCCGTTTTGTACTACGAAAAATACATCGTTATTGATGCCGGCGATACAGACTTTAAGTTCATGCAGCTTTTGACTGAAGATGAATACAATGAAGCTGTTGACCGCTACGGCGGCGCTTTCCAGGCCGGTATGGGTGCTGAAGCAATTAAAACATTGCTTGAAAACCTTAACCTTGATGAACTTGCAGCTGAACTGCGTGCAAAAATGATTGAAAAAGGTGCAAAAAGCGACAAACGCCTGTTGCGCCGTATTGAAATTGTTGAAAACTTCCGCTCTTCTGGCAACAAATGCGAATGGATGATTCTTGATGCCATTCCGGTTATTCCGCCGGATCTGCGTCCTATGGTTCAGCTTGATGGTGGTCGTTTTGCAACCAGTGACTTGAACGATTTGTACCGTCGTGTTATTAACCGCAACAACCGTTTGAAGAGATTGCAGAGCCTTGCCGCTCCGGACATCATTATCCGCAACGAAAAGCGTATGCTGCAGGAAGCTGTTGATGCACTTTTCGATAACTCTAAACGCAAGCGCATGGTAAAAGGTGCTTCTGCACGTCCTCTTAAATCAATTTCAGACATGCTTAAAGGTAAGCAGGGTCGTTTCCGCCAGAACCTTTTGGGTAAACGCGTAGACTACTCAGGACGTTCTGTTATTATTGTTGGCCCTGAACTGAAATTGTGGCAGTGCGGTTTGCCAACCAAAATGGCACTTGAACTTTTCAAGCCTTTCATTATGAAAAAGCTTGTTGATAAAGACATTGTTTTCAATATTAAAAAGGCAAAAACACTTGTAGAAAGCGAAGCTCCTGAAGTTTACCAGATTCTGGACGAAGTTGTTCGCGAGCATCCGGTTATGCTTAACCGTGCGCCTACATTGCACCGTCTTGGTATTCAGGCTTTTGAACCGGTTCTGGTTGAAGGTAAAGCAATCCGCCTTCATCCGCTCGTTTGTAAGGCTTTCAACGCCGACTTTGACGGTGACCAGATGGCTATTCACGTGCCGCTTACACAGGCAGCCCAGATGGAATGCTGGAACCTGATGCTTTCTGCACGCAACCTGCTTGACCCGGCTAGTGGTGATACAATCGTTTATCCTTCTCAGGACATGGTTTTGGGTATTTACTACCTTACAAAAATCAAGCCAACCGGCAAGGGTACGGGCAAACGTTTTTCAAGCATGAACGAAGTAATGCTTGCTGCCGAATGCAAGAACATTGAATGGCAGTCAGAAATTAAAGCACCTGCAACAAAAGACGCAATCGACGGCTCTTTTAAGAAAGGTGACTTAATCAGTACAACAGCAGGCCGTTTGATTTTTAACGAAGAAATGCCGGCTGAAGTTGATTACGTTAACCAGCTTTTGGGCGATAAACAGATCCGTGCTTTAATTGAAAAGGTTTACAAAAAAAGCGGTCCTTGGCTCACAGTTCAGATGCTTGATGCCATTAAGGCCTGTGGTTATAAATACGCAACTTTCTTCGGTGCTACTCTTTCTATGGAAGATATTATCGTTCCAAAAGAAAAGAAAGAAATGATTGACAAGGCAAACGAAGAAGTTAACGAGATTCAGAAGCAGTACAAGGCTGGTATTCTTACTCAGGAAGAACGCTACGGACGTGTTGTCGACATCTGGTCAAAAACAAACGATGACCTTACAAACGTGATGTACAAGCAGTTCCAGGCTGACAAAGACGGTTTCAACACAATCTTTATGATGGCCGACTCTGGTGCACGTGGTTCTAAAAACCAGATGCGTCAGCTTGGTGCAATGCGTGGTTTGATGGCTAAACCAAACGGCGACATTATCGAACTTCCGATTCGTTCAAACTTTAAAGAAGGCCTTTCGGTTATCGAATTCTTCATTTCAACCAACGGTGCTCGTAAAGGTCTTGCCGATACCGCTCTTAAAACTGCGGATGCAGGTTACCTGACCCGCCGCCTTGTTGATATTGCTCAGGACGTTGTAATTAACGAAGACGACTGTGGAACCATCAACGGTATTGAATATTCTGCAATTAAAAACGGTGATGAAATTGTAGAACACCTGAAAGACCGCATTGCAGGCCGTTTTACTTTGGAACGGGTTATTCACCCTATTACAAAAGAAGTTATCTGCGATGTTAACCAGTATATTACTGACGAACTTGCAGCAGAAATTGAAGCTGCCGGAGTTGAAAGTGTTAAGCTTCGCACCGTTTTAACTTGTGAATGCCAGTACGGCGTTTGTTGCAAATGTTACGGCCGCAACCTTGCACGCAACAAAATTGTAGAAATTGGTGAAGCAGTTGGTATTATTGCTGCTCAGTCAATCGGTCAGCCTGGTACACAGCTTACCATGCGTACTTTCCACGTTGGTGGTACTGCATCTAAAGCAACAGAAGAAGATAAAATCGTTCTTAAATATCCGGCGCTGGTTGAATCTTTCGACGAAGACAACGAATATATTGTTGACGACAACGGTGACTGGCTGTTTACACGTAAAGGTTACATGACAGTTGTTCGCGTAATTGATACAGTAAAAATACCGAAAGGCGCTAAGCTTCAGGTTGCTGATGGCGACCGCGTAGCGAAAGGTGCAGTTCTTTTTACTAACAAAGACGAAACTGTTACTGCTGCCGATGTTGCACAGATTGAAATTCGTGATGACGAACTTTTGCTTAAGGGTCGTGAACAGCTTATTGAAATCCGTAACGGTTCTACTGTTTTCGTAAAAGAAGGCCAGCTGCTTGAAGCCAATGAAGTTATTGGTAGATTTGACCCTTATACAGACCCGATTATTGCAGAAAAGAGCGGTATCATCACTTACGACGATGTTGAAGAAGGTATTACTCTTGAAACTGAAGTAAACGAAGAAACAGGTACAAGTGAAAAACGTATTATCGACCTGCATCTTGATACAAAACAGCCGCGTATCATCATTCGTGATGAAAACGGTGAAGATTTGGCAAGCTATTACTTGCCGGCTGGTGCTGTTATTTCGGTTGATAATGAAGTTGAAGTTAAAGCCGGTACAATCATTGCTAAAATGCCGAAAGAATCTTCAAAAACCAACGATATTACCGGTGGTTTGCCACGCGTTTCAGAACTGTTTGAAGCCCGTAAGCCGAAGAACCCTACTGTTCTTGCCCAGATTTCAGGTACAGTTTCTTTCAAGGGTATTATTAAAGGTAAACGCCAGTTAATCGTTAAAGATAAATACGGTAAGGAATTTGAACACTTTGTACCAACCAACAAGCGCCTGCTTGTTCGCGACGGTGATAAAGTTGTTGCAGGTGAACAGCTTTGTGACGGTGCAGTAAGTCCACACGATATTCTGGTAATTTCTGGTGAAAATGCATTGCAGCGCTACCTGATGGATGAAATTCAGGCTGTTTACCGTGCACAGGGTGTAAAAATCAACGACAAGCATATCGGTGTTATCGTTCGCCAGATGCTTCGTAAAGTTGAAGTTGTTGCCGTTGGTGATACACGCTTTATTTACGGTCAGCAGGTTGACAAGTACAAATTCCATTCTGAAAACAAACGTGTTATGGAAGAAGGCGGTCAGCCAGCTATTGCACGCCCGTTGTTCCAGGGAATTACAAAAGCATCTTTGAACATTGATTCGTTCATTTCTGCTGCTTCGTTCCAGGAAACAACCCGCGTTCTTACCAATGCAGCAATTGCCGGTTCGGTAGATGCTCTGCATGGTCTTAAGGAAAACGTTATCATCGGTCACATGATACCGGCTGGTACCGGTATCAGGAACTACCGCAACGTAAAACTTTTTGACAAAGATGCTACAGACTTAGACGTTCGTATGAATGAGATTCTTGAATTGCGCAAGCTTGAAAAAGCTGCCGCAGAAGAAGATGATGATATGGGCGTTGATGTTGAAAACGACTAATTTTTTTAGGCCGGCTGGTTGAAAAAAAATAGCCAACCGGCTTGAATACATTGGTTTTATTCTATAAACTGTTAAAACCTTTTTGTTTATACCTTCCGGAGTGCTGGCCGGAATAATAATAGGAGAAGGCTAATGCCTACAATAAATCAGTTGATTCGTCAGGGACGTAAAACAGCTGCGAACAGAACTAAGTCTCCCGCGCTTCAGGCTTGTCCGCAAAAACGTGGTGTTTGTACACGTGTTATGACTGTTACCCCTAAAAAGCCAAACTCGGCTCTTCGTAAGGTTGCTCGTGTTCGTTTGAGCAATGGTATTGAAGTTACTGCATACATTCCAGGTATCGGACACAACTTGCAGGAACACTCAGTTGTTCTTATTCGTGGTGGACGTGTTAAAGACCTTCCTGGTGTACGCTATCACATTATCCGCGGTACAAAAGATGCACTCGGTGTAGAAGATCGCAAACGCGGACGTTCAAAATATGGTGCCAAACGGCCTAAGGCATAAGGAGTCATAAGATGGGAAGAAAAAATAAGTCTGTTGACCGCAACACTATGCCAGATTCAAAATACAACAGCTTGGTTGTATCAAAGTTCGTTGGCAGAATGATGTTAGACGGAAAAAAAGCCACTTGTGTTGGTATCGTTTACGACGCAATGGATCAGTTGAAAGCAAAAACCGACAAAGATCCTCTTGAAGTATTTTTGAAGGCTATTGATAACGTAAAACCTTTGGTAGAAGTAAAGTCACGCCGCGTTGGTGGTGCTACCTATCAGGTTCCGGTAGAAATCCGTGAAGCACGCCGCGAAGCTTTGGCTATGCGCTGGATTATCGCTGCTGCAAGATCAAAAAGCGGTCATAACATGTATGAACGCTTGGCTTCTGAACTTTTGGATGCTTACAACAATACTGGTACAGCATACAAGAAGAAGGAAGATACCCACAAAATGGCAGAAGCTAACAAAGCTTTCTCTCATTTCAGATGGTAGTAAAAAGCTTCTAGCTTTATCAAAAAAACTGTCTTTGTTTTTTCAAAGGCAGTTTTTTTATTTTAAACCGAATGTTTAACTTCCTTCTATTATAAAATATGCATTTGCTGCGTATAAAAGCTGAATACTTTACGTTTGCTTTTCGCTTTATACAAAACAGGTAAAGGTTTTAAAACCCTTGCGTTTATTCTGCAACGATTGCGAAAAACTGTAAGCTTTTCATAAAAATCTATTGAACTTTTTTTTGCAATTTGTTATATATTTAACGACGAGTTTACAGTTAAGTAAAAACTCAGGATCTTTGAGAGTCAGAGCGATTTAATATTGCACAGGTAAAACCGTAAAGGCTGAATAAGTCAGGTTTACCGCCCTTGATGAATAAGTTTTCTGTGTTTAACGGGAACTGTAAAGCGGCATCAAGGGTTTGATTTTACGTTCACCGTGTTAGGCTCTTGGATGCCAGATCGGTCATCGGATGAAAGTTTGATGAAGATTGGTGGTTCCAGGCGAAGCAGTTCGAAATTATGGACTGTATCAACTAATGTATTAACAGTACACCCACCTTTAATTATTCAAATTTTCTCAGTACAGTATATGTGTGGAGGTTGTTCCGCTGTCGCGGCGCTCCCTTAAAATACAACACATTAATTTCTTTTAACGATTGCCTTTAATCTGTTAAGGAGGATCAAATGGCAAAGGAAAAGTTCGAGAGAACAAAGCCGCACATGAACGTTGGAACCATTGGTCACGTTGACCACGGTAAGACAACACTTTCAGCGGCAATTACAATGCACTGTGCCAAAAAATTTGGCGACAAACAGCTTAAGTATGACGAAATCGACAATGCTCCGGAAGAAAAAGCCCGTGGTATTACTATCAACACTCGTCACTTGGAATATCAGTCAGACAAACGTCACTATGCACACATCGACTGTCCAGGCCACGCAGACTATATCAAAAACATGATTACTGGTGCTGCTCAGATGGATGGTTCTATCCTCGTTGTTTCTGCTCCAGACTCAGTTATGCCACAGACACGCGAACACATTTTGCTTGCTCGTCAGGTAGGTGTTCCGAAATTGGTTGTATTCTTGAACAAAATCGACCTTCTCGACGATCCAGACCTTTTGGAATTGGTTGAAGAAGAAGTTCGCGACGTTCTCGAATCTTACGGCTATTCACGCGAAACACCAATCATTAAAGGTTCAGCTTTCAAAGCTATGGCTGATGGTGCTTCTGCAGAAGATACAGCATGTATCGATGAATTGCTTGCAACTATGGACTCATACTTTGATGATCCAGAACGCGATGCTGACAAACCTTTCTTGATGCCAATCGAAGACGTATTCACAATTTCTGGTCGTGGTACTGTTGTTACAGGTCGTATCGAACGCGGTGTAATCAACATGAACGAAGAAGTTGAAATCATTGGTATCAAACCTACACAGAAAACAGTTATTACTGGTATCGAAATGTTCAACAAATTGTTGGATCAGGGACAGGCTGGTGATAACGTAGGTCTCCTTCTCCGCGGTATTGATAAGAAAGAAGTTGAACGCGGACAGGTTCTTGCTAAACCAGGTTCAATTACACCTCACACAAAATTTGAAGGACAGATTTACGTTCTTTCAAAAGAAGAAGGTGGACGCCACAGCCCATTCTTCTCAGGATATCGTCCACAGTTCTACTTCAGAACTACAGACATCACAGGTACTGTTACACTTCCTGAAGGTGTAGATATGATTAAACCTGGTGACAATACAAAAGTTATTGGTGAATTGATTCACCCAGTTGCTATGGACAAAGGTCTTAAATTCGCTATCCGCGAAGGTGGACGTACTATTGCTTCTGGTCAGGTAACTGAAATTAAAGAATAATTCAGATTTGGGTTAGTTTACAGAGGCTCTTGTTAAGAAGAGCCTCTTGTTAACCCTGGAGGAAACATGGCGACCGAAAAAATTCGTGTCCGACTTCGTGCATTCGATGTAGAATTGATCGATCAGAGTGCAAAAGCCATTGTACAGACAGTGCAGAAAGCAGGAGCAAAGGTTTCTGGACCTATTCCGCTTCCTACAAGAATCAATAAGGTTACTGTTTTGCGTTCACCTCACGTAAACAAAAAGTCACGTGAACAGTTTGAAATGAGAACACATAAACGGCTTATTGACATCATCGAACCATCATCAGATGTAATGGATTCTTTGATGAAACTTGAACTGCCTGCTGGCGTGGATGTAGAAATCAAACAGTAATACACTTGAGTGTATGACAATAAACAGTACGGTCCCCAGGATCAGGGGATGGCGGCTGAAGACGGGAAAGATTTTCTTTCTCAAGGAGAAATATCAGAATGAAAGGTCTGATTGCAAAGAAAGTGGGTATGACCCAGGTTTTCGACGAAAACGGTAACTTGACACCTGTTACTGTGATCCGCGTTGAACCTAACACGGTTGTAGCACTTAAAGACAAAGAAACTTTCGGTTATGATGCGGTTGTTTTAGGTCTTGGCGACAAAAGAAAGAGTCGTGTAACAAAACCTTATGCCGGTCAGTTTCCGGAAAACATTGCGCCTAAACAGCACCTTAAAGAATTTCGCAATTTTGACGGCGAAGTGAAAGTTGGTGATGAAGTTGGTGTTGAACTTTTTGAATCAGTTCGTTATTTAGACGTAACAGCAACTTCAAAAGGTAAGGGCTTTCAGGGCGTTATGAAACGCTGGGGATTCCACGGTGGACGCGCTACACACGGTTCTAAATTTCACCGCGAAGCAGGTGGTACCGGTATGTGTACATCACCAGGAAGATGTTTCAAAAACATTAAAATGCCTGGTCGTATGGGTCGTGAACGCGTTACAATTCAGAATCTTCGTATTGTAAAAGTTGACCCAGAATTGAAAGTTTTGATGGTTCGTGGGTCTGTGCCCGGGAATAAAGACAGCGCGTTGATCATCAAGTCAGCGGTTAAAAAATCCTAAGACAGGAGAAGACATATGGAAAAGAAAGTCTATTCAGTCGATGGCAAAGAACTGAGAACAATTACACTTGATGATGCCGTATTCGGTCTCCCGGTTAATGAAGATGTTATCTATTATGCCATCAATAATGAATTAGCCAACAAACGTGTTGGTACTGCATGTACAAAGGATCGTTCTGAGGTTCATGGCAGCAATGCAAAACCGTACAAGCAGAAGGGTACAGGTAATGCTCGCCGTGGTGATAAAAAATCACCTTTAACTAGAGGCGGCGGTGTTATTTTTGGACCGAAACCTAGAGATTTTAGCTACAGTTTGCCAAAAAAAGTAAAACGTCTTGCTATGAAATCTATTTTGAGCCTCAAAGCTCAGTCTGATAGATTGACAGTAGTTGAAGATTTTACAGTTGAAAGTGGAAAAACCAAAGATCTTGTAAAGATTTTGAGCAATTTCGGAAAAGACGAACGCACAGTTATCGTTCTTAAAGACGATGATGCAAAAATCAAGCAGGCCGGACGGAATATTCCAACTGTTTCTTTCTTGTCATACAACAGACTTCGTGCACACGATCTGTTCTACGGAAAGAAAATTGTTATGCTTGAAACAGCTGCAAAAAATCTTGGCGATTTTTATAAGGCAGAAGAGGGGGCTGAATAATGATTTACGAAGATATCCTCATCGAGCCTGTGTTATCTGAAAAAGCAACTTTGCTTCGCGAAGAAGGAAAATATGTTTTCAAAGTACATCCTGATGCAAGCAAAATTGAAATTAAAGAAGCAGTACGCCGTTTGTTCAACGTAAAAGTTGTAGATTGCACTGTAATGAATGTTGGCGGAAAAGTTAAACGTGTTCGCTATGCGGCAGGTAAAACTTCAAGCTGGAAAAAGGCAATCGTCAAACTGGCACCTGGTGAAACAATCAAAGTGTTCGAGGGTGTTTAACACCTCGACGCGGTAAAAGGGGAACCTAAATGGCTCTGAAAGTATATAAGCCAATAACTGCGGGAACTCGAACACGTATCGATCTTCGCAGAGATGAATTGACCTGTGACAAACCAGAGAAAGGTTTGACATACGGTTTGCGTTCTAATGGCGGACGCGGTGCTCAGGGACGTATTTCTGTACGTCATCAGGGCGGCGGTCATAAACGTAAGTATCGCGAAATAGATTTTAAGAGAGAAAAGCACGGAATTCCTGGAACTGTTCGTACAATCGAATACGATCCAAACAGAAGTGCTAACATTGCTCTTGTTTTCTATGCCGATGGCGACAAGCGTTATATCATTGCGCCAAAAGGCTTGAAAGTAGGACAGAAAATCCTTTCTGGTGAAAATGCAACTCCAGAAGTAGGAAATGCCTTACCGTTAGAGGTAATTCCTGTTGGTTTTACTGTTCATAATATTGAATTGACACTGGGACGTGGCGGACAGCTCGTTCGTTCAGCCGGTGCAAGCGCACTTGTCGCGGCAAAAGAAGGAGAATATGTAATTATTCGTCTTCCTTCAGGTGAATTGCGCAAAGTCCACAAGAAGTGTTATGCAACTATTGGTGTTGTTGGTAACGAAGACCACATGAACACCAGTCTTGGTAAAGCAGGTCGTGCACGTTGGAGAGGCGTTCGCCCAACCGTACGTGGTATGGCCATGAACCCTGTAGATCACCCACTTGGTGGTGGTGAAGGTGCTGGTAAGGGTCGTAACCCTGTTACACCATGGGGTCAGCCTTGCCGTGGATACAAGACCCGCAAAAAGCGGAAGGTTTCTGACAATTTCATTGTCACGAGACGTAAGAAGTAGTTGTGTAGGAGATAACCGTGTCAAGATCTGTTAAAAAAGGTCCTTTCATTGAAAAGAGCCTTTACAAAAAGATTATTGAAATGAACAAGGCATCAGCAGCAGATAAGAAAATGATTAAGACTTACTCACGCTGCTCTACAATTATTCCTGAAATGGTTGGTAACACTATTTCTGTGTATAACGGTAAATCATGGGTACCTGTATACGTTACTGAGAACCTCGTTGGCCACAAGCTTGGCGAATTCGTTCCTACACGTACATTCCGTGGACATGCCGGTTCAGATAAAAAAGCTGGAAAATAGGTGGATAAGATGGCTGAGACAACCAACTATGTAGCCACTACAAAATTCCTTATTGCATCTCCTACAAAGGTTCGTCCTGTAGCGAATTGTGTAAAACGGAAGACCTGTTCAGAGGCTATGGCAATTCTTGAGAATATGCCGCAGAAAGGTGCGCGTTTAATTCACGGAACTATGAAATCTGCGATTGCAAATGCACTTTATGCAAATAAAAAGCTTGATGAAGATATGCTGTACGTTAAGGAAATTCGTATTGACGAAGGTCCTCGTTTGAAGAGAGTTTGGTGCCGCGCACGCGGTAGAGCAGACATGCTTCTTAGACGTATGTGCCATATTACCGTCGTTGTAGCTGAAAAGGCGGGGGAATAACGTGGGACAGAAAGTAAATCCTATTGGATTGCGCCTTGGAATCAATAAGACCTGGCAATCTCGCTGGTATGCTGATTCACGTGAATATGCAAACTTGCTGCACGAAGATTTGAAAATCAGAAAATTGGTAGGCGATTTGCCAGAATGCAAAAACGCTGACATTGCTGAAGTTGAAATCGTTCGTCATCCGCAGCGTGTAACTATCGTAATTCACACAGCTCGCCCTGGTGTTATTATTGGGGTTAAGGGTGCAACGATTGAAAAAATCACTGCTGAAATTCAGAAAAGCTTGAACAAAAAGGTTCAGATTAAGATTAAAGAAATTAAGAGAGCCGAAATCAATGCTTCTTTGATTGCACAGAATATTGCACGTCAGCTTGCTGGTCGTGGATCATTCCGCAAATGCCTCAGACAGGCATCAAGCGGAGCCATGAAAGGTGGCGCACAGGGTATCAAAATCCGTTTGAGCGGACGCCTTGGCGGTGCTGAAATGACTCGTACAGAAGAGCACAAAGAAGGACGCGTTCCTCTTCACACTCTTCGTGCTGATATTGATTATGCTTTCGCTGAATCATTAACAACTTTTGGTAAAATTGGTGTTAAAGTTTGGGTATTCAACGGAATGAATTATGGACGCGACTTGAACGAAGATGCTGGTCAGCTTATGAAGAAACGTCGCGAACGGACAGATGATTCTGCAAAAAGTGAAAAACCGAGAGCAGAAAAATCTGAGCGTAAACAACGCGCACCACGCGCTGCAAAATCTTAAGGAGTTAGTCGATGGCACTTAGTCCTAAAAGAGTAATTCACCGCAAGGTGCAGCGTGGCAGAATTAAGGGCAATGCTACCCGCGCTAACGAACTCGACTTCGGCGACGTAGCACTTGTTGCTTTGGAACCATACTGGCTTACAAACCGCCAGCTGGAAGCTGCCCGTGTTGCTCTGAACCGTTATATGAACCGCCGTGGTAAAGTATGGATTCGTATTTTCCCGGATAAACCTTATACAAAGAAACCTGCCGAAACCCGCATGGGTAAAGGTAAAGGTGCTCCTGAATACTGGGTATCTGTTATCAAACCAGGTCAGATTATTTTTGAGGTTGGCGGTGTAGATCGTTCAATTGCTGAAGGCGCTATGCAGCTTGCAGGCAGCAAATTGCCGATTAAAACCAAAATTGCTTACAGCAACGATGTACAGTAAGGAGGAATAGCATGGCTAAAAAAACATCAAAAGAAATGTCTTATTCCGAATTAGTTGCACAGCGGAATGAGCTGAAAAAGAAGTATATGGATCTCCGTTTCCAGATGGTAATTGGACACGTTGACAATCCCATGCAGAAGCGTACAATGCGTCGTGAAATCGCCACATTGAATATGCTCATCCGGCAGAAAGAAATTGCCGGACAGGATAAGTAGGAGCTGACCCGTGGAAGAACAAACAGTTCGCAAAGCTGTTAAACGTGAGTTTGTTGGAAAAGTAACCAGCGACAAAATGGACAAAACCATTGTCGTAGCAGTTTCTTCTAAGGAACTTCACCGGCTTTATAAAAAATATGTAACGCGTGTCAAGAAATATAAGGCACATGATGAAAAGAATGAAGCCCACATTGGTGATACAGTTCGTATCATTGAATGTCGTCCTCTTTCAAAAGAAAAGTGCTGGAGACTTGCCGAAATCGTTGAACGGGCAAGATAAGTAAAGGAGAAAACAGCTATGATTCAGATGCAGTCGTATTTGAACGTCGCCGATAACTCCGGCGCAAAACTCGTTCAGTGTATTAAAGTTATTGGTGGTTCACACCGCCGCTACGCAAGTATTGGCGACGTGATCGTTGTTGCTGTTAAGGATGCAATTCCTACATCAACAATCAAAAAGGGAACAGTTGAAAAAGCTGTTATCGTTCGGATTTCTAAAGAATACCGCCGTCCTGACGGAACTTATGTTCGCTTTGATGACAATGCATGCGTTATCATCGATGCAAATAAAAACCCAAAAGGTAAGCGTATCTTTGGACCTGTTGCTCGTGAACTTCGTGATATGGACTACATGAAGATTGTTTCACTTGCACCAGAAGTTCTCTAAGAGGCTAAACTATGAAAAAGAAGTTTAACATCCGTAAGGACGATACAGTAGAAATCATTGCCGGAAAAGACAAAGGTAAACGCGGTTCTGTAATCCGCATTATCAGTGACAAAGACAGAGTAATCGTTTCTGGCGCTAACCTTGTTAAAAAGGCAATGAAAAAACGCAGTCAGCAAGACCAAGGCGGAATCGCTGAAGTTGAAGCTCCTGTACACATTTCAAATGTAGCAATCGTATGTAAAAAATGCGGTCCTACAAGAATTGGATATAAGCTCGACGGCGACAAGAAAACTCGCGTTTGCCGTAAATGTGGAGAAACTCTGTAATGAGCAATTACGAACCTCGGCTTAAGAAAGTCTATAATGACACAATCGCCCCTGAGCTTTTCAAAGAGCTCGGATTGAAATCAGTCATGCAAACTCCAAAAATCGAAAAGATTGTAGTTAGCATGGGTGTTGGTGAAGCGCTTGCAAATAAGAAACTCCTTGATGCCGCAGTTACTGATATAACGGCTATTACCGGTCAGAAAGCTGTAAAAACCAAGGCTAAAAAATCTATTGCAAACTTCAAGCTTCGTCAGGGCAATGAAGTTGGTGTAATGGTAACATTGCGCGGTGCAAGAATGTACGAATTCCTTGACCGCCTCATCAATGTTGCATTACCACGTGTTAAGGATTTCCGCGGTATCAAAGCAACAGGCTTTGATGGTCACGGCAATTATTCTCTTGGTATTACAGAACAGATTATCTTTCCGGAAATCGACTTTGATAAAATCGAACGTATCGCCGGTTTGAATATTAACGTTGTTACCAGTGCAACAACTGATAACGACGCTCGTGTTCTTCTTACCAAATTTGGCATGCCCTTCAGAAAATAAGTGAGGAGTTCATGGCTAAGAAATGTTTGATTATCAAGTCGAACGCAACACCTAAATACAGCACACGTAAATACAACCGCTGTAAGGTTTGCGGTCGTCCACGTGGATATTTACGGAAATATCAGATGTGTCGTGTTTGCTTCCGTAAATTGGCAAGCGAAGGCCTTATTCCAGGCGTTACAAAATCTAGCTGGTAGTAGGAGTATATAATGAGCGTTTCAGATCCAGTAGCAGATATGCTTACAAAGGTAAGAAATGCGGTTTCGGCCGGCCACGAAAAGGTGGACATTCCTACTTCTAAGCTTAAGCTTGAAATAGTGAAAATCCTGAAAACTGAAGGTTACATCAAAAACTTCAAAAAGATTTCTCAGGACGGCACAAACGTTATCCGCGTTTTCTTGAAATATGATGAAAATAATAAATCGGTAATCCACGGAATCCAGAAGATTTCTACACCGGGTCGCGGTGTTTATTCTGGTTACAAAGATATGCCACGCGTTTTCAACGGTTATGGTACTATCATCGTGTCAACTTCTATCGGCGTTACCACTGGTAAAAAAGCCGCAGAAAAATTGGTTGGCGGCGAATTACTCTGCAAAGTTTGGTAATAGGAGGAAGTATGTCAAGACTTGGTAAACTTCCCGTTGCTATTCCAGCGGGTGTAAAAGTAAGCGTTAACGGCAACGAAATTTCTGTTGAAGGCCCAAAAGGCAAATTGACACAGAAAGTAAGCAACAGCGTTTCTTTGAAAGTTGAGGGTACTAACATTGAAGTAACCCGCCAGAATGATTCAAAAGATGCTAAAGCAGCCCATGGTTTGTACAGAAACTTGATTAACAACATGATTACTGGTGTTTCATCAGGTTTCACAAAGAACCTCATCGTAAACGGTGTTGGTTTCCGTGCAGAAGTTCAGGGCAAATTGCTTGTTATGAACCTTGGTTATTCATCTGACTTTATCGCAGTAATTCCAGAAGGTCTTACTGTTACAGCAGATGCACAGGGTAAAATAACAATCTCTGGTATTGACAAGCAGCAGGTTGGTGAATTTGCTGCTGAGATTCGTAGCCTTCGTAAACCTGAACCTTACAAAGGTAAGGGTATTCGTTATGAAAACGAATATATCAGAAGAAAAGTCGGTAAATCCGGCGTTAAATAAGGGTAAAGCGATATGTATAAGAAACTTAATGATAAAGACAGAAGACGCCTTAAGAGAAAGATTCATATTCGCAAGAACCTTCGCGGTACTGCAGCTCGTCCACGTATGACTGTAACTCGCAGTAACTGCAACTTGTATGTACAGGTTATTGACGACGATGCTGGAAGAACATTGGCTTCTATTTCTACTTTGGAAAAAGAATTTGCTTCACTTAAGCCTAATACTGAAGGTGCAGCAAAACTTGGTGAAGCCATGGGTGAACGCTTGAAGGAAAAGAAAATTACAACTGTAGTTTTCGACAGAAACGGCTATCTCTACCATGGTGTAGTTAAAGCTCTTGCTGACGGCGCTCGCAAAGCCGGTATCGAATTCTAGGAGAAGGCTATGGAACACCAGAAAAATTATGATAAAGATCAGCCTAAAGAGTTTGTAGAAAAACTCGTAAAGCTTAACCGCACTTCAAAAACCGTAAAAGGCGGACGCCGCATGGCTTTTTCTGCACTTACTGTTGTAGGTGACAAAAAAGGTCGCGTTGGCTTTGGTTTTGGAAAAGCAAATGATGTTTCAGAAGCAATTAGAAAGAGTCTTGAAAAGGCCAGAAAAAACCTCGTAAATGTTCCTCTTAAAAACGGAACAATTCCACACGAAGTTCAGGCACAGTTCAAAAGTTCTTCAGTAATGCTTAAGCCTGCTTGTTCAGGTACCGGTATTATCGCTGGTGGTCCTGTTCGTGCCGTAATGGAAGCAGCAGGTGCAACTGACGTTCTTTCTAAATCACTTGGTTCAAACTCTTCTGTAAACGTTGTTCGTGCAACTTTCGAAGCTCTTTCATGTTTGATGGACGGCAAAGAAATTGCAAAGAACAGAGGCAAAACTCTTAAGGATTTGTGGGGTTAATCATGGCAGAAACAAAAAAGCTCAAGATTACATTAGTACGCAGTACGATCTCACAGAAACCACCGGTTGTTGCAACCGTTAAGAGTCTTGGTCTGCGCAAAATTAATTCAACTGTTGAGAAGAATGCTACTCCCGATATTCTCGGAAAGATTAAAGCAGTATCTCACCTTGTAAAAGTGGAGGAGATGTAATGTCTGAATTTAATCTTACTGCACCAGAAGGTGCTAACAAGAAAAAGCGGATTGTCGGTCGCGGTTCTTCTTCTGGACGTGGTTCTACAGCTGGTCGCGGTAACAAAGGTCAGCAGTCACGTTCTGGCGGCAAGGTATACGTTGGTTTCGAAGGTGGTCAGATGCCTTTGTACCGCCGTATCGCACAGCGTGGTTTTTCAAACTATCCTTTCAAGAAAACCTATGCAACATTCAATCTTTTAATGATTGAAGAAAGATATGCAGACGGTGAAACTGTAAACAAGGAAAGTTTGATTCAGAAAGGTTTGCTTAAAAAAGCAAACATGCTGGTTAAAATCCTTGGCGACGGTGAATTGACAAAAAAACTTACAGTTTCGGTTGACAAAGTTTCAGCTTCTGCAAAAGAGAAGATTGAAAAAGTTGGCGGAACTGTAGAAGTTACAAACGAGTAAACGGAGCAAGTTAAAAAATGGCAAACAACCCAATAGTCAACATGCTGAAGGTTAAAGAGCTCCGCGAGCGGATTTTCTTTACTTTTGTAATGCTCGCAGTGTTCCGTCTGGGAAGCGTTCTCACAATTCCGGGAATTAATCCACAGGCTCTTACAGCATTTTTTAACTCACAAACTCGTGGAAATGCGTTTGTTGATTACATGGACTTTTTCGCAGGCGGTGCCTTCTCGAACTTTTCCGTGTTTATGCTTGGTGTTATGCCGTATATTTCAACCCAAATTATTATGCAACTTGCTTTAATCATCTTCCCCAGTCTCAAGAGAATTGCTCAAGAGGACGGGGGACAGAAAAAAGTTGCAGCATGGACTAGAATCGGTACAATTTTTGTATGTCTGATTCAGTCTGTTGCTGTAACTGTTTATGCAAGAAGCATTCCAGATGCAATTATGATCAGCAATCGTGTTTTGTTTAACGCGATTGTTATGGTTACTGTTACAACTGGTACAATGATTACAGTTTGGATGGGTGAACAGATTACAGCTCGTGGTATTGGAAACGGCATTTCTATGCTCATCTTTGCTGGTATCGTTGCTCGCCTGCCTTCTGCAGTTTGGGAATTAGGACGTATGGTACGCAACGGCGACATTAACCCTGTTTTTGTTGTTGTCGTACTCATTATGTTTGTTGGAATTATTGCCCTTGTTGTTCTTGAACAGCAGGGACAGCGCAAGATACCGATACATTATGCAAAACGCGTAGTCGGTAGAAAGATGTATGGTGGTCAGAGCACTTATATTCCGTTCAAGATTAACCCGTCTGGTGTTATTCCGGTTATTTTTGCATCTACATTTTTGACCTTCCCGATTCAGATTGCTACCAGTTTTGCATCAAATGTTAGATGGCTTAACAAACTTGCAACATTCTTGTCACCCACTGGTTGGTGGTATAACATTTTGTTGGTTCTTCTTATTGTTTTCTTTGCATACTTCTACACTCAGGTAACACTGAACCCCACAGAAATCGCAAAGCAAGTTCGGGAAAACGGCGGCTCGATTCCTGGAATTAGAACTGACAAAACTGAAGAATATATGCAGAAAGTTCTTAACAGACTTATTCTGCCGGGATCTTTGTATCTTGCAGTCATTGCCGTAATCCCTACGGTAATCCAGAATCTTTTTGGATTTCCACAGTCAATTTCAATGTTGATGGGTGGTACTTCACTTTTGATTCTTGTTGGCGTTGACCTGGATACAATGAGTCAGGTTGAAGCTCTTCTTAAGATGCACCATCACGATGGTCTTGTTAAAAAAGGTAAGCTTCGCTCAAGAAATCTGTAGTTTTTGAGAGAAACCTGTAGATTAAGTTTGGAAAATAGTGTTAAATATGCGATACCGATGCTGTCATTGCGACGTGTTATATCGGTGTCGCTTTTAGCACAAATTCCAAGGGGGATTTTATGAAAGTACGAACCAGCGTAAAGCCCATCTGCGATAAATGCAAGGTTATCAAGAGAAACGGAATTGTTCGCATTATCTGTGATAATCCTAAGCACAAGCAGCGCCAGGGCTGAGGAGTAAATTAAATGGCTCGAATTGCGGGAGTTGACCTCCCTAATAAGCATGTATGTGTTTCGTTGACCTATATTTACGGTATTGGACGTTCTTCTGCCAATGCAATTTGTAAAAAATCAAACATTGCACCAGACAGAATGATGAACGATTTGTCAGTTGATGAAGTTAACGAACTTCGCAAGTTGATTGAATCTGAATACAAAGTAGAAGGTCGCCTTCGTTCCGAAATTGGTCTTAACATCAAACGTTTGATGGATATCGGAAGCTATCGTGGTCTTCGTCACAGAAAGGGCTTGCCTGTTCGCGGACAGCGGACTCGTACAAATTCTCGTACACGCAAAGGTAAGAAAAAGACCGTTGCTGGAAAGAAGAAGTAGTAGTTAGCTCGGAGGTAGATTAACGTGGCAACCGTAAAAAAACGGAAAGAAAAAAAGAGCGTTTATGAAGGTAATGTTTACATTCAGGCAACGTTCAACAATACAATTGTAACTATCACAGACTTAAATGGTAATGCTCTTTCTTGGGCATCTTCAGGCGGACTCGGATTCCGTGGCGCTAAAAAGTCTACACCTTTTGCAGCACAAACTGTTGCAGAAACAGCTGTTCAAAAAGCAGCAAGTTACGGTTTACGTGAAGTGCATGTGTACGTAAAAGGACCTGGTGTTGGTCGTGAATCAGCAGTACGTTCTTTGGGTGCTCTGGGACTCAAGGTTAAATCAATTTCTGATGTAACTCCTATCCCACACAATGGCTGTCGTCCTAGAAAGACACGCCGCATGTAACGAAGGAGAACGTGAGTAATGGGAAAAAGTTCACAACCCTTATTAAAACGCTGCAAAGCATTAGGAATTAATCCAGTTGTTATGGGTTACGGAAAAGTTTCAAAAAGAAACCAGAAAGAAACCCGCAGAAAAACTTCTGAATATGGTATTCAGCTTAAAGAAAAGCAGAAGGTTAAATTCATTTACGGAATTTTGGAAAAACAGTTCCACCGCTACTATGTCATGGCAACAAAAAAACATGGTGTTACAGGTGAAATGCTCCTTCAGCTTCTTGAAAGTCGTTTGGACAACGTAGTTTTCAGATTGGGTTTTGCAAAAACTCGTGACGAAGCTCGCCAGATGGTTAGTCATGGACACATTATCGTTAATGGCGCAAAAGTTGACATTCCATCTTATCTTGTAAAAGTTGGCGATGTAATTTCTATCAAGGAAAAGAGCAAAACTTCTACAGGAATTAAATTGATTCTTGCTAAGAACGGTGACAGAGCTGTTCCAGCTTGGCTTGAAATTGATAGAGACAACTTTACTGGTAAAGTTGTTGCATTGGCAACAAAAGCTGATATTGACTATCCAGTTCAAGAGAACCTCATCGTTGAGTTCTACTCTAGATAAGGAGCTTAGATGGCCCGCAAAAATCTGCTTAAAGGATTTAAGAAACCTAAAGGTGTTAACTTTGAACATGAAGAAAATACTTCTTCATACGGAAAGTTCGTTGCTTACCCTTTTGAAATTGGTTTCGGTACAACAGTAGGAAATACCCTGCGCAGAGTATTGTTGTCATCAATTCAGGGCTACGCAATAACAGCTGTACGCATCACATCTTATGATGCAGACGGTGTGCCACATGTAATCTCAAGCGAGTTTGATACCATTCCAAATGTAGTAGAAGACACGCTTGAGGTGCTGAACAGCCTTAAACAGCTTCGTCTTAAGCTTCCGGCAGACATGGAACAGGATACTATCCTGTTTGAGTTTAACGGACCTGGAACTGTTACAAGTGACATGTTCAATAAAGAAGGTTCTTTGGAAGTTATGACCAAGGATTTCCCGGTATTAACAATGATGGAGTCAGCTCGTCTTGAGATTGAACTTCAGATTGACTTGGGAAGAGGTTATGTTCCGGCAGAAGTGAATGAGCATTACATTGAAGTAATTGGTACAATTCCGATGGATGCAATTTTCACTCCAATTCCAAAGGTTAAATATTCTATTGAACCTTGTCGTGTTGGCCAGCGTAACGACTACGAAAAGCTGATTATTGAAATTTGGACAGACGGAACAATTGCTCCAGATGATGCATTGGCAGAAGCTGCAAAAATTATTAAGGATCACTTTTCAATTTTTGTTAACTTCAATGACAATGAAATTGGGCATTCAGATGAGCTTGATGATGGGGATGACCGCATCAAACAGCTTCTTAATACTCCTGTAGAAGAACTTGAACTTTCAGTTCGTTCTTCAAACTGTCTGAAGAATGCAAATATTCGTACTATTGGCGAATTAACACGCAAAACTGAAGATGACATTGCCAAGACAAGAAACTTCGGAAAGAAGAGTCTTCTTGAAATTAAAGAAAAGCTTCTTGAATGGAACCTTAATCTTGGTATGACAGATTATTCTCATCTTAAAGATGCGGTAAATTTACCAAAGCAGAAGGAAGAATCTGATGAATCATAAATACGGTTTTAACCCGCTTTCACGGACTACAGCACATCGCCGTGCTATGTCTCGTAATATGGTAACATCTCTTTTCAGATATGAACGCATTACAACTACAAAAGCAAAGGCTCTTGAAGTTCGTAAGGCTGCTGAAAAACTGATTACCCGCAGCAAAGTTGATTCTGTGCACAACCGCAGACAAGCTGCACGCTACATTCAGGACGAAATTGTTCTTGCAAAATTGTTCAACGAAATCGGACCTAGAATGAAAGAACGCAATGGTGGTTACACCCGCATTCTTAAAATTGGTTATCGTCAAGGCGACGCTGCTGATATGGTAATTCTTGAACTTGTAGACTACAAACTTGATGTAGACGAAAAAGCTGAAAAGAAAGAAGCCAAACCGGCAAAAAAAGCTGCTGATAAAGCAGAAGAAAAAGCTGAAAAACCAGCTTCAAAAAAGCGTGCATCGTCAAAGAGCGATGAAAAATAAACTGTAGGAGTTCTATATGTCAAAAGCTCATCGCGGAAAAGGTATTCTTGACAAACCAGCCCACGGTCGCGGAACATGTGCGCGCTGTAAAAAAGACGGAATCAAAGTTCTGTATGAACAGGAAATTGATGGCGTAAAAGCACAGATTTGTAAATACTGCAAAGCTGCTATCAAAAACGCAAAAAACGCTTAATTTAAGGTTTTTATTTAACCGTCTAAAATATGTGCCCTAGCACATTACGGAGCTGTCCTCTTGAAGGGCAGCTTTCTTTTTTTAAACGTGCATTTATTGAAAATAGATTTTTGCGGAAGTGTGCTTTGTCTTTGAACGGATTCGGTTTGATTATTGAAGACACGGGGGAAATGATTCGTTTTTACCGCGACGATTGGGGTTTTGAATATAATGAATCTTAAAACATTGAAAACGTTTACCTTGTAAAAGACGATACCTTATTTCTGCTTGTTTAAGCCTTCTGCTTTTTTTCTTAAAGCGCGTGGTTGCCGTTTTTTTCTGCCTGAAAACTATAAAAACATTTTTAATCAGTTACAGTTCAAAAATATTTTCTTTGTTTTTTTAGATTTCGGTTTTGGGACTAAAGTGTAAAAAGCTTTTTGCAATAAAAAAAAGCGCAAATTGATTTTTTCGCTTTCAATTTGCGCCTTTGGTTTTTTATTAGTAGCGCTGAAAACGCCTGAAAAACATCTTTTATTTTTCAGTTCGTCTCAGCGCTCGGTCTTTTACGCATTTTCAGTTGTAATGCTGATTGTGCGTTTCTGTGCGGCTTCCTTGCGTGGAATATTGATGGTCAAAACGCCGTTTTTGAAGTTTGCGCTTACTTTTTCATTGTCAATGTCGTTTGGTAACGTAAAGCGGCGCAAAAACTGCTTGGTGCTGCGTTCTTTCAAAATGTATTCACCTTCGGTTTTTTCCGTCTTGCTTTCAGCTTTCTTAATTGAAGAAATTGTCAGAAGATTTTCTTTCAGGCTGATTTCCACATCGTTTTCTGTAAAACCGGGCAAATCCATTTCCAAAAGGTACAAATCTTTCTTTTCCATAACGTCAACTTTTGGCAAAAATGCATTTTTTGCAGAATTGTCCCCAAAAAGCGAAAGCATCGGGTTGAAGTTTCTGTCCATTGCGTCAAACAAGTCTGATGCAAGTGCCGGGTTAAAAAGTGTCATTGAATTCATATTTGACCTCCTGAGTCAAAACGCTTAAAGCGTAAGTTTGAAGTTTTAGCGGTTGAAACCGTACACTTACTTAGTAGCGAAAAGCGTGCCAAGTTTTTAAAAAAAATTGTGAAATTTATTTTGATTTTTGGGGTATTTAAGGGGCAAAAACTGAATTTTTAACTGTGTTCTGTATTTTGAAAAATTCAGCGCATTTGACAAAGTTCAAAAATGCGCATTGTGTCATGGTTATACATATAAAGTGAGTAAAAATGACTCATAGTTCGCCTTTAACGGGTTTCAACTGCACATTTTTTTCGCGTAAATGCCGGTTTGCAATTTTCGCCTGTAAATTGTAGAATAAAAATCTATGAAAAAGGACATCGATTCTTTAATTGCCAGATACGTTTACAATGCGCAAATGCCTTTCAGCCTTTATGAAATGTTTACAACCTTACAATTAAATGCCGAAGAAAGTGGTTATGCGCACTATTTTATTGATTCAAACATGGCAGTTTTTGAAATGGGCGATTATTACGTTTCGCGCCCCGGTTACTTTCTGAACAAGCCTTTTTCTGTTTTGCCAACGCGTTTTGAAATTACCAGCAAATGCCTGATTGTCGGGCATCGCTGCATGCCTTTTGCAAATCCGGACATTCTTTCCTGCGAGTTTACTTTTTTTTACAATCGAAGGCCGGTTCCCAAAAAAGTAATTGAACTTTACACCGGCGATTTGTTTGAATATTTTTCTCTTTTTGGTGAAGAATTTGTACCCCAGTATTTTTGCCTTGACCCGGCAAACAAAGATTTTGACTTTTTGGCGTGCAATTACGAACTGCCGGGCAAAATGAATGCCACGGTTCTGGACATGACTTCAATTTTTGACGAATGCGACTTTAAAACAGGCGACCGGCTTATTTTAAAAATGACGAACTGGCAGGAAGGCATTTTTGAACTTTCCGTAAAAAAGGATTTGCGCAGCAACATTTTTGAAAGCACGCCCGAAACCGTTATCCGTTCCTTCTGGTTTGACGTTTTTGAACAGAAAATGCTTGAAAGTTTTGAACAGTTCGGCCCGCGTTCTTCTATTGACGAGCAGATTGCCATTGCATATGTTCTTGCGGACAAACTCGGCATAAACGAATTTTCCGGTTCGGTGGAAGAACTGGTAAAGCGCAGCAAAAAAATAGAAGCGAAGGAATTCGGCGTTGAAACCCGGCTTTGGTTTAAGGACAGGGAAATTGATGCATTTGCAACCGGAATGCACAGTCAGAGCGCGGAAAAACTTCCTGAAATCAACAAACTGTTTCTTACAATCGGCGTGCCCGTTTCCGAACCCCTGATTGACGCGCTTTTGTACGATTCGCTTTACCGGCAGGAAAAAAACTGCGACGATATTTTGCCGCGGCTTATGCTGGAAAATGACGAACAGCTGCCAAAGCGCGAAAGACTTTTTTGTTTGTTGCACTTAGAAAAAAGACGTGCTATACTTTCTCGCGATTATAACTGGTTTGCTGACCATGAATATGGAAAGCTGCGGCAGAAAATTCTTGATTTATACAGCAAAATGCTAGCTTTTGTTTATTCTTTAAGTGCCGCAAATGCCAGTCCCGAAAAATTGCCGCAACAGCCCCTTGTTGTTCTTTCCCAGCTGTTTTCTCATTTAGGCAGAATGCTGGAATCTTTATCTGTTTCAGGCGCGGTTTCTGATGAAGATATTGAAGGAATGTATCTGTCGCTGGAAGGAATGGAATACAGTTTTGAAGACATTTCGGAAGAGCTGGGCGATGCTGCAAAAAAATTGCAACGAGAAAGATTCATTGTGATTAAAAGGGAGGATAAAAATCATGAGTGAATTGAAAAATACAAACGAAGCAACCATACAGAACCTGCTTGAAAACGGCGGCGTTTATTTTAACGTAAAAGGTGACCGCCCGGAAGTTATTTTTAAAAGTATTATCAGCAAACTGAATTTTCCAGAAGATTTTGATACGAACAAACTTTATGAAGAACTTTGTCACCGGGAAGAATTGATGAGTACCGCCGTCGGAAACGGCATCGCAATTCCGCACCCGCGCTATCCGCTTTTAACAAACAGCGCAGACCAGAAACTTGTTGTCTGCTTTCTTGATAAGCCCGTGATGATGAATCCGCCGGACATGCGCCCGGTTTATGTTTTCTTCATTCTGCTTACCAGCAATACAAAAACACATTTGAAAATGCTTTCTCAGCTGGCATTTTTGTTTCAGAAGCCCGAATTCAGACACTTGCTTGAGCAGAAACCGTCTGAAGAAGAACTTTTGAAAGAAATTACACAATCTTTGAAGGTTGATGCCTGATTTTATAAACTTTGGGGAATTCGATTAGCGAAGTAGTTTGTAAAAGAAAGGGTAAAAACGGTGATTTTAAGCTTTATGGGGGAAGCTTGAAAGAAGCCGTAATATATATTCATAGGAGAAAAACATGAATACTAAGGAATTAGAAGCTGTAGCTTTGTCAGTGCGCAGCCTTTCAATGGATGCAATCCAAAAAGCAAATTCTGGTCATCCAGGATTACCACTTGGTTGTGCAGAATTAGCCGCAGTTTTGTACGGCGAAATTATGAATCACAACCCCAAAAACTCATCATGGAAAAACCGTGACCGTTTTGTACTTTCTGCTGGACATGGTTCAATGCTGCTTTATTCAATCCTGCATTTAAGCGGATACAAAGTAACAATGGACGACATCAAGTCTTTCCGCCAGATAGGTTCTCACTGTGCCGGTCACCCGGAATACGGAATTACTGATGGTGTAGAAACCACAACCGGTCCTCTGGGACAAGGTTTTGCAATGGCTGTTGGTCTTGCAATGGCAGAAAGTATGCTTGCTGCAAAATATAACACACCGGAATATAAAATTGTTGACCATTACACATATACACTGATGGGCGAAGGCTGCTTGATGGAAGGTATTTCTTCTGAAGCTTCAAGCCTTGCCGGTTCATTAAAACTGGGCAAACTTATTGCTTTCTACGATGAAAACAAAATCAGTATTGATGGTTCTACAGACATTGCTTTTACAGAAGACGTTGCAGCACGCTATACAGCATACGGCTGGCAGGTTTTGCGCGGTTCTATGTACAACATGGAAGAAATTGCAAAGCTTGTTGCTGAAGCAAAAAAAGATGACAGACCTTCTTTAATCATTCTGAAATCAACAATCGGACAGGGTGCACCAACAGTAGCCGGTACTGCAAAAGCACACGGCGCACCACTTGGTGCAGAAGGCATTGCAGCCGCAAAAGCAAACCTTGGCATTCCTGCTGACAAAGATTTTTACGTTGCACCAGAAGCTTATGCATATTTTGAAAAACGTGCGAAAGATTTTGCTGCTGCAAATGCTGAATGGGACAAAATGTTTGACGAATGGTCAAAAAAATATCCTGAAAAACGTGCAGAATGGGATGCTGATTTCAGCGGAAAAGCAAACCCTGTTGCATTGCCACAGTACAAAATCGGCGATTCACTTGCAACACGTGCTGCATCTGGTAAGGCACTCAACGTTATGGCTCAGCGCTACAAAAGCCTTGTTGGTGGTTCTGCCGACTTGCAGGGTCCAAATGTTACAAAACTTGAAGGTGAAACTGCATATTCTGCTGCAAACCGCGGCGGCCGCTATATTCACTTTGGTATTCGCGAATTTGCAATGGCTGCAATCTGTAACGGTATTCAGCTGCATGGCGGTTTGCGCACATTCTGTGCAACCTTCATGGTTTTCAGCGACTATCTGCGTCCGGCATTGCGCTTAAGTGCCTTGATGAATCAGCCGGTTGTATACATTATGACCCACGATTCAATTTACGTAGGCGAAGACGGCCCGACACACCAGCCGATTGAAACCCTTGCTGCAATGCGTGCAATTCCTAATACAAAAGTTTTGCGCCCGGGCGATGCAGAAGAAACTGCAATTGCATGGGAAATTGCAATGGAAAGCACAACAACACCAAGCTGCCTTGCCTTGACACGTCAGAATCTGGCTGTTTACACAAAAGAAGACCCGGACTGGCAGAAAAACGCACGCAAAGGTGCTTACGTTGTTCTTAAAGGTGCAGACAAACCGGACGTTACTGTTCTTGCTACTGGTTCAGAAGTTAACCTTGCACTTGATGCTGCAAAACTTGTTACTGGCAAAACAGTACGCGTTGTTTCTGTTCTTGACCGCGAAGAATTCATTCGTCAGGACAAAGCATACCAGGATGCAGTTTTGGGCAACGCTGCACGCGTAGTTACAGCCGAAGCCGGCGTTTCTATGGGTTGGGAATATTTTGCTAAAAATGCAAATGACTGCTTTGCAATCAACCGTTTTGGCGAAAGTGGCCCGGCGGCTAAAGTTGCAGAACACCTTGGCTTTACAGCTGCAAACCTTGCTAAACTTATTCAGGGCTAATAAAGCTTTGTAAAACCATTTATAAAAACCGCAGGCTGGTAAAATACTTCCATAACCTGCGGTTTTTTTGTGCCTTTTTAGGTTTGCAAATGCAAAGCCTGCTAAAATTGAAAATTTTTGATTTTAGCGCATTTACTAGCTTTGCAAGTTTTTGTATATTATAAAAACCATGGATTTTGAATTTGAGCAGAATTTTAGCGACAGTTTCGCCGAAGAAGAATTTTTAGAACCAAACGATTATCAGGTTGTGCTTTATAACGACGATTACACCACCAAAGATTTTGTAGTTTTAGTTTTGCAAAAATATTTTCATAAAAATATGGTAGAAGCCGTGGAAATTATGGAAAACGTTCATAAAAAGGGTAGTGCCGTAGTGGGCGTTTATCCTTACGATATTGCTGCAACGCGTGTTCAGCTTACACTTTCCATGGCCCGCGCAAATGGATTCCCGCTTCGCTGCGGTTTGGACCGTTTATAATTTTCAAAAAAATCACCTTTCCACAATCTTAGGAAAAAATTTATGAATATTTCAAAAGAGGCGCAGAACGCGATTTTGAAGGCGTGGAATTTTGCCTTAAAGGAAAATCACGAGTTCGTAACGCCCGAACACCTGCTTTTAGTTTTGCTTCAGCACCCGGTAACACAAAAACTTCTTGTTTTGTGCGGTACCGATTTAGAATTCTTAAAAGAAGGCCTGAACGCCTATCTTGAAAAAAACGTGCCGATTGCGCCAAACCAGCAGCCGATACAGACAGTTGGCTTTGAAAACGTTGTGCAGCAGGCTTATTTTCACTGTTTAAGTGCCGAAAAAAAGGCAATTTTTCTGGCCGATTTATTGGTAAGCATTTATGATGCCCGTCAGAACATCTGTTCAGTTTTGCTGCGGCAGGCCGGTGTAAGCCGTTTAACCCTGCTAAGTTTTATCGTTAACCCGGAAAGCGAAGACGATATGGAAAGTGAAATTGTGCCCCTTGAAGAAACCGTAAGTTTTGAAGAACTTCTGGACGAATATCTGACGGATGAAAAATCCAGAAAAAGCAAAACCGGCGACAATTTTCCGGCAGAAACTTTGGGTGAAGAACTTTTCAAAAATTCAAAAACGAACGGAGAAGAACCGGCCGATCAGGCTGACATTCGCTTCAGTTCAAAAGATGCGCCCGATTTTGCCGGAGATTTGGCCGATGCCAGCGAAGGTTTCAGGCGCGAAAAAGAAGGCGGCAAAGTTAAGCGCAGCATGACTGAGCGTCTTACTACCGATTTAACTGCAAAAGCCGCCGCCGGCGAGCTTGACCAGCTGATTGGCAGGGACGAAGAAATGCAGCGTACTTTACAGGTTTTGTGCCGCCGCAGCAAAAACAATCCGCTTTTTGTTGGCGAACCTGGCGTAGGCAAAACGGCAATGGCAGAAGGTTTGGCACAGGTTATTGCAGGCGAAAATGTCCCCGAACCTTTGAAAGGGTTTAAAGTTTTAAGCCTTGATATTGGCGTGCTTATTGCCGGCACAAAGTTTCGCGGCGAGTTTGAAGAACGCATTAAGCGCCTTGGCGACGAACTGGTAAAGCGCGGCAACATTATTCTTTTTATTGACGAAATTCACACGATTGTTGGGGCTGGTACTGCCGGCAACGGCGCTTTGGACGCTGCCAATCTGTTCAAGCCCCTGTTTTCTTCTAAAAACGTGCGCTGTTTGGGCTGCACCACTTATGCCGAATACAACAAAATTTTTGAAAAAGACCGGGCTTTAAGCCGCCGTTTTCAAAAAATAGACATTGCCGAACCCAGTGCCGACGAGGCTTTGCAGATTCTTCAGGGCTTAAAAATTCGCTACGAAGAATACCACGCGGTGCGTTACAGCCCCAAAGCCCTTGAAAAAGCCGTAAAGCTGACTGACCAGTTCATGCTGGAACGGCGTTTGCCTGATAAAGCCGTAGATTTGATTGACGAAGCCGGTTCTTATGCCCGGCTGCACCCCGGCGAATTTTCTTTTGTTGAAGAAGAAATTTTGAACAACCCGGAAAACGGTGAACGGATTGCCAAAAGCTACGCCCAGATTGATGAAAGCCTTATTGAAAAAATCTGCGCAAAAATGGCCAATATTCCGGAACAGACAGTTTCTGCAAACGAAAAAGAAGTGCTCCGCAATCTTGAAAGCAATTTAAAGGCTGAAGTATTTTCGCAGGATTTGGCGGTTGAAAGCGTCGTAAAGGCTGTAAAAAGGTCACGGGCTGGTTTTACCACCGGCGAAAAACCTGTGGCAAGTTTTCTTTTTGCAGGCCCTACCGGCGTTGGAAAAACGGAACTTGCAAAGGCTCTTTCCAAAACACTTAATTTGAAGCTTCACCGCTTTGACATGAGCGAATATCAGGAAAAACACACGGTAAGCCGCTTAATCGGTTCTCCGCCAGGTTACGTTGGTTTTGAAGAAGGCGGCCTTTTAACCGATGCGGTGCGTAAAGAGCCGAACGCCGTTGTTCTGCTGGACGAAATTGAAAAAGCCCACCCGGATATTTTCAATATTTTGCTTCAGGTTATGGATTACGCAACTTTAACCGATAATCAGGGACGCAAGGCCGATTTTAGGAACGTCATTCTTATAATGACTTCCAACGCCGGTGCCCGGGATATTAACAAAAGCCCGATTGGTTTTGCCCAAAGCCCAAAGGCGCAGTCGGCAGTAAGTGAAGCCGTGGAAAAACTTTTTACGCCGGAATTCATAAACCGTCTGGACGCAATCATTCCGTTTGGCAACCTTGATTTGTCTGTAATGAAGTCAATTTGCCAGAAACAGATTAAGCAGCTGAACCTGCGCCTTAAGGAAAAACAGGTTGAAGTTACTTTAACTGACGAATGTTTGGAATTTGTTGCAAAAGAAGGTTATTCTGCCGAATACGGCGCGCGCAACATTAGCCGCACCATTGACCAGCAGATTAGCACAAAACTGGTGGACGAAGTGCTTTTTGGCAGTTTGAGCAACGGCGGCAAGGCTGTTTGCGGCATAAAAGATGGTCAGCTGGAAATTACTTATGAAAGCCTTTAAAAACTTGAAATTATGCGCGCCCCGCAGCTTTAATGGCTTTAAAACAGAATAAGACCAATGAGCAGAAAAAAAGCCGAAGACGATTTTCCGTATTTTTCTATTGACCAGTTCCTCCAGTTTCCAAACCCGGAAGAAAGCGAAAGCGGCGTAGTCGTTTCCGGCGGCAACCTTTCGCCGGGCATGCTGCTTTCTGCCTATTTGCAGGGCATTTTTCCATGGTTCAGCGACGATGACCCGATTTTGTGGTGGTGTCCTGATCCGCGTTTTGTGCTTTTTCCTGAAGACTTGCACGTGCCCAAAAGCCTGCGCCGCGTGCTTAATCAGAAAGTTTTTTCATTTTCAATTGATGCCTGTTTTGAAAAAGTTATTACTGCTTGTGCGCAGCAAAATCGCCCCGGGCAGGATTCTACGTGGATAACTGACGAAATGATTGATGCTTACTGCGATTTTTACGAAGAAGGTTTTGCCCATTCTGTTGAAGCGTGGAAAGACGGCGAACTTGTAGGCGGTTTTTACGGTGTTTGCATTGGCAGTGTTTTTTACGGCGAATCAATGTTTGCCACGGTTGACAACGCTTCAAAAGCCGCATTCTGTACTTTTGTGCAGGCTTTTAAAAACGCCGGCGGCAAACTTATCGATTCACAGGTTTATACCGACCATGTGGCGCGTTTCGGCGGAAAGAACATCAGCAGGTCGGCATTTTTGCATTATTTGGGCGAGTTTTTGCCCCAGAAACTTTACGGCGCAATAAACTTATAGCCAACGCCGCGAACAGTCTGCAAATATTTCGGCACTTCGGTGTCGCCCATTTTCTGGCGCAGGCGCGCAATGTGCACGTCAATTGTGCGTGTACTTATGTCCAGTTTTTCGTAGCCCCAAACTTCGTTTAAAAGCCTGTCGCGGTCAATCAGTTCGCCCTGATGCATGTACATAAATTCCAGAAGTTTAATTTCCTGTGCTAAAAGCTGCACTTTTTCGCCGTGAACGATTAGAAAACCTTTCCGCAGGTTTATAACCAGTTCCGGCTCTTCGTTCTGTTTGGTAATTTCGCTTTGCGCCTTTGCAGAACTGAAGCGGTGAATGTGGGCACTGATGCGTGCCATTATTTCTTCAACTGAAGCTGATTTAAGAATAAAATCATCGCCGCCATTGCTAAGTGCTTCTACAATCTGTTCCGGCTGGGCACTTTCGGCAGCAAACATAAGGGGAATTATTACGTTATTGCTGCGCAGGTTCTGGCAGATGTCAATTCCATTTAATTCAGAAAGGTTTGTACCTAAAAGTATCAGTCCTATTGAATTGTTCTGCCCTATATTCTGGGCTTCGGTTGAATTAGTGGCAGTAACAACGTTGAAACCGCTGGTTTCAAGCTTTTCGGCCAGCAAATTTTGCCAGCTGCTGTCGTTGTCGGCAATTAAAACTGTTTTGTTCATAAACTTCCTCGCTGGCTTTTTCTGTTTGTTGTTTCTGTATAGCGTTATAAAGCCATTAACAGAGTAAAACAATATTTCGGAGTTTGTACATTAAAAACTTGTTATATTATAAATCTTTTTTCATTATCAACACGAGTAAATTAAGGCGTAAAATTTAAGGTGCTTTTGCAAAAGTTGAAAAAAATTAAAAACGGGAATATTATTTAACAGTATGAAAATCGGTTTACAGCAGCATTTGAATTCACCAAAAAAAAACATTCTGGCAGCCATTTTCCTGCTTTTTCTTTTGGCCGTCTGCGGTTTTATTTTGCTTTATATTTTAAAAGCCTTTCAGTTTGCAGAACAGAACAGTCAGCAGGAAAATGATTTGATGAATCATCACGTAATAATTGCCGGCAGCCGCAACAATGCCGATTATCTGCGTCAGGTTTATCAGGGTGCTGTTGATGTCGCTGCCGATTACAATGCCGTTGTGGAACTTTTACTTTCTTCCAGTCAGACGGAAGATGATTCAATTTTGGACAAGCTGGAATATGCTTCTGCCCTTGGTGCAAGCGGCATAATTGCATACATTGACAGCGATACGCAAATTGTTCATACGCCCAGAGACGCCTGGGGCAAAGAAATACCTTTGGTGTGCCTTGGCCAGCAGAATCCTTACAGCAATTCAATCTGCTATATTGGCCCGAATAAATTTGAACTTGGTCAGATTCTTGCAAAAACGGTACTTATGTTTTGCCCCAGTGGCGGCAACCTGCTAATTCCCGTTGATTCGGTGCATAACCGTGAAACGACGAACCAGCTGATTGCAAACATGAATCAGGCACTAAACGAATATTATGCAGCAATGGATGAAAGCGAAGACGGCGGCACAATTTCTGTTAAGAGGATAAACGTGCAGATTTTGCCATTTAAAGATGCCCAGTCCATTAACCCGGACGATTTTATTTGGCAGGAACTTATTGCCCGGCGAGACATTAACTGCGTACTGTGCCTTAGCCACGCAGACACTTTGCGCGTTGCACAAACCGTGCTGGATTTGAACAGAACTTCAATTGCCGTAATTGGTTTTGAAGAAAGTGAAAAAACGAAGGAACTTTTGCAGAAAGGCGTTTTGCAGGCACTGGTTTCTTTTAATGCCGAAAAAAACGGACGGCTTGCCATGACGCAGATTTTTGAATACATAAAAAACGGCAGCGCAAACGTTTACATTCCCAACGAAATAAGGGTTTTGCGCGGCAGAACAATGACAGAAATTAATTTTAAGGCGGTGGAAGAATGAAAGAAAAATTTTCACTTTTTCAGCGTTTAAGCATGCGCACCAAACTTCTGCTTAGTTTTCTGGTTACAAGCGGCATTATGGCTCTGTTTTTTTTCTGCGTAGTTCTGGTTTTTTCAAATGTAGTAGAATCTGTTGCAGATTCTTACAACACAAACTCAAAACTCGACGAATATTCGCTTTTAATTGCCCAGGCACAGGACGCCCTTGAAGAATACATGCAGGTGCGCACTTTTGAAAGCATAAACAAGTATTACAGCATCCGTTCAAAACTAGAAAACAACGATTTGAATTTTCCTTCAAAACCCGGCACCAACGAAATCCGTTTGCTTGAATACAAGGTAAGCCGCCTTCAGACCAGTTTCCTTCAGTACGGCGAATCTGCAATTTCTGCCCGGCGCGCCAATAACCCGGTTGCTGCCGATGCCAGTTACAGAAACGCGGTAAAAGTTTATGCCATGCTTAGTGCCGAAGTTGGCAGGCTTAACAGCGAATATTTCCACAAGAACATTGCCCGCTACAATTTTACCCTCAGTTCTTTCCGCCGCGCCGGTTCAGTTGGCTTTTTTGCCCTTCTGGCACTGATGTTTTTAAGTTTTCTAATCGTTTATGTTCTTGTAACAAGCATTACCCGGCCGCTGGTTGAAATTTCAAAAGTTGCCCACCGCATTGCAGAACGCCACTTTGACATTCCTCTTTTGCCAATTGAAAGTCAGGACGAAGTGGGAAATATTTGCCTTGCCTTTAACCGCATGATTGTAAGCATACGTGAATACATTGATACGATTTGGGAAAACGCCGTAAAAGAAACCGAACTTAAGGAAAAGGAAATACGAATGGCGGCGCTTTACAAGGATGCCCAGCTTAAGGCATTGCAGGCACAGATTAATCCGCATTTTCTGTTCAACACGCTTAACACTGGGGCTGGCCTTGCAACAATGGAAGGCGCGGACAAAACCTGCTATTTTATAGAACAGATTGCCGATTTTTTCCGCTATAATATTCAGCAGGTAGACCGTGACACAACCTTGCAGGAAGAATTGCGGATTGTGGACAATTATGTTTACATTATGAAAGTGCGCTTCGGTAATAAATTTGTATTTGAAAAGCAGATTGAAACTGAAAATTTAAACGAAAGAATGCCAAGCATGATTTTACAGCCGCTTGTGGAAAACTGCATTCGCCACGGGCTGGCAGGTTTTAGCAGTGGCGGCGTTATCAAGCTTGTGGTTAGCAGTCATGCGCCATTGCAGGCTGAAGGCGGGGCAGGGTTTGTACCGGCGGCTTTTGCAGAAAACGTGACGGAAAACGCGGCGCAGCCCGGCAATATTCTGCAAGCTGAAAAAACGAAAAAAAACATTGATTTTATCGGTGGTTTTACCCAGATAACGGTTTGCGACAACGGCCCGGGCATAGACCCGAAAACGCGCATACAGCTTTTAAGCCGCGGCACAGTGCCGGTGCAGACAGGCGACGGCGGCGAAGTAAAGGAAGGCCACGGCATTGGTCTTTATAACGTAATTGAACGGCTGCGCCTTTATTATGCTAGCGACCAGGTTTTTGATATTGACCAAAACCCGGCAGGACAGGGTGCCTGCTTTATTGTAAGGATTCCAAATGTACAACATTCTGCTGACAGATGACGAACAAATTGTTATTGATACACTTTCCTTTATAATTCAGAAAGAATTTGACGGCAAGGTTTGCATTTTTTCTGCCTATTCCGGCAGCGAGGCCGTGCAGATTTTTAACCAGACAAAAATAGACATTGCCTTTATAGACATAAACATGCCGGGTTTAACCGGACTAGAAGCCATACGCGAAATGAAAGCTACAAGTCCTAATTCGGTGATGATTGTTTTAAGTGCTTTTGACCGCTTTCAGTATGCACAGGAAGCAATTGATTTGGGCGTGTTCAAGTATCTGACCAAGCCTGTAAACCGTAACCTTGTAACGCAAACTTTGCGCGATGCAATGCAAGTGGTGGATTCTAACCGCGGAAAACTAACTTCCGACCTTCAGCTGAAGGAAAAGCTGCGTTTTGTTTCGCCCATTGTAGAAAGCGATTTCATTTATTCTTCAATTTTTTCAATTGATACCAGCCGCGACATGGAACCGTATCTGGAATTTTTAAATATTTCCAGTGAAGCGTATTTTTACTGCTGCATAGAACTGCCACAGGTTGAAGAACCAGACCGCAGCGAACTTTATGACAAAGTGCGCGACTGTCTTCGCAACTGCACCGATGCAATTGTGGGGCCGCTTATGATGAACCGGGTAATTTGCTACGTGCCCTGCGAAGTTTTGGCAACGCCGGAACAGAGCACTTTTGCCCAGCACCAGCTGATGAACATTCTGTACCGCCAGCTGAGCCTGAAAATCGGTTCTAACGTGCGCGTGGGCGTTAGCGGCATTGAAGAAAATATGGAATTTACCCAGATTGCCTATAATCAGGCACTTGCAGCCCTTGCGCTTTGCAACAGCGTGGGCGGTGTGGCTTTTATAGACAGTGCGGCGCAAAATGCAACCGACGAATTTAACCAGATTTTAAGCCTTGAACAGCAGATTTTGCGGCGCTTGCAGGCCGGTGACGAAAAAACTTTGCAATCTACGGCGGCTCTGTATTTTCCGCTTTTGCGCCGCGGCCTTAAAGACGACATCGATTTGATTAAAGACCGGCTTTTTACGCTGGTTGTTACGGCAAAAAATACCGCCGCTACTTTTTGTACCGCGGCAGGCACGCCTTTTGAAAAAGATGCCAGCCCGGGTAGCGGTACTTTTGCCATTTTTAAAACCACAAACATTTTCAGCGAGCTTGAACAGTTTGTACTGGGACAGCTTTGCGCCTACTGCATTGCAATTGACAAGGTAAAAAGCGTTAAGCAGAACCCTGTAATTGAAAAAACTCGCAGTTTCATTCAGGAACATCTTTCTGACGGCATTTCGCTGGAAGAAGCGGCGGCTTATGTTAACGTAAACCCGTTTTATTTAAGCAAGCTTTTTAAGGAAGAAACCGGCGAAAACTTTATTGATTATGTTACGGATTTGCGGCTGGAAAAAGCCAAGGAACTGCTGAAAGAAGGAAAGCTGAGCATAAAGGAATTGTCGTGGGCAACCGGCTACCCGGACCAGAATTACTTCAGCAAGGTTTTCCGCAAAAAATTCGGCGTAACCCCCACTGAATTCCGCAATCTGTAAATTCCGGGCAGCGGCAAGAACTGCGGATTTTAAAGAAAAATTTACTATTTGACGGATATGCCCTAAAATATTTTTAACTGCACATCATTCTGCGAAAAGGGAAATATATGCAACGTTTTTTTAAACTGGTAAGTTTTTTTATTTTTTCAACATTAGCAGCCGCCATGCTTTGCGCCTGCAAGCCCAAAACTGAAAACAAACCCGTTTTGCCGCAAAAAAAACAGGAACTGACCATTGGTTTTTCGATTGACAGTTTTGTTATTGAACGCTGGCGGCGCGACTGCGATGTTTTTATGGCAACTGCCAGAGAAAACGGTGCTTCGGTAATTGTGCAGGACGCTGGCAACGACGTAAACGAACAGATTAAGCAGATTCAGTATTTAATCGACTCCAAGGTTGACGTGCTGGTAATTGTACCTAAAAGTGCGGATTCGCTGGCGGAAGTTGTGCAGAATGCCGTTGATGCCGGTATTCCGGTTATTTCCTACGACCGTTTAATGGTAAACACGCCGGTAGACCTTTACATAACCATCAACAGCCGCAAGTCCGGCGAACTTATGGCGCAGGGACTTTTGGAGCATAAAAATTACGGAAAATGGTGCTGCATTTTGGGTGCGCCGGAAGATTACAACATGCACATGATGAGCGAAGGCATTCACAATGTTCTTTCAAAAAGTTCCATTTCCATTTACAGCGAATTTTATACGGAAGAATGGAATTATGACCTTTCTTACCGCAAGATGAATGACCTCTTGGACAGCGGTTTTGTTCCTGACGGCGTTTTATGCGGCAACGACGCGGTTGCAGAAACGGTTTTGCGCAGTTTGACGGAACACCGAATTGGCAATGTGCTTGTAAGCGGACAGGATGCTGACATTGCCGCATGTCAGCGCGTTATTGCCGGCGTGCAGACTTTAACCGTGTACAAGCCCATTACCCAGCTTGCCCAAAAAGCCGCAGAATGTGCGGTAGAACTGGCCAAGGGTAAAAAGACTGCCGATTTGCCGTCAATAAGTGAAGAAATCGACAACGGTTTCGGGCGGATTCCTGTTTTGTGGCTAGACCCGCAGCTTGTTACCGCCAAAAATATTGACGACGTGATAATTAAAACAGGCTTTCACACGGAAGAAGAAATTTACCGCTATGCCCGGTAACTGGTTTTGTTCAATTTGGACTGTTGTGCAATGGTTCGCAATTTTCTGCACTGTTCTGCAAAAACGTGCGTTTTGGCCTTTTATACCGAACTCGAAATTGAACCTAGAACAAAATTAATGAAAAATAGGAGCATTTTATGGAAGACAACGGAGTTTTTAAATCTTCAGAAATGAAAACCCACGTAAAAGCACCGTGGGAAGACGAAATGGAAAGCGGCGATTTTGTAAGTTATGCGCCGGGCTATACGGCCGGAAAATATTTTAACCTTTTTGAAAAATTCACTTTTACCTGCGCCGCGCCAAAAGGCACTTCCTTCAAGGGCGAAGAACCTTTTTCAATGACTTATTTTTTTTACAATCCGTTAAAGCATGGCGCAGATTCTTCTAAAAAGTATCCGCTTCTTACGTTTTTTCACGGGGCAACAAACGCACTTAACGGCGATTTGTGCATAAACTATTGCGGCGGCGAACTTTACGCCAGTCCCGAATATCAGGAAAAAATGGGCGGTGCCTTCATTTTAATTCCCGTTGCCAACGAATACCGTACTGAAGACGGCAGTGTAGAAGGCTGCTGGCACGAAGACTATTACCCGGCACCGGTGCACGCACTTTTTGAAGAAATATACGCCAAATATGGCAAAAACCTTGCCCATAAACTGATTTTTGGCAATTCTTCTGGTGGCCATTTTGTGTGGACACTTGCCAGACGTTACCCGGATTTTTTCGATGCGCTTATTCCCGTTGGCGGTTCTGACTTGCCGAATGAGGAAGAGTTTTGTGCAATTGAAAGGCATGGAACGCATATTCTGGTTTTGCACGGCAAGCGTGACGAGCTTTGCCCTTTTGACGAAGTGATAAAGCCTTTTGAAGAACGTTTGGCGCGGACAAAAAACTGCATGTGCTTTTTTCCGGAATTTGTGCGCAACAGCGACGGCGGAGTAGCTTCAATTAATTTTGGTTTTGAAATGGGGCAGCACTGCCTTGTAAACCCGATGCAGGAAAATTTAATGTTTGCAAACGGCGAACCAATGTGGAAGGCTTTGCCAGAAGGCATTACCGGCTGGATTCGGGACAATTTTGCTGCCAAGTAAGCACTTTTTGCGTGCACCGCATTTTATAACATTGCTGTAACAACAAAAAACCCGAAACTTGCAGAAAGCTTCGGGTTTTTTATGCGCAAATGTCAGAATCAGGCAAAATAATCGGGGTAATTATTTTTAATTTCTACCACGTCAAGGTAAAGACGGTTAATGTGCTTCAGCAAAGCCGCTTTTGCACGTTCCGGGTCGTGGCTTTTAACTGCGTTCAATATTTCAATGTGTTCTTCAATAATCGGGTCGCCTTTAACCGTGTGCATTTTCATTTCCCTGAAGCGGTCATAATGTATGTTCATCAGGCGAACCATATAAAAGCACTGCATTTTGTTTGTAATTCTGTACATCATTTCGTGGAACTGGTTGTCCACCTCAAGCAGTTTCTCAATTGCCTTGGTTTCGTTATAAAACTGCTGCAATTTTATGTTTGCTTCCATTTGGGCAATGTCATCGGCAGTTGCAAGTTTGCTTGCTTCTTCTGTTACTGCCGATTCAATTGTTGCACGCATAAAAACGGCTTCGTCAACCCGGTTCATATCTACAAGACTTACAAGACTGCCTTTTTGCGGCATAATTTCAATTATTTTTGTACGGGCAAGTTCCTGCAGGGCTTCGTGCACCGGCGTGCGCGAAAGATGCAGTTCTTCTGCAATGTCCTGTTCGCTAAGCATACTGCCCGGCTTTAATTCCAGGTTTATGATATTTTCGCGGATAACGCGCAGTGCGTAGTCGCGGTTGTTTTCTCTGGGTAATTTTTCCGTGTTCTTCATTGAATAAATAATAACCTTATATATTTAATCTGTCAAACACTAGTACAGCTAGAATACTAGTATTTGTTTGCCATGTCTCAAAATACAAAAGCAAGTCACTTTTTGCCAGATTCGGCTATTTATTCATGCAGAAATTTCTTAAGCTGGTAAAAACCGAAGTGTGTAAACAAATATGCATTATATTAACAAGTATTGTAAATGTGTTTATATTGTCTTTGTACCGCCAGCCAAAATCATGCTGTAACCCAAAGGGAGAAAACAAACATGAACGAAGCTAAATACAATAAGCATAAAGATTTTTATACCAAAGATTATCTGATGGGTCCAAATACTTTTTCTTTTGCTGGACGAACTTGTAAGCGAAAATGAAGCAGCTTTAGGCGGCAGGGTTTTAATTCTTGGTTGCGGACAGGCACTGATTTCGATTTTTTTTGCCAGCGAAACTGCGGCAAAAAGCGTTTATGCCCTGGATTTGTGGATTGAGCCGACTGATAACATGAAAAGAATTATCAGTCATTCGCTGGAAGATAAAATCATTCCGCTTAAAGGAGATGCGCTGGCACTTCCGTTTGCAAAAGATTATTTTGATACAATCGTAAGCGTTGATGCTTATCATTATTTTGGTTGTGCAGAAGGTATTTTTGCAGAAAAGATTTTGCCTTTTGTAAAAAAGGGCGGTAGCATTTTAATTGCGGTTCCCGGCATACGGTACGAACCGGCAGGCAAAGAGCTGGAGCTTTTTAATCCTCTCAAACGTCGAGTCATAAAAAATATATAAAAAGCAACCTTTCGGCAGTCCCTGCCTAAAATGGCAAAAATCGAAGAAAAATAAAATCTTCGGTGACGGTTCTCTCTGGCACAGTAATAATTAGTATTGAAATGAATAAATTATAATTGCCGGTTACCCTAACGCAGAATGTCAGGGTAATTCGTTTTACGAAGTTTCCAGAATTTTTTTAATCATCAAAGTTTATGTTCTGTTTACTCTGATATTCTCAATGACACACTGATCCCCAGTGAAAGCCAGATATAATTTGGGGAATTTGCCGGTGAGAGTTATTGTATCTTTAATTATGAGTCCACCGCATTCAGTCTGGAAAATAATTGCATTATCTTCTTTTGTAATTGCAAGACTTATATCGTGCCCGGATTTGTTTTTTTGCTTCCAGTCATTCCAGTCTTTGAATTCATTTGTAGAAGTCAGTAACAGACTATTTTTAACAGCATTGTCATAATGCCAGACTTCGCCATCCAGTCGAATCAATCCTAACTCTCTGTAATCAGGAGAATTTACCGAAGTGTTACTTGAAGTGTATAAAACTATAAATGGACAATGCCAGACTAATCTTGCAAAAGGAAGACTTTTCATGTGGAAGCAAATATTCATAGATTGATCTACTAAAATACCTTTAGTTGTTGCAGTTCGCCATGAGTCCACCTGAATGCTTGGTATATCGCCTTCGGGACCTTCTATATAAATCATTTCTTCGGCAATTCGGCGGATTGCACCTGCAGGATAGAAATTTTCTTCTCTTTCAATCTGAATATTTGTTATGCTGCAGTTTTCTCCTGTGATGGAAATATATGCATAACGGGTATTGTCATGCAGCACAACAGTAGATTCAACTTCTGTAATGCCATTATTAGAATGTAAAAGAATATGGTCTTTGACCTTTACTGCTTCAATTTCGAATGTATATTCAGCAGCATCAGACGGCAAATTTCCTTCGTTTTTATTTACTTCTATTTTTCGAACATCTAAAGTTTCATATTCGCCACTGGCCTTTAAACTGCAATATTCAGTAAAATTTAAATCTTTCTTTTTTCGTTCTTCTTCATGAATTCTTGCATCCAGGGAATCGAACAGAATTATAGCCGGGTAAAAAGGTTTGTTACGAACAAATGCCCTGCATTTCATCTTGATTTTTACTTTGCAAGGATTAATTAAAATGCCTTCTGTATATTTTTCTTTATAAACAGTACACAATATATTATCATTACCCGAAAGTTCAGGGCTCTCAATTCTTTCTTTCATTGTATATTCTGTATCACAATCGATTAAATGGAGCATTAATCTGGAATATTCAGGATCAAATTGTGTACCAATTCCCTTTACAATTTCCTCTCGAACTTTTTGCTGTGGAATTGGTTCCCGGTAACTTCTTTTTGAAGTCATGGCATCATAAGCATCTGCTATTGCAATAATTCGGGCAAATTCAGGAATGTCAGTTGCCTTAAGTTTCTCAGGGTATCCGTTCCCGTCATATCTTTCGTGATGATAAAGAGCACCTACACTTAAATATGGAAGCTTATTAATGCGTTTCAGGATTTCATTTCCTTTTCCCGGGTGCTTTTTAATTTCTGCGTATTCTTCATCACTAAGGCGTGTATCTTTATTAATGATTCCATCAGGAATTCCGATTTTGCCTACATCATGAAGAAGGCCTGTATAGTAAATTTCCTGACATGTTCGTTTGTCAATTCCTGCCATTTCAGCCATTTTTTTTGAATATTCAGCTACACGTACAGAATGACCATGTGTATATTCATCTTTTGCATCTATCGCACTTGCAAGGGCTTCCGCAGTCTGCGTAAACAATTCCTGCATGTTTTCTGCCTGCTCTTTTAACAGTGTAATTTCCTTTTGCCTTGCTTGTTCAAGGTTTGCGTTTACATCATAAATAGCACAGATGAATAAAATAATTGCCAGCAGCGCATAACTCATAGTGTTTAAAGATATTCCATAAATGAATAACTGAACTATTGAAGCAGAAAAAAGTGCAACAGGAAACAAAACAATAGAAAAACGAATGCGTTTGCTAAGCTGTTTATAATACTGGCAGACAATGGAAGACTGAAGAATAAATGCCACTACAGGGAACAGATAGCATAGAGGGAAAAGTGATGCACGCTGATAATGATTTGTGCTGTCAAAAGTGTAATACCATCCTGTAAATTGAGAAATAATCAGACAAATCATACCCGTTACAAGAAAAATTACAATTCCATAAAATCTTTTAGATGATTTTTTAAAATTAAGTACATAGTTAGTGTAAATGTTAAATGCAAGGGTTTCTGCAAGCTGGGAAAAAAACACAATGAAATTTGTGATTCTGACCATCCAGTAACCTAAAGATGTTTCGTTACCACGGAAAATATATGCATAGCGATCAGAGAAATCCAGCAGAAAAGCAAAGAATTCAACTACAAGTAATGAATATTTAATTTTTTTGTTGTCGAATCTTAAAATTAATGTAAAAACTGAAATAATTAAACAGATGCAGCTTAAAACAAGAAGATAGTTCAGCTGGTTAGTTCTAATAAAATTAATCATAAGTCTGATAAAATACACCTTCGTATTCAAATTATATCAAACTTTTTTTCATGCTATACAGATTTTAACAGCCTTCAGCATACACCATTTTACGGTTTTTAGAAAGTCTGCGAGTGAGGTTTGAAAAAATTGACCATAATGGGAACTGCGTTTTTTTTCAATTGAAAGCGAAAGCACGTGCTGTTTACTTTTAGCCCAACTGTCACTGCTGTATACACGCGGAAGAGTTTTTCACCAGCAAAACTCTTCCCTTTTAGGTGAGCATTGAATTTTTCTGCAATTTTTAATTCTTTCAAACGTCAAGTCATAAAAAATATATACAACCTTTAGTCAGTCCCTGCCTCAAAAAAAACATTACTCAAAGCTACGCTGACAATGCGCCCTTGGGGCAAACATCAGGCAACAGTTAAAGCCAAAACAACCCGCAAAAGCGAGGCGTACCCACCAAAAAGTGGGTAATTGTTGCCTGCATTTTCATGCTATACAATGTTTCAAAATACTGCATACGAGGTAACGTTTTATGAAAAAAGAAGCATTGCTGCTGATAGATATTCAGGATATTTATTTTACACCCGGCCCGCTATTGCTTTACAAGCCTAAAGAAGCTGCTGAAAAAGCAGCCCATATTCTTGACCGGTTCAGAAAAGAGAATAAGCTTGTCATTCATGTTCAGCACAATTTCAAAATGTTTTCTGAAATAAACAAAAGGGTAAAACCAATAGGCGGCGAAAAAATAATTCATAAAGATTTTCCAAGTTCTTTCCTTAATACGGATTTGCAAAAATATCTTAGCGAGAATTTGGTTGAAAAAATTGTAATTGCCGGAATGATGTCCCACATGTGCGTAGACACCACTGCAAGAGCCTGTCAGGATTATGGTTACGAGGTAACTGTAATTGAAGATGCCTGTACCACAAAAAGCCTGAAGTTTAAAGGTGAAAAAATTCCGGCGCAGACCGTTCATGGTGCATTTATGGCTGCTTTGGACGGTATGTTTGCAAAGGTTGTAACATTGGAGGAATATTTTGAAAATACGAAATGAATATACCTGCCCTTTGGAAATTGTTCACGACATAATAAAGGGCAAGTGGAAAACCATAATTCTGTATCAGCTTAAAGACGGGGCACTGTCTTTGTCTCAGCTGCAAAGGGGTATAGAAGGAATTACCCAGAAAATGCTTCTGGAACAACTTGCTGAACTGATTATGTTTGGTTTGGTTCAAAAAAAAGAGTTTGCAGGATATCCGCTTCATGTAGAATATTCACTTACGAAAAAAAGAGGACTTAAGATGCTGGAAGCAATTGAAATTATGCAGATGATTGGAATTGATTATATGGTAGAAAAAGGAATGCAGGAAACACTTTTTGCAAAAGGCATAGTTACGCCCCAGCAACTGGAAACGGCATATAAAGGAATCAATTTAACTTAAACCGAACGGCCGGATGTGCAGTTTAAGAATTCAGGAGAATGTAATGATGCAGGAAATAGAGCAATATCTGGAATTTTATCCAAAAGAAATCGTGAATCTGTATACGGCAATTAGAGAAATATTATTTTTGATTGACGGCATTACAATTGAAGAAAAAATGTGGGCAAAATTGCCAAGTTATTATTGCGGCGAAAAATTTGTAAGAATTATTCCATTTAAAGACCACATTAATATAGAAGCAGCTGGTTTGGTAAAGCATAAAAACAAACTGAAAGAATTCAAGTTTACGCCAAAAGGAATGTTGCAAATAAAGGCTGGTCAGAACATAAAAACGGAAATATTAAAAGCAGCTTTTTTTGATACGTATATGTAATTGTGTAATAGGTTCATTTTTGAGTTTTATATAAAAGGCCAAAAGACATCTATATATAATTGTAATAAAAACAGCCGCAAACAGATACGGCCATGAAAAAAATACGCCGTATATGCACAAGTCTTTTTTACGGGGCAGGGACTGTCGAAAGTTTTTTTTGGGCATTTCATATAAACTCGATATTTGGCCTAATAAAGAGGCAGCAAAGGGTGAAGATTGAAATGGAAAAAAACTTAAAAGCAGAATTCGGAACATTGTCTGACATTGATTCATGGATGCAGTTGGTTAAAAAAGAGAGTTGGAATTTTCCAGCTTGGCGACTGAGCAGAAAATCGAAGAACATAAACAAACTGTGCTGAAATTTATGAATGATAACAGGGCTCTTTGTATTAAACATGGAGACAATGTTGTGGGAGTGCTTCTGTTTTCTAAAAAGTATAATACGATCTGCTGTCTTGCAGCTGACCCCGATTATCGGTAAAAAGGAATTGCACCAAGAAATTTATACAAGAAATTCGGCTTTGCAGAAAGTGAACTTATAGAGGAATATGGATATCCAAATCAAAGATTCATACTCTATAAAGATTAGTTTGGAAATTGTAGTTTTCAGTTTTTAGGGAAACAATAATTTCTATTTTGCGGAGGCAGGGATAATCAAAAAATGATTCATTGGGAAACTGACAGACTGATTTTGCGCGATTATGTTCAATCTGATTTTGATGATTATTGCAGACTCAAGATGGATTCAAAAACCATGTATTACCTTCAGGATATACAGCTGCATTCACTTGAAGAAGGACGCAGGGATTTTGAAAACGTATTGTCTGACATTGATTCTGAAAAACGCCGGTTCTATTTTTTCCATATCGAATTGAAGGACACCCATGAACAGGTTGGCAGTATAGGCTATACGGTTGTTGATGAAACGCCGGTGGGAAAAATCGTCCATCTGGGATATTTCTCTTATCCAAAATTCTGGGGGAATGGTTACACTTCGGAAGCATTGAAAAAACTGCTGGAATTTGCATTCACCGAAAACAATGTTTACAGGGTGACTACAGGATGCCTGGCAGAGAATAAAGGTTCCGAGCGTGTAATGCAGAAAAACGGGCTTATTAAAGAAGCAGAACACATTGACTATGAATGGCATGACGGGAAAATGAAAACACGGCTGGAATACAGGCTGTTAAAAACCGAATGGAAAAAGGAAATAAATTCCGGCTTTCGGTGAAAAGTAGATGTGCCTTAAATGACAATAGAAATGTAAAGACGGATTTTAAGGCCACTTGAACAAGCTGGCTTTGAAAAGATTGAAGTTTGCGAGATTGTTAAGGGCAAAAGCTTTGCGGTTGTTTACAGGAAATAAAAGGGAAAATTATGGGTACTACGGATTGTTGTTTTACAAAAGATAATGAATGGTTCCGCTATAGAACAGCCGCTATTATTGTGGAAGAAGGCAGTGTTCTTTTTGTTCAAAGTTCTGGTTGTGACTATTTGTATACGGTTGGTGGTGGCGTTCATGTAAACGAA
>JAZRVO010000001.1:0-42571 GCA_045599185.1 Treponemataceae bacterium | reverse complement strand
TTTCCTTCCCTGTTCCGTTTCAAACATCTCTTTCCGGGAATCCTCGCAGCCGTGCTGCTTCCCCTTCATTTATTTCAGTCCCGCCTTTCAGCGGGTGAGTGTCATAGACTCTATACCCTTTCTCCCTCTCTGTCAAGAGGGATTATAAAAATCTTTCAATAATTTTCAAGGTTTTTGCATATTCTGCAACACTTTTCAACGTTTTGCATTTACTTTACGTGTTAGTGCATTACAGCGTGACAAAGTTTATACATCTTTCTGGCATTACCTGTCAAGTGGATTTTTATAAATTCTGTATATTTTTTAAACCTGTTTCTTGAACAAATCTTTAAAGTGAACCAGATAGTCTGCAAATGAAACATACGCAGCAATCAGGGCGATGACATACAGAACAATGGAAACAATCTGGAAAACGGCAGTTAAGATTTCCGTAAAAACAAAGCCGCAGCGTGATGCACATTCAATAAAAAGGGAAAAGAAACCGGCAACAATGTACAGAACCGTCTTCAATTTGCCGCCCTTGCGAGCCGCAATTGCAACGCCTTCTCGTGTAGCCATAAGGCGCAGAAAAAGCATTGTGAATTCGCGGTAGAAAATTAAAATCAAAATGATTTTTGGCATGTAGCCGGACAGCGCAAAACAGAAAAAAGTTGTAATGTGCAAAAGAACATCGCCAAAGGGGTCAAAAATTTTGCCAAAATCACTTACTTCTTTCATTTTGCGGGCATAAAAACCGTCCAGGAAGTCGCTAAATTCAGCGTAAGCCAAAAGCGGCAGCATAATGCAAACCGAAACCAAAGGATTTAAACCAAACCATTCTGGTGAAAAATACAAAACAAAAAACAAAGGTGCACAAAGCACCCTGGAAAACGTAAACTTATTTGCTAAACTCATAAAACAAACTATGCTAATTAAAGCCCCTGCTGTCAAGTAACTGCTATAATAAAATCGAAAAGAGTAAACTTTTTACTATAACGTCTGTAAATAACCTCAAAAATTCAATTATTTACAAAAAAAGCGCCGAAAAACGCGTTTTTTTACGGCGCATAAATTTTCAGTTGAAAATTACGGGTAAGATTTGAAATCCTGAACGATGCTGATGCTTGATACGATTTTTTTATCGCTCATCACTTTCTGTGCAACGGTAACAGCCTGTTCTGCAACCGCAATGGAATCTGCAACGCCCTGCAAAGTAACCGTATTGCCGTTAATAACCGCATGCAAAAAGTTAACCGGCAGTTTGTGTTCAAAAATAAGAATGTTAACAAGCTTTTGGGCTTCAATCAAATCCTTAAGTTTTTCCTGCCCAAGCTTTTCCTGCTCGCTTGTAATGCATTTTTTTACGGAAGTTGAAATGGCATCAACGGCCGCATCGATATCCATAAAAGCAGTATTTATTGTCATGTGGTAGTAGGCAGGATCTTCGCTTACCAAGTTGAAAAAACTTTTGTGAAAGCCCAAACGGTTTGCATCACTTTCATCAATGCGCTGCTGTGCCTGTTTTTCGTCCCAGTCAAATTCCTTCATCAAACGTTCAAGGCGAACCTGATTTGAAGCAACCAGACGAACGGCAAAACGATTCGGCAGTTCTTCCAGAATAATAAACGAACCGCGGCCTATAAGCACGCAGTCGCCTTCACTTGCAGCATCAAGCATTGCCGTCTGTAAATAATTCATGTATTCGTCGTGGTCTTTTGCAAGCGAAGCAAAAAAACCGGGCTTGCGTTCATCGTATTTTTTCAGTTTGGCTTCAGAAAACCCCAAACCAATCAGTTTTTGTTCAACAATTTTACGATTAATAAATTTATAGCCAAGGCGTTCGGCCAAAGCAGCGGCAACTTCATCACCCAAAGCAGCAACTTGTCTGGAAATTGTAATAACAGCCATAAAATCCTCCTGCGTTCAAAAAAAAATTGTACGTTTTTACAAAAAATATCTTTTATAAAATCTTATAAAATAGAATAATTCCATTAAGAAAATCTGTCAAAAGGAAATAAAATGAACAAAGCCCCGGATTCTGACCTGATTTGGACTGAAAACAGCAGTTCAATTGTGCATACAACACCAATTTTTAACGTTGAAAAATCGGTGTGTACATCACCTGACGGCAAACAGAGCGATTTTATACTTTTACAGGCACCGGACTGGGTTACGGTTCTGCCGATGCTGGAAAAAGACGGAAAAAAATATTTCCTGATGGTTCGCCAGTGGCGGCATGGACAGAAAGCAATTTCTACGGAATTTCCCGGCGGCGTAATTGACAAGGGAGAAACGCCGGAAGAAGCCGCAAGACGGGAACTTTTGGAAGAAACCGGCTGCAAAACAGACAATCTGGTTTATCTTGGAAGCCAGAACCCGAATTCGGCATTTATGACCAACAAAACGCATTTTTTTGCAGCCAGCAGCCTGAACCTTACAAACAAGCAGAGCCTGGACGAAACCGAATTCTTAAACGCGTTTCTTGTAGAAGCAAAAGATGTTTTTTTCAACATGGGGCACGGCGAATATCACCACGCACTGATGAGTGCGGCACTGTTTATGTACGTACAGAAATACGGAACGGACTTTTGCCGCTGACAAAAACCTGAAAGTACAAAATTTTTGATATGCCAAAAGTAAAAACCAGTGTTATAATTTTTATAAATTCAACACTTAAAACAAAATAGGGGCTAACAATGGCTGACGATTTTTCTTTCAAGATTGTAGAAACTTTTGGCGAACTTTCAACTTCAAAAGCAGGCTGGAAAACCGAACTTAGCAGCGTTTCGTGGGGCGACAGGCCGGCAAAATACGACATTCGCAGCTGGTCGCCAGACCACCAGAAAATGGGCAAGGGAGTAACCCTTACGGCAGAAGAACTTGCAAAACTGCGCGATTTGCTGAACACAATGAACCTGTAGAAAAATCTTCTGTATTTCGGCTTTAAATTTCACTTTAACTTCATAAAAAAACAAACCCCGGCAAAAACACCGGGGTTTTCTGCTGTAAAAAAGGCTTTATTCGGCCACGTATTCGCTAATATCTTCTCCGCGCTTGTTTATAATTGAATAAAGAAGCATCTGCAGAAGCGTGTCTTCAAGCGCCTGCCCGCCGGAACGCATGGAAATGTCCGCAGACGCAAGCAGGGCTAAAATCCTGCCGGTATCGTCAATGTTCCAGATGCGGCTTGCCCGGTTGTACTGATCCTGGGCTTTTTTGCTGGAAAAACCCTTGGTTTTCAAATCAAACTGAGAAACCGCACCGTTTTCCTTTAATTTTTGCCACAGCAAAAGCCGCCTGAAACAGAAAGTTAAGCCGGCAATAAGAGAAACCGCGTTTGAATCCTTGGAAAGGCGAATTTTCTGTAAAATTTCCAGCGCGTTTTCCAGCCGGGTAGAAGGCGCGGCACTGGCAGCAAGCGCATCAAACAGGGTAAAAGCCGATTCTTCGCGGTTGTGGGACAAAATCTGGTCAACGTCGTCAACCGTAACTAAATGACCTTTTTCAAAGCAGGCAAAAAAACGGGTGCATTCGCGCTTCAGTTCTGCGGTATTATTTTCCACCAGTTCCAGAATTGCGTCAATTGCATCGCTTTCAATTTTGTAGCCTTCGCGCACAAAATAAGAACGCAGCCACTGTTCCTTTTTGTCCTGAAACATTTCCCAGAAAACCTTGCGGTTTTCCTTGGGCACAACATTTTCCATTTTTTTGTCAATTGAATTTTCGTCAGAACACAGAACCAGAACGGACGTATCATCTTCGGTTTTTGCCCACTGGCTTAAAAGTTCAGCATCTTCCTTCTTTTTAAGTGCTTCAGCATTGTTAAAAACAACAAAGCGCCCGGGCGAAAAAAGCGAACCGTTAAGCAAAAGAGAAATTACGTCTGCAAAAGGCGTTTCGCTTGAATAAAAAACATGATTTTCAATTTCACCGTATTTTTTCTGGTGCTTTGTGCGCAGCGCATTAACCGCATCAGCTTTTTCACCCGATTCCGGGCCGGTAAACGAATATAACAAAAGTGCCATAAAACTGCCTAAAAAATACGAATAATAGTAGAAAGCTTACCGGCAAGACGCAAATCCTGACAGTAAATCGGCTTAAAATCGCTGTTCTCCGATTCAAGGCGAATGCGCGAACTTTCCCTGAAAAAGCGTTTCAGCGTAATAGATTCGTCAATTACAACCGCAACAATGTCGCCGTCTTTCAGCAGTTCGTCGGTACAAGGCGAAATTATTGCCGTATCGCCGTCGTTTATGCCTATGCCCGTCATGCTCTGCCCCTGAACAACAATGGCAAAATTTTCGCCGCTTTGCAGGTTTTGCAGAAAAGAACTGGGTACAAAAATCTGGCCGTCAGTGTTTTCCGCGCAGACAAAAGGCTTGCCCGGCACGTAGCTTGTAATTACAGGCACGGAAATAAGGCCGGGCATTTTGTTTTCCTTCGGTTCAATGTCAACCAGAATTCTAAGTGAACGCGAACGCCGGTCACTTGGGGCAAGATACTGCTTTTTACGCAAAGCCGTAATGTGGTCCTGCGCCGCCTTAACAGTAATCTGAAAATGGTCGGCAACCTCGCGTATGGTTGGCGGTATTACATTTTTGCTGGTGTAGTCACTTATGTAGCGCAGCACGTTCTGCTGGCATTGGGTTAATTCTTTCATATAAAAGGGCTTAATTGAAAAAAAGAAAAGTTCTACAAATTTCATTTTTAAATACGAAAAAAAACAGAAAACTGCCGTTTTTTTAGAATTTTCTGCGGTTTTAAGCTTAGCTTTTAAACTTTTGAACAAACAAACTTTTATTTTTTCAAAAATAAAAGCTGAAAAAAATGACGCAATATGAACAAATGCAAAACAGCGGCAAATAAACGCGCCGCTAAAAATAAAGCTGGTAGAAAAACCACAGTTTTAGAACCAGCTTTAAACGTCTTTTTTTCAGCCTGTTATTTTAAAACAGCCTAGTCCTCTTCAAATTTATTGTCAAACAAAGCCTGAATTGCATCTACAGCGGCCTGTTCGTCTTCGCCGGTTGCACGAACAGTAAGTTCGGTCTGGTAACCGGCAGCCATTGTAATAACGCCCATAATTGATTTTGCGTTAATTGTTGCAGAATCTCTTTCAATCAGCACTTCAGATGCGAATTTATTTGCAGTTTGCGCAATTAATGCGGCAGGGCGTGCGTGAATGCCTGCCCTGTTTTTTACAATTACAATCCTTTCAACCATAGTTCCCCTCTCTATTTAATAAGAATCATCACTTCCGTAATAAGCAGCCTGTGCTGCGTCGGTTTCAATCCAGCGCAAAATGCTCTGGTTAAACTCTTTTGCAGAAAAATAGCCCATAGACTTTAAACGTTCATTCATTGCGGCGGTTTCTACAATAATTGGTACGTTGCGCCCCGGCTTAACCGGTATTTCAAGCAGCGGTACTTTTACGCCCAGCAAATCCATTGAAAGCTGTTCCGTACCAAGACGGTCGTACATTTTGTTGGCGTTCCATTCTTCAAGCTTTACAACCAGCTGAACTTCCTTCTGTTCGCGGATGGCACCGATGCCGTAAAGCTGGGCAATATTGATGATGCCAAGCCCGCGGATTTCCATGTGGTGGCTGATTACTTTGTTTGCGCCCTGTCCCAAAATGGTGTTACCGTTTACGCACCGTATTTCTACTATATCATCTGCAACCAGACGGTGGCCGCGTTCAATCAGTTCAAGGGCAGTTTCACTTTTTCCAACCCCCGAATCTCCCATAATCATTATGCCCAAACCGTAAACTTCAACAAGAACACCATGCATGGTTTTGTGCTGGGCAAAAATATTAGAAAAAACGCGCAAAAGCCGGCTTGAAAATTCCGTAGACGTTAAATCGGTAAGCAGAACTGCACAGCCTGCTTCTTCGGCAATGGCCATAAATTCGGCTGCCGGCGGCAAATTGTGGGTAAACACGCAGCAGGGTATTTCGTAAGAAAAAAAATGCCGAATGGTCTGCAAATTTCCTTCGTCTATAAGTTTCTGCAAATAGGCAACTTCGCCGCGCCCAAAAAGCTGAACGCGCTGTGCACCGAAAGATTCGTAAAACCCTGACAGTGCCAGACCAGGCCGGTTAATGTCCGGAACCGTTAAGTCCCGGGTTAAACCGCGCCTGCCGCAAATGCAGTGCAGGTTCAGCGAATCGTAGCCTTTCAGATTTAAATCCAGCAAGTCAAGAACAGAAAAATGTTTTCCACCCATAACTCAAAAATATACACGCTCAATCGATATTTTGCAACAAAAAGCATTTTGTTTACCAGACGAATGTTGAGCTTATACAGACCGAATATCGGGTTTGAAAAAATTACAGACAATCAACCGCTAAGTACAGTTCCTGCTATAAAAAAACAGGGCACGTTTAATGCCCTGTTTCAGCTTAAAGCAAAAGACTATTTTTCCTGAATCTTGTCTTTTTCTTTCTTAACCTTCTGGTCAAGCACGTCCATTACCTTGTTAAGGGCTGCTGCAAAATCATAATCTTCTGATGAAACATGGGCTACAGAACCCCAGCGGAAGTTTGCTGTAACATCAAAAATAATTTTCTTGTCTTCCTTCACCTTGATAAGAAGGTCAACAATCAAGTCTTCTGCATATTTAATTCTGTCTAATTTCTTTGTAATCAGTTCCTGCTGGTCTTTTTCAAAATCAAAGCCAACGGCACTCATCGATACGTTCATAAAAGCCTCCTTAAAACTAAAACACGGTTTGTCACCACGTTCGATAAGCAAAATTATAAATGGTATGGCATATTTTGCAAGTTTTTTTTACTTTTCGTGGTAAACGGTAAAAAAACGCCGGTTAAAAGCGAATTAACGGTCGTAGGAAGAACCAATGTTCAGCTGGGCGCGGTATTTTGCAACCGTGCGGCGAGAAACCGGCATTCCCTGTTCCGCCAGAAGCCCGGCAATTTTTTCATCGGAAAGCTTTTTGCCTTCGGCCTGAGCCTGATTAAGCAGTTTCTGCATTAAAAGTTTTACGGCTTCTTTACTTACAGCACCAGCCGCAACCTTTTTTTCTTCCGTACTGTTGCCAAAAACATCGTAAGCCATTGCGTTTTTTCTGGCATTTTCCGCCCCGGCCAGTGCCGAATTCTGAAAAAAATACTTGAATTCAAAAAAACCCTGAGGGCACTGCAAGTATTTTCCGGCCACCGCGCGCGAAACCGTGGTAAGGTGAATGCCAAGCTTTTCTGCAACGTCCTGCAGGCGCATTGGTTTTGGCACAGGCGAAACACCCAGAAAAAACGCCTTCTGAAACAGCAGAATTTCTTTTGTTACAGCCAAAAGCGTTTTTGTACGCTGGGAAAGGGAGTCCATAAAAGTCTGGGCTTCCTTTATTTTCTGCATGGCAAAATCCCGGGTCGGGTCTTTGGCGGTTTTGCTTTTTGCCCCGGAACTGCCAGAATTGCCCGAATTTGAAGAATCAGCCGAAACATTTGCAGGTTCGTCCGCAAGTTCTTTAAAAAAGCTTGAAATTTGAAGCTGCGGAAGGTCTTTTTCGGCACTGACCACCGCGAACCGTTCAAAAATATCCGTACTGTCGCTTTCCATTTCGTAAATGTAAACGTCCGGCACCGCGTACCGGGTCTGTTCACCAGCAAAATTGCGCGCAGGAAAAGGGTCAAGCTGGCGGACAAAATTCAGGGCTTCGTCAAATTCCTTCTGGCTGCGATGGGGAAAATCTTTTAAAACCGCAGTTATTCTTGTTTTGCCGGAAAAATCAACGTCACTTTCCAAAAGTTCCGTTACAAAATCAGGTACATCACCTTTTGCCCGCGCCTGAATCAGCAAACTTTCCTTTAGCGATGAACAGCAAACGCCGGCAGGATCAAACCCCTGAACAGTTTGCAGGGCTTTCTGCAAAATCCGGTCGTCTGCACCAGCCGTAACCGGGTCACTTTGCAAAAGTTCCTTTGGCGCAATACGGTGATACCCGTGCTGGTCAAGGTTTTGAATCAGCAGGCGGCAGATTTGTTCTTCAACAGGCGGCAGGGAAATTTCAGCCAGCTGACCAAGCAAATGTTCCTGCAAGGTTTCTTCAAGGTTCGGCCGGCTTTCAAGAAACTGGTACAAATTGTCGCCGGCGTCTGCTGCGCCATTTGAACGGGCATAATTTGAATATTCCGGCATTTTTTCAGTTTTTTCATTAAAAGTGCGGCTTTCCTTTGCAATTTCCAGTGCCGGGTTTTTTTCAATTTCGTCGTAAATGCGTTCTTTTAAATCAATCTGGGGCAGCATAAGAATATTCAGCGATTGCAGCATTTGCGGCGAAAACTGCATCAGCTGTTTTTGTTCGGCAGAAATATTTAAATCCACGCTTTTCCCCCTTTTTTCAGCAAAATTAAAAACCGCAGGCAAGGTTTACCCTTCAATTTTGAAAGAACCTGCAAAACTTAGTATAGAATAAAAAATGCAATTTGGGTTATATTAAAAACATTATGAATTACAAAGAAACTTTTGCACAATACGGCGTTAATTTAACGCAGATTCTGCTTCCTAAAAAGGGCACAGACTTAAAATCCTGGGCGGTTATCGCCTGTGACCAGTATACACAAAACCGCGAATACTGGAAAAAAGTAGCCGATCAGGCAGAAGGCAAGCCTTCTACCCTGCACTGCATTTTGCCCGAAGTTTACCTTGAAGACAACGACCGGGCAGAACGCCTTTCTGCAATTCGTTCCAACATGCAGAAATATCTGGACGAAGGCGTTTTTGCAGAACCTTTGGAAGGAATGGTTTACCTTGAACGGCAGACAGCTTACGGCCGTACCCGCAAAGGTTTAATTACAGCTATCGACCTTGAAACTTACGAATGGCGGCCATATTCAAAGGCACTTATCCGTGCAACAGAACAGACAATCGAATCGCGCATTCCGCCGCGCATGGAAATCAGACGCGGTGCACCGCTGGAAAGTCCGCACATCATGCTGCTGGTTAACGACCCTAACCGCGGTTTAATTGAAGAAACCGGCAAGCTTGCAAAAGAAACAGGCGCAGAAGTTGTTTACGATACAGACCTGATGCTTGATTCGGGACATTCAAAGGCGTGGGCAATTAAAGGTGAAAAACTTTTTGACCACGTGGCAAAAAGCCTTGAAAAAATTGCCGAACACAACACCGAAAACAATACAGACGGCACGACAACAACTTTCATGTTTGCCGTTGGTGACGGAAACCATTCGCTTGCAACTGCAAAAGCCGTTTGGAACGAATATAAAAGCCAGCACCCTAACGTAAACGACCACCCCTTGCGCTATGCACTGGTAGAAATCGTAAACATTTATGACGAAGGATTGACCTTTGAACCGATTCACCGCGTTCTGTTCGGTTCGCTGCCTGAAATGCTTATCCGCTACGTAGCAGCAGAACTGACAGGCACAATTTACAACCTTGCAAGTGCCGAAGAACTCGATGCAGAAATCAAGAAATCCCAGGAAGCTGTTGGTTTTGTTTACAAAGATGAAAAAGGCAACCAGAAATATGCAATGATTGACGCAATCTGTCCAGACCTTATGGTCAGTTACTTCCAGCCAATAGTTGATACATTCCTTTCAATTTTTGGCGATGCAGAAATTGACTTTATTCACGGCAGCGACGAAGTATTCAGGCTGGGCAGCACGGATAACGGCATCGGCATTCTGCTTCCGCCCATTTCCAAAGACAGTTTCTTTACGACAATTTCTGCCTGCGGTGTTTTGCCACGCAAAAGCTTTTCTATGGGTGAAGCCAGCGAAAAGCGTTTTTACATGGAATGCCGCAAGCTGACAGACTGGGCAGAAAAAAGCCTGATTGCCAGTAACATAGATTTGCCGTTAATTTGAAAAAAAACGGCAACCCAAGGCGTAAGTAAAAGCGAAAAGCCTTAACTAAAGGCGGCCGGATGTTGCCGTGAATGCAGTTTTGCAGAAAAGCATTTGCAGCATTTTCCGGCCGTTTTTTTTGTTTTTACGCGTTTTTGCGCGTTAAGTTTTAATGAACCTGCGGTGTAAATGCCGCTTTTTATAAGCCTTTTTGCATAAAAAGCCCTTATATTGAATAAAAATACAAAATTACACATTACGTACTAGACATTTTTTTCTATTTTTTATATAGTCTAATAGTAACGCCGGCGTGGTGGAATGGTAGACACGATAGACTCAAAATCTATTGAGGGCAACTTCGTAAGAGTTCAAGTCTCTTCGCCGGTATAAAAGCTGTAACAAATTGTTGCAGCTTTTTTTATTTTAAATCGCTTTATGCTTTATCAGTTTTGTTTTTTTGCCAGTTAAAAAAACAGAAAAAATGCGGCAAAACTTTTTTCTGCAATTCAGTTTGCCGCACGCATTTACAAACCAAAAGCCCCAACAGGCTGAAAAATTTTTCAGCCTGTTGGGCACTTTTCAAGTTTGCAATAATTTTAAGTTTCCAATTCAAGCCTTAACTTTCACCGCTTAAAATTCAAAATAAACCGGCATCGGGGCTAAAAGCAAATGTCTAAACCGCCTTCGTTTTTCCTAAAATCAACGGCTTCAATTAAATGTTCAATTAAGATTTCTTCGCTGCCGGCCATGTCTGCAATGGTGCGGCTAAGTTTTAAAATGCTGTTTTCGCCGCGCCCGGAAAGATTTTCGCTTTCAATTACCGAATTTAAAAAATTGCTGCACGCTTCACCAAGGTGAATATGGCGCTTGCATTCTTCCGGCGTTAAAAAAGCGTTCAATTTGTGCTGCCGCTGCCGCTGAATATGCACGGCAAGGGCAATTGGCGGTCTAAGCTGACCTGAAGAAATATTGTCGTAAAACCGGTAGGCTTCGCCGGTTTCGGCTTCAAGCAGGGGTACGCGCAAATCAATTCTGTCCAAAAGCGGCGCAGAAAACTTTTTCCAGTAGCGTTCCACAGAATTCGGGCTGCAAACGCACACTTTGTCCGCACTGCCAAAATTGCCGCAGGGACATGGGTTTGACGCAATAATCAGCTGAAACTGCGCAGGATAAACTGACTGCCGCCCGGCACGGCTTAAAGTAATTTTTCCCGTTTCAAGGGGAATGCGCAGACTTTGCAGGACGTTGGTTTTAAATTCCGCGGCTTCGTCCAAAAACAGAACGCCGTTATGCGCCAGAGATATTTCGCCGGGCAGACACTGAGTGCCTCCGCCTGTCATGCCTTCAATTGAAGCACTTTGATGCGGCGACCTGAAGGGTTTTGTGGTAAGCGGACGGCTGCCGGCCGGAATAAGCCCTGCAATGCTGTAAATGCGACTTACAGGCCGGCTTTCGGCACGGGTTAAAAGCGGCAAAATTGAAGGAAGACGGCGAACTGCAAGGGTTTTGCCGCAGCCTGGCGGACCGTAAGTTATTAAATTATGACCGCCAGCCGCCGCAATTTGCAGGGCGCGTACAAGCCTGCCCTGATTTTTTACCGTTGAAAAATCAAGGTCGCCGGAAACTGGTGCAAACTGAACGTCGTCTTCTTTTGTTTCACCGTCGATGAATGGCGGCGTGCAGAATTTCTGAATGCCGCCGCAAAGTTTTTCAAAGGCTTCTTTCAGGGTTTCTACCGCGCAAACACCAATTGGCGCGCCGTAGGCTTCGTGCCTGCAAGATTCGGGAATGATGCAGTATTTAATGCCGTTTTCGGCGGCGGTGGCAAGGGCGGCGTGAATGCCGCGTACCGGGCGTACAAACCCGGATAAATCCAGTTCGCCCATTACAAGGCAGGAAGAAACTTTTTCTTCGGTTTCTGTGCCACCAGCAACAGTGTTGCCGGGCGGAAAAACGGGAACGGAATCGCCGTCTTTCTGAACCGTGTCCAGATGTTTTGCAAGCAGCACAGCTAGTGCCAGCGGCAGGTCAAAGCCGGCACCCTCTTTTTTTAAATCCGCCGGTGAAAGGCTGATTAAAACCCTGTCCGGCGGAAATTCAAAACCGCTGTTACGGATTGCCGCCCTTATACGCTCGCGGGATTCTTTTACGGCACTGTCCGCAAGCCCAACCAAATCCACGGAAGGAATTCCCCGGCGCAAATCAACTTCTACCGAAACCAGAGAACCTTCGTAACCAAAAGGTGAAAAACTAAAAATGTTCATGCTCTCTTAATTGGGAGAAAAATAAAAAATACGCACTTTTTTTTAAGATTTTAAATTTATTTAAACTTTTTTGTTGCAGAACATGCCGAAAATGCCGGATTGCCGGGGTTGTTGATAAATTCAACCGGTTTACATATAATTTGCCCATGGCTAAAGTGACAATTAAAGATATTGCAAAACGTTCAGGATATTCAAAAACTTCAGTTTCTTTTGCATTCAATAACCCCGGCCGCGTGGCCAAGGAAACCTACGAACACATTATGGCCGTTGCCCAGGAAATGGGTTATTCGCCAGACCCGGCCGCACGCATTCTGGCAACGCGCAAAACAAAAACCGTCGGCTTTCTGCTGCCGCAGCCAATTGAAGAAATTTTCGACAACCAGTACATGTCAGAACTTATGCGCGGAATCGGTTCTGTATGCCACCGGGAAGGCCTCATGCTTTCGGTTCTGTCGCCGCTAAAGGGAATTATTTCGCAGACAATTCAGCAGGCCTGCGTAGACGGCATAATTATTCTTGGCGTAAGCAATTCAAGCAGCGTTCACGCCCAGTTTAAGCAGCGTAAACTGCCTTATGTTACCATGGACGCAGAAAACAACGACACTTACATTAACGTTGGAATTGACGATGAAAAAGCTGCGGAATCCATGCTTGACCTGCTGCTGGATTACGGTCACCGCCGCATCTGCTTTTGTACCTTGCAGCCGATTTCTACCGACATTGTAGACAAAGAATTTTCACTTACAAGCGACAACCGCGGCAACGGCATTTTAAAATCAATCAAAAAGCACAATCTTGAAGAAACGGCGAAAAAATCCTTCATTTTTTACGAAACTTCCCACAAACAGGAAGAGGCAATTAGAAAAGCCTGGGAAATTTTAACAATGCCCAACCGGCCAACTGCAATTTACTGCATGGGAGACCATCAGGCAATTCCGTTTTATTTTGTGGCAGCCCAGATTGGGCTTAAAATTCCGCAGGATTTGTCTATTACCGGCTTTGACGATTTGCCGTCAAGTTCAATGATTTTTCCGCCGCTTACGGTTGTGCACCAGCCCGGCTACGAAAAAGGCCGCATCGCGGCAGAACTTCTGGTTTCGCTTTTGAACGAGCAGGAATGTAAGTCCGTGCTGATGGAATCGCCGATTATTGAGCGCGGTTCAACGGGAAAAGCACCGGATTTGAGCAAATAGATTTTTCTTACCTGGTTCAATTTCGAGTTTTATATAAATTTTATATAAAAGGCAAAAAGACATCTATTAATCGTGATAAAAACAGCCGCAGACAGGCACAAACACGAAAAAAAATACGCCGTGCGCATGCACAAGTCTTTTTTTTCGTGGCAGGGACTGTCAAAAGGCTGTTTTTTTCGGGCATTTCATACAAACTCGATATTGGCCTACTTGTAAGCAATTTGTAAAACACAATTTTTAGGCCATTTTTGAAGACTTTAAAATTCAAAAATGGCTTTATTTTTTCAAATTGCCTGAAAAATTATGAATGAATTATAGAAAGCAGCCGCAGGTACACACAGCTCTCGAAAAGTTGCTTTTAATTAAAAAAAACTCAAAATTCAGGCAATTTAAAATAAAAAACCAGTGTATAATTTTTTCTATATTGAAAAATTGAGAATTTCAGACAGAATTTTACGGCGTGAAATTTTTCAATTTTTGAAAAAGAAGGATGCACATGACTTTTGACCCTTATTGCGCAAATGCAAACCGTTACAGTGCAATGAAATACCGCCGATGCGGAAAAAGCGGCATAAAACTGCCGGAGCTTTCCCTTGGACTGTGGCACAATTTTGGCGGCGTGGACAAACTGGAAAACTGCCGCGCCATTTTACGCACCGCCTTTGACAAAGGCATAACCCATTTTGACCTTGCAAACAATTACGGCCCGCCGCCCGGCTCGGCAGAAGAAACATTCGGTACGCTTTTTGCCCAGGATTTTAAGCCCTACCGCGACGAACTGATAATTTCAACTAAGGCAGGCTATACCATGTGGCCCGGCCCTTACGGCGACTGGGGCAGCAAAAAATACCTTGTGGCAAGCTTAGACCAGAGCCTTAAGCGCATGGGGCTGGAATATGTGGACATTTTTTATCACCACCGCCCCGACCCTGACACGCCGCTGGAAGAAACCATGGATGCATTGAGCCAGATTGTCCGGCAGGGCAAGGCACTTTACGCAGGCATTTCAAACTATCCGGCAGAACTGGCGCAAAAGGCAATTGAAATTCTGCACAAAAACGGCACGCCATGCCTTATTCATCAGGCAAAATATTCAATGCTGAACAGATGGACAGAAGACGGACTTTTGGACGTGCTTGACGGCAACGGCGTAGGCTGCATCTGTTTTTCGCCGCTGGCACAGGGACTTTTAACCAGCCGTTATTTAAGCGGCACCATTCCGGCAGATTCCAGGGCGGCAAGAAACGTTTTTTTGAAAGAAAAAGACATTACCGAAGAAAAACTGACCGTTTTGCGCAGCCTGAACGATTTGGCCGCCCAAAATGACAGAACTTTGGCACGAATGGCCGTTAAGTGGATTCTGCGTGACAGGCGAAATACTTCGGTTTTGATTGGTGCAAGTTCTGTTGAACAGCTGAACGAAAACTTAAAGGCGCTGGACGACAGCGATTTGGACGCGGCAACTCTGGCAAAAATAGACGAAATCTTAAAAGACTGGCAGTAGCCGAACAGATTAAAGCCCGAATGCCGGGCTTAAAAGTTTTTTATTCCGAACGCTGCGCTTTACGCAATTTTTTTACCAAACGCGCCTGCTCTGGTAAAAGTTCTGGAACCGGATTTAAGTTTTTTGCATGACATAAAAAAAACGGCGAAAACAGGAGTAAAAACAGCTCAAAGCTGAATTATCCTGACTTCGCCGTTTTTTTACGGCAACCCGGATGCCGTACCGGATTCTGCATAGCAAGCCCGCAAGCAAGCGCATTCACGTTTCAGCCCAAAGCCGGCAGGCGCAGCATACCAAATTCTGTATTTAAGCTCTTTCAATTTTATATTTTTCAATTGCCCAGCCAATATCAGCAAGGCGTTTTGCCTGCCCGCAGCTGTGGCAATAAGCGCCTTCCATTAAGGACAGGGTATCGCCGCAGGAACTGCAAGTTAAAAAAGACGGCGCGCATACTGCGTGGGTTTTGCAGGCTTCATTTTTTACAAACTGAACTTCAACCATTTCCATTTTTTCAATTACAGAAGAAGTATTTTTGCAAAGCAGCCTGCATAACAAACGGAGAGAAATACGCTGAAAACCGTCCGCAACTTCGTAATTCTGTACCGAAACTGACGTAACCTGCATGTCTATAACGTCGGTATATTCATTCAGTATTTCTTTTATCTGCTCTCTGTCCGCATTGTTCCAGAATGCCTGCACCTGCACCGGGTCTTCTGCATAATGAACGGCAGACAATATGTTTTCTATTTCGCTGTAAAAGCCTTCGTAAGAAAAAAGCGGGTCAAATTCATGAATCTTTTCAAGAATGGAGGTATTTTTCCGTTGTTCTTCAGCAACAGTTCTGCCGTACAGCTGTTTTACGCCCTTTTTGTCCATAGAAACCCACTTTAAAGGTTTTATAAGCATATCGTAAAACATAGAACCGATTACGCCAAAAATGGCTGCAAGCACGGCACAGCCAAACAGCATTGTCAAAAACGACGCAATATTAACAAAGCAAACCGGCAGCATAAGAATAAAAGAAACAAAAGCAATGTTTTTGCCCACGGGTGTTGCCGTATCTTTATGAAAATAATCTTCTGCCGAGATTAATAAATTTTTATCAAGCGCAAAATCGCTTATTCGCAAGTCCAAATCTTCAATATGAAACTTCGTGCCGCAATAATCGCAGCCGTCCAGCAAATTGCTTCTGGTAGAAGCTGCGCCGCAGGACGGGCAAATTATTTTATTTTTTCCGGCGTTATGCGCGCGCAAGGTTCTAAACCGCATAACAGAAAAATTTTTTGATTCAAAAAGCTGTTTTTCATCTTCAAAATAACGCTCGGTACCCTGCACTATTTCGCGCATGGTGCCTACTTCGTATTTGCCGTCAAAAACTTCGGTGCCAATTATGGTTTCTTTGCCGGGCACTGTTGCCTGGTTTATTTCAGATTTCAGGATTATGTTTTTTGCATCCAGCCGCTTTTTTTTAAGAATAAGTTTGTGCCACAAAAACTGGGTTACGTTGTCCTGTATGGCGGCGTTTTGTTTTATTCCGCGTGCATTAAAAAGGTTTGCGTAATTTGAACGGAACGACTGGGCAAGGGGCGAAAATTTTTTCTTCAGTTCGTCGTGGTTATTAAGAATTTTTTTGGCGGCGGCATTTATATCTTCTTCATCCGTGGTAGAAGCCAAAAGAAGCGATAATTCTTCCAGGCAAAGGTGCTTATAAGTGTAATTATTTAATTTTCTTTTAAAGATAAGTTTGTCGTAGCATTTTCCGCAAATAGTTCCTTCTTTTGCTACCATGCCGCCAAAAATCATTCTGTTAACTTTGCAAAGAGGGCAACGCTGAAACATAAAAAGCTCCTTGTCGTATTGTGCCTTGCCGGCAATATTTTACAAATCTGTTTTTGCCAGTGCCGGGGCAAGGTTTTCAAAATAAAAACGGTCTGCAATTTCTATTTTGCCGGCAGTATAGCCCAAAAAACGGTCGTTCCGCACGGCCTTACCGTGAAAATCACTGCCGGCCGTAACGACAAAACCCATTTCCCTGCCAATAAAATCCAGCCTCCGGCAATCGGCTTCGCGCGCGCCCGGGTGCCAGGCTTCTATGCCGGCAATACCGCGTTCCTTCAATTCAGCAAGGGTGCTCTGCATTTTTCCCCACGCCACGTAAAGAGAAAGCGGATGCGCCAGAATCGGCAAACCGCCGCTTTCCTTTATTGCAACAATTGCCTCGTCCAGCGAACAGCCCGATTTTTCAACATAATACGGGCGGCCGCGGGCAATGTAACGGTCAAAAGCCTGCTGACGGTTTTTTACAATTCCCTTTTTAACAAAATACTGGGCAAAATGCGGGCGGCCTACGCATTCAGTACCGGCAAGGGAAGCAACTTCTTCGTAATTTACGTCAAAACCGTCTTTCTGCATTTTTTCAATTATCTGCAAATTGCGCTGCAGCCGGTCTTTTTTAAGCGAATCGGTTAAATCGTTCAGCCGATTGCTAATATTGCCGATATTTAAACCGAGACCCAGCAGATGAAATTCTCCGCATGGCCACGAAATCGTCAGTTCCGTGCCGGGAATGAAAATAATACCAGCGTTTTTTGCCGCACTCGCAGCAGAAACCAGACCGTCTGTTGTGTCGTGGTCAGTCAGTGCCATTACTTTTAAGCCCAGCTCGCTGCCATAAGCAATAAGTTCCTGCGGCGTCATTGAACCGTCGGACATGGTTGAGTGGGTGTGCAAATCTATCATGAAAAAAAGATAGCATAAAACCGCATAATATGTTAATATTAGAATGAGGAAGTAATACTATGCCAAAGGCAATGCAATTTTCAAAGGGTTCGCTGGTATATTTTGAAGGCGACACAGACGAGCGTATTTTTATTCTTCAGAAAGGCTCGATGGTTATTTGTACCGTAGATGTTGAAACCGGCGCAGAACTTAACGAACCGATAAAACAGGGTGAGTTTTTTGGCGTAAAATCTGCTTTGGGGCATTTCCCACGCGAAGAATCTGTTCGCGTACTGGAACCTTCCGTTGCAATCGCAATGACCATACAGGAATTTGAAAGCCTTTTCAGTAGCAATAAAGAACTTATTTTAAAAATGCTGAAAGTTTTTTCAGGCCAGCTCAGAAACATTCACCGCAAGATTTCTTCTATATTAAGAGATACAGACGAGAGCATTGATGCCGAAGTTATGGGCGTTATAAACAGTTTCTACAGCGACAGCCAGCTTGTAACAACAATCGATTTGTGTACGCGCTACCTGAAGAAATTTCCAAACCTTTCAAATAAAAATGCAATTGCTAAAATTCTGTCTGATTCAATGAAGAAACACGAAGTTGAAGTAAAACGCGGACAGGTAAAAACACTTGCAAACAGCGGCCATGGCGAAGAAGTTAAGATTTCCACCGAAGACGGTGAATCTATTAAACAGTTTTCGCTTCCGGCGTTCTCTCGTTTTGCCAAAAAATACGAACCGGGTCAGGTCCTTATTGCAGAATTTGAACCAGGCGACTGCTTTTATTTGATTCAGTCTGGTCATGTTCAGCTGCTTAAAACAATTAACGGCACCAATAAAAACCTTGACGTTTTGGGACCGTCTCAGTTTTTTGGCGAAATGGCAATTCTTGACAATTCTGCGCGTTCTGCAACATGTGTTGCACTGGACAACGTGGAAGTTCTGGAATTTAACAAGGAAAACTTTGCATTGCTGGTTGCAGGTCAGCCGCAGATTGCACTGCTTTTGCTTAAAATGTTCTGCAAGCGCATTTATGACCAGAAACGCCGCCTGCGCATTCTTGCAATTTCTGATATTACAGCAAGGGTTGGAGATGTCTTCCTTATGCTGGAAGAAACCCAGCCGCGTAACTGTATTCCGCAGGGCGATGATATTCAGTTCAATTTAACTGTTTCCAGTGTTGCCAGCTGGGCTGGCTTGCCAATTGAAAAGACGACTGACGAGCTTAACAGGCTGGCTAAAAACGGCCGCATTTTGATTTATGACAACTATATCATTGTTAAAAATATGGCTGAATTAAAGCGCATTGTTGAACACCGCAGGTCTTTGGGAAGCTCGAGCATGTAAAAAAGCTCAAGTCTTTGTTGACCACGGCATATAAATTTGGTATTCTTTCAAAGCTGTATTTGATTGCAGCTTTTTTGCCAACTTAGCTCACCTGGCAGAGCAGCACCCTCGTAACGTGCAGGTACTCGGTTCAAGTCCGAGAGTTGGCTAAAAAAAGCACTTCTATTTTGAAGTGCTTTTTTGTTTTAAAGTTCACATACGTGATAGTTTTTTATTCGGGATGGAAAATTTAAAATTCAATTTGCGCAAGCAGAAACTGCTGAAAAACTGATTTTCATGATTTTTAAAAGTCCGCATTCGGGTTTTTAATACAAACCGGACATCAGGCGGTTCAATTCTATCAGTTCCGGACGATATTCAAAATGCATCGTGTCGTATTCGTCCCAGGTACCGCCCCAAATAAAACCATATTTTTCAAAAACCTTTATTACTTCAACCGGCGGCGCCCAAAGCCTGCTTTGCTTTACAAGCATCCAGTTTTCATTCCAAACCCTTTCCCACTCCCAGTAAGTAACTTTCTGATTATTTCCTTCTGTTATGTCCAAAGCAACGCCGTAACAGTGATAGCTGCGACGACCGGCCGTACCGTCGATAGTGCGCCAGTTGTAGCCGCCAATCTGGTAAATTTTGTTTATGAAAGTTTGAACGGCCGGATTGTTTTTTGCCAGCAGCTGAACTTCTTCGTCAATTTTTTCAACCATTGGAACAATTAGCTGGTTGACATTTGCACGCTGGTTAAAAACACTGGTTTTAGCAATATGTTTTTCCATTATGCCGCGGGTTTGGCCGCCAAGCAGAAGAGCCGTAAAAGTGTTGTCAACCGGCTTTTCTTCAGCAATTGAAGCCTTTGTGCCAAGTTTTTTTAGTTCGGCAATTTCTTCCTTTGTGTAAAGATCCGGATTGCGCGGTTCGCCCGTGTACGGATAAATTTTCTGCAAGCCGTAACTTGCGGCCTGTTCAGTTTTTTCTGCCGGTAAAAGCCGGCCTTCTGCCCAGAAAAAAGTTTTGCCGTCCAGTTCAATGCACCAGTCGTTGTTGCGGAAAAAAACCTGCATTTGCTTTTGATTGTACGCGCGCTGATAAGCAAAAAGAACCAGCGCACCAAGAGGAAGTTCCTCATTTTCGTCAAAAAAATCTTCAATAAAAAGCGGTTCTCCAGCCAGCGCTTTTTCCATGCCCGAAGGAACCTGTTCTTCTTCAATTTGTGCAGCATTGGTACTGGCAGAATTTTGCACGTTCCGTCCGCGGATTTCTTCTATATTGAAGGTTGAAGGGCTGCCAGAATTTTCTTTTTGTGCCTTTGCAATTTGAAACATGGAATTTGTAGAAAAAGAAAAGCTTTCGGCGGCAAAAAACAGCAGGCCGCAAGCAAACAGATTTTTTTTGCGCATATTTAATAATCGGCACAAAAGGAATTATGCAGGCAGGCAAAATAAAGATTTAACAATGCAACCGTAAACTAAAAAATGCAGGAAAATTTTTAACAGGCCGAATGTCGAGTTTATATGAAATAATTAAAAAATGCCTTTCAACAGTCACTGTCACGAAAAAAAAGACTTGTGCATGCGCACGGCGTATTTTTTTTTCGTGACAGTGACTGTATGCAGCTTTTTCTATCACAATTAAATTAATAGATGTCTTTTGGCCTTTTATATAAAACTCGAAATTGAACATAACAGAAGGAAATTAACAAAACAGAAAAAAATAACGCCGCACAACGGGGATTGCACGGCGTTAAACAAGGAGGAGGTTCTAACTTGTAAACTACAAGTTGAGAAAACATAAAAAACAAAGTGCAGAACTCTAAAACAGAGTTTATTGTTCCTTCTTTTTAAACCACAAAAACTTTGCAGTCTAACTGCTGGCTATTTTGTAAAAACCAGCAGTTAGGCTTCAAAACCAAGGGTAAAAACTGTTTTATGCCTTCAGCCTGAATGCATAAAATGCTTTCTGCCTGAAATATTTTTACTTGTAAAATTTTGTCATTCATTCTTTTTGCTTTCGTGGTTAGTATACATTCTAACCGGGGTAAAAATTCTTTAGTCTTCTGTCAATTTTTGCTTTTTTTAGTAAAATGAAAGTAAAATTTTTGCAGTATTTTTTGCTATTACAAGCATTTAGCCTGCTAACTGGTAATTTTTTAAGGTTAAAAATTTACCAAATTTTCGCCAGTTTTTATGCTTTTTTTCTTAAAAATTGCCTTAAAAAATACGCAAAAAACGTTTTTTACTGCTACTTTTTTTCTGTTTTACCGGCCTTTTTACGGCGTTTAGGCTGTTTAACCATTTGCCGCAATGCACTATAATTTCAGCATGACACTTGATGACTTAAAAAAGGACGAAAAAGCCAGAATTGCGGCTGTTGGCGGCGAAGATGCCCTGCGGCAGCATTTTTTGGACATGGGGCTTTTGCCGGGCGCAATTGTAAAGGTAGAAAAATTTGCGCCAATGGGCGACCCGATAGAATTAAAAGTTTACGATTATTCATTAACACTGCGCCGTGCCGACGCGGCTCAAATTGACGTACAACATATAGAAGAAAACAGCGACGATTTTTCTGCAATAAGCGAAATTGTAGAAATTGAAGAAGCCGTTTGCCACCCCGGACTGGGAGAAGACGGCATATACCATTCAAAAAAAGACGAAAACCCGCTGCCCAAAGATACGCAGCTTACTTTTGCGCTTGTAGGCAACCAGAACTGCGGAAAAACCACGCTTTTTAACAAGCTTACGGGCGCAAACCAGCACGTAGGAAATTTTCCAGGCGTTACGGTTGATAAAAAAGACGGCGCAATACGGGGCGTAGCAAACAGCCTTATTACCGATTTGCCCGGCATTTATTCAATGAGCCCGTACACGCAGGAAGAACTTGTTACCAGAAAGTTTATTATTGATGAAAAACCGGCTGGAATTATAAACATTGCAGACGCAACCAACATTGAACGCAATTTATATTTAACCTTGCAGCTGATGGAACTTGAAGTGCCCATGGTGCTTGCCCTGAACATGATGGACGAACTTACGGGCAACGGCGGTTCAATTGACGTGAACAAAATGGAACATCTTCTGGGCATTCCGGTTGTACCGATTTCCGCATTTAAAAACGAAGGCGTAGACGAACTGGTTCGCCACGCAGTTCACATTGCAAAATATCAGGAAAAACCCAAGCGCATTGACTTTTGCGTTGCTGACGAAATACCCGAACTGCACAGCTGCATTCACAGTGTAATGCACTTAATTGAAAAACACGCCAAAGCAAGCGGCATACCGCTGCGTTTTGCCGCAACCAAAATAATTGAAGGCGACAAACAGTTAACCAGCCTGCTTAATCTTTCTGAAGAAGAACTTGAAATTATTGAAATAATCATCCTTCAAATGGAAAAAGTAACAGGCCAAGACCGGGCGGCCGCCATTGCCGACATGCGTTTTGCGTTTATTAGAAGTTTGGTGGCAAAAACCGTAAAAAAACCGCATGAAAGCAAGGAACACAAAAGGTCGCAGGAAATTGACAAGATGCTTACCGGCCGTTTTAGCGGCATACCAATGTTTGTGCTGATTATGGCGGCGATTTTTATTTTAACTTTCAATTATATTGGGGCTTTTTTGCAGAATTTGCTGGCAGAAGGAATTGACCGGCTTACGGAAATTACTGATAAGGCGATGACAGCCTGGCAAATTACGCCTTCGGTGCATTCCCTTGTAATTGACGGAATTTTCAGCGGCGTAGGCAGCGTTCTGTCATTTCTGCCGGTAATTATTACCCTGTTTTTCTTTCTTTCGCTTTTAGAAGACACCGGCTACATGGCGAGGGTTGCCTTTATTATGGATAAACTGCTGCGCAAAATAGGCTTAAGCGGCAGAAGTATTGTGCCAATGCTTATAGGGTTTGGCTGTACGGTGCCCGGCGTAATGGCAACGCGCACTTTACCAAGCCACCGCGACCGCAAAATGACGATTCTTTTAACCCCGTTCATGAGCTGTTCTGCAAAGCTGCCGGTTTACGGATTTTTCGCAAATGCATTTTTCCCCGGTCACGCCGGGCTTGTAATGGTTGGCCTTTACGTTTTGGGAATTTTAACCGGCGTAATTACTGCGCTGGTTTTTAAGAAAACTGTTTTTAAAGGCGAAGCCGTGCCTTTTGTAATGGAACTGCCTAATTACCGCCTGCCGGGCGCAAAAAACGTAGGCAGGCTTTTGTGGGAAAAAACAAAAGACTTTTTGCAGAAAACTTTTACCGTTATTTTTGTCGCAACAATCGTAATCTGGTTTCTGCAAAGTTTCGATTTGTCCTTAAAAATGGTCAGCGATTCTAAAGACAGCATTTTGGCCATTGTTTCCGGAATTATTTCGCCGGTTTTTGCACCAATGGGCTTTAACGACTGGCGGATTACAACTTCGCTCATAAGCGGTTTTCTTGCAAAAGAAAGCGTGGTTTCTACGCTGACGGTGCTTTTTAACGGCGCACCGCTTACACAGGTTATCAGCACGGCAACCGCGGCTTCAATTCTGGTATTCTGCCTGCTTTACACGCCATGCGTTGCAGCAATTGCCGCAATAAAACGCGAAACCGGTGCAAAACAGGCCGCGCTGCTGGTGGTTTTTCAGTGTGCGGTTGCGTGGGTGTGCGCCTTTTTGGTGCATCTGGTGATGCTGCCCTTTGGCATTTAGTTTTAAGGCGAAAAATGAACATACAAAGCATGGGTATTCTTTTGGTAATTGCCGTTCTTGTAGTTGTTGCAATAAAAGTTTACCGCAAGGGAAACCGAAGCTGCGGATGCGGCTGCAACCAGTGCCAGAAAAACTGCAAGAACCGGCGCGAAAAAAATGAAAAATAACGGATTTAAAAAACTGCGTTTTTTTTAGGCTCGGTGCGCTTTTTAAGCGCAGACATTTTTAATGTGCCTGCGGTTAAAAAAATTCCGGACGCTTTAAAAAAAGTCGTGCGCTGCGCACGCTTTTTAAAATCGCAAATCAAAGGCTTTTTTGCTTTCGCCATTAAAGCCAAGGCTTTTGTAAAATTCGTGAGCCTGGGTACGGGCAATGCCACTTTGCAAAATTGCCTTGTAACAGTTATGTTCCCTTGCAATTTGCAGTGCCCGGTTAATTACTTTTCGCCCCAGCCCCTGCTTGCGGTAATTTTCGTCGGTAACAACATTTTCAATAAAACCAATTGCCTTGCCGTAAGTAAGGTTTGGTATAATTGCCAGATAGCAGGTTGAAACTACTTTTTCGCCGTCAACAGCACCAATGTAAAAAATATTTTTATTTTCTTCTATTTCTTTCCAAATGCCTTCAACGTTTTCAGCGCTTAAAGCCCGGTTTTTTTCATCCAGCTGAACGTACAAATTCAAAAGCGACGGCAAATCATTCTTGTTCAATAAGCGGATTTCCATATTTTCTCCCGGTGGCGAACTAATAGCGGTTTGTAGGGTTGTCGTCGCATTTATAATACTTTACAGAACCAATTTTCAAAGTTTTTCTGTAATACGGTTTTTCCGCGTCGGCTGCTATATTTTCTTCTGCAATTGGCGAAAGCGGAAATTTCAGAACAATCGGGTTTTCAAAAGTAATTTTATTCGGATGAACGGTCAAAAACTCCCAGCCCAAAGCGCCGCTTTTTTCAATGTCCGTGGTAGGCGGGGCAAAAATCATTTCTTTTACGCTGAAAATTAAAGCATTCCCTTTTATCTCACAGGTTCCGCGATATTCGTAAGCCATTTTCAGCTGTGCCATCTGGCTAAAAAGATAATCCATTTTGCCGTCGTAGTAAAATACAAAACGTTCAGCCCAGCCAGATGCCGCGACCGGTATAACCTGCCAGATTCCGGTTTTCTCGTCGGAAAGTTTTATTTGCGCTGCGTTTTCGTTTATGTTTTCAAAAGCCGTTATGCGTTCTATCAGCTTTAATTCGTTTTCCGTTAAATCTTTATCCGTAACTTTTTTAGCCGGCTTGTACCATGCAAAGTTTGAAAAATATGCAGTCAATTCGTCGGAATTAAAAATGTGACCGTATTTTGCGTAAACGCTGTTTCTTAAAAGGCGCAGCTCTTTTTTATTAAGCCGGGCAAGTTCAAAATCTGTTATTCCGCTGTTCAGCGCGGATAAATCTCCAAAAAGCGCGTCCCAGGCGCGGCTTGCAAAAAGTTCGCTGCGCCGTTTCTGGTAAATGACGGTCAAACCGGATGAATATTCCTTGCCTGTTGAGTTTTCTGTCTGGGCTGCGGCAAATTGCGGCGCAATAAGGCTGGCACAGATTAAGCACAATATTAAATTTTTCGTTTTTTTCATGTTAACACCTTGTATAAACAGCAGGTTCAGTTTCGAGTTGTTCTGCCATGCTGAAATTAGTTCAGAATGACAAAACTTTAAAACCCGGCATTCAACCTAGTATTTTGTTTTTAAGTATATATCATACTCGTTTCGGAATCCATGCAAAACTGCAAAACCGAATTCAGCTGAAAGAAATACAAAAAAAGCCACCGCAGATTTTTGCAGTGGCTTTATATATGCCGTTTTTTAAATATTTTTTTATTACCTTATTCTCTTAACAGGTCGCTTTCCTGTTACTGTTTACTGTAAATTTCGTTGGTAAGACTAACGATTTTATCAATGTTCAGGTTTTTACAAGAAGCAATGTATTCGTCCCAGTCTTTGTTAATGTCTTTCTGACCAACAGCAAATTTCAAAGTCCAGCTGTTGATGTTGTCAATAAGCGGAACTGCCCACAATGTAAGCTGTTCGCGCTGGTCTTCGCTTGGGCGTGCTTTAGGGTCTACAACTGCAACAGTTTTGTATTCACCATAGCGGCGCATCAAATCCTGCATTTCAACTGTAAAGTTATCGGTAGATTCTGCTGTTGAGTGACCGTAGTAGAAGTTACCACCGGCATAACCCCACTGCAAGCGAATGTCTACGTCATCTTCTGCACCCGGCAAACCTAAACCGCCGCATTTGTAACCCGGCATAAGTTTCTTAACTTTCTGACCGTTAACATCTGCGTACTGCCATGTTTTACCTTCTTCACCCCATTTAATCAGTGAATATGCTTCTTTAGAATAGAACAACCAGTCTACGAAACGCATCATCTTGATTAAGCCTTCTTCACCAAGGTCATCTTTTGCCTTGCGAGAAATCATTACACCGTTTTCAAGGCGTGATGTTTCTGCCAGGTTTCTGTTTGTACCGCTTGGATAGGCAGTGATGTAAAGCTTGAAGTTTCCTGTGCCAAGAATCTTTTCAACACCGGCAACGTCACCGGCAAACTGACCACGGTTTGTAGACATAAGTGCTGTTTTACCGTTGTAGAATTTGTTGTGTGCAACTTCGTCAGACTGTGTGAAAGTTTCAGGGTCAAGAATACCGTCTTTTACGAAACTGTTAAGAACAGTGATGAATTTTTTGAAGTCAGCACCAACTGAACTTGAATAGAATTCTTTTTTGTCAAAGTCGAACTTGATACCGCCGTTTGAACCTTCAATAGCCCAGCCAGAAAGTACGTTGTAAGAAGAACCCATCAGTTTAAGCAAGTTACCGCCGGAACCTTTACCAGATTCACCGCACCACAAGTCAGACCAAACGTAGTCGTTTGCACCAATAATACCGGCTTTAACCATGTATTTTTTTACATCCAGAAGAACATCGTGCAGCTGTTCCCATGTCCAGTTTTTTTCAAGTTCGCGGATGTCGTAACCGGCAGCGGCAAAAATGTCTTCGCGCACCAGAAGTGTGTAATCCTGCAAAGCAGCCTGGTGCATACCCGGCAGGCGGTAGAATTTGCCGTCAGCCTGGCGGATTGTTTCAAGGTCCGGATCCATGTTGTACTGTTTTACGAATGCAGAAAAGTTAGGCATGTACTGTACGTAGTCACTAACAGCAACAACGCCGCCGCCAGCAACATACTGATCTTCACTATAAATTTTTGGAATTATGTAAGCAGCAGAACCGGCATTGATGGCAAGGTTAACTTTCTGGTTGTAGTCACCGCTGTCGAATGCAGTGATGTCTAACTTAACGTTTGTTTTTTCTTCAATTTTCTTAAATACGCCTTCAGATTTCCAGGTGTCTACCATCGGATACCAAGATGCATCACTAAAGAAAAGTGTGTAAGTTACAGGTTCACTTGAATGGAAAGTTTTTTCTTCACCAAATGAATACTCGCTGACAGAAGATTTCTTACTGCCGCCTTTTGAACAAGAGAAAAGCATCATTGCAGCCATCAAAACCACAACAAAACCAGCTAAATTTTTTTTCATACTAAAACCTCCTTTTTTAGCTTTAGCTTTTTATATTGAAGCTGCGCATAAGTTTTTGCCGTTTTTCATAAAAATACGCACAGCCACAGCAACCATTGTTTTTAAGCCCGCAAAGGCATTTTTTATTCTTTTACGCCGCCAAGCATCATGCCCTGCACGTAGTAGCGCTGAACGAAGGGGTAAACGCAGATAATAGGCAGTGACATAAGAACCATTGAACAGGACTTGATGTTTGCCGCAATCTGCATTTTTTCAGCATTGGCTTCACCCGGGTCTGCCGAAGTGCTTGCACCGGTAATAATCGTTCTAAGGTAATAAGCAACCGGCCACATTTCCTTTTTATCAAGATACAGGAACGAGTTGTACCAGTTGTTCCAGTAACCAACCGCGTTAAACAGAATCATTGTTGCAATAATTGGCATTGAAAGCGGCAGAACAATCTTGAAGAAGATTCCGAACGGCGTCAAACCGTCAAGTTCTCCGGCTTCTTCCAGTTCGTGGGGTGTTTCATGGAAGAAAGACTTCATCAAAATTACGTAGTAAGTGCTGATTAAGCTTGGCATGATGAAACCGGCAATTGTATTTGGCAGATGAAGGCGCTGCATCAAAATGTAGTTAGGAATCAAGCCGCCGCCAAAGTACATTGTAAAAATAATGAACTTTGTAAAAAACTTGTTTGCTTTCAGTTCGTCTTTAGAAAGCGGATAAGCCAGAAAACTGCTTAAAAGAAGCGAAGCAACCGTACCAATAACCGAATAAATTAAAGTGTTTCCGTAGCTTCTGATAAATTCGCCCTTTTTAAGTACCGAAATATAAGTCTGCACGTTAAAATCAATCGGGTAAAAAGTAACTGCACCCTGCATGATTGCTTTTTCCGAAGAAAAAGACTGGGCAACAAGGTACAGGAACGGGTACAAAGTTACCACGCAGACCAAAATCATAAAAATTGTATTTATGTTCCTAAAAAGTATATAGCCGCCAGATTCTTTTATTTTTGTGCTCATTTTTATTTCTCCTATTTATGTTCAACTGGATTTTTACGCGCGGAAAAATTACCAGAGTCCGCTGCCGCTGGTCTTTTTGCTGACCTTATTGGCAATCGTTAAAAGAGTTAAGTTCAATACAGCTTCAAAAAGGTTTACAGCCGTTGCATAGCTGTAGTTACCAGAACCCAAGCCCAACCTGAAAACAAAAGTAGAAATAATATCTGCGGTTTCATAAGTCATCGGGTTGTAAAGAAGGAATACTTTTTCAAAAGCACCGCCAGAACCAACCAGACCACCAATGTCAAGAATAAGCAAAGTTGTAATTGTTGGCAAAATACACGGAATCGTTACGTGCAGAACACGCTGAAAGTGATTTGCACCGTCAATTTCTGCGGCTTCGTAAAGGTTAGGATTAATGCCGGAAATTGCCGCAAGATAAAGGATTGTACCCCATCCCAAAGCCTGCCATACGCCGGAAGCAACGAAAATCGTCGGGAACCATTCAGGCAAGGCAATGAACGAAACCGGTGCATGACCGAACCATTTCAGCATTGCGTTAATAGGTCCGTTTACCGAAATAAGTTCGCGAATCATTCCGGTTACGATAACCATAGAAATGAAGTGCGGAAGGTACGAAACAGTCTGCACGAATTTCTTCCAGTGCATGTTGCGGATTTCGTTAAGAAGAAGTGCAAAAAGCAGCGTTAACGGGAAACGTACGAGAAGATACGAAACGTTAAGGCTTAATGTGTTGCGGAATGCACGCCAGAAAGTTTTATCAGCAATAAACTGTTTGAAATATTTTAAGCCGCTCCATTCATCGCCAAAAATACTGCCGCCTGCACGGTAGCGTCTGAAAGCAATAATGTTTCCGGCCATCGGAATGTATCTGAAAATAATGAAATACAGCAAAGGTATGAACATCAATGCGTAGTATTGCCAGTTTTTTTTCATGTGACGTTTAAAAGCTTCGTCGTCAAACCGTTTTTTTATCAAATCGCTCATTTGTATTCCTTTTTTTATTGTAGTATACTTGCATACTAGTGCTTTATAAAAAGAATAAGGCATAATCATAGAAAGTCAAGAAAAAATTTAAGAATTCTTAAAAATTTTTAATTTAATTTAATTTTACCTAATTAAAAGAGTTCAAACCGTAACTTTTTTACATTTTCAACTGCAAAAACCGCAAAAAAAATACCGCCAAAGGGCAAAAAAAACACCTGCCAGGAGGAGACAGGTGTACAAAACAAAAAACACACCGGCACGGCACGCAAAACGCCGCCATGCACGGTTCATATTGAAAATTTACAGAATTGAATTATGCAGAACCTGACGAACGGCACCCGGTTTTGCAATCATTGCCGTAAAAGCCTCGCAAATTTTTGAATCCAAACCGATTTCGCACAAATCGCTGGCAAAAAGCGTTTTGCTTTTCAAAATTTCCCTTACAGCCGTCAAATCCGGGTTTGCCATGCCAAGGGAAAAACCTGCAAGTTTCGGCTGCAACTCGTCAAGCAGCGGGTCACTGCTTAAAGACATCGGCTTACCTTCATCATCAATTGCCATTAAATAGCGCAGCCACGCCGCAATAACAACCGGAATCAGCTTAAGTTCCTGCTGCCTGTTTCTTGCAGCGTAGGCCTTTATGGTTTCGCCAAAACGAATTACGATTTTCTGGCTTGTATCTGTTGCTATGCGCTGAGGAGTATCCGGCAGAAACGGGTTGGGCAGACGCTGGGTTAAAACTTCGTTTATAAAATCAGCAGGTTTTATAATTTCAGGATCAACCACAACCGGCAAAGCTTCGTCGTAGCCAAGTTTTGTTACAAAAGTGCGCAAATCGTCGTCGTTCATTTCGTCTGCAATTTTGGTAAAACCTAAAAGGCAGCCCAAAACAGCCAGCGCAGTGTGCAGCGGATTAAGGCATGTTGTAACCTTCATAACTTCGCTTTTTTCAACACGGTCGCGTGTGGTTAAATAAACGCCAGCTTTTTCAAGCGCCGGCCTGCCGTTAGGAAAATCGTCTTCAACTACCAGATACTGTGGCAGTTCGGCATTTACAAAAGGTGCAAGATAAGTGTTTTTAGGCGTAACAACCGGCGTCATAGCTTCAAGCCCAAGCTTTTCAAGCTTTATGCCAATTTCAGGGTCTGGGCGCGGCGTAATTTTGTCAATCATGCTGCACGGAAAACTGATTTTGCTTTTGTCGCTTAAATAGTCAATGAAATCCTGACCGACAAATCCGTTTTTCTGCCATTCCTTTGCAACATGCAGAACCGAAGCCTTCAGAATGTCGCCGTTGTGACTGCAATTGTCCATGCTTACAAGGGCAAGGGGTGCCTTGTTCTGCAAGAAACGCTGCAAAACCAGTGCCGCAACAAAAGACATCGTGTGCCTTGGTTTTTCAGGCCCGTTTTTAATGTCGTCCTGAACCACCGGCAGCAAATTGCCGTCACTGTCAAAAATCTTGTAGCCTTTTTCCGTAATCGTAAAACTAATCAGCTGCAAACTTGGCTTTGCCGCAATCTGTTTAAGGGCTGCAAAGTCACTTTTGGCGCAGTCGCCGGCATAAGCCTTGGCAACGCTACCGATAACGTGCATCTGGTTGTTGCCGTCAGGTTTAAGGCCAACAAAAAGGGTTAAATTATCGAATTTGTTATAAATCGTATCGACAATTTCATAATCGTGAGGGGCTACGGCAACAATGCCAGTAGAACTAAGCCCTCTTTGCAAAAGGTCCTGAGCCAAATCTGCAATGTAACCGCGGAAAATATTGCCTGCGCCAAAATGCAGCCATTCAGGGTTTTGTTCCGTATTTTTCCGCATTGCTTCAACATCAAAGTCCGGCAAACCGATACCGGCCTTTTCAAAAGCAGCGGCTTCGTTTTTTATACTGTCAAGCGAAAGTTTCACATCATTCTCCTGTTAGCGCTGAACACGTCCAGAACCGTCGCCACCGGCAAGCGTCTGCACTTCGGCAACGCTTACCATATTGTAATCGCCTTCAATTGAATGCTTTAAGCATGATGCAGCCACGGCAAATTCAATTGAAGCCTGTGCTGGCATACCTTTCAGGCTTGCATAAATTAAACCTGCACCAAAACTGTCGCCGCCGCCAACACGGTCTACAATGTGCACGTCGTAAGTTTTGCTGTAAAAACTTTCCTTGCCGTCGTAAAGCATTGCTGCCCATTTGTTGTCATTGGCCGAAATTGAAGTGCGCAAAGTAATTGCAACCTGTTTAAAGCCGAAACGTTCAACAAGTTTGGCGGCAACTTCTTTATAGCCTTCGTAATTAACCTTGCCGCTGGTTAAGTTTGTGTCGCTGGCACAAATGCCAAAAACATCTTTTGCGTCTTCTTCGTTGGCAATGCACAAATCAACGTATTTGCAAAGTTCGGCCATTACTTCACCGGCACGTTCGCGTGACCACAATTTTTTGCGGTAGTTTAAGTCGCAGCTTACGGTTATGCCAAGTTTCTGCGCCGCTTTACAGGCTTCCATACAAATCTGGGCACATTCTTCGCTTAAAGCCGGTGTAATGCCCGTAAAGTGAAACCATGTAGCGCCTTCAAAAATCTTTTCCCAGTTAAAATCGCTTAAGCTGGCCTTTGCAATAGAAGAACCTGCACGGTCGTAAATAACTTTGGAAGGACGCTGGCTTGCACCTTTTTCAAGGTAATAAATGCCGATGCGGTCACCGCCGCGCACAATCTGGCTTGTGTCTACGCCAAAACGGCGCAAAGAATTTACCGCTGCCTGACCAATTTCGTGAGCAGGAAGCTTTGTAACAAACTGGGTGTTTACGCCAAAATTGGCAAGGGAAACTGCAACGTTTGCTTCGCCACCGCCAAAAGTTGCACCAAATTTGTCTGCCTGAACAAAACGCATGTAGCCTTCCGGTGCAAGGCGCAGCATAAGTTCGCCAAAAGTAATTACCTTGCCGTTGGGGTCAATTTTTTTTGCAGGTTTTTCTGCCGAACAGCAGCAGGCAGCAGGCTTTGCACCTGCACTGCGTGCATTCTTAACTTTTTCAAGTGCAAGCTTGCTAAGTTCTTCAACCTTGGCAAAATCGCCGGCTTTAATAAGGGCGTTTTTAACCATAAAACTTCCGCCGCAGGCAAAAACCATTGGCAGTTTTGCAAATTCTTCCAGATTTTTTTCATCAATTCCGCCGGTTGGCATAAAGCGCACGGCCTTGTAAGGGGCGGCAAGGGCTTTAATCATTTCTGCGCCGCCAGCCTGTTTTGCCGGGAAAAATTTCACGTAGTTAAGGCCAAGGGCAAGGGCTTCTTCAATTTCGCCGGGGGTCATTACGCCTGGAACAACCGGCACATTTTTATTCTGACAGAATTTTACAATTTCAGCATTTAAGCCGGGGGCAACAATAAACTTTGCCCCGGAATCGATTGCTTTTTGAGCCTGTTCAACGGTTAAAACCGTACCGGCACCAACAATCATCTGCGGAAATTTCTGGGTCATAACCTTGATTGATTCTGCCGCAGCTGCCGTTCTGAAAGTTACTTCTGCACAAGGCAAACCTGCATTTACCAGTGCCTGTGCCAAAGGCAGGGCATCTTTTGCATCATCAAGCACAACAACCGGCACAACGCCCAGTTCTTCTATCTGTTTAATCATTTCAGCCATAGTTTCCTCACTTTTTCACTAGTTTTCTTTCAGTTGAAATTTAAAAGTCTTGGTTAAATTTTTGGTGCTTTACAGGCCAAAATAATTTTTGGCGTTATAAAAACACACATCCTGCGCAATTTTACTCAGCAATTCCAAATCGCTGCAAAATTCGCCTTTCCGGCATTTTTCTGCAATAAAATTGCAAAGTATGCGCCTGAAATATTCGTGCCGTGCATAAGACAAAAAACTGCGCGAATCGGTAAGCATGCCCACAAAAACCGAAAGCAGGCCGCTGTAGCTTAAGCCTTCCATGTGGTTTTCCATGCCTTTCTGATGGTCGTTAAACCACCAGGCCGCACCGTGCTGCACTTTTCCCTTTACGCCGGTCTGAAAAAAACATCCTGCAAGCACGTCCAAAGCAGCGTTATCGTTTGGGTTAAGGCTGTACAGAATGGTTTTTGGCAGGGCATTTGACGAATTAAGGCAGTCCAGAAAACGGCTTAAGTTTTCTATGTCAACCGTGCCTTTTATGCGGTCAAAGCCGGTGTCTGCGCCAAGAGCGTTTTTTGCAGCAGTGTTTGTGTTGCGCACAACGCCAAAGTGCAGCTGCATTGCCCAGTCGCAGGCACAGTATTCGCCAGCCAGAAAAAGCATGAGGGCTGTCTGGTATTTTTCAATTTCGCTTTTGGTTAAAGCTTCGCCTTTAAGGGCTTTCTGGTAAATTGAATTAATTTCATCAGCCGTAAATTCTGCAAAAGGCACGTCGTCAAAACTGTGGTCAGAACTTTTGCAACCGTTCTGGGCAAAATATTCAATCCGAACCTTAACGGCACTGCAAAATTCTTCAAAAGTGTTGCAGGGCTTGCCGGTAATTTGTGCCAGTTTCTGCACGTATTCTGCAAAACCCACATTCTGCGCCAGCAAAAGCTTGTCCGGTCTAAAGGTTGGTATAACTTTTGTTGAAAAATTACTGTCAGCGGCAATTGCTTTATGAAATGCAAGGTCGTCAATCGGGTCGTCGGTTGTACCAATGCAGGCAACGTTGGACAATTCAATAAGTTTCTGTGCGCAAAAATCCGGGCTCTGTATTTTTTTATTGCAAATTTCCCAAACTTCCGGCGCGGTTCTGCTGTTCAAAAAACCGTTGTAGCCAAAATAATTTTTTAATTCCAAATGGCTCCAGTGATACAGCGGATTTCCGACTGCACTTTCAATGGTTTGTGCCCATGCCAGAAATTTTTCGTAATCGCCTGCATTGCCGGTAATTAAACTTTCGTCAATGCCGTTCTGGCGCATAAGCCGCCATTTGTAATGGTCACCGCCAAGCCAAATCTGGGTAATGTTCTGCCATTTCTGGTTTTGGGCAATTTCCTTTGGCGACAAATGGCAGTGATAGTCCACAATCGGAAGGGCTTTCACTGTTTCGTAAAGCTGCTTTGCCAAATCGCTTTGCAGCAGAAAATCATCTTTTATAAAATTTTCCATAAACTTTCTCTTGCATTAATTTTCAAGTTTATTTTTAAACAGCAAAAAACTGAATTTAAAATTCCAGTTTTCTGCTGCACATTTTTTGCGTTTTTGTTACTTGCCAATCGGGGCAAGGCGTTCAAGGGTGTCCCAAATGCCCAAAAGGTACATTATGCCCAAAGCACGGTCGTAAAGCCCGTAGCCCGGACGGCATTTTTCGCCCCAGATGTGGCGGCCGTGGTCTGGGCGCACGTAGCCTGTAAAACCGCAGTCGTGGTAGGCACGTACAATTTCCAAAACGCCGGTATCGCCGTCGCAGTCGCGGTGGGAAGCTTCGCTGAAATTGCCTTTTTCGTCGTGCTTTACGTTGCGAATGTGGGCAAAAGCAATGCGGTTGCAGTGCTTGCGTACAATTTGTGCCACATTGTTATTCTGGTTGGAACTTAACGAGCCGGAACACAGGGTAAGGCAGTTGTACGGGTTGTCTACCATTTTCAAAAAGTAGTCAACGGAAGGTTCGTCAACAAGAAGGCGCGGCAGGCCGAAAATGTCCCACGGCGGATCGTCCTGATGAATTGCCATTTTTATGTCGCATTCCTCGCAGGTTGGCATAATTGCTTCAAGGAAATACTTTAAGTTTGCCCAAAGTTTTTCTTTTGTAACGTCAGCATATTTGGCAAAAAGTTCCTTAAGCGTGCTCATGCGTTCAGGTTCCCAGCCCGGCATGGTATAGCCCTTGCAGTTTTCAAGAATATACTGTGCCATTTCTTCCGGGTCGTCTTTAATCATGCTTTTGTCGTAGTAAAGCGCAGTCGAACCGTCCGGCAGCGGATGAAACAAATCGGTGCGTGTCCAGTCAAAAACCGGCATGAAATTGTAGCAAACAACTTTAACCCCGAATTCCTTTAAATTGCGGAGGCTTTCCTTATAGTTTTCAATGTATTTGTCGCGGCTGGGCAAACCAATTTTTATGTCATCGTGAATATTCAGCGATTCAACCACGTCCATGTGGAAACCGTATTTGTCCAGCGATTTTTTTACTTCAGCAATTTCTTCTTTTTGCCAAACTTCACCCGGCTGCTTGTTGTGCAAAGCCCATACAATTCCCTTTACACCGGGTATCTGCCTAATCTGTTCAAGGGTAACGCTGTCGTTGCCCTCTCCGTACCAGCGAAAAGTCATGTTCATGTTTGTTTCTCCTCAAAAAATCTTTTTTAATTAAAGAATTTATAGAAAACGCGCCGGTTTAAGGCTGGCTAACAACTTAAGCCCCAACAGGCGCTTTTAAGGTTTTTCAAACCCTAAATCTAAAAATTTTCATTAACAAACTGCACCGGCTGCAATACCGGCTTTCGGTCCGTAATACGAAGACGGAATAGCTTCTGCATTTTTGGCCGCTACAATTTTTTCAAGCACAAGTCCCGGACTAGATGCGTAAAAACGCACCACATTTTCTCCGGTTTTTAGCGCCGCAGGAACCTGTACAATCCGCACGTGGTTCAGCACGCCTTCGCACCATTCCGGCGTGTGGCCTACAACATACACTTCCGGCAGAATGTCAAAAGCCTGCACTTCTCCACCGTTCACGCTGCAGCAAAGCTGCAAGTTTTGCCCGTTAGCAAAGGGGTTGGTCGGCAAAAGGTAAAACTGAAGAATTCCGTCGCTTCCTTCCAGCCGTGCATCTTCTGCAAAATTGAAAGTATATTCGGCATAAGGCCGGTTTTGCACTGGCAAAGCTGCAAAATTGGTGGTAAGCGGCAGGAACTTTATGCCGTCACTGTCGCGGCCAACAGCAGCAATTTGCATTGCCTTAGCATCACCACAATTGTTAATTGCCGTATATTCTTCTGCATTTTTTACCCCGTATGCCGGAGCTGCAAAATTAAGTGCAATTTTCGGCTTTCCTTCAGGGCCGGTTACGCAAATCTGCGGTGAAGAACCGGCGGCGGAATATTTTTCTGCGGTTTTTTCGCTGCATTTTACGGTAAAAAGCTTAAGGCTTGTTTCTTCGTTAAGTGCGCCGCAAATTTTTCCGGCTGCGTTTTCTTCAATTGAAACGCCTGCATCATTCCATTCAATTTGATACGGCACTTCGCCCTTGCTGCAGGAAGCAAGGTAAAACTTGCCTTCAAACTGGCTGCCGTTTTTCTGCATGTCCAGAACCAGCGTTTTTCCAGTCCAGTCTCCGCCCTGCGAATATTCCCGCTTTTCGGCAATGCCGCAAACCAGCATCGGGTCTGCATTTGGCAGAACCCTGTACAAAACCGGATTCTGGCGTTCTTCGCTGTTCCAGTGCTTAAAGCCAATGTGCTTTGCGTGGCTGAAACCGTACCACATTCCGTTTTGCGCCAAATCCAGCTCTTTTGCCAGCGAAGCATCAATCTGCATACATTCTTCTACTTTTTGTGCCATCTGGTTGGCAATTACAAGGCCGCGGTCTGCAAAATAATGGTTAAGCCCCGTATAAAGCCACATTTTGTGCAAATTGGCAGTTGCAAAAACATTGTATGTTACCAAAAACTTAAAAAAGTCCGCATTCGGGCAGCTGGCAGACAAACTGCTGCAAACTTTTTCCAAATTGCCTTCAATTTTTTGCCATGTACGCAGCAGACGTTCCGTTTCGTTAAAATGGCACGGGCTGAAAACTTTGTCGTTTAAATGTTCCGGGCGGCGGTTGTGGCTTAATTTGGTGTACGAATTAAACACGCTGCAAAGCAGGTTCTGGTTTTCTTCGCTTAAATAATGGGCAAAATTATAGTTAACCCAGTTCTGCGTGTAACTTTCCTTTACGCTTTTTCCAATTTTGCGGCCGTTCAAGCCCCAGTCCTTGTAGTCAAAAGCCAAATCCATAAAGAAATTCAGCGGAAATTCCTGCAAGCCCAAATCGCCAACGTTTACAATCCACAAATCACGCACGCCGTATTCGTAGGCGGTGGTCATCTGTTCCCAAACTTCCGTAATGTCGGTGGAATTTGTCCATTCGTAGCTTACCGGGTCGCCGTGATAGTCGAAATGGTAGTACATGCCGTAACCGCCGGGATGAGCGCGCATTTTTTCATCCGGCAGGGTGCGCAGATAGCCGTGGTTATCGTCGCAGAGCATTAAAATAACGTCATCCAGTTCAGACCATTCTTTTAAGCCTTCCGTATTTTCGTCGCCGTAAAAGAACGGTTCAACTTCCTTGTAAAGCGCCAGCATTCGCGGAACTTCGGCAAGGTTGCCGTTTACGTTTTCCTTTATAAGCCGGTGCTGGGTTGTAATTACGTCTTTCAAAAGGTCAATGTTGTCTTTAAGGGTGGCATTCTGCAAAATCGTAGAATCGCGTTCGCCGCGCATACCAATCGTAATTACATTTTCCAAATGTCCGTTGCGCTTTAAGCCGTCTTCCCAAAACCGGGTAATTCCTTCCTTATTAGTCCAGAAATTCCACGCATCGCCGTAAATTGAATCTTTTCCGCGCACGTGGCTGTATTCTTCGCCGTGGCGCAGGCATGGTTCGTGGTGGGAAAGCCCCATTACCACGCCCAGTTCGTCTGCAAGTTCTGCGCTTTCAAGCCCCGGACCATCGCATGCAAAGCAGCTTGCCCACATTGCAGGCCACAAATAATTGCCCTTAAAGCGAAGCAGAAGTTCAAAAACATTGGCGTAAAGTTTTGCATTTACGCCGCCAAAGTTTTTTGTTGCCCAGGTGCCAAAAGCAGGCCATTCGTCGTTGATGAAAAAGCCGCGGTATTTTACGGCCGGCGGCTCAGAAATTTCCAAATCTTCGGCTGTAATTTGTACGGACTGGCTTTTTGGCAGCATAATTTTTGCCCAGTTTACGTAAGGCGAAACTTTCATAAGTTTTGAAATTTTAAACAGACCGTAAATTGTTCCCCGCTTGTCGCTGCCGGCAATTACTAAACTTGGCGTTTTGCTGCCGTTGTTAAACAGGTCTTTTACAAAAAACCAGCCGTAACATTCGTTTTTGCCGGCAAGGGGCTGAATGTTTATTTTGTTCTGGCTTTGCAAAGCGTTTAAAACCTTGCTTTTTCCCAGTGTTGCAACAAAAACGCACGGTCTGTTAAGGGCTGCGGTTTCTTCAATTTCAATTAAACTGCTTTTCTGGCCGCTTACCAGAAAAAGGTCGTTCTGCACGATGGCGGCAATTTTTTTTACGCCGCTGAAGGCATCTTTTTCTATTACAAAATCAGCAGCGCCATTTGCATCTGCAAGAAAAAAGTTTTCCATTTTTTTTACACCTTTCCAAAGCCCAAAATCGTAAACTCGTTTTTTTCGCCTTCGCCAACCGGCACAATTTTTACATTGTGCAAAGCTGCCTGTTTTTGGCGAATAATTATTAACGCGTTGCAGTGCGTCCAGCCGATTTCCCGCGGGTCAAGGGTGCGCACCAGTTCGTCGTCTACAAAAACATTCACTTTTGCCGCGCTTGCACTTGCAGAATCTTTCATTACAAGCAGCAAAAGCGCACAGTTTATTTGAAAGCTGAAAGGCTTTGCACCGGCACAGCAGGAATTAAACTGCCAGTTATTGGCAAACATTGGCGACCTTTTGCGGTCAAGGTTGCGTTCTACGCACTGCAAGTCCGTATCGGTGTGGGAAAAATCGCCAGTTTGAAGGTTCTGTACAAATTTTTCTGCATTGCTGCGGTCAAACATCTGCACTTTTTCAAATTCATCGGTTTTATAAACTGGCAGCTGGGGCAAATCTTCAGTTTTTGCCGCGGCCGCAGCGTTTGTAAAGTAATTTATCAGGCAGTCTGCCATAACGCGATGCCCGGCGTTGGACGGGTGAAAAATGTCGTAATAATACAGCTGGCGGCTGATTACCCGGCCTGTTGCGGCGTTTTTCTCAAACTGGTTGCAGACTGCATTTTTAAGGCTTACCATTGGCAGGCTGCACGCATTGCCGAAAGGAATGAAACGATCCTGCAGCGTGTAATTGTCCGCAAAAACTGCAAAAAGCAGAATTACAGCCGGTTTGTTCGGGCTGTTCCATATATGGCGCACAAGTCCTTCGTAGCATTCGCCTTTTGTTTCGTCGCCTTCGTCGTTTACGGCATATTCAACTATTACCAAATCGGGCAAAACTGCACCGTTCCGGGTAACGTCATTTTCGTAGCGCACGCAGCCCAGTTCCGAACACGTGCCGCCAGCACCGGCTTTTACAAAATGCATTTTGCTTTCATCTTTTGCAAACAGCCGGGTAAAACCCAAAAACGACTGGTATGCGTAGCATTCGGTATTGATTGGCACGGCACCTGCACCCTGGGTAATAGAACCGCCAATGTAGGCAATCGTCACGTCTTCTCCGGCGCGGGCTTTTTCCACGGCTTTTTTAAAGCGTGCCGTGTTTCCCACGTTCAGCAGAGATTTTGCTATCATTTGGGCATAAGCCGGGCTGTTCGTATCCAGCACTTCGTCAGGTTCTTCTGCCGGGGCTGAAAAACCATCCTGAAGGTAAAGCCGCACTGAAAGCGTGGCAAAATCCTGTCCGGATGGGAAAGTTATTGCGAACTGCCCGATTTTGTCGTCGTCGGCAGACCATTCAACCTGATTAAGCAGGATAATCTGTTCTACGCCGTTTGCGCTTATGTCGGTTTGAATTTTTGTTCCGCTGTTGTACGGGTCTGTTTTGCCGTAATGCACCATTTTAAAATTGAATACATCGCCGGAATTGGCTGAAGTTATGCTTACGCCGATGCTGAAAACCAGTTTTTTGAAATCTTCGGTTTTTATAAGCATTTTAAGAATGTTTTCATCGGTAATGTTGCCGTTTAATTTGGCAGCGTTGGCAATTCGTCCGCTGTCCAGATAAATTTCCTGGCGGCGGCCACCGTCTAAAAACTGGGTTGCCTGAATCTGTAAGTTTTTATAAAGGTAAAAACCCGAACGTTTTTCCAGTGCGTCTTTGGGCGCACGCAAGTCCTGTTTTTGCATTATGTTTTCCTGAAAGGGTTTAAAAGTAGTATACTTGCATACTAGTATCTAATTCATATTAAAATATTCCTGCAAATTGTCAAGTTTTTTTAGGAGTTTTGAAGAAGAATTTTAAGGGCAGTTTTGCAACTTGAATGCGGCAAGCATAAAACAGCTGAAATATTTTTACCTGCCGCTTTTACGTTTTAAACAAGAAAAACTTAAATATTTTCTATCAGGCCGAATGCAGGGTTTATATAAAACTCAACATTGAACCTATTAATTATCTTTCTTTGATACGCCTGTCACATTTCCATTTTCATCAGTATCGTATGTCCCTTTTGTCATATCCAATATGCAAAACTTATTTCCCCACGGGTCGATTAGCACTGCACATTTTCCGATGTTAATTTCAAATGGACCATATTCAATTTTGCCACCTGCTTCAACAAAATGGCTAACAGATTCTTCAACCGATTCTACTTTAAAATCCACCATCGGATTCTTATCAGTGCAAAGAACTACCTCTGTAATATCATTACTCATTCCAAGACCGCATGAATTTTCTATCCTCCATAAAAGTTTAAGTCCTAATTTATTTACATAGAAATCAATTCCTTTATCCAGGTTGTCAACATACATGGAGATGCAATCTACATTAGTAAAGATTGATTTATTTGACAGGCTATATTTAGTTTTATCCATTTTATTATCCTCCTCGTTAATTTATAAAAATACTAACTTTAATACTGTCCAGCATATAATTTTATAGCTTTATAACAGGCCAAATGCCAAGTTTATATAAGATGGTTCCAAAACAGCCTTTTGGCATTTTACAGAAAATTCAAAATTGAACCTAATAGTTTACCTTTCCAGCAGATAACAATAACCGTAGATGGGCATTTGAAAATACAATTCAATCATAAGTTGAATTCTCGTTAAAACCTTAAAAACGCTCTAAAATGCACTTTCTGTTTTAGTTTTCCGTGCAATTGTTCCATCAATCATATCTGAGAATCCTGCGGCAATATAAAGCCCATAGAAACCGAGGAGAAAAAACCGGTAAGCCAGTTGCCACTCACACCCCAGTTCTCCAAAGCCTCGTGTCCGAACATACTTTTATAATTTAACACTTCAATCTTTAGTTTCCAATGAATTTCAAATCAATTTATCAAAAAACTCACACCCCCCGCAACTTCAAGTTGCATACTTTGGCTAAAAAGCAATTGCAGATTGTTAGTCTCTACTCGGCTTGTATGCTATATTCATTTTACAACGCGTTGCAAAGAAAACACATTAACAGGAGTTAAACCTTATGAGTTTTGGAAAAAATCTTCAATATTTACGCAGATTGCACAGAAATCTTACACAGGAAGGGTTGTCAGAAAAACTTGATGTGAGCCGTCAGACTGTTTCAAAATGGGAAACTGATGAAGCAATGCCAGAAATGGATAAAGCTCTTGAACTTTGCAAAATCTTTAACTGCACGCTGGATAATCTTTTCAGAGATGAAATGTCTGTACCGGATGAAAAATATTCCAACCTTCGCATAGAAATGGTAAAGGGTTTCCGCTACATCGCCCACACAGTTTTAAGTACAAATCCCGAAGATGATGCCTTGGACAGAGTTCGCAATTATGCAATAGAAATGGGCATCGAAAATCCAAAGGTGATTGGCTGGGATTTCCCGTTCCTTTCTCCCGAACAAATTAATATTTACCACATGCACGGTTACACGGCCGCTCTAGTTTTATCAGAAACCGTTGAACCTGCCAACAAGAAACTGGAAATCCATCAACAGGGCGACCACAACTACGCCGCAATCCACATTGAACGCCCTTTTGAAAATCCATTCGTAACAATTCCCGGCGCCTACCGCACCTTAATGGATTACATGAAAGTAAACGGCTGGGACCACGACGAAAAGGACGTCATTCCCTGCTTCGAAACCGACAGCGAAACCATGGATGTTTATATTGCATGTCATTAATTTTTATCTTTATCAGAAACTATATGCAAAATATTTTTACTTTCTATAATTTCCTGAATTCTGTCGCATAAAAAAGAAGGCTTAATATTTGTATTCTTAAACTCTTCTATTGGCACCCAGGTCATAATCTCTTTGTCGCCGTCCGCATTTATGGAAGTTACATCTCCCAACTTTTTGGAACCACGACTTTTCATTACAAAATAAAATTCCAGACAATGACAATGAAGATTTTCAAAGGCGCCATTCTGTCCTGTAAAAAAGTTTTCACAAACTACGGCCAGATGGTCTACCTCATAAGGAACTCCAGTTTCTTCCAAAACTTCCCTTTTTATGCACTCTTCCGCAGTTTCGTTTACATGAACGCCACCACCAACCGTATACAAATAGTCACAACCAGAACTTTGAACAAAAAGAACACTGCCTTCTTCCACAATAATAGCGGCTGTTCTATAGCGGAACCATTCATTATCTTTTGTAAAACAACAATC